>JBBRBC010000019.1:0-56306 GCA_038206205.1 Opitutales bacterium
GTGGGCGCCGGTGCTGCACCAGGTGATCGATTCCGTGCAGAGATGGCTGGAATATATCTGAACTGAAAGTTTTGTCGGGTGGGACGAATCCCGATGAGCCGTGCTCGATGAACGGCTCACCCGGAGGGTTCGCCCTACCTAAATTTACCCAAGTTTCAACGGTGCGGATACCGTAGGGAAAACCGCTTGTCTGCGGTCTCGGGCAGGGTATCTGTTCTACATGCCCAAGAAAGCCTCGCTCAAGGAAACCAGCTCATCGCCATTCCCATTCGTTCGGCCGTTTACTGCTCCGCCTTTTTTCGTGGGCATCGAAGATGTGACCCGCCAAAGCAAAATGCTCTTGGACGCCGTCCAACATGCCGCGCCCGTTGATCAAAGCGCTCCGACGAAGAAACGGCGAGTGCCCAAGAAAAAGACCACGAGGTCCACCGCCAAAAATACAAAGCGCGCATCAACTGGCCGAAAGTGAATGGTTAGTGCAGTCTGGATTTTCCACTCACTGCGTTTTGATTGCGGGGTTACGGAGAAACTAAAAAAACTTAGCCATGCGGACAGGGGAATCCATTTGCGCGCATGGGGGAGGGCGGTATTGTTCGACGCATGAGTGATTTTGTTTCTGCTCCAGAAGTGGCGGTCGCGCGCGAGGCCATCAGCCGGCTCCGGGCCAACATGCGCGTCACGATCAAAGGCAAGGACGATGTGATCGACCAGACCCTCCTGTGCCTGCTGGCGGGCGGCCATCTGCTGATCGAGGATCTGCCCGGAGTCGGCAAGACCACACTCGCCTACTCCCTCGCGCGTTCGATGGATTGTGCCTTTTCCCGCGTGCAGTTCACGAGTGATTTATTGCCGAGTGACGTGACGGGTATTTCCATTTACGACGAGAATGTGAAGGAGTTTGTGTTCAAACCGGGTCCGGTGTTCGCCAATATCGTGCTCGCCGATGAGATCAACCGGGCCACGCCCAAGACGCAGTCGGCGCTGCTCGAAGTCATGGATCGCGCGAAGGTGACCGTGGATGGTGCCGCGCACACCGTGGGCGCGCCGTTCATGGTGGTGGCGACGCAAAATCCGGTGGATTACGAGGGCACGTTTCCGTTGCCGGAAAGTCAGATGGATCGATTTTTAATGCGCGTGCAGATGGGGTATCCGCAGCCGACCGATGAAATGGATATTCTGCGTTCGCCCAAAATTGGTTACGATGCCATTGCCCTCAACGCGGTCGCCACCCGTACGGAAATCTTGAAACTACAGGTGCTCGCCGGGAAGGTTTTTGTCGAGGACAGCGTGCTCGATTATATTTTGAAAATCGTGACGGCGACACGTACCGAAGTGGAGTTCAAGGCGGGCGTCAGTGTCCGCGGTGGTCTGGCGCTGCGGGTGGCGGCGCAAGCCCGGGCGCTCTTGCGCGGACGAGATTTCGTCGTGCCGGAGGACGTACAGGAGATGGTGGGTCCGGTCTTGACGCATCGTTTGTCACTGGGCCGGCAAACATCCGATGCCCTCGAGGAACGTCGCACGGTGCTGGCGGCGTTGCGCCGGATTGTGGCGTCAGTGCAGGTGCCGGTGTGAACGGTGGAAGCACTGCATGCTTAACCTGAAAAAATATGTTGAGTAACCAAACATGGTGCGGGGAATTATTGGGTTTGGGATTGGCGGCCTGCGTCATTTTTCGGAGCGGCCTATGAGTTCACCCTCCGACCTCGCGAGCTTGAGCAACTGCTGGCAGGGACCAGGTGCACCGGATCGGCCACGATGCGGGATTGATTGGAAAACGTTGCTTTGGTTCCTGGTGTTTCCGCCGAAACGCCATCATATTTCGATGACGATGCCGGGTTTTTTTTTGATGGGCGTTTCCATGGGCATCGGCACGGCCGCCTACAATACCGCGAGCAATATTCTGTTCATCACGCTGTCGCTTTTGCTGGCGTGTCTGTTGCTCAGCGGATTGCTCTCTTGGTTAAATTTTATGGGGGTAAGCTGGCGCTTGCCACCCGCCGGACCGTGGCGGGCGGGACACGACACCCTGATTTCGGTGCAGGTGAAAAATGGCAAGCAATGGCTGCCAACGTATGGCCTGTGGTTCGATTTTATTACGTATCCCACGCCCCGTGAAATGACGACCGGGGAGGAAACGGCGCTGAAAGTGCGCGAGGTGCTGAAGGCATTCGAAAAATCGGTTATTCATGGCCGGGTCGCTTTGCGCGAACGCTTGGAGCCGAAGGGCGAAATGGCGGTGGAGTGGGGTTATCGCCCGGAACAACGGGGAGTGGCGGTGTTGGCACTGGCGGGAGTGGGCTCGCTTTTTCCGTTTGGTTTTTTGCGCAAAAGTATGGGCGACGGGTATAAGCAGACTGTGTTGGTCTGGCCCGCGTCGATTGAATATCAGTGGCGGAGTGGAGCGGCCGTTCAGGCCGGCGGGCAACAAGGTCGCCGCACCGCGCGGGCCGGGGGCGGCGAAGATTTGCTGGCACTCCGGAAATATTCCCAGGGTGATTCGCACCGGCTCATTCATTGGAAAGCCAGTGCGCGGCTAGGGCAGATGATGGTCCGCCAATTTGCGGCGGAGAGCCGGGATGGGTTCACGCTGCGACTCGATACGCCGGCGCAGGTCTGGAAGCGCCCGGAGCAATTCGAGGTGCTGTGCAGCTTGGCGGCCACTATGGCGGAAGAGCTTTTCTCGAGCGGACGGTTGCAAGGCGTGTCGATCAACGGAGGCCCGGTGCGCGACACCCGCAAGGTTCGCGATGTGGAAGCGTTTCTTGATGATCTGGCGCGGTTGCAGCCGGGAGATGAGAGCGACGGCGAGGCTTCACCCCGTAGGCACGAAATTTCGCGGAGTGCGGGCACTCCGCCTCCCCTAAAAAAGACCCGCAACGTCATCACTTTTGCGCCCGAAGGAGCGCGCGGTGTCACAGCCTATGTCGATGGCAACCCCACGGCCTCAGCTTAATCCCGACGAAATGCGCCGGCTAAAGTGGCTGCTGGGCGGCAGCCTCGCGCTGGTTTCACTCTGGACGGTCTTCTTTCTTGAAGTGGAGGCGCTTTCACTGGTGCTCGTCGCCAGTGCCATCATTCTCGCGTCAATGATCTGGCCGCAACTGCCGGCACGCCTGCCCAAATTAATTTGGCGACTTGCGGCGCCCGCCATCGTCATCGCGGTGGTGACTGATTTTTATTTCAGCAAGGATACGTTACCGGCCTTGATCCGCCTCGCGGTACTCTTGGTTCTTTATCGGGCCGTGTCTTACCGCCGAAAGCGCGAGGATTTGCAGCTAATCGTTTTGGGGCTGTTTCTTATTGTGGTGGCGGGGGTGCTGACCGTCTCGCTGGGTTTTGCTTTTTTGCTGCTGCTCTTCACGGCGTGTGCGTTGGGATTCTTGTTCAACGTGACCCTGATCGACATGACCGACACCGGGCCGCGGGTGATGCGGCCGGAGGAGATGCACGACGTGCCGGCCTGGGCCAAATTGGGTTGGCGAAGTTTTTTTATCCGCCTGTATCAAGTGGCGGACTGGCGGGTGGTGGGATTTGCCGCCGGCTTATTTGTCCTCGTCGTGGGATTTTCGGCGGTACTCTTCACGATCATCCCGCGCTTCGAGATGGGAAGTGGTTTTTTTCTTGATAAATATATCACCCGGACGACTCGGACTGGTTTCAGTGAGATGATTAGATTTGGGCAGGTGAGTGAGTTGGTGCAGGACGACAGCGTGGCGATGCGGGTGGATTTAACGGATCCCCTGTCGGTGAGGGAAGAGCTTTACTGGCGGTTGATCGTGCTCGACGAGTATACCCCGCAAGGTTTCCGTTTGTCGGGCGGATTGAAAAAAAAGCTCACCGAGACGGAGAAAGTGAGGCAAACCATTCTCGGACGAATAAATCCTTTGCCGACTTCGGCTTTGGTCGGCGGAACCTGGACCTTCTATGTCGAGCCAGAAGTGAGCCGATTTTTGCCCTTGCCGGGGAGTTTCGCGACGTTGCGCCTGCGCGATGCACTGCCCGTGCAGATGAGCCGGGAACAACAACTGATCGCGCTGCGGAGTGAATCCATGGCCATGGCCGCCTTCCAACTTGATGGGGTGAGTCTCAGTGCGACATTGCCCGATCCGGAATTCGCCAGGGTGTGGCGCCATCCCTTGAGCGGGGCTTCGTCGCAAAATTATGATCAACGAATCTGCCTGCGCGGACCGAGCGGGGTGGAGAATGAAGCGACTTTGCAGAGAGTCATTGGAGAGATTTCACAAGGGATGAAACTCGATGCCGTGACGTTTGCCCGCCAAGCCACGGACTGGCTCAGGGCGAAGCATAGTTACGCGCTATCATCGCACATTCCGGCAGGGCCGAAAGACGATATCGTCAAATGGCTCGAGTCGAATGAGCCGGGGTTTTGCGAATATTTTGCTGCCAGTCTGACGGTGTTGTGCCGGGCGGCGGGGCATCCCGCCCGGGTGGTGGCGGGGTTTCACGGCGGTACGTTGAATGCTTTTGAAAAATATTACCTCGTGAGAAATTCCCAAGCCCACGCGTGGGCGGAGATCTTTGACGGGCAGGGCGCATGGTTTCGGGCGGATCCAACACCCGGCGCAGCCCCTCCGGGAACAGTGAGTGCCCCGACGGTGGCGCAACGGAAACCAGACAGCAGTTGGCGGGCGCGATTGGATAGTCTGCGCGTACTCTGGTATCGGCGGATTGTGAATTTTGATGCCCGCCAACAGGTGGCAATGCTGGAGGACGTGAAAACCTTCACCACCGATACGGGCAGCGCCCTGCGAAAACGACTTGAACTTCTCGCGTTGCAGTTGAAAGCGTGGCTCGCGGAACCGTGGGATTTCGCCCGCACCGGCAAAGTGATGAAACTTCTCGGGGCGCTTGGACTCATGGTCTGGGCCTTGTTAAGAGCGATCCATTGGACTCGTCAGGCTTGGCGGATGTGGCAGCAACCCGGGACGTATGATCCGGTGCGAAATGAGGCCGGGCGTTGGTTAAATAAAAATATCGCTCAGCGAGAAGCGACCCCAGCACCCAATGGGCAAATTGAGCGCGTCCACGGAGATTTACTGCGTTTGCGCTACGGTCCACGCGAGACCTGGCCGGAGCCGCAGGAAGTATTTCGACAGGCCCGGCGCACCCGCCGGACGATCAAGCAGCCCCGCGTTTAGCGATCAATGCGGCGCCGGGGTATCCGACGATTTACTTGGTGCCGTACATCAAGCCGAAGCGTGCCGCGATTTCCTTGGCGAGGGCGCGATAGGCCGTCGAGCCCGGACCATGGGGATCGTAGACGAAGATGGGTTGACCAAAACTTGGCGCCTCGCTGAGTCGGACCGTGCGAGGGATGAGAGTTTGAAAAATCTTTTCGGGCAGATGCTGCCGCACTTCTTCCACGACTTGCTTGGCCAAGTTGATCCGGCTGTCGTACATCGTCATCACGATACCGCCCACATCAAGGTCAGGATTGACCCCGGCGTTTTTCAAGCGTTCGACGACTTTGAGAATCTGACCGAGGCCTTCGAGAGCCATGTATTCGCATTGCAGCGCGATCAGCAGGTGATCGGCGGCCGCGAGCGAATTCATCGAGAGCATGCCCAGGGCGGGCGGGCAATCGATGATGATGACGCGATAGCCACCGGACTGGCGGATCGGTTCCAAGACCGAACGCAACCGGAGCAGATAATTTTCCTGCTGCGCCAACTCGATTTCGATCGCAGCCAGATCGACTTCGGAGGGGATAATGGCCAAGTGCTCCCATTTGGTGGGGGTGAGCATTTCAAAAGCGCCGCCTTCACCGCGTAGGGGGCCGTACAGGCTTTTGCCTTCCTGCTTCTCGATGCCGAGAGCGCTGGTGGCGTTGGCTTGGGGATCAAGATCCACGACGAGCGTGTGAATTTTGCGTTCAGCGAGCGCTGCGGCCAGATTGACCGCAGTGGTCGTTTTGCCGACGCCGCCCTTTTGATTTGCGATGGTGAATACCGTGCAGGCCATGCCGCATTAATCGGGAACGAACGAGTGGAGTCTAGCGCGAAGTAGGAAAAATCTGTCCCCCAATCAGGCGGTGTGCGAGGCACTGGCCGGAGTCCAGCACGCAAGCGGACTCATCGCGGGAAGCGATTGGCTTTAAGGCAAACGTTTCACCTGCTCGATAATTGACGCCGTAATTTCATTCGGGGTGCGGGTGATATCGAAAGTCAGAGCGCTGGCCGGGAGCTCCAAGGTGTCGACCTGATTGTGGACCATTTCCGGTTTCATGTAGTGGCCTTGCCTTGAGTTGAGACGCGAGAGGAGGGTAGCCTTGTCGCCGGTGAGATGGATCAGGATCGTATTGGAGGAACCAATGCCGAGTTTGATCCGATAACTTTCCTTGAGCGCCGAGCACGTAAAGACTGCGCTTTGGCCAGCAGCCCGGCATTCATCGATTTTAGCGCGGATCGCCGCCAGCCAAGGTTCACGATCACGGTCGTTCAGCGGTATCCCTTGGCCCATTTTGGCTTTGTTTTCCGGGGAATGAAAATCGTCGGCTTCAAAGTAAGGGCAGGCGAGGTTATGCGCCACCAGTCGGCCAATGGTGGTTTTGCCGGAACCGGCAACACCCATGATAACAAGTATGCGTAACGCCGAAGACATGCTGGGTTAGTGAGTGATGAAAGCTCGCCTGAAACCAGCCTGAAACCATCTTCGCTGCCGGTGCCGATGCGAAAACATTGCCTCACTCACTATTTGACGGCACCAGTGAGGCCGGATTGTGTCATTGAGCTAACTTCAAACTATTCCTTAAGTATTACCACTATGACAACGTTTCCTCTCTCTTCCCGGCGCACGCAGGGTCCCAAAAGATCCCTGACGCGCTTCGCGCTAATGTTTGCGACCCTCAGCCTGATGTTGACGGGGCTACCCGCCTATGCGGTTTCACGTGATATCACGATCACCGCACCCACCACGGTGGTTGCGGGCAGTAAGGTTACCGCGACGGTCGGGGCCAGTACGGATGCAGGCGCGGGAGAGAAAATTGGTTTTTTCCATGCGGATTATTCCAGTGACGGTGGATTGACTTGGACGGCCATCAGCTACGCCACGAAACTCGGTTCTAAAGCGAGCTATACCGTCACTTTTGCCGCCAAAGCCGCTGATTCGAAAGCGATGATCCGGGTGCGGGTCGCCTATCGCGGCGGGAAAGCGGGTGACGTGGATTACACCGGCAAAGCCATTGTGTGGGATGGTTCTTGGGGCAAGTGGCAGGAGCCCCCGGCCAAAATCGTCAGTATTGCCGTCACCGCCAAATAATCACAGAACCCTTATTCTGTCTCAGCAGCCGCCTGCACTCGGGCGGTTTTTTTGTGCATCGATGCAGGTTCTTTTGACTTTCCGCTTGCGGCGGAGCGAAGGCTGCCAAGCGTGTGTGCAACATGATTGCTCCCGAAACCTTTTCTCACATCGAGAACATAAAGAAGCGCGCCGGCTACTTATGGAGGTTTCTTTGACGTCGACCAAAAGCAGCGGGAAATAGAGTCAATGGATGGAGAGATGGGTGCCCCGGGTTTCTGGGATGTGAGTGATCGTGCCCAAAAGCACATCGCCAAGCTCAACGGCATCAAACGGACCATCGCCGGGATCGTGGCTTTCCATAAAAAATTGGATGACGCGGCCGTCATGGTGGAACTCATCGAATCGGCCGATCCGGCCGAGCAGGAAGCGTACGCCAAGGAGCTCGATCTGGCGGTGGCCGCCATGGTGGAAGAACTCGACAAGCTCGAGATTGCCTCGTTCCTCACCGGCCAGTTTGATCGCAACAACGCCATCTTCTCGATTCAAGCCGGTGCCGGCGGCACCGAGTCGAATGATTGGGCCGATCTGCTTTTTCGGATGTATTCACGCTGGGCCGAGCGTCGAAATTTCCAGGTTGAACTGATGGATGTGCAACCGGGCGATACGGCGGGAATTTCCAAGGCCACGATTCTGATCAAAGGCGAAAATGCGTACGGCTACGCCAAGGCTGAGCGCGGTGTGCACCGTCTCGTGCGCATCAGTCCGTTTGATTCGAATAAGCGGCGGCACACTTCGTTTTGTGCGGTCGACGTCGTGGCGGAGATCACGGAGGAGATCGATATCAACATCCCGGAAGACGAAATTCGCACCGATGTTTATCGCTCCTCCGGCAAGGGCGGGCAGGGCGTCAATACGACCGACTCAGCGGTACGGCTCACGCACACGCCCTCCGGCATCGTCGTCGTTTGCCAAAACGAACGCTCTCAGATCAAAAACAAAGCGGCGGCCATGAAAGTTCTCAAAGCACGCCTCTATGAAAAGCGGCTCGACGATAAGCGCAGCGAAATGGAGAAATTTTACGGCGAGAAAGGTGAAATCGGTTGGGGTAGCCAGATCCGCAGCTATGTGTTGCAACCCTACCAAATGGTCAAAGATCTGCGCACCGGCGTCAGTACGAGCGATACTCAAGGGGTGCTCGACGGCGATCTCGACCGCTATATCTACGGCTGGCTGCGCGCGGGCTGCCCGCGGCATCGGAACAAGGATATTCAGATTGATGACTGATCATCGTTCATCGTTCTCGTTCTCGACAGAGCGAGAGAATGAGAAAGAGTAGGCGAACGAGCATGAGCACCCCATTAGCCGACCTCACCCACGAACAAATCAAGTCCGCCCTGGCGGGGCAGCCACTGTTCGAGGACAAGACCTGGCAGCTTTCGCCTGAGGCCTGGCCGCTTACTCCTGACCAACTGACGCAACTGGAGCAAATCGGCAGCGCGTGCCTGGAATTTCATCAGGCGCTGGAGATTCTGTATTTTCGTTCGGTGCAGGGGAAAAATCTTCTCCGGAACAAGCCGTTACCGGCACCGTGGATCGCCGACTACTTGGATCGAGGGAAACCGGCGGGCTTGGTCGCCCATGCACGGGATCCGAAAAATCGCGGCGCTTTCCCCACGGTATTACGTCCTGACTTGCTGCTCACCGAAGAGGGTTTCGCTTTAACCGAACTGGATTCGGTGCCGGGTGGGATTGGCCTGACCGCATTCTTGAACCGGCTGTATTCCGCGCGGGGTGAGGGCACCTCGCCGTCAACGACCGAACCGGCCTCGGCTGGAGGCGGGGGGACCTCACCCCGCGATTGGCATGCGGACATCATCGGTGCGGGCGAAGCGATGATCGCGAACTTTCACCAATCGCTCGCGGCGTTGCGGCCGGCGGTGCGGAATCCGCTTATCGCTCTCCTGGTGAGCGACGAGGCCGGCACGTATCGGCCCGAGATGCAGTGGCTGGCCGAGCAATTACAACGGCAGGGGAAGCGCGTCTATTGCCTGCACCCGGACAAGGTCTTTCCTCTCGATAACGAACTCTTTTTCGACATCGAAGGCACCCCGGAAAAAATCGATATCATTTATCGGTTCTTCGAGTTGTTCGACTGGGCGAACGTGAAAGTGGCCGCGCACATCCTCGAATCATGGTCGGCGGACCAAGTAGCCATCGCCCCGCCGATGCGCGCATTTCAGGAGGAAAAATTATCCCTCGCCCTGTTTCATCATCATTTGCTACCGGAGTTTTGGACGGAAAACATCAGTCGCGCGAGCCTCGAACTGCTGAAGAAAATCATTCCGCAATCTTGGATTATGGATCCGGCGCCATTGCCCCCGGGCGCTGTTCTGGATGGACCACGGGTGGGCGGAAGGATGCTTAATGACTGGCGTGAGCTGGCGGGAGCATCGCAAAAGGAGCGAGACCTCATCATTAAAATCAGCGGCTTTCACGAAACCGCCTGGGGTGCCCGCAGTGTGGTGCTCGGGAGTGATTGCTCGCGCGAAGAGTGGCAGACCGGCGTGACACGGGCGCTGCAGCTCGCACCGACGAACCTGCATATTTTGCAGGAATATAAAAAACCCAAGCGAGTGTTGCATCCCATTTTTCGCGTGAAGGAAACCGGCGCGAGACCGACGGTCAGCTCGGAGTTTGGCCGGTTGCGCTTGTGCCCGTACTATTTCGTGGTAGGCGGGCAGGCCCGGTTATCCGGGGCGTTGGCGACGTTTTGTCCGCCGGATAAAAAAATTATCCATGGGATGCAGGACGCTGCGCTGCTGCCGACCCGCGTGGTGCGGTAGGTAGGTTTGGTCGGTGGGTGGGCGTCGGTTTCCACACCGACGCTGATCGCCGATATGGAAATCGGCGACCACCTTTATCGAGTGTCCCTCACGCCGCGGCCGTGCTCTTTTGCATGACTGGCTGGCTGCTCTGCAGTTGTTGGAAAAACGCGTCGCGGCGCTCGCGGGCGACGTTGACATCCTTGGTACCCAGCGAACGGCGGACCCGCTCCTTGGTTGAGGGCGTGGGATACACGGTATAGTGGAGAAACCACGTGCCGTTATTGTGCCAGAGATGGTGATTCGGGTTGACCGCGTTGAAGCGGACAAGTGGGAGAGCGGGTCGGTTGAGTGACATGATGCGTGAGCGGTTGGTGTTTAATTAATCGTTCGCGCATCAGGGTTTTCCTGAAAACGAAAAGCCGCCTGAGGACATCAGGCGGCTTTTTCGCTTTTTTGGAGGAGTTTTTTGTTAGAGGGTTTTATCCCTCTCACATCCGGGTGACTTGCGTCACTCGAAACCACCGTGATCACTCCTAGACCCGGTTGGCAGAAGCAGCTGTTGCCAGCCGTTCCTTTCCTGATGCATTGCGAAGAGTGCAAACTCCGGCCCGGTTGGCCAGCAAAATTTTTACTTAGCTTCGCATTCGCACTTATCGCCGGGAACAAAGCGCTGAAAATTGCCCAGTTACACGACCATAGTGACGGGCAAAAAGCCTTTTGATCAAGGATTGGGTCGGTGAAATTGGCCGAAGGGCGAAGGATTGTTCCAATCCAGCTGGGTGTGGGCTTGACGGTTGGTGGAGTTGTGACGTGTTTATCCCGAACGACGCCATGCACGGATTTGAATTCATTCAGGATTTGGCGGTGGTGATGATGGTGGCCGGCTTTGTGGGCTGGCTGTGTCATCGGATTGGCCTGTCCGTGATCGTGGGTTATCTGGCGGCAGGTGTGGTGATCGGACCGTACACGCCGCCGTTCTCGCTGGTTTCAAGTGTGCCGCGGATCGAGACGCTTGCCCAGATGGGGTTGGTTTTTCTGATGTTCTCCATCGGGATGAAATTGAGCCTGAGTAAGCTGCGCCGGTTAGGCTGGCCGCTCGTGATCGCGACCGTAGTGGGCGCGGTGGTGATGTATAATATTTCCCGGCTCGTCGGCGCCGGGCTGGGTTGGAATCCGGTGCAAAAAGTTTTTCTCGCGGCGATGCTCATGATTTCTTCCTCGGCCATCATTAGCAAGGTGCTGCAGGAACTCGGCGCCACGCATGAGAAAAGCGGTCAGATGGCCATGGGCGTGTCGGTGCTGGAGGACATCGTGGCTGTGGTGATGCTGACGATCCTGAGTTCGCTCACGGCCCCGATGGGTGGCGGCGTCACGTCCATCGGCAGTACGCTTGGGATGCTGGGTGCCTTTGTGGTCGTGGCCGGGGTGGGCGGGTTGCTGGCTGTGCCGTGGTTACTACGAAAACTGAGCACCACAGCAGAACCCGAACAACTCACGATTGTGGTGGCGGGGCTGCTGTTTATGCTCGCGATTTTTGCCGCCAAAGCGGGATTTTCCGTGGCCTTGGGGGCGTTTCTGCTTGGGGCCATCGTTGCCGAGACGCCGCACCGGTTGCAGGTGGACCGGACTTTCGAGGGCATGCGCGATCTGTTCAGTGCGGTCTTCTTTGTGGCGATCGGCATGATGATCAATTTGCAGTCCGCCCTGCATCTGTGGTGGTTGATGCTGCTGCTTGGGGTCGTGACCCTTGTCGGACGGACGCTGGCGTTGACGACGGGCATGCTGGTGACCGGCAGTTCCACCCGCGAGGCTTTGGCCGTGGGTTTATCGGTCACCCCGTTGGGCGAGTTTTCTTTTATTATCGTGCAGATGGGAATTTTTGCCGGCGTATTGGCGGATGATTTCCAAGCGGTGGTGGTCGGGGTGTCGTTGATCACCACTCTGGTTGCCCCCATACTGACGAAGCGGGCAACGACGATCAGTGAATGGGCGGATACCCGGCAACCGGATTGGTTGAAGAACTGGATCGAGTACTATCATCGCTGGCTGGAGAAACTGACCCTGCGGCAAAAACGAAATCTCATCTGGCAACTCAGTCGGAAGCGGCTCATCCAAATCACCGTGGAGGTTTTATTGGTCACCGGGCTTTTGGTTTTTTCCGAATCGGCATTCCAGGCGGTGAGCGGCTACCTGCCTGATGAAAAACTTTTCCGGCATGCTCCGCGGATCATCTTCAGCGTCGGCTTGGGTTTAATCGCGATGGTGCCCGTCGTGGCGATCTGGCGAAATGTCGCGGCGTTGGCGATGTTGTTTGGTGAGATGAGCACCGTGGGCTACGCGAATGCGGCCCGCTTGCGCCCGCTGGTGGAGACCGGTACAAAAATTCTGGCCGGCGGCTTAATGGTTCTTTGGCTAAGTGCGATCGTGCCGCACGATGGCATGGGCCGTTGGGTGCCGTTGGTCGCGCTCTTACTGGCGGCGATCCTGCTTGTTTTCATGCGCAGCAAACTGATTTTCTGGCACAGTGTGCTGGAGGTGGAGTTGCAAGAACGGCTGGTCCAGCCGGAAAAACATTTTAGCAGCACCGCGACGCCTTGGCTGGCGGAGCATGGCGAATGGAATCTGGGTCTGACCGAATGCGTGTTGCCCGACCTCGCCGCGTGTCGGGGGCGAACGCTCGGTGAATTGGCTTTGCGCACCCGTTATGGTTGCGTCGTCGCCGGGGTTGAACGGCAGGGCGTGATGATTGGCAATCCCTCCACCGACCTGATACTTTATCCGCACGATAAAGTGCTGCTGCTCGGCGACACGGTTCAATCGACCGCGGGAAAAATCTACTTGCAGATGGTCACGGTCAACGCGCCCGCGTCCCGCTTTGATGAAGTCCGACTGGAGACGGTGACGATCCCTGCGGGGAGCTTGCTGGCGGGCTGTACCTTGGCGGAACTATCACCCAGTCGGAAATGCGGCGTACAGGTGGCCGGTTTACTGCGGGGCAAGTTGCGTTTGTTGAATCCCGGTGGTGACGAACATCTGCGAGTGGGCGACCATGCGCTCGTGCTCGGGAGTCCGGACCAAATCGCGGCTTTTCGCCAGTGGGCCAACGAAAGCTGATTAATGAGTCTCGTAAAATAGAGCGACGCTTCTGGGGCGGGCGGGACCGCTGGGATCGCCGCGATTGACGAGTGAAATTCGTCTTATCGGACGCCCTCGCGATCCGTCTCTACCTGCCACTCTATTTTAGGCGAGACTTAGTAAGCTGGTGGAGCGGAGCGCCTGATCCACTCAGCGAACCATTTCGACTCAACAGAGCGCCATCCGGGATTAATCTTCGGTCTTCCGTTTGCGACGGTCGACTTTCTCCATCGTCATTTCGTCTTTCGGCAGGATATTGTCGGTGACGACGACGGCGACGGGTAATTTGGTTTTCACCCAGAGTTCGGATTCCTTGAAATATTTCGCGCTGCCGCTTTCGAGTGCTTCACCCACCGATTTGACGGGCAACATCCGGCCGCGTTTCGAGGCGTTGAAATCATAGGCGCCTTTGAAAATGCGGTCGGTGGTGGAGTAGGGGCTGGCGTCCTCGGGAATCTGAACCACCCAACCGGTGAGTTCTTTGCTGGGTAACTTGCCGGATGGATCGGAGAGCAGGACGACGAATTGTTTCTTCGGCGCGGGGGGCTTGATGTCGTCGTCGGCTCCGGGTTGGGAGACGATATTCATTTCCTCGACGATTTCGCGCAGGAGCGAAGGCTCGAGTTTGTGCTTCTTGAGGATTTCAGCGACTTGGTTGACTTCGATTTTGGCCATGGAAATAGGGGAAAGAGGCAAGAGAGGACACGAAGCGTGGGGGATGACAAAGCAAATTCTGCGGGATCTATTTCCACTTGCAGAAGGCAAAGTGGTGCGCTCAATCTCTTCCATCCTGAGCACTACCTCGCTCGGGATGCGAAACCGAGACCATCCCCTCAACTCGACGCAGGCCCGACCAATTCTGCCCCCGAACCCCATGCCGATTATAACGCCCAACCAGGTGAAATCCGAATATGACGTCATCGTAGTAGGCTCTGGTGCCGGTGGTGGCCAGACGGCCTACACACTCACGATGGAAGGAGCCAAGGTGCTGATGTTGGAGGCCGGACGGGATTACGATGCCGTGAAGGAAACGCCGATGTTTCAGACCAACGGCCAGGCTCCGTTGCGCGGTGCCGCCACGCCCGATAAACCCTTTGGTTTTTTTGATTCCACGGTGGGCGGTGGCTGGCAGGTGCCGGATGAGCCCTACACGCAAGTTTCCGCAGACCCCGCGAAACAGTTCGAATGGTGGCGTTCGCGCATGCTGGGTGGTCGCACCAATCATTGGGCGCGTTACGCGCTGCGCAACGGGCCCTATGATTTCAAACCCTGCAGTCGTGACGGCCTCGGCTTTGACTGGCCGATGAACTACGAGGATATCGCACCGTACTATGACAAGGTTGAGATGCTGATCGGTGTTTACGGAGAGAATAACGGTCTCGAGAATACGCCCGACTCCTCACCCGGCGTGCTGCAACCCCCGCCGATCGCGCGTGCCAACGAGCAGTTGGCCAAAAAGCACATGGCTCCTTTGGGCATTCCGGTCATCCCGATTCACCGCGCCGTGCTTACGCAACGCCAGGATCCGGCCGTGCTCCCCCAAAAAATCCACCCCGGCAATGCGAAGGCCCAACGCATCCTCGCGCAGGCCATGAGCGAACGCGCCGCGTGTTTTTTTGCCACGCCTTGCGGGCGCGGTTGCGCGATACGCGCCACCTATCAGTCCACCACGGTGCATCTTCCGCCTGCGCTCGCCACGGATAATCTCGATATCGTGGCCAATGCCATGGTTCGCGAGGTCACACTCAATAATCAGGGCCGCGCAAACGGAGTGATCTACATCGACAAAACGACCGGCACCGAACGCCGCGCCAAGGCGCGCGTCGTCGTGCTCGCCGCCAGCGGTATGGAGACGGTGCGCATCATGCTTAATTCCAAGTCGGCGCAATTCCCTCAGGGCATTGCCAACTCCAGCGGACTTATTGGCAAATACATCATGGACACAGTGGGCGCGAGCATCGTCGCCCAGATCCCGGTGATGGAAAATCTCCCTCCGCATAACGAAGACGGCGCCGGTGGCGCGCACTGCTACGCGCCTTGGTGGTTATATAAAGAGCAACTCGCCGGCAAACTCGACTTCGCTCGCGGCTATCATATCGAGTTCGGTGGCGGGCGCTCAATGCCTGGCATGGGTGCCGGGGCCGGTCTGGAAAGGTTCACCCGGGGCAGTTACGGATTAAAACTCAAGGAAGACGCCCGCCGCTATTATGGCTCGTTCATGTATTTCTCCGGCCGCGGTGAGATGATTCCCAACGAGCAATCATACTGCGAACTCGACCCGGTGGTGAAAGATATCTGGGGTATTCCGGTGCTCCGCTTCGCCTGGCATTGGTCCGAGCACGAGCTGAAGCAGTCTGAACATATGGAAAAGACTTTCACGGAGATCGTCCTCGCCATGGGCGGGAAAGTCCTCGGACGAAATCCTAACAACAAACGCGTCAACGAAACTTCTGCCATCGAAAAAGGCGGGCGCGTGATTCACGAGGTGGGGGGCGCCTGCATGGGAAGTGATGCGCGGAAATCGGTGACCAATCAGTGGTGCCAAACGTGGGATGTGCCCAATCTTTATCTGACAGACGGCGCGCCCTTCGCTGGCAATGCCGACAAAAATCCCACCCTCACCATCATGGCGCTCGCGTGGCGGGCCAGCGATCACCTGCTCGCCGAGATGAAAAAAGGGACATTTTAAATATGGGAATCTCCTTTGCCTATCCCGTAGCCGCGTTTGTGGACGCAGCGCGAAATCGCGTTTGTCGTTCCGTGCGCTCCGCGTTGTCGCCTCCGCTTCAACACGGCTACGAAGCCCTCGACCCCAGATCCGAAACCCCATGACCCATCCTGATCTACCCCGCCTTGATCGGCGCGCCGCCATCAAGTGGATGCTCGCCGCCAGTGCCGCTGTCGCGATTACGGACCGCGCACTCTTCGCCGCGCCCGCTTCCGCCGCCACTCCTGCCACGAAGGGCTACGGGGTCGACCCGCTTCTCAATCAAAATTATCAGCCCGGGGCTTTCTGGCCGTTGACGATGACCGAATCTCAGCGCCGGACCGCGGCCGTACTTTGTGGGTTGATTATTCCAGCCGAGGGCAACGTCCCCAGCGCCGCCGATTTGAAAGTCCATGACTTCATCGACGAGTGGATCAGTTCGCCCTATCCCGCTCAGAAAACCGATCGCGAGACCGTCCTCAACGGTTTGGCTTGGATTGAGGGCGAATCACGGCGCCGATTCGGCAAGGATTTTGTCGAGCTTTCTAACCACGAGCTGGTTGCCCTCGCCGACGATCTCTGTCACGCGCCTGACGCCAAACCGGAGCACAAGGAGGGAGCGAAATTTTTTGCCAAGTTCCGCGATCTCACCACCAGCGGTTTTTTCAGTACGCCGGAGGGCATGAAAGACATTGGCTACATTGGCAACACGCCCCTCGCCGAATTCAAAGGCCCGCCCCGTGAGGTGTTGGTGAAATTAGGTTTGGTCTGACGACCAAACCTGTAGCGAGTATCCCGTAACGACTAGCGAGCATCCCCTGACCATAGTTGGCCGAATCAATTGGCTCCATTCACGGCTTGCTGAAAGGATTTCCCCCCGCATAAAAATTTTCCTCCGACCCCACCTCTACCCCTATGTCTCATTCATCCACTCAAGCTTCCGCTATGTCCGCACCGGACAAAGCCACCCTGTTTCTTTTCTGGGGCTGTTTCATCGCGCTCATCGCGACATCATTCGGTTTTATTACCAGAATGCTGCTGCTCGGCCGCTTTCAGACCGATTTTGGACTCGATAAAGTTATGGTTGGTGAACTCCAAGGTGCGGGCATCTGGCCATTCGCCATTTCGATTATTCTCTTCAGCCTGATCATTGATCGGATTGGTTATCGGATCGCGATGATTTTTTCCTTCGCTTGTTATGTAACCTACCTCGTTCTCGCGTCGATGGCTTATTCTTCAATTCAGGGTGTGACCGGTGAAGCACTGCATGCGGCGCAACAACGCGGCTACAATCTACTCTATTGGGGCAGTATTATTCTCGGTCTTGGAAACGGTACGGTTGAGGCCTTTGTCAATCCTGTCGTGGCTACACTTTTCCGCCGTGAAAAAGTAAAATGGTTGAACATGCTGCACGCCGGATGGCCGGGTGGTCTTGTTTTGGGTGGTCTTATCACCATTGGAATGTCTGGCACGACCAGCCAAGGTGATTGGCGGCTGGTTCTTGGTTTGATCGCTATTCCCGCAGTCGCTTTCTTTTTGCTGCTCATTGGCGCACGCTTTCCGGTCAACGAACGCGAACAGGCCGGTGTCTCCTACCGCGATATGCTCAAGGAACTGGGTGTCTTTGGTGCCTTCATTGGCTTCGGCTTGATCTTTGTGCAGCTCGGTCAGGTTTTTGGGTGGAGCCAGAGTATTTGTTGGGTTCTAACGATCACGGTTGCGGGTGCTTTCGGGGTTTATACTCGTAGCTTCGGTCGTGGGATTCTTGCCGTATTGATCATTATTATGATTCCGCTGGCTATCACGGAAATCGGAACTGACGGCTGGATCAGCAGCCTCATGGAGCATCCGCTCGCCAGCGCGGGATTTCATCCAGGCTGGGTACTGGTTTATACCTCATTCATCATGATGTTGCTGCGTTTTTCAGCCGGGCCAATCGTGCATCGTTTGTCACCGATCGGCCTGTTGTGTGCCAGCGCATCGTTCGCCATCGCCGGGTTGTTGCTGCTCTCAAAATGCGCTGAAGCGCCGGTCCTCGCGATCTTTGGTGCCGCGACGCTCTATGCATTGGGCAAGACGTTCTTTTGGCCGACGATGCTCGGAGTCACAGCCGAACAATCTCCACGCGGTGGGGCGCTTACGCTGAATGCCATGGGGGGCATTGGAATGATTGCCGTGGGCGTCATTGGTTTTCCCTTTATCGGCGCGTTGCAGGAAAAAACAGCTTCCCAACATCTGCGCGTTGAAGCCCCCCTCACCGCCAAGGCCGTTTTGGTAGAGAAGACCTACGTACTCGGTTCCTATCAGGCAATTGATCCGGAAAAAAGCGCCCTAGCAAGTGCCGCAAGTGTTGAGGCCAAGTCCGCACTCAGCTCTGCGAATGTGGCTAGTCAATTCAACACGCTGGCGAAAATGGCGGCGTTCCCCACCTTCATGCTCGTGGGATATGTTGGATTATTTTTCTACTTCCGCAGCCGTGGCGGATATCGGGCTGTCGATATTGGATCCACCAGTAAGAACCAATAATCTGTCCAGCCGGAAGAGCCACCACTTCGAGAATTCAAACTCGGATCGTGGCTCTTCTGAAAGTTCAGCCTTCTCACATTCAGTCTTTCAGCCCATTCTCTCCCATGCCCCGCACCATCACGCTCTTCACCGGCCAATGGGCCGATCTCTCACTCGAAAAACTCGCCCCGCTCGCCAAGAAAATGGGCTACGACGGCGTCGAGCTCGCCTGCTGGGGCGATCACTTCGAGGTGGATGCCGCCGCTACCTCGGCGAAATACATTAAAGCGAAATGGGAGCAGCTGCAGGATAACGGTCTCACGTGCTTCGCCATTTCCAATCATCTCATCGGTCAGGCCGTCTGCGACCTGATCGACGAGCGGCACAAATCCATTCTGCCGCCCGATGTTTGGGGTGATGGTGAACCCGAAGGCATCCGCAAGCGCGCCGCGAAGAAACTCGCCCTCACCGCCAAAGCCGCGCGCCGCTTCTTCGATGCGAAACCGGGCCGGAAATCGGACGATAAATCCGCCGCAGTCGTCAATGGTTTCACCGGTTCCTCGATCTGGCATTCGATCTACGCGTTCCCGCCGACCTCGCAGGAATATTGGGAAAAAGGTTTTCAGGATTTCGCGAAACGCTTTGGTCCGATCCTTGAGGAGTTCGAAAAACAAAACGTGAACTTCGCCCTTGAGGTTCACCCGACGGAAATCGCGTTCGACATCGCCAGCGCCCAGCGCGCGCTCGCCGCCGTGAAGCATCACAAGCGTTTGGGTTTCAACTATGATCCCTCGCATCTGGGGTATCAGGGCGTGGATTACGTGAAGTTCATCCGCACCTTTGGCCCGCGTATTTTCCATGCCCACATGAAGGATGTGTGGTGGGGCCATGGTGACGGTTCCGTCGGCGTATTCGGCGGTCACACGACGTTCGGCGATGCGCGACGCGCGTGGGATTTCCGTTCCGTCGGTCGCGGGGATATTAATTTCGAGGAAATTATCGTGGCCCTGAATGATGTGGGTTATGCCGGCCCGCTCTCGGTGGAGTGGGAGGATATCCGTATGGATCGCGAACACGGCGCGGCGGAATCCTGCGCTTTCCTGCGCACGCTCGATTTCGCCCGCAGCCAGATCACTTTCGACGCCGCCTTCGATAAGGAAAACCAGTGAGGCATTTTCCCACGGAATACACGGAACACACTGAATGAATTCAACCGGACAATTTCGTGTATTTGATAGGTTTCATGATGACCTTTTTGTATTAATCATCCGACTCGTTTCTTTCCGTGTACTCCGTGTGTTCCGTGGGCACCTCTACTGATTCTCGGCTTCCTATGTTTTTTCCTACAAAATTCATCCTCTTCCTATTTCATGAGCATTAAAATTGGGATCATCGGTGCGGGGGGCATGCTGCGTTATCACACGGCGGGTTTCAAATCAGCCGGTGCCGATATCGTCGCGGTCGCTGACGTCAATGAGGCAGCGGCCCAGCAAGTGGCGGCCCGCGAAGGCATCGCCAAATCCTTTGGCGATGTCGGCAAAATGCTGCGCGAGTGCCCGGAGATTGATGCCGTATCGGTCATCGTGCCGAATAAGTTTCACGCCCCGGTCGCCCTGCAGGCGATGGCGGCAGGGAAGCATGTTTTCTGCGAGAAGCCCCCGGCGATGAATGCGCGCGAAGCCAAAGCCATGGCGGTGCTCGCGGCCAAGAAGAAACTGACCCTGATGTTTAATTTCAACAATCGCGCCCGGCCCGAGTCGTACGCGATGATGGAATACGTGAAGCAAGGGCAGGTGGGGCGCATCAATTCCGCCCAGGCCAAATGGATTCGCCGCAGGGGCATTCCCGGTCTCGGCGGTTGGTTCACCAACAAGGCGCTTTCGGGTGGCGGCCCGCTGATTGATTTGGTGCACATGTTAGATCTCGCGCTCTATTTCATGGGTTATCCTGAGCCGGAGTTCGTCATGGCCCAGACCTTCAATGACTTTATCACGGACAAAAATTTCAAAGGCCCGTGGGGCATTCCCGATGTCGCCAAGGGCATCACGGATGTCGAAAGCGCCTGTCACGGCATGATCAAGTGCCAGACCGGTCAGATCATCTCGCTCCAGATTTCCTGGGCGGAGCTGGTCAAACGCGAGGAAGTTTCGGTTTCCTTCCAAGGGACGAAGGCCGGTGGTCTCGTGCAACGCCTCTTCGGCGTCGATGGCATCGACAGCACAGCGACGGATGCCTGCGAGCTGTACGTCCAGGAAAACGGCCGTTCCGTGAACCGTTCCATTCTGGTCTCGCCTGACGAGACGATGGGCCGCACGCGTTCCGCCGCGAATTTCATTCACACGCTCGAAGGCCGCGAAGCCCCGCTCAATACGCCCGATCAAGCCATCGCGCTCATGCGGATCATCGACGCAGCTTACGCTTCTGCACGCACCGGTCGGCCGGTCAAGTGCTGAGCAGACCCCCAACACTAAGCTCTAACAAGAACCCCGATACTTATACTCTGTCATTGCTTCGTAGTCCCGCCCTGCGGGACTACGAAGCAATCCAGCTGGATCGCCACGGTGCGCGGCGCGCGCCTCGCGATGACAATGGGTAAAAACTAATGGCGATGGGTATAGGTTTTAGGCTTCAGGCTGCCGGCTCTCAACTCTCATCTCTCAACTTTCTTCCTCTCACCTCATGAAACTAAATCGCAAACTTCGTATGGGCATGGTCGGCGGAGGGCGTGGGGCCTTCATCGGCGCGGTGCATCGCATGGCCGCGCGGCTCGACGGAGAGATTGATCTGGTGGCGGGTTGCTTCTCATCCGATGCCGCCAGGTCCAAGGCCTCCGGCGCGGATTTCTTCATCGATCCGGCACGCGTTTATGCGAGCTACGCGGAGATGGCCCAAGCTGAAGCAGCGCTGCCAGCGGACCAGCGCATCGACTTTGTTTCGGTCGTGACGCGCAACAACACTCACTTCGCCGTGGCCAAGGCCTTCCTCGAAGCCGGCATTCACGTGGTCTGCGATAAGCCGCTTTGTTTCACTTTGGCCGAGGGACGCAAACTGCGCACTCTCGTGCAGAAATCCGGTTTGGTATTTGCCCTGACGCACAACTACACGGGCTACCCCATGGTGAAAGAAGCGCGCAGTTGGGTGCGCTGCGGGAAGCTGGGGAAGCTACTTAAAGTCATCGTCGAATATCCCCAAGGTTACGCCATCACCGCGCTTGAGTCAGCTGCGGACACCAAAATTTCCAACTGGCGGATGGATCCCAGCATCGCGGGACTTTCCAATTGCATGGGCGACATCGGCACCCACGCGCATAATCTCGCCCGCTATATCACAGGTTTGGAAATCGAGGAAATCTGCGCCGAGCTGTCGACCTTCATTCCCGGACGACCACTCGACGACGATGGTAACTGCCTGCTCCGATTTACCGGTGGCGCGAAGGGAATTCTCTTCGCCTCGCAGGTTTCCAGTGGCGACGAAAATAATCTCAACATCCGGGTTTACGGCACCAAGGGTTCACTCGAGTGGCATCAGGAAAATCCCAACGAACTCGCCTTCAAACGAGCGGATGCGCCTCCGACGATTTCCCGACGCGGCAACAGCTATCTATCCGCCGCCGCCCAAGGGGCGACGCGCACCCCGTTCGCCCATCCGGAGGGATTCATCGAGGCTTTTGCGAATGTCTATCGCGCCGCCGCGACCGCGATTGCCGATCGGGTGGCCGGCCGCAAAGCGCCGAAGGAAGGCTACGATTTTCCCACCGTGGACGACGGCATCGCCGGACTGGCCTTCATCGAAAGCGCCGTAAAGAGCAGCCAGCGTGGCGCGAAGTGGGTGAAGTTTCCGAAGATCTGAGGGAAGTTTTCCTTGGGGTGGGCGTCGGTTTCCACAACGACGCCTATCGCCGATGTGGAAATCGGCGACCACCTTTTTGCGCTTTGATTCACGTACGCCGCTCCAGCACGTAGCGGCGGTACACCGTCCGGCCGGCGCGCATCGCGATATAGGTCGAGCTCTCGGTGGTGCTGGCGAAACGCAGGGCGATTTTTTGGAAGAACCAGGGGATCTGATCGGCGATGATTTTTTTTCGTCGAGCGGAATCCAGCTCGATGGCGGTGGTGGCTGCGGTGGTCCAATCATCGTTGGCCACGACAGTGAAGGGCGAGCTGGCAAGGGCGGTTTCAAATTTTCCCAGCGCGTGCATCGCGTCAGCACGGTGATAAAAAAAATCGGCGATGAGCAGGCGACCACCGGGACGTAGCATACGGGCGGCGGAATCCAGAAATCTTTCCTTGTCACTTAGGCAGTGGGTGACTTCGACAGCGACAATGACGTCGTAGCTGGCGTCGGGCAAAGGCGGATTGCCCGCGTCGCCGCAGATAAATTTCAAGCCAGGTGTGGCGAATTTCCGACGGCACCAGCGTACGCTTTCCTCAGCATAATCGAGCGCGACGAGTTGGCGTGGGTGATAGGTATCATGCAAAAAGCGCGCGCCGCCGCCACGGCCAGCGCCGAGTTCCAGGACATCGCGACCGGCGAGGGGAGTGGCGGCGATGAGTCGGGCGTAGAGTTGATAGCTGGTGCGCTCCGGTTCGCGTGCGGGCGGCAGGGCCAGCGGCGGTGAGGCATCCTGATAGCCGCAATTCATCATCTGCCAGGAAAGCTGGCGGCGGAAGAGGAGTCCGAGCGCGTTATAGAATTGTCGACGAAACCATGGCTGTCGCCAGAGACGCGAGAAGAGCGGCTGGAGAATTGGTTTTACGGCGTTCACAAGAATTGGCGATGAGCGCTTGGTTTAGAAAAAGGCAAAATGCCCTCGTCCCGCTGAGAATCGCAGTCGCTGCGGGCGTTTTGCGGGGTGAGAGCACCCCGTCTCCAAAATCGTTGAACCATGGTGTTGGTTGGTGGCGCGCTGGACGCGCCGCGTTGCGAGACAAGCTCGCAACCTACGAGGTCAGTCAGTCTGCCATCGATGCGATGTTTCTCGATGGACATGGCAATCAGACAAAGACCGCTCCACCGAGAAGTTGCTCACCGGAGTGGAGCGCCATGATCTGGCCGGAGGCGAGAGCGCGTTGGGGCGTGGCAAATTTAATGAGCGCGGAATTTGGCAAGACGGGACCGCTGGGCCCGCCGTCGGGCAACGCGAAGGACGGCTCGTCAGGGACGACTCGCCCTACCTTTTCGGACAGTTCATCGGGAATAAATTCGATGGCCACGCGGGGATCGCGGTAGCGGACGCGGCCTTCGATGGAGCAGGGGGCGGTGAGGGGCTCGCCGATGAAACTGAGACTGTGCACGCGACATTCGCGCGTCCACAGGCCGGGTGCCTCGGGGCCGTCGAAGGCCACGAGCAGGGCGTGATCGCTGGCGCGTTTGCCAGTGACGACGTAGGCTTCGTTGTCGGTGTTGGAAGGAATGCGGATGCCACGACGTTGCCCGATGGTGTAGTAGTGGAGGCCGCGATGTTCGCCGAGAATTTTGCCGTCGGTGGCGCGCACGATGGGGCCGGGATGTTCGGGGACGTAGGCTGAAAGAAAATCAGCCATCTTCACTTCGCCGATGAAGCAGATGCCTTGGCTGTCTTTTTTGGTGGCAGTAATGAGGCCCGCGTGGCCCGCGATTTTGCGGAGTTCGGGTTTGGGGAGATGGCCGATGGGGAAACGGGCGTCGCGGAGCTGCGCCTGGGAAAGTAGTGCGAGAAAATAGGATTGGTCTTTGTTTTTATCGGCGCCTTCGAGGAGGGCGTATTGAGGTGGAACGCGACCTGCGGGCGCGTTGGTTTGAGGAAGCCCGCCCGGAGGTCGGGCTCCACCTTCCACCCGCTGAGCATAGTGTCCCGTGGCCACGGCGGCGAAACCTTCGGCGCGCGCGTACGCAGCGAGCACGCCGAATTTCACTCGGCTGTTGCACATCACGTCAGGATTGGGCGTGAGGCCGCGCTGGTAGCCGTCGAGCAGATAGTCGACGACGAGCCGGCGGTAATCCTGCATGAGATTCACCACGCGAAACTCGAGGCCGAGTTTATCGGCGACGGCGCGGGCATCTTCGATGTCCTGCCTCCACGGACAATGGCCAATGACGTTGTCCTCATTGATCCAGTTTTTCATGTACGCGCCGACGAGGTCGTGTCCTTGCTGTTGAAGCAGGAGTGCGGCGACGGAGCTGTCTACTCCGCCGGAGAGGGCAACCAGAATGCGTTCGCGCGGCATGAAAAGAATGAGGGGATCAAAGCAACGTATGAAATCTAAGGAACACAAATTTCATTATCCTTTCTTTGAAGGTGAGCTCGACAGCCTTGGCTAGCGCTGCCAAAAGAAAGCAGCATGAAGAAATCTTTAATTTTGTTTGGGTTGGGTTTGCTGATGGGAGGCTTGGGATTGACCGCAGCCCCACGACCAGTGCGACCGATTCCCGCTATTGAGCGGGTCGTGATCATTAGCATCGACGGCTTGCGTCCCGACCGGTTGCTCCTTGCCGACACGCCGGTCATTCATGCAATGGTGCAAGCGGGCACCTATACCTTCTGGGCCAAGACGACGGCGGTAGCCATCACGCTGCCCTCGCATGTCAGCATGTTGACGGGGATGACACCGGATAAACACGGCATTGAGTGGAATTCCGATCTGCCGTTCTCGACTCCGGTTTACCCTCTTTTTCCCACCATTTTTGAAACCGCCAAACTTGGTGGCTACACCACGGCGCTGGTCACGGGAAAAACCAAGTTCAGTCCTCTCGCCAAGCCCGGCACGATCGACCATCTTTTCATGCCGGAAACCAATGGATTGGAGGACGATCAAGTGGCGGACGAAGCCGTAAAAATCATCCAGCAGTTTAAACCTGATTTGCTCTTCGTGCACTTTCCCACGGTTGACCGGATGGGGCATAAATTCGGCTGGGGCTCAGCGGAGCAATTGGCGGCGATCGGCCTCGCAGATCGGGGGGTGGGCAAGGTCATGGCGGCACTGGATGAATCGGGGTTGAGGAAATCCACGTTTGTCATCATCACGTCTGATCATGGTGGCCAGGGAAAAACCCATGGGGCGGACGACGCGCGCAGCCGGCACATTCCGTGGATTGCCTCGGGACCGGGGGTAGTGAAAAACTTTGATCTCACCCAGTTTGCCGAGTTAGAAGTGCACACGGAAGACACCGCCGTCACCGCACTGTACTTGTTGGGGGCTCCTCTCCCGGTGTATTTACAAGGGAAGTCGATCTTGTCTGCTTTCGAAATTGTGCCGAAGGAGTAAGTGTGATCCAGCCCGATCAAAATATTCTCCGCGCTTGGCTGACGTCGGCAACGACCGGCGTCATCGAACTCGATGCGGACTGGTTGCAAGATTCATTGCCGATCATCGTGCCCGGCGAAAAGGCCTACACGCTGATCGAGCTCAAGCCGGCACCGCCAGAATTACAGGCAGAGGAATCGGCCTATTATGTGGATGCGGCGGGAAAATTAATTTTCGTGCTCTATCCGACGGAGCATAGTTGGTTGGATTTTGCGAGCAGCACCGTTTATGTGGCGGGCGACTTTAATGGCTGGCAGGATGCTGTCGGCCGTCCCGAGTGGCGGATGGAGCCCGGCGAGTTGCAAGGCCGGGAAGTCTGGTTGTTGCGGACTGACGCGGCGATATTACGAAGCGAGCATCCCCAGCAATTCAAGTTCGTGACGGGTGAGCAGCATTGGCTCGAACTCCCCCCGGATGCGAGTAACACGGTAGTTGATAGCAAGGGGATCATCAACCGGGTGCTCTATCGCAATCGCACGGGACGGAATCTTTTTCAATTTACGTCCAGTGAACCGCTGGAGCCCAGTCGCGGTTACAGCGTCATTCATCTGCGCGATGGCCAGCAGTCACCCAAGATGCGCCTGCGCTTGGGGCGATATTTTCATGCGATGCGGAGCCTGCTTCCCCTCGGGGCTTTGGTGCGCAAGGATGAGACGATTTTTCGGATTTTCGCTCCCCGGGCCAAATATGTGCGCCTGATGGTTTCAAAAAAACTGGAGGCGCCCGCCGAGCAGGTGTTCACCTATGAGCTCGACCAGAAAACCGAAGGCGGTGAGTGGCGCGGGGTCTGGGAGGCGCGGCTCGACCGGAACATGCACGCGTGGTATTACTGGTATTCCCTCGGCGGACCGCAGAATCATTTCGGCTCGTTTCATCCGAGCCAGAAAGTGCTCGACCCATACGCGCAGGCTGCCGTGGGGCATCTCGGGCCCGGCATTGTGCTGGATGCCGCGTGGGTGGGGAAGGCCGAACACGGTTTTAAAGTCCCGGCCTGGCAGGATCTCGTGATCGCGGAAGCGCATGTGCGTGATCTCGCGGCCATGGCGCCGATCTCTCTGAAGCCGGAGGAGCGGCTCGGGTTTGCCGGTCTCCGCCAATGGGTCGAGAGCCCGGATTTTTATTTAAAGAAACTGGGCGTGAACGCGGTGGAACTGCAACCCGTGCAGGAATTCGATAATCTGACGCGGGCCGAATACCACTGGGGTTACATGACGTGCAACTGGTTCGCCCCGGCCAGTGCCTACTCGTCCGATCCGGCGAAGGCCTCGGGCGTGAAGGAACTGCAGGAACTCGTGGCGGCGTTTCATCGGCAGGGCATCGCGGTGATTCTCGACGTGGTTTATAATCATGCCGGCGAACCCGCCCACTTGCTCTTCATCGATAAGCTTTATTATTTCGAACTCGGCGACGATGGCTCGCTGGCCAATTGGAGCGGTTGCGGGAACGACCTGCGCTGCCGCTCCGCCATGATGAAGCGGCTGATCATTGATAGCTGCGTCCATTTAATGGAGACCTACGGCGTGGATGGTTTTCGGTTTGATCTCGCCGAGTTGATCGGCGTCAGCGTGATGCGGGATGTGGAATTCGCCTTGAAGCGCGCCAAGCCCGATGTGGTGCTGATCGCCGAGCCGTGGAGTTTCCGCGGCCATATCGCTGCCGCCCTGCGGCCTTCCGGCTGGACTTCGTGGAACGATGGCTACCGCGACTTCATGCGCGATTACGTGCATGGCCGGGGTGCCGCCGATAAGCTGGAATATTTCATCAAGGGTTCGCCGTGGCATTTTGCTTTCTGGCCGGCCCAGACGGTGAATTACACCGAGTCGCATGATGATCGCACTTGGTTGGATGTGATCACGGAAAATCGCGACAATAACGGGCATCGTCCCACGCTGAATGATATCCGGCGCACGCACCTGATGGCCGCAATCATGTTTACGTCCGTGGGAATTCCCATGATGTCGGCCGGGCAGGATTTTCTCCGCACGAAATACGGAGTGAGCAACACCTACAAACGCGGCGAGCTCAACGCCCTCGATTATCGCCGGATCCGCCGCTACTCGGCGACGCATGAATATTTTGCGGCATGGATCGCATTTCGTCGTTCTGCTCGCGGGCAATTATTGCGCCGCTACACCCGGCCGGGCGAAGGATTTTTCCGGGCGATTTCCGGACCAGATATGTCCGCGCTTGTTCTGATCTATAATGCCGATGGAGCAGAAGGTCCGCAAAAGCTCATGTTTGCCATCAACCCAACCCTCGATGATGTCACGATCCCGATCGGCGAGGTGGCGCTCGAATCCTGGACGATGGTGGCCGACCAAGATTGTTTTTATGACACAAAACGCCCGGCGGCCTATGGCGGCGTGACGGCGGATTTGCTAATTCCGGGACTGGGCTGCGGACTTTGGGTCGTGGAATAGGGTGCAGACTCTATAACTCTACTGTACATTACGCAAAAATTGCGCGCTGATGCGCATAACCCATAGATTTTCAGCAACGCACTTGCCAAAGTAGGGTGCGAGTCTTTCAGTGAAGACTCTTAACGTCCTTCAACCCACACATAATATGGCTGTCAAAGTAGCAATCAATGGTTTCGGCCGCATCGGCCGCCTCGTATTCCGCGCGCTGGTCGAGCAGGGTCTGCTCGGTACCACCCTCGATGTCGTCGCCGTCGGCGATATCGTTCCAGCCGACAATTTGGCTTATCTGCTGAAGTACGACTCTTCCCAGGGTCGTTTCGCCGGCACCGTAAGCTCCAAGAAATCGTCGCCCGACAAGGCCGATGACGATGTGATCGTAGTCAACGGCCACGAAATTCTGGTCGTCTCGGCCAAAACTCCCGCCGAACTTCCCTGGGCCAAGCTCGGGGTCCAACTCGTGATCGAGTCCACCGGTTTGTTCACCGAGGCTGAAAAAGCCAAGGGCCACATCACCGCCGGTGCCAAGAAAGTTATCATCTCCGCGCCAGCGAAGGGCGAAGATATCACCGTCGTGCTCGGCGTGAATGACGACAAGCTCGACTTGTCCATCCACCACATCATTTCCAACGCTTCCTGCACCACGAATTGCTTGGCGCCAGTCGTCAGCGTGTTGCTCAAGGAAGGTTTCGGTATCGAGGAAGGCCTGATGACTACCGTCCACTCCTACACCGCCACGCAGAAGACCGTGGACGGCCCATCCCGCAAGGATTGGAAGGGCGGCCGCACGGCAGCGCAGAATATCATCCCGTCCACGACTGGGGCCGCCAAGGCCACCGCACTCGTGTGCCCCGAAGTGAAAGGCAAACTCACCGGTATGGCGTTCCGCGTTCCGACCCCAACGGTTTCCGTTGTCGATCTGACCGTGCGCACCACCAAGGAAACTTCCTACAAGGAAATCTGCGCCGCGATGAAGAAAGCATCCGAGACCTACCTGAAGGGAATTCTCGAATACACGAGCGACGAAGTCGTCTCCTCGGACTTCATCCATTGCAAAGCTTCCTCGATCTTCGATGCCGGCTCCGGCGTCGAGCTTAACAGTAAGTTCTTCAAGCTCATCTCCTGGTATGACAACGAGTGGGGTTATTCCAACCGTGTCGTCGAGCTAACCCAGAAGATCGCCGCGAAAATTTAAACCGCAGCGGTTTAAAGCCAAAGGCTGAAAGACTGAAGAACTGAATAGCTGAATAGATCAGCATCAGTTTTTTAGCTTTCGGCCTTTTTAATTTCAGCCCTTCGGTTTTTCAGTCCTTCTGTCCATTTTTCCCATGCCCAAATTCAAATCCATCCGCGATCTCTCCCTGGCCGGTAAACGCGTTCTCATGCGCGTCGACTTCAATGTCCCGCAGGACAAAGCCACTGGTGCCATCACCAACACCCAGCGCATTGCCGCCGCGTTGCCTTCGATCAAGTTCGCGCTCGAACAGGGCGCTTCGATCGTGCTGATGTCGCATCTCGGCCGGCCGGATGGCCAGAAGATCGCCAAATTCTCCCTGAAACCAGTCGCGATCGAGCTCGAGAAACTTCTCGGCAAACCCGTGACGTTTCTCGACGACTGTGTCGGTCCCGCGGTTGAAGCCGCCTGCGCCAAGCTCGCGCCGGGCTCGGTGGTATTGCTCGAGAATCTCCGTTTCCACATCGAGGAAGAGGGCAAGGTGAAGATCAAGAATGCCGATGCCACCGAGACGAAGCTCAAGGCCGACCCGGCCAAGGAAGCCGCTTTCCGCGCCAGCCTAAGTAAGCTCGGCGATGTGTACGTGAACGATGCTTTCGGCACCGCTCATCGCGCCCATAGCTCGATGGTCGGCGTGAATCTCCCGGAGAAGGCCGCCGGTTTTCTCATGGCCGCTGAACTAATCGCCTTCGCCAAGGTCATTGAAAATCCCCAGCGCCCGCTGCTCGCTATTCTCGGCGGGGCGAAGATCGCCGACAAGATTCCGCTCATTAATAATCTCCTCGAAAAGTCCGATGAGATCATCATCGGTGGCGGCATGTCCTTCACGTTCAAAAAGGAACTCGAAGGCATGGAAATCGGCAACTCACTCTTTGACGTCGAAGGTGCCAAGATGGCGAAAGAACTTTTCGCCAAGGCGAAAGCCAAGGGTGTGAAGATCACGCTCCCCGTGGACTTCGTGACCGCTGATCGTTTCCCCGGTTCGCCTGCCGATATCGCCGCCATGCAAACCGGCGTCGCCGACGACAAACAGGGCATTCCCGCCGGTTGGATGGGGCTCGATGCCGGTCCGAAATCCCGCGAACTCTTCGCGCAGGTTATCAGCCGCGCCAAAACCATTATCTGGAACGGACCACCCGGCGTTTTCGAAGTTGAAAAATTTGCCGAAGGCACGAAAGCCATGGCAGCCGCGTTTGCGCAGGCCACCACTAACGGGGCGATCACCGTCGTCGGTGGGGGCGACACCGCGACCGCCGCCAAGAAGTGCAAGATTCTGGATAAGGTCAGTCATTGCTCCACTGGTGGCGGTGCCAGCCTCGAACTCCTCGAAGGCAAAATCCTCCCCGGCGTGGCATTTCTTGAAACATAACCCGTAGGTTGCGACCTCGTGTCGCAACGTTGCGTGGCAAGCACCAACCTACCTCTAATTCACTTCAAAAATAATCCTCCCATGATCCGCAAAAAACTCATCGCTGGTAACTGGAAAATGAACAAGACGGCTGCCGATGGCGCCGCTTTGACCACGGAACTCTTGGCCGCCATCGGTCGCGAGACCGCCGTCGACGTCGTGCTTTGCCCGCCGTTCACCGCCTTGGAAAGTGTCGGCCGCGCCCTGGAAGGGCAGGCCCTGAAACTCGGAGCACAGAATATGCACCCCGAGAAGAACGGAGCCTTCACCGGCGAAGTCTCCGCCGAGATGCTCCGCTCACTTTTCGTCTCCTACGTCATTCTCGGCCACAGCGAGCGCCGCATGATGTTCGGGGATACCGACGCCTTCGTGAACAAGAAGACGCTCACCGCGCTGGCCAATCAGTTGAAGCCCATTCTCTGCGTTGGCGAGACTCTCGCCGAACGCGAAGGCGGCACGACTCTGGCTGTCGTGAAGAAACAACTCGAAGGTGGATTGATCGGTGTCACCGCCGAGCAGATGGCCTCCGTCGTGATCGCCTATGAGCCCGTGTGGGCCATCGGCACCGGCAAGGTTGCCACCACCGCGCAGGCGCAGGAAGTCCACGCCTACATCCGCGAGCTCCTCACATCACTCTACGGCACTCCAGTGGCTCAGAAGGTCCGCATCCTTTATGGCGGCTCGATGAAGCCCTCAAACGCTCCTGAGCTGCTCGCCCAAAAAGACATCGACGGCGGCCTCATTGGCGGGGCGGCGCTCGAAGCTAAATCCTTCGTCGAGTTGGTCAAAGCGGCGCTCGCAGCCAGTTGAGCGAGTAGAAGTTTATTCCCCACGGCTGCCAATTCTGGCAGCCGTTTGTATATCCGTGAGTGCTATACTCCCAGCCTGCTCCATGCAGCACACGTCAGACTGTGATGCATGCAGGCTATAAATCCCAACAACCAGCGCTTAATGTTTTCAGACTTTCCGGGTCGAAAAGGTCGCAGCGGTTACCCTCAACCGCCATTCGCGATGGATTAAATTCTGAAAAAATTCGAGGGCCACGGCTCTTACCCAAAAACCAATGATCATGGGTTAGCCGTATTATTTGCGGACGTTGAAACCCCACCCAAAAAAAGTTCGACCCCTTCGGTTCATGCTTTGGGTGGAGCGGTTGCAACGTCCGCAATGGCCCGGCGGCACTTCTTGTGCGAGCAATAGGCTGACACTCGCCATGCTTCCTCCTGCGCTTCCGTTGGTCGATGCGTCCGGTGGAGTGCAGCCCTATCGGCGCAGGCGGTTGTGCTCCGAAGAATCGGCGCACGGGCTGTCGAGTTGTCCCTTTATTGCGGCCGGCAGGATTTGAGCTTGTTGAATTCTTTGGTGCTCATCAGGCGGCGAGGGAGGCGGCGTTCGGCTTCTTTGAGCAGCCGATCCCAATGCTCATCCGTCGGCTCGTAGTCATCCCAACCGGTGTTGTGGCCGGTCTTGTGACTGAACACGACGTTGCCCCCGTGAAAGCGTGCACAGATTTGCCATTTGATTCCTGTTTCGTCTTTGGTCCACCAGCCGAATTCCATGGAGTAGGCGTAGTGCCTAGCGGGTCGGCGGCAAGCTCTCTCTGTGGTTGATAGCGCTGTTGGTCTGAGGTGGCATGGGTCTCCGACGTCGGTGGTGTGCTTGCCGCATCACGGTCATTCTGCTGGCCAGCAGAACGAGGCAAGCTCGCAACCTACGGGGCAACGGAAACCACGTTGTCGCGTGGCTTCAACGCGGCTACTCTCAATTCCACAGGCACAGAGGCCTGTGGCTACGCCAAACCACGGATCTTATTCCAAAACGCAGGACTCAACCATCGCGGGACAGTTCGCCGGCGCGCTGGGTGGCGGCGAGAATTGTCTCTTTCAAGGTGTCGCGAAATTGGCGACTGGTGAGCACTTGGAGTCCGGCGTAAGTCGTACCGTTAGGGGACGTGACTTTGTCGCGGAGTGCTTCAGGGGTTTCGCCACTGCGGGCGAGGAGGCGTGAAGCCCCCAGCACGGTTTCCAGCGCCACGGTCGCCGCAGTATCGGCGGGCAAACCGGCGGCGATGCCGGCTTCGCGCAAGCCGGCCACAAATTCAAAGAGGAAAGCCGGGCCGCTGCCGCCGAGCGCGGTGAGGGCATCGAGTTTGGCTTCGTCGACTTCCAGATACTTGCCCAGAGCATCGAGCATCGACTCCACCGTAGTGCGATCTGCCGCCGAGAGGGGACGGCGGGTGCAAAAACTGGTCAGGCCTGCACCGATGGCGGCCGGAGTATTCGGCATCGTGCGGACGATGTTGCGGGCGTGCGGATAAAATTTGGCGAGGGTGCCTACTTTTTTTCCGGCGAGCAGGGAAATAACCAGTTTGCCGGTGGTGAGCTCGGCTAGACGAGGATCAGCAGTGGCGAGTGACTGGGGCTTGAAGGCGAGGACCACAATATCCGCAGGTGCCAGAAGTTTGGCCAGGTCGGCCTCAAAGGTGATGCCAGTTGCTGCGGAAAGTTTTTGGGCTGTGCCGCCAGTCTTGCTGGTGCAGGCGATGGCGGTGGCTGGGCAAATATTTTTATCAAGCAGGCCGCGAACGATGGCGGAGGCGAGGTTGCCCGCGCCGATAAAGACGAGTCGGTGGGTGGACATCGGTGAAACGAATTTTAGGCGGCGTGGAATACAGGAAGCCGGAGGAAATCTTGCCGGTGCAGCGCGGGCAAGATTCAGCGCTGACGGCGCTGGATGGGATGCCGCAGCGTGGCGACGGCACCGCCGCCTTCACGGTTTTCGACGCCGACATCGCCACCGAGATTGCGCACGGCGTGACGCGCGATCGTGAGTCCCATGCCGACGCCCACGGTGTGCTTCGAGCTGACGAAGGGCTCGTACATGTGGTCGCGAATTTCCTCCTTGATGCCGTGGCCGCGATCTTCGACGTGAATAAGAAAAAATTTCCCTTCGTCCTCCCGATCCACCGTCTCGGTGCGCAGGGTGATGGAACGTTTTTCGTTCGGGGCGTCGTCGAAACTTTCCCAAGCGTTGATCAGCAGTTTCGAAAGTGAATCCTCGAGGACCTCAAGGTTGGAATCGATCAACAGATCAGTCAGTGGATTGATGATTTCGACCGGCTGATCGATTTTATAGTCGGTCTGATAACGTTTCACACTGCTCTCGAGCAGCGATGTCAGCGTCATGCTCGAGACCGGTGGTTTATTGCGGATCACTAAGCCGGTGAGTTGCCGGATAATGTTAACGATGCGGGTGACGGCGTTGTCCAGATGCTGGGCGTTCTTCTTCACTTGCTCCGGTTTGTCGTGGTAGGCCTTGATGAGATCCACGTAGCCGATCACGACACCGAGAAGATTATTCAGATTATGCGCAATGCCCTGGGTGACGGCACCGATCGTGGCGGCGCGACGGGCGTCACCGAGCCGGCGTTGGAGATCGACCAATTCGCGATTGATCGTGACGAATCGCAACTGGGTCTGGACGCGGGCGAAAGTTTCGTCGAGGTCGATGGGTTTGGTGATGTAGTCAACCGCGCCAACGCCGAGGCCTTCGATTTTCCCCTCCTTCGAGTTGCGGGCGGTGATGAAAATCACCGGGATGGTGCGGGTTTTTTCGTCGGCCTGAAGGTGTTGGCAGACTTCGATGCCGTCCATATCGGGCATCATGACATCGAGGAGGATGAGGTCGGGCTTTTCTGCGGCCACCAGATTCAGGGCGTCATGGCCGCTGTTGGCCGTAAAAACGGTCATGCCTTCGCGTTCTAATTTTCGCTTAAGCAGCTGGACGTTGATTGGCTGGTCGTCGACGACGAGAATTTTGGGTGCGCCCATACGGTATTTGCAATGAACAGCTTAATTCGGAGGGTGGCAAGTCCCGCTTTGGCGGAAGCAATCATGAGGGGAAACCCCTCAGGTCGGCAGATTTTGTCGCCGGGCCTTGACCGTGTTTTTCATCAGCATGGCAACCGTCATCGGACCGACGCCACCCGGGACAGGAGTGATTTTTGAGCAGAGCGGTGAAACGGTGGGAAAGTGGACATCACCCGTCAGGCGGTAGCCGGATTTTTTAGATGCATCAGGCACACGACTAACGCCGACATCGATCACGACGACGCCGGGTTTGACCATGTCTGCCGTCACGAATTCGGCTTTGCCGATCGCGGCGATGAGTATGTCTGCTTGGCGCGTGATGGCAGGGAGGTTGGCCGTTTGCGAGTGGCAGATCGTGACCGTGGCATTGGCCCAGGCCCGGCGTTGCACGGCGAGCAGTGCGGCGGGTTTGCCCACAATGAGACTGCGGCCAAGGATGACGACATGCTTACCGGTGAGACTGACGCCGCTGCGGCGGAGTAATTCCATGATGCCGGCGGGCGTGCACGCGACGAAGCCAGAATCGTCTTCTTGCGCTAGTTTGCCGAGGTTCATGGTGTGAAAACCATCCACATCCTTATGGGCGGCGATGCGGCGGAAGACGGCGACTTCGTCGATGCCTTTGGGCAAGGGCGATTGCACGAGAATGCCATCAACGCCGTCATCGGTGTTGAGCTGATCGATGAGGGCAAAAAGTTCCGCCTGGGGAATGGTGGCGGGCGGCAAAATAAGCCGGCTCTCAATGCCGATCTCGGCTGCCATGACCTGTTTCTTTTTCACGTACGAAACGGAAGCCGGATCTTCACCCACGCGAACGAGGGCGATGCAGGGCTGGCGTCCGGACAAGGTGGCAACCTCGGCCTTCAGCTCGTTGACGATGGCAGCGGCGATTTGGTTTCCGTCAATGATTTCCATGGCGATAGGGAGATTAGCCGGTCTCGCCACGGGCTGGGGCGCAAGATTAATTTTTCTTCCGCGTGATCGATTGGGCGTCGATTACGAGGTCCTTCCCCTCAACGGTATTGCGAATGGTGCCGTTGAGCGTGACGACCGTGCCGAGGAAGGATTCGATTTTTTCCGTGAGCACGAGCCGCTTGGTATCCACGTAGGCGAAACGGCGGCCTTCAATATCGGTGAGCTGGTAATCATAGAGCGGGTTGGGATTCAGCAGCGCGCGCCGGGCGGAGACCAACGTACCGGAGAACAAACGCGGAAGATTGGCCGAGTTGCTGGTGATGGGCACGGGCCGTCCGGGGGCGCCGGGATTTTCGGCGGGGGCAACCGGTCCGGAAATGGTCGGGATGGCTGGGCTCTTTGACGCCGGGGTGTTGGCATTGGCGCCGGTGGCGATAAAGCCTTGGAGCTTCTTGGTGATTTTTATCTGACAATAATCGCCCTTGAGCCCGGTGACTTCCGTGACGTCGTCTTTTTGGGCGACGGTCAGAATAGCGGCGCTTTTTTCCGGGGCCGTGAGGATGTTGGCGCCTTCCTGGACTTCGAGGCCCTTGGTGATATCGCGACTATGGGCAAAGGCTTCGAAGGTGCCGCTGATTTCGACGCGGCGCCAGCCGGCTGGGGCGTCACCGGTGTAGATGATCGTATTGCCGCTTTTCAGACGAACGATGACGTGGGACTTGGCATCAGCCTGCGAGAAAACGGCAGTGTCCGCCGCCAAGATATCCGCAGCCAGACGAGTGGCGAAGAGGGCCAGGGTGGCCAGAACGAAGAGCACGATTTTATTTTTCATCAGAGGTAGTGGAAACCGGGGTGCGCCAATGGGGAGTAGGAGTGGCAAAGAGAGATGAGATCTCTTTTGTGGAAAGTTGTTTCACGCCGCGCAAAGGAATTCCGCGCAGGGGAAAGGCTCCGATCTGGTAGCGGCGAAGGCGTTTCACCGGAAAACCGAGTGCGAGGAAGAGCTGGCGGATTTCGCGTTTCTTGCCGTGGTGCATGTGCACGTCGAGACTGGTGGAGGTTTTGCTGGCATTGGGGTTCACAAGCGTGGCGCGTTCGACTTTCAGATGTTCGCCCTCAATGGTGACGCCTTTGAGCAACTGGCGGAGACGGCCGCCGGGGAATGGTTCCTCGAGGGAAACGTAGTAGCGCTTCACCACGTCGTTGGACGGATGCATCAGTTTATTGGCCAGATCGCCATCGCTGGTCACGATCACGAGGCCTTCGCTGTCCTTGTCCAACCGGCCGGCACAAAAGAGGCGGAGTTTAGCCAGTTCGCGGGGAAACATATCGAAGATGGTCGTATCGGCATAAGGATCGCTGTTGCTGCAAACGACCCCGCGCGGCTTGTGTACGGCGAAGGTGAGTTTGGGTTGGGCCACGCCACGAACGGCTTTGCCTTTGACCGTCACCTTATCAACGCCGGCTTCAACTTTTTGGCCGGGTTCAGCCCGCTCGCCGTTCACGTACACTTCGCCGGCGGCGATCAAGGCCTCGGCGGCTCGGCGTGAACAGATGCCGGCATCGGCGATGAATTTTTGAATACGAACAGGCTCCATACTCCGTCGATGGCAGGCCAGACGGGGCGGAGCAATAGGAAAGCCACGGATTGAAAAAGAGAACCGAGCTGGATTGACCGGCCGCATCTGCGCCCGCGCGGCTATTCGGTGCGTCACAAAGTTGCTGCGCCGGCCAATCCAAGACTTGTCAGGTTGAGTGAGATCAGTATTTTCACCTCTTTCTTGGTTCAAATTCAACGTTCCGTCACCTATCCTATGAATCGCTTTTCAATTATTTCCCTTCCTCTATTTGCGGTATGCGCTCTTGCGCTGACATCCTGCAGCAAGCAGGCGTCCACGGCCAAGCCCGCGGCAGCTACGCCAGCGGCGACGTCACCTTACACGACTGTTGACCAACGCGTGAGCTATGGCATCGGCCATAACGTCGGTTCAGGCTTGGCCCGCGAAAATGTTGTGGTGGTTGATCAGGCTGCTCTGAAGGCCGGCATCGATGACGGTTTAGCCGGGACAAAATCTCGGGTGAGCGAGGCTGATTTGCGCGCCGCCTTCACCACCGCCCAGCAGAAAGCTGCCGCTGCGGCTGCCGTGGCGGGAGAAAAACAACTGGCCGTCGCCACGGAATTCCTCGCCAAAAACAAGGCACGTCCCGGGGTAACCGTTACGGCTTCGGGATTGCAGTATGAAGTGCTGACGAAAGGTACTGGCGCGAAGCCGAAGCCAACCGACACCGTTGAAGTCCACTATCATGGCACCTTGCTTGATGGGACGGTGTTCGATAGCTCCGTCGAGCGGGGTGAAACAGTTCAATTTCCCGTGACCGGTGTGATCCAAGGGTGGATTGAAGCGCTCCAACTCATGTCCGTCGGCGACAAATGGAAACTCTACGTCCCGGCTAATCTTGGCTATGGTCCGCGTGGGCAGGGGAAGATTCCGGCGAACTCCTTGCTGGTTTTCGAAGTCCAGCTGATCAGCATTAAGCAATAACCCGCGAAATTTGCAGTCTCTCGCCCAACGCTAAGCTCGATTGGTGGAGCGTTCGTTGGGGCGCCCCTCATCGCCGCAGAGAAAGCAGTCGGTAATCAGCTACCTTGTATGGATGAAATCTTGGGCTACCTGGTCCGGCTTTTCACCCGCGCCCCGTGGTATTTTCTCTCCTGGCCTGCAACCGCGATGTGCGTGGGCGCGGTGATCGGGATCATTTCCGTGAAAACGGCAACTCAACTGGCTGTGGTTCCCCGGACGGCGGGTGGACTCGTGGGCTTGTTCACGGCTCCGTTCATTCATGCCCACTTCGCGCATCTGGCGGCTAACCTACCGCCATTTTTAGTGCTCGGCGGATTGATGCTCCGGCGCGGCGAGACCCGTTTTATATCCGCTACCTTGATGATCTCATTCGGGCAGGGCGTCTTGCTTTGGCTATTCGGTCGGAAATCGGCCCATGTCGGAATGAGCGGGGTCATCTTCGGTTTTTTTGGTTGGTTGCTCGCGGTGGCCTGGTTCACCCGGGCCACACCGGATCTCTTAGCGGCCGGGGGTGTGCTCATATTCTATGGCGGAATGCTCGCGGGTCTTGCACCCGTGCGCCAAGAAGTTTCCTGGGAAGGACATCTCTTCGGCCTGCTCACTGGTTTGGGGACAGCTTGGTTGCAATATCACCACTAAAAACGAACGGCGTAATCGGCGAGGGGATACCTTCCATTGACGCCCTCCTTACCGGCAACTAACTTGTCGTCGTTATGCCCGAGCCTGCTAAAACCGATAAGGTGCCTTCTAATCCGCATGAACAAATGCTCCGTCTCGTTGCTCGCGGTTTTCATAAGGAACTGATCAAATACGGGGTCAAGGAACCGGAAATCGTAACCGTCGCGGCCCATCTGCTCGACAGTGTCGTGCTCAAAAGTCCGCCGACCAGTAAACAAGTCGAAAAATACAATCGGTTATTCACGATCAAAGATATCCGGGATCAATGGGTTGATCAGCGAAGACTCAGCTTGCACGAAGTCAGTGTGAGCCCGCTAGCAATGGAGCAGATTGCGCAGGTCGCAAAGTGGCTGGAGAACCCGAAAATCAAAGCCAGTTTTTTTCCCCGGTTTCCTGACACCGAAGAATCACTGAAAAGGCACTTTCAATCACCAGGCCAAGATTATTTGGCGATCTGGTATCAATCGGACTTTGTGGGAATCATCGGCGCTGAGAACATCGATCCGGATTCGACCAAACTGGAGATGAAGAAATTAGTCGGAGATCCCAACATGCAAGGCAAGGGTATCGGCAAACGAGCCACGCTTCTTTTCCTATACCACGTTTTTATTATCCGAAAGTTCCACAAAGTTTATTTGCACACGCTCGAAATCAACATTCGAAATTTAAACCTGAACGGAAATCTCGGCTTCAGTCTAGAAGGAGTCTTTTTCGACGATGCGGTGATTGATAACGAACGTCAGGACATCGTCCGCATGGCTCTGACAAAAGCAGCTTGGGTGCAACTGTTCGGCTAATTGCCGCTCATCGCCGAGATGCCTTCATTGTCGCACAATAACTGTTATGTCTATAATTGTCGTCATTGGGATTAGCCTTCTTCGGTTAGGCGCTGAGGTGCTTGGATATCTCATTTACGCAGTAATCCTGCGCGTCCTCTAAAAGATAGTGCCCTGCCGCATTCAGGTAATTGGCTTGTGCGCCGGGTAGTATTTTTTTCCAGCGTTCAAAATAATGCTGCTTGAAACAGAAATCTTCCCCGCCCCAGAGGATGCGGACGGATTTTTTCTGAAGGAGTGGCAACGCGTTTTCAATCGCAGCCAGCGCCAGGTCGTTTGGCTTGCCGATATTCCTCGGGATATCCCGGACGAAACGATGAGTAGCGATCCGATTGCTCCAGGAATTATAGGGAAAGATGAACCCATCTTTAACCGGCTTTGATAACGGTTTGGTGACAGCCATCCATGTAGCCGGCCACGCGAAACCGTTGAAACCGCGCACCGCAATCTCCCCGATCAGGGGAATCCGGCAAAAACGTATACTAGGTGGGATAACAGTGTCGGCGAATGCCGCCGTATTTAAAATGACGACGCGACCCAACTTGTCGCCCAGTGGTAACATCGTGCCCAACCCAATCGGCCCGCCCCAGTCATGGACGATGAGATGAATTTTCTTGAGCTGCAGACTTTCGATCAGGCCGGAAAGATTTTTGATATGGTTGCTGAGCGTGTAGTCGTAGGCCTGTGGTTTATCGGCAAGACCGCATCCGAGATGATCAGGAACGATGCAGCGCATCTTCCCGCGTAAAGCCAACACGACGTTGCGGTAGAAAAACGACCACGTCGGATTTCCGTGGACCATCAGGACGGCCTCCTCACTGCGCGGACCTTCGTCGAGATAATTCATGGCACCTGCGCCGGTTTCAAAGCACTGCGGTGTGAAAGGATAAATTTCCTTCAACCAAGCGGGGATTATTTCGGTGGTTACCATTCGAGAGCGAGCATCAGGCTGTTGATTCCACTGCCAATACCAAGCAGGGCGATCTTCTGTCCGGTACGCACGGCCCCCTGCTCGACCGCCAGCGCGAGCGTCGATGGCAAAGCCGCCGAGCCAGTGTTGCCCAGAGTTTCGAAACTTGAAAAATCCCTCGCGAGATCGAGTCCCAGCGTTTCGTAGAGTTTACGGCGATGCGTCGAGCCGACTTGGTGGCAGATAATCCGGTCCGGTGTATCCTTGGTCCAACCGGTCTCCTGCTCAAATGCCTGCCAAGTATTCTTAGCCACCTCGACCCCTGCCAGCAGCAACTGCTCCGAGTCGGTCTGCATATCCAGCCCCTCGCCTGCACTGTCACCCTGGCACAATGCACTGTGCTGCGTAGCGGCGAGACAACTACCGGAGAGCAAACGATGCCTCGGCGCCCCTGCTGGCAGCATGTCTTCATGGCAAACAATGGCGGCGACAGCCGCAGAGCCGATGGTCAGGTTGGCGAAGAATGGCTTGATCGCATTGCGATCCAATGGCGCGGTGAGCAGATGATTCAGCGTTCGCTCAACCAAGGGCCGACCATTTTCGCCGGAGACGACCATGCCGCATTTGATTTGTCCGGCATCAATCATCGCGGCGAGCGTTACCAGTCCGTTTAGAAATCCGAGACACGCGTTCGACAAATCAAACACCTGACACTGCGCGCCCAGTCCCATTTTGTGATGGGCGAACGAAGCCGTGGCTGGTTCCAGCATATCGCGACACACTGCCGAGTGAATCAGCACTTCCATTTGCGCGGCCTTGAGTGCTGATTGCTGCAACACGGCTCTGCCGGCAGCGGCGCTAGCGTCGGACGGTTTCGTGCCTTCCGGCCACATGCGGCGTTCTTTGATGCCGGTCATCAACGCCAAGCGACCAGCGGGTAACTTCAGGCGCTCATACAGCGGACGCAATCGCTCCTCCATGCCGGCCGAGGTCCATTTCTCGTCGGGCAAAGCGACCGCCAGCGATTCGATACAAGCATGGGCAAATTTCATGCGCAAAATTCCAAACGCCAAAAAACCGACTCACGCTTTGATTGCAGGGGCTTCAGCATGATACTTCCCCCTTGTTACTTGATACTTGCTCCGGCTTCGCCGGAGCTTCGGGGCGCATGGCCAGGCGGATGATTTCCTTGTCGAAATAATTCGCGCCCAAACCGGCATCGACCACGAGCGTAGTGCCGTTGATGCCGCTGCTCCGTTCACTCAGCAGAAACAACGCGACATTCGCGACTTCCTGCGTGTCGAGGGCCCGCTTCCGGAATGTTAGTTTCTCCGCAAAAAGGTAACTCTCCAGATAACCGGGAATTCCCGCGGAGGCGCTGGTCTTGAGCGGACCGGAACCGACCACATTGAAACGGACTTCGGTATCGGCGCTGAAAGACTTCGCGAGAAACCGGGTGCAGGAATCCAGCGCGGCTTTGATGGGCCCCATGTACCCGTAGTTATCGGGCGTCACGAGCAGCGACGAAATCCCGATCGTCACCACCGAGGCATTGTGCGCCAGATGCGGTTTAAACGCGCGGGCCATTTCCACCAAGGAGAACGCGGAGATCGCGGTGGCCTGCAGGAAATCCTTTCGCTTGGTCTCGGCGAACGTCTTGAAACCATCGCTGTAGTTGGCGAATGCGAGTGAATGGACGATACCCTGTAATGGCGCGAAGCCTCCCGCAGCGACCTGCTCCGCCAAGCGTTCCGTTGCACCCTCTTCCTCGACTTCGCACAAAAACACCGCCCGATCTGCCAGCAACGCTTCCAAGCTTTTCTTCCGCGCTTCAGAACGCACCGCATAGATCACACGCGCGCCCTGTGCTTCCAGCGACTTCGCGATGAACCATGCGACACTTTTCTTGTTCGCCACGCCCTGCACGAGGAACGTCTTCCCGGAAAGTTGAAGGAAATCAGACATCTTTGGCGGTGATTACTTGGCCCTCGGGCGCTTTCCACGCGACCGAGAACTCGACGGAGAGGATACGCTTGTCGCCGCATTTGATCGCACCGGTCATCATGGAAAAGCCGCCCATGGTTTCCTTGCGTTTCACTTCGATGAGCGTCGTGTCGCCGGGATAAACCGGATTGCGGAACCGTACTTCACTCACCTTGGCGAGGAGCGGTACGCCCCCTGCCCCGCCTTGCCCGGCATGCAGCCGTGCCATGAGCAACGCGCCGGTTTGAAAAACGGATTCGCACAGCAACACGCCGGGGGTGATGGGGGCGCCAGGATAATGGCCTTTGTAGAAATCTTCGTCGGCGTGCCAAGTGCGGCGAGCGACGAGAGTTTCGCCATCGTGCGAAACAATTTCGTCCACGAAGAGAAACGGCGGACGGTGCGGGATGAGTTGTTGGACTTCGTTCACAGGGAAAATGTTTAGGACGTGATTGGCACGGTCGCACGCTTTTTAGCGGCGAGCGCTTTGTCGATCTGGTTGGCGACAATCACCCCGTAGTTAATCGTGCCCAGCCAACCCGACATGATGATGCCCACCGAACCAGCGTGATAAAGCCCCGGCAATTGGCTGGGCAGATCCATGGAGATTTTGAGGCCTTCGAACTTCGTGCCGAACGACGTGCCCTGCCAATGGCGCGTGTAGTACTCAATCGTGCGGGGCGTCGCGGCTTCCCTCCAGTCTATCTTGCCGCGCACCTCGGGAATGAAGCGCTCCAACGACGTGATCGATTCGTCGATCAGGCGCTGCTTCTCGATCGCGTACTGCTCGGGCGTGAGCGCATTCCAGTCTTCGTACTGCGCATTGATTGAAACGACGACGGTGTAGCGATCAAGCCCCGGCCGGGTGTCCGGATAATACATCGAGAACGTCCGGCTGGTCGTGTGCAGATCGACGAGCTTCTCACTGGAGAACTTTGGTTCATCCGAGGTAAAAACCAGATCGCCGATGTGTGGCAACGTCTCCCCTTTTCTGATTCCTAAATAAACTTGGCAAGAACTGGTGTTCACGCGCACGGCCTTGGTCTGCGCGACAAACTCCGGCGTGAAGTTCTCTTCGCCGGCGATGCGCAGCACGGTGTTCTTGATGTTCGAGTTCGAGAGCACGGCATCGCAGCGGATGGACTGCCCGTTGGCGACCACGCCGACGACGTGCTTCTGTCCGTCGCGTTCTTCCGTCAGGACTTTCTCGACGACCACGTGTTTGCGCAGCTCGACGCCATTCTTTTTAAGTTCGCCGGCCATCTTCTTGATCAGCACGTCCGTGCCGCCTTGGAAAGTGTAGACGCCCTTGCTCATGAAGTTGGAAAACACGATGCCGAAGGTGATCGCGGGGTCGTCCATCGTGGAGCCGTTGGCGTAGGCGATCGGCTCCATCAGGAGGCGCATCACATCATCCCGACCGGGAAAATATCGCTCGAACATCTGCCCCGTCGTCTCGGGGTTGTTGTCGTAGAAATTCATCGCCCGCAGATCGGTGAAGAAGCGCTCCACCGTTTCCGGCGTGACCGTGAACTTCTCGACGAGTTGCCGCGTGAAGTCCTCGCGGTCGAAGGTCGTGTCGATTTGAAATTGCGGATTGATAAAGCGCACGCCTTTCAACTGCACGATGGAGTCGGAAATTTCCTGACTCCAGTATTTGCGCACGGATTTGATCATGCCGATCGGAAAACCGTGCAGCGAAATATCGAAGATGTGGCCGCCCTTGCGGGTGAACCACGTGGCGAGACCACCCAGTTGATAATGGTGTTCGAGCAGCAGAACTTTGTGGCCGCATTTGGCCAGCACATTGGCCCCGGTCATTCCGCCGAGTCCACTGCCGATGACCACCACGTCATAGTGATCTTCTATTCCTTTGAGCCAGTCGTAAGCCATGAAGGTCCGAAAGAGAGGCCTTTCGGATCAAAAGGGCAACTCAGAGTTTAAGGGCGCGCAAATATTTCAGACTGTCCGGGATGCAGACCAACGGCGTGGGCGTTTCATCCTCGATGAAATAATGTTTTACGCCCACTTCCTGGGCGGTCTTCAGCACGGCCGGCCAGTTGATCTGGCCGACGCCCACGGCGACATTGTCGATCGGAGCGGCGTGTCCCGAGGAAAGTCCGGTGACTGCGCCCTTGCGTATATCTTTCACGTGCATGAGCGACCAACGCGTGGGGTGATCCTTGAGCAATTGGACCGGATCTTTGCCGGCGTGGACGACCCAGAATACATCCATTTCGAAAGTGACCAGTTCCGGCTTGGTCTCGCGCAGGAAAATATCGAAAGCACTGGCGCCGTTCGCCTCCGCCAGGGCAACGAATTCGAAACCGTGAAAATGATAGCCGTAAGTGATACCCTCGGCGCGGAACGCCTCGCCCCATTTAGTGAAATTCGCCGCGACCTCATGCGCTTCTGCTGCGGTGAGCCCGGCCGGACCGCGGGCCAGCGACGGGGTGATGACATATTTCACGCCCAAAATTTTGGCGGTGCGGATGGCCCCGGGCAGATCCTTTTTGAGAGCGTCGTAACCCATGTGGGCGCTGACGGCGGTAAGATTGCGATCGCTCAGGAGCTTGGTGAAGTCCTCGACACTGAGATTGCCCGTGCCGGCGGTTTCTACCTCGGTGATGCCGTAACCTTTGAGCAGATCCAGCGCCGCAGGTAGATCCGCCTTGGTTTGCTCGCGCAGGCTCCAAAGTTGCAGGCCGATATGATTGTGATAATCCACAGCGGCAGTGAGGTGAAGCGCACCGGCCAAGGCGAGTGCGAAGAAGGAAGCAAGCGAGTGAGATGATTTCATGGGGTAAAAGAGAACCAGTCGTCAGCTCGGCGATTTTTGCAAGATGTGATAGTTGGCCATCGAGATACCGCTCAGCATGGCACCCACGATGCCGAGAAAGCCCTGATCGGTGCCGCAGAGATACAAGTTACTCAAATGCGTACGCCCATCCCGAATCTTGCGCGGTGCGCCGTAGATCGCGCCGTTAATATGGCCGGTGAATTTTTGCACCGTGCGGGGCGTGAACATATCCATGGCGAGCTGATTCTCCATGAGGGTTTGTTCGGCCACCTTGGGGAGAAACCGTCGGGCACTGCGTTGGATTTCCGCGGACCAACGGAGTTTATCGGCCTGATATTGGGCTTCCGGCAAGCCGGCCCACACGTCGTAATTGGCGAGACACGTGACGCGGAAAAGCCCCTCGGGCAACTGCGCGCCGGCATAGTCGAAATTATTGGGCAGACAAATCACCCCACTGCGGGAATCGACCTGCTTGCGCGCCCGGACGTATTCGAACTGCGCCGAATCGTTGAAAAAAATAATCGTGTCGTCACCCCAACCCCAGGTGGCCGGTGACTGTTTGTAGGCCGAGATAGTTTCCACAAACGACAATGCCCCGGTGTTGAGTTCGGCTTTGAGGTGTTGGGCCGGCCCGCACAACTTCATCGTCTCGGGATAACCAGCCGACGAGATGACGTGATCGGCCGTTATCTCGGTGCCGTCGTCCAGCGTGAGTGCGGCCGCCTTGCCGTCGCGTTCAGTGATTTTAGCCACGCCGCATTTCATCCGGCGTTCGCCGCCGGCTTGGCGGTATTTTTCCAGCAATACCCGGATGATCACGCGCACGCCATCGAGTGGCCTCGCGAAACCTTCCAGAAAGAGCGCCTTGAACATGATCACAAACTGACCGAACTCCATGTCCCGTTCCTGTGCGCTGCCGTAATACATCACCGGACAAAAAATCATGTCGGTCAGCAGCGGATCGGTGAGGTACTGCGCTACGGTTGCTCGGGCGGAGACGGGTTTCGCATCGAGCGAGACGTCGTCGTAAGTCCGCACCAGTGCGACGAGCTTTCGCCAACCTTCCGCTTGAGCCGAAAACTTGGCCACGACTTCCGCATCCAACACGGCGAAGTCATTCGTGAAACGCAGCGTCGCCTCCCCTCGTGGGCCGAACGCGATCTTCGATTGTTTCTGCGGGCAAAGTTCAAACTCCTCGCGCTCAATCCTCAGTTGGCGGAGCAGCTTTCCGAGCGGCGTGCCTTTAACGCCGGGTGCGACGTAATTGGTCATCGCATGCAACCCGACATCGAACTTGCGACCGGCGATGCTGTAGAAACTGTTCAGTCCACCCGAGGCATTGTGCCGTTCAAAGATGCAGACTTTTTTGCCAAAGTGCGCCAACCGGATACCGGCGGCGAGGCCGGACATCCCGGCTCCGATAATGGCTACGTCGTAATGGGAGTCTTTCATGCACTCAACTTTCGTCGGCTTGGGTTTTCATCGCGAGGCAGGCCTAGCTCGGCAGTGGCTCGGGTCACCTGACCCGTGGTGAATAAGTTCACGGGTCGGGAGACCCGTGCCACTAAAAAAACGAAATCGGCGATTCCCTACCACCGATTTCCATCAGACATCAGGCCTTGGCCTGAAATTTTGGCGTCAGATAGGCCGCGCAGCTATCGAGCGAAGCGAGCTGCACGTAGTCGGCCTCAGGCACTTCGATGCCGTGGCGTTTGCGGAGCTCCATCACGATGTCGAGAAAGTCCATCGAATCCAACTGCAGCTGGTCGCGCAGACGGACATCGGGCTTTACTGAGGAAATATCTTCGTCCGGCGCGATATCAGCGATGATATCGATAACCAGTTTCTGGCAGGCTTCTTTGGTCATGGTAAAATGGGTTAGGTCTTTATCGGTAACGTTTGATGATTAACGTAGAATTAATCCCGAGCATACCAAAGGAATTATTCAGGATTGCGTCAACCCGTTTAACCACGCGGGGTTTATTGAGCACCAGACCGGGAATATCGCACTGCGGATCAAGCTCATCCACATTGATCGAAGGGTGCACCGTGAGGTCGTCAAAGCTGGGTAAATTTCCGGCCAATTCAAGCGCGCCCGCCGCGCCCATGCAGTGGCCGATGAACCCTTTGGTGTTGTTGATCGCCGGAGGTTCTTTCCGTGAGCCGAAAACTTTGGCGATGGCCTGACATTCCTGGATGTCGCCTTGCGGCGTCGAGGTGGCGTGAGTGTTCACGAGATCGATGTCGTCGACGGTCATGCCGGCGTTGGCCAAGGCCTTGACCACGCACTCGGCCTGGCGCTCGGGATTGGGCAAGACGTAATCGGTCGCATCGGAATTCACGCAGTATCCCGCAATCTCGCCGTAGATCTTCGCCCCGCGCGCCACGGCGTCTTCGAGCCGCTCGATCGTGTAGATGCAACCGCCTTCGGAGATCACGATCCCGTTGCGGGCTTTGTCGAAGGGGCGGCTGGCTTTGGTGGGATCAACGTGCGTCGCGAGCGCATTCTGGCTTTTGAAGCCGGCGAAAATCCCGAAGGTCTGCGGGCTCTCGCTCACGCCGCCCGCGATGGCCAGATCGACTTCGCCGAGACGCAACATCTGCGCAGCGTGAATCAGCCCGATGTTCCCGGCCGCGCAGGCCGCGCCGATCGTGTACGCCGGACCGGTGGTTCCCAGATTCAGCGACACCTCACCGGCCGGACTATTGGCGACGGTGCGGGGGTTGTGATGATGCGACCAGAATTTCGTATCGTAGTTGAATTTCGAAATATTGTAGACTTCGTTTTCCGTCTCGACGTTACCGTGCTCGGTGATGCCGAGATAAACGCCCACCATGCTTTTGTCGCGGGTTTCGAGGGTGATGCCGGAATCGGCCAACGCCTCGCGTGCGCAATAGATACTGATGCTGCCAGCGCGCGTGCCGATGCGGACATCTTTTTTCTTCTGATACTTCAATGGATCAAATTTGCACAGCCCTGCCGGCCATTGCCCCATAAAGCGGACTTCCGTCATGGCGATGCCTGAGACGCCGTTGAGCAGATTATGGCGGAACTCCGCCAGATTGTTGCCGTTGGGGGCGGTGAGGCCGATGCCGGTAATGACGATGCGCGTGTGCTTCATGCGAAAGTGTGACATAGAAGAGACTTGCCTAGCCTTCTGGAAGCTAAAATTACTGAAGTCTATCCTATGAAAGTACTCGTCGTCGGTGGAGCCGGTTACATTGGCAGTCATTGCGTCCGTCAGCTCTTGGCTGCGGGCCATGTGCCCGTCGTGCTCGATAATTTCATCTACGGCCACCGCGCCGCGTTGACGCCTTCCGTCAAGCTCTACGAAGCGAGCATGGCCGATGCGGCCGCGCTCGACCGGATCTTCACCGCCGAGCGCATCGACGTGGTCATGCATTTCGCCGCCTATTGCTACGTCGGTGAATCGGTTACCGACCCGCTGAAGTATTACCAGAATAACGTCGGGGCCACGCTCGTGCTGCTCGCGGCGATGCTGAAGCATGGCGTGAAGAAATTCGTCTTCTCCTCCACCTGCGCGACTTTTGGCGTACCGGAGAAAATGCCGATGACCGAGAATCTCCCGCAGGCCCCGATCAATCCCTACGGCCAAACCAAGCTCGACGTGGAGAATATGCTCAAGGCCTTCGCCCACGCTTACGGACTGAGTTTTGCCGCCTTCCGCTACTTCAACGCCGCCGGCGCCGCCGAAGACGCCACCATCGGCGAAGCCCACGATCCCGAAACGCATCTCATCCCACTTACCGTCTGGGCCGCCATGGGCATCGGCAAGCCCCTGCAGATTTTCGGCAATGATTTCCCAACCCCCGACGGCACCTGCCAACGCGACTACGTCCACGTCGACGACCTCAGCCGCGCGCACATCGCCGCCTTCGACAAACTCGCCTCCCCCGGCACGCAGCTTTTCTACAACCTCGGCACCGGCTCGCCGACCTCCGTTCTCGAAGTGATCAAGGCCGTGGAAAAAATCACTGGTCTGAAAGTCCCCGCGAGTTTCGCTCCTCGCCGCGCCGGCGACCCCCCCGCCCTCTACGCTGACGCTTCTAAAGCCCGTCGCGAACTCGGCTGGACCCCAAAGTACCCGAGCATCGAACCCATCGTCGAAACCGCCTGGCGCTGGCACAAGTCCCACCCGAAGGGGTACGGCGACAAGTAATCCCGAATTCAGACCGTAGGGCCGGTCCTTGCGGCCGCGCCGAGTTGCGCGATGCCGGCCCGCAGACCAGCGCCGTCCCTACAAAACAATATCTGGTTCCTCGCTGTTTCCGTGGGTGGTCGCCGATTTCCACATCGGCGACAGAGCGTCGGTGTGGAAACCGACGCCCACCCATTTCCTAAACCCCGCCGAAATATTCGCTGATCCCAGACCATGGTTCCGCCTTCGATAAGCAAACACCCCGGAACCACCGGACAGAGACGATCAGTCGGAGTCACTCATCCAAGGATTCATCCCTTGATGAATCTCATGAGAGATTAACTCCACTTCGATTTTTGTTTTCGATTTTGGCCTTGAGCCGTAGATGCGGCTGTCTTGCAGACGCCACGAATGAGCCATCACGGCCGGGTCTGATACCCACAAAAAAACCGGCAGCGCGCCTGAGGCACACTGCCGGTGGAAAGTAACGGGACGCGCAGTTTAGCTGGCGTGGCGGGCGCGAAGCATGCAGGTGAAGGCCATGACCTTCTCCTTGCGGCGGCGACGCTCGCAGGGCTTCTCGGCGTAGCGCTTGAAGCGCACGTCTTTGATGATGTTTTCGCGGTCGAGCTTCTTCTTCATACGGCGCAGCGCACGGTCGATGGGCTCGTTTTTGCGAATCTTGATCTCTATTGGCATGTGTAAGTCGATTAAGTTGAACGGAGGAAAGTTGAGAAAAAGCCAGCCCAACCCGCCTCCGTCAATAGCAATTTTTAAACTATCATCGATCGGCCTTGCCGTCGCCACAGGCCTCCGTGCCTGTGGGCTTGGCGGCCGCCCCTGTTTGGTAGCCGCGTTGGAGCGGAGCGACAGCGCGGTGGGTGCCACGACATGGCAAACCGTACTTTCTACTCTGGCTCTCAAGTTCGCCTACTCGACCGTGCCGAAATCCGCGAAAACGGCACGCCGACAAGCAGCGGCCCTACAAAAGACATGGGTAACCCGCAATTATCCCCGCCCGCCCGGATTAGGGCTTGCCCGTGCCTAAGCCCCTGACTCCCATGAACGAATCTTGGCGGCTCCCGACTCAAATTTCGTCCATCTTCACGTCCACAGCGACTACTCCCTGCTCGATGGCGCCTGCCGCATCGACCGCCTGATGGACCGCGCCACGGAACTGGGCATGAAGTCGATCGCCCTCACCGACCACGGGAATCTCTACGGCGCGATTGATTTCTACAACCAAGCCAAGGCCAAAGGCATCAAGCCCCTGGTCGGCTGCGAACTCTACCTCGCTCCCGGTTCGCGCCTCGAACGCACCGCCCGCACCGCCGACGAGGGCAAAAACATTTTCCATCTCGGTCTGCTCGTTCGCGATCTCACCGGTTACCAAAATCTCCTCAAACTCGTCTCCGATGCGCACCTCAAAGGTTTCTATTACAAGCCGCGCACCGATCTGGAGCAACTCGCGCTCCACGCCAAAGGCCTGATCGGCTTCACCGGCTGTCTCGCGTCGCTGGTGCCCCAGCACTTGCTCCACGACCGCTACGATGAAGCCCGCACCGCTTGCGGTCGCTTCGTGGAAATCTTCGGCCGGGAAAATTACTTCGTCGAGATCCAAGACCACGGCATCCCGGAACAGCGCAAAATTATTCCGGGCCTGCTCAAACTCGCCGAGGAGTTTCAGTTAAAAGTCATCTGCTCGAACGACGTTCATTACGTCCGCGCGCAGGACGCCAGCCCGCACGACACGCTTCTGTGCATCCAAACCGGATCGAAGATCGCCGAGGAGAACCGGATGAAGTTCACCGGCACGCAATTCTTCCTGAAATCGCGCGAGGAGATGGCGCAGGTTTTCCATGAGGTGCCCGAGTCACTGACCAATACTCAACATGTGGCCGATATGTGCGACCTCGCGATTCCCTTCCCCAAGGGCTCCGAACGCTACCCGAAATATCCGCTGCCGCCCGAGGTAAAATCCGATCGCAGCGGCTATCTGCTGGATCTGTGCGTCGCGGGCCTGCGCCGTCGCTATGACGTCGATTACCACACGCCGACGAAGGCCACGGATCCCGTGCTGGCCAAGACCCTCGTCGAACGCCTCGACTACGAACTCTCGATCATCAGCAAGACCGGCTTCATTGACTACTTTCTCGTCGTCTGGGATTTTATCGACTGGGCGCGCCGTCAGGAAATTCCCGTCGGCCCGGGCCGTGGTTCGGGTGCCGGTTGTATCGTCGCCTATCTCCTCGGGATCACGAATCTCGATCCGCTGCGTTTTAAACTTCTCTTCGAGCGCTTCCTGAATCCCGAGCGCGTTTCTCCGCCTGACTTCGATATCGATTTTTGCATGCGCCGTCGTGGCGAGGTCATCAACTACGTCCGCGAAAAATATGGCAACGACTGCGTGGCGAACATCATCACCTACGGTACGCTCGGCGCGAAGATGGTGATCCGCGACGTCTCGCGCGTGCACGATCTCCCCTACGCCGACGCCGACCGCCTGGCGAAAATGATTCCCGACGAGCTCAACATCGAGCTCAAGACCGCCATCGAGAAATCCGCCGAGCTGCGCGACGAGATCGCCAAAAATCCCGTCGCCAAGAAAATCATCGAGCAAGGCCTCGTCCTCGAAGGCATGGTCCGCAACACCGGCAAACACGCCGCGGGCATCATCATCACCGATCGGCCGCTCTCCGATTTCGTCCCGCTGACGCTCCAGGAAGGCGACGTCACCGTGCAATATGATATGAACGCCGTCGGCAAACTGGGTTTGCTGAAGATGGATTTCCTCGGCCTTAAGACGCTCACCGTCATTGACGACACCGTGAAAAACATTCGCCGCACCACCGCGCCGAAGTTCGACATCGAGGCCGTCGGCTTCGATGATCCCAAGACCTACGAGCTTCTCAATTCCGGGCGCACGACCGGCGTGTTTCAGCTCGAATCCGGCGGCATGCAGAATCTTTGCCGGCAGATTGGTCTTTCCTCGATCGATGAAATTGTCGCCCTCATCGCCCTCTATCGTCCCGGCCCGATGGACTGGATTCCCGACTACATTCGCGGCAAAAAAGAACCGAACACTGTCAAGTATCCGCACAAACTTCTCGAGGAAGTCTGCCGCGAAACCTACGGCATCATGGTCTATCAGGAGCAAGTGATGGAAGCCGCGAAGATCATCGCCGGCTACACACTCGGTGGTGCCGATATGTTGCGCCGCGCGATGGGTAAGAAAGACGAAAAGGCGATGGCGGCCGAGCGCACGAAATTCGTCGAAGGCGCGAAGCGCGTGAACAACATCGAGGCGAAGACGGCCGATTCCATCTTCGACATCCTGAACAAATTCGCCGGCTACGGTTTCAATAAATCGCACTCTGCCGCTTACGCCGTCCTCAGCTATCAAACCGGATTTCTCAAGGCCAACTACCCCGTCCAGTTCATGGCGGCCATGTTGAGCGCGGAACTGGGCAACTCCGAAAAAGTTTCCCACTTCGTCGCGGAGTGCGAGGCGATGGGCTTGAAAGTTCTCGGCCCCGACGTGAACGAAAGCCGCGAGATGTTCACGCCAGTCGTAGGGCCGGCCCTTGTGGCCGGGCCGTCCGTCCGCGGCACGCCGTCAAGCGGTGGCCCTACCCAAGGCATGGCATCGACCACCATTCGCTTCGGCCTCGCCGGCATCAAAGGCGTCGGCGAGCAAGCCGCGCAAAAAATCATTGAGGAACGCGAAGCCAACGGACCATTTCTCGATTTCGCCGACTTCATCGCCCGCGTCGACGCCCGCGCGCTCAACAAGCGCGTGCTCGAACATCTGGTCAAAACCGGCGCCTTCGATTTCAGCGGAGCCGCCCGCAAACCACTCTTCGACAGTATCGATTCCGCGCTAGCCGGTGCCGCCGCCCACGCCCGGGACAAAGCCGCCGGTCAGCACAGTTTCATGGACATGCTGGCGGAGGACGCGCCCAAACCCAAGGACAAGGCGGTAGCGGCGGTTGCCCCCAACCGCCAGGACTCATCCACCGACTTCACCTCCGTCGAGCGTCTCCAATTCGAAAAAGAACTTCTTGGTTTCTACGTCTCCGGTCACCCGCTCAATGCCTACAGCGGTCTGACCGAGGCCTTCGCCAATTACACGGAAGAGCAGGTGCTCGAACAAGGTGACCGCGTGGAATTTCGCCTCTGCGGCATCATGAGCGGAATCACCAAGCGTCTCTCCAAAAAAGACAATCGACCCTGGGCTTTCTTTAATCTTGCGAGCAAACGCGCCACGATCGCGGTCAATATGTACGCCGATGCCTATGAGAATTATGGCAAGATCCTCGCGGAGAATCTCCCCATTGTCGTCCTCGGTTCGGTCATGCGCGGCAACGACGGTGCCCGCCTCAACATCAAGGAAGTCTACGTGCTCGACTCCTACGTCCCCGGGGCGGTGAAAAAAGTTTGCTGGCTCCTCCACCCCGACCACGCCGAGCTCCCGGATTTTCTGCACAAGCTCCGCACGGCGATTGATGCCTCCAACGGCGACACCAAGGTGGAGTTCGCCTTCGTCTTCGAAAATCGCGTCGCCCCGATCGCCGAGACTTCGTTCGCGTTGAAGTGGCGGGTAACTGGCACGAAATTCCAAGAGCTCCGCAACCATCCCGCCTGTGCCGGCGTGCTCGTCGAACCCCGTCCCTTTGAAATCAAGGAAACCCGCCGCTGGGCGAAACGCAGCTGATCATGTCCGAGACCAAATTCATCAACAACGCCGCCCGCATTCTGAAACTGGTTCAAACCGGCACGCCCGCAGATCAGGCTTTGCGCGAATCGCTGACGCAAAACCGCCATTACACCGCGCCCATGGAGCGCCGGGAAATCAGCCGCGCCGTTTTCGCTTACTTCCGTTGGTGGCGCTGGCTCGATCCGAAAGAGTCGCTCCAAAAGCAACTCGGAGCTGCCTTGGTTTTGCGCGAACGTTTCGAAAAAAATCCCCTCAGCCTCAAGGCCGAAGCCCTCGCCGCCCGCGCCGTACCCGACTGGGTGAAGAGCGAAATGACGACCGTCCCCGCCGACTGGCTTCGCCAGCTCCAACGCGATCCCACCCTCTGGATCCGAACCAAGCAGGGTCTCGAAGCCAAAGTAACCACCAACCTTACCCAGTGTCTGCCTCCTGCTGGCTCTCAGCTCTCAACGCTCAGCTCTCCACTTTCCGCCTTCCGCTACTCCGGCATCACCGACCTCTACCGCACCGATGCATTTCAAGCCGGTGAATTCGAAATCCAAGATCTCGCCTCACAGCTCGTCGGCCACGCCTGTGCCCCGCAGCCCGGTGAAACCTGGTGGGACGCCTGCGCCGGTGAAGGCGGTAAGACGATGCATCTTTCCGACCTGATGCAGAACAAAGGCCTGCTTTGGGCCAGTGATCGTTCCGCCCGCCGACTCACCAAACTCAAGGAGCGCGCCGCCCGCGCCCAAGTCTTCAATTTCCGCGTCGCTCCATGGGAAGGCGGTGTCCAGCTCCCGACCAAGACCAAGTTCGACGGCGTGTTGGTTGATGCGCCCTGCAGTGGCCTCGGCACTTGGCAGCGCAATCCCCACGCGCGTTGGACCACGACCCCGAAGGACATCAACGAACTCGCCGTGGTGCAGCAGACTTTGCTCAAGCACATCGCGCCTTCGCTCAAGCCCGGTGGCCGTCTTGTCTACGCCGTTTGCACACTCAGCCGCAGCGAGACCACCGCCGTAGCCGAAGCCTTCACCGCCGCCTATCCCGAGTTCGCGCCCACCCCAGTATTCAACTCTCAACCCCATGCTGCGCCGAAGCCAGGCGAAGGCGGGTCAACTCTCAGCCCTCAACTTTCTATTCCCAGCTCTCAACTCTCAACTCGAGACTCTCAACTTTTTCTCTGGCCCCACGAGCTCAACGCCAACGGCATGTTTATCGCCGCATGGAAAAAAAGGTAGGCCGAGTCGTCCCTGACGAGCCGCAAATGTCGCCATCATGATCAAAATCACGGCTCATCCGGAGCATTCGCCCTACCCAAAAGACATGAGCGCCGCGCCGCCCAAAGTCACCGGCGACACCGTGCGTGATGATTTTAATTCCATCAACACGGTGCTGCACTACGCCCGCGCGGCCCACTTCATCGGATTGTGGAAATCTGAACTGGTATTGATCGAGCAATATCTGCCCGACCGCTCGGCCAATCTCCTCGAAGCCGGCTGCGGGGCCGGACGCGTGGCCGTGGGACTTTGGCACCAGGGTTTTAAAAACATCACCGCCTTCGACTTTGCCTCGGAACTCATCGAGCAGGCAGAAATTCTGAAGCAGGAACAAGGTATTCCCGGCATCACCTTCCTCCAAGCCGACGCCACCCAACTGGCCAACTCTCAACTCTCAGCTCTCAACTCTCAACTTCCCCTCTTCGACGGTGTGCTCTTTCTTTTCAATGGCATGATGCAGATTCCCGGACGAGATAACCGGCGCACAGCGATGATAAATTTGCATCAGCTCTGTCGGATCGGTGCGCATTTTATTTTCACGACCCACGACCGGGATGATCCGAAAGATATCAAAGTGTGGGCCAAGGAAGCCGCGCTTTGGGCCAAGGGAGAACAGAATCTGCGGGTGCTGGAATTCGGCGATCGCTACTTCACCGACGAGACCGGCAACACGTTCATGCATCTCCCTGACCGCAAAGAAATCCTGGAAGACATGGCTGCCACTGGTTGGACCCATGTCCACGACGCCACGCGCAACGATCTCGCGAGCGAAACCCCCAAGGTTAGAAATTTCTCCGACAACTGCCGTTTCTGGGTGGCG
>JBBRBC010000020.1:0-56133 GCA_038206205.1 Opitutales bacterium
GAAATCATGATCGGCCGAATCTTGCAACATCGAGTCCTTCTTCGGGGAACTCCGAGAATGAATTCATTTCCCCCAGCCACAAGTACCCCAATAGGGTACTTGTGGCTTACCCGATTTTTCCTAATGGAGACACAATTCATAAGTACCCCAATAGGGTACTTTGCCGTTTGGTAGGGGTGTGAGACCGGAAAGTAACCAGTTTTCGAGCTTTTCAGAGGGAGCATTGGATTATGTTATATCAGTCCATACACAACTTGCCCTGAGGAGGTTACTTTCTGGTCACGCACCCGTTTGGTAGCGCCGAGAATGAATCCACCCTGCACCCGGTCCGCACCGATCGCTGAAACGTGTAGCAAGCAGGCGGCGAATATGATTCAAGATCTACCTAAACCATGGCCAAAACGTCCAAACTGAATTTGCCCCAACGTCCCCGGCGCTTGCGCCGTTATCCCAGTCGCCGCGCGTTGGTGGCCGAGACGGTGTTGCGGGTGGAAGATTTAATTGCCCCGCTGTTTGTGGTGGAGGGCAAAGGTAAACCCGAAGAGATCGCGTCCATGCCGGGCGTGTTTCGGTTGAATCTCGCCGATCTGGTGAAGGAGTGCCGTGAGCTGAACAAGCTCGGCGTGCCGGCCGTGGCGCTGTTTCCCAAGCTCGACGCGGATTTGAAAGATGCGGAGGGCACCGAAGCGCTCAATGAAGAAACGCTGATTTTGCGCACCGTCCGCGCCGTGAAAAAAGCGGTGCCGGAATTGACGGTTATTACGGACGTCGCGTTGGACCCTTACACCAACCACGGCCACGATGGCGTGTTGAATGCGGCGATGGATGATGTGGAGAATGATAACACGGTGGAAATTCTCTGCGCGATGGCGGTGCTCCAGGCGAAAGCCGGCGTGGATTTCGTGGCACCATCGGACATGATGGACGGACGAGTGGGCGCGATCCGCTTGGCGCTCGATGAGGCTGGTTATACTGACACCGGTATTCTGGCGTACTCGGCGAAATATAATTCGGCCTACTATGGGCCGTTTCGCGATGCGGTGGGTAGCGCGAAGGCGGCTGGTACGAATTTGCTCAATAAGGCCACGTACCAAATGAATCCCGCTAACCGCCGCGAGGCGCTGAGTGAAGTGGCGTTCGACGAAAAAGAAGGTGCGGATATCGTGATGGTGAAACCGGCCGGCCCGTACCTCGACATCATCCGCGAGGTGCGCAACGCCTCGCGCAAACCCGTGGCGGCGTATCAGGTTTCCGGTGAGTACGCGCAGATTCACGCCGCAGCGCAGTTGGGCTGGCTCGATCTGGTGCGGTGCCGCGATGAGTCATTGCTCGCGATCAAACGCGCGGGAGCGGATATGATTTTGACGTACTTCGCGAAGGACGTGGCGAAGGCGCTGAAGGGGTAGCGACAGACAGGTGGTCGCGGATTTCCATATCGGCGATCAGCGTCGGGGTGGAAACCGACGCCCACCCACGGCAGCGTGCCTAGGCCGCCGCAAGCAGCGGCCCTACAAAATAGAAGACTAAACGCGCGAAATCGATCCAACCCGCCCGGAGGTCGGGTTCCACCTTTAAGCCATACGGATTACGAGCGTCTGAGCAGCGCGACGTAGAAGCCGTCGCTGTTGCGGGTGCCGGGGAGAAGCGTGGAGCCAAGGCCATCGGAGACGGCGCCCCAGTCGCGGGCGGGTGACTCGGCGCTGAAGTCTGCGTGGGTTTTCAGGAACGCGGCGACGGTGTCGTGATTTTCTACGTGGCTCAGCGAACACGTGGCGTAGACGAGCAAGCCGCCGGGGCGAATGCGCGGGGCGTTCGTCGTGAGAATTTGCAACTGGAGCGCGGCGAACTCCGTGAGCATCGCGGGCTGCGTGTACCATTTCATGTGCGGCAGGCGTCGCCACGTGCCAGTGCCAGAGCAGGGCGCATCGACGAGTACGCCGTCGTAATCGGTGCCAGCTTTGGCTATGATGCGCACATTGGTCAGGCGCGCGCGCGCGGCGCGGTCGCGGAGTTCTTCGAGCGTGGCGAGGCGGATATCGGTGGCGTCGACGCGGCCGTGATCGCCGAGCAAGCGGGCGAGTTGGAGCGTTTTTCCACCGGCGCCGGCGCAGGCATCGAGCCAGATTTGGCCGGGCACGATGGGCGTGTGATGCAGCACGAGTTGCGAACCGAGATCTTGGATTTCCACGAAGCCGCGGCAATAGGCGTTGGTGTCGGCGACTTCGGCGTTCGGCGGGAGGCAGATGGCGTCGGCGGGTTCAGTGACGCGGATGGGGGCCCAACCTTTGCCGGAAAATTCCGCGAGCACATGAGCGACATCGGTAACTTGCAGACGAACCCAGAGTGGGGCGCGTTCGTTGATCGCGTCGATATGAGGTGAGCTGAAGGCGGCGGGACAGTGTTCGCGAAACCAAGCGGGGAGCAAAGCTGCCGGCTGGAAGATGGGGGTTCGGAGATGGGAGATGGGGGATGGGAGATGGGAGATGGGGGATGGGGTTTGGGAGGTGGAGCGCAGGGACCCTAATGCGCTGGTTTGCGAGCTACCGGAGGGAAGCGGCTCGTTCGGAGAACGCCGAGTGTCGCTCACGCTCGGTAACGCCCTGCCTGCCATGAGGGCGATGAGAACCGTGGCTTTTTCGGCGAGGGTGGCGGGCACGGCGGGCCAGTCGCCGCAGTGGGCGGCGCGGTAATCTTTCGTGTCTTTCAACTCGGGGGCGAGCCAAGCGATGATTTGGGAGGCGAGTTCGCCTTCGGTTTCGAGGAGCGGCGCAACCCACGGTAGAAAACGGATGCCGGTGTAGAGGAGTTCGCGGTAGAGCCGGCGGTCGCGGGAACCGAAGGCGCGGTTGCGGCCGAGGAGATCTTTGATGCGGCGGGGGAGTCCGCTGTCGGTGGCCAGCATCGGCCGGACCTGCGCGAAGAGGTGGAGGAAGGTGCGCTGCTGGTTGGCGGTGATGCGGGGATTCATGGGGAACGAACAGCGATTAAAGATCCGTTTGCACCGTTGGAACAAATGTAGGGCCGGCGCCCCACGAGAAGCTCTGGGCCCTGAGCCAGTCGAACGGGCTGGTCGCCGTGCCGTAGGCGCGGGTCGCGGTACGGCCACAAGGGCCGGCCCTACGCCCGGAAAGCGGATTGAATTTCAACGCGAGGTTGTTGCGCGGCGGCATGAATCCGGGGCGCGATCAGAATTTCAGCAGGGTGACTTCGATGTTGAGGCCGAAGGAACTTTCGCGGCGCTGACCTTCGCTGTAGGAAATCTCGTAGCGGACATCCCATGTCTGGCCGAGTCGCTGCAGGATGCCATAAGTCTGTTCATTCAAGCGGCTGCGGCGGGCGTCATAACGCCAGCGACCGATGAAGTGCAGGGTGTCGCTCACGCGTTGGCGGTAGTCGAGCAGGTATTCTTCGTAGCCGACGTTACCGATTTTTCCGTCGAAGCTGTTGTGCAGATAATGCGAGGAGAGCCGGACGGCCCAGACGTCCTGATCCGTGATCTCGATGGCGTAGTTGAGTTCCTGTTGGGCGGTTTTCTGGGTTGAGAATTGCTCCAGCACTTCGAAACGCAGCCACGGAGCGGGAGAGAGGGTGGCTTCGGTGTAGATGTTCGAGAATTTGCGCTGGCCGGGTTGACGGGAGAAACGGGAATCAGCCGCAAAGTTGAGCGTGGCGAGATTGCGCGAGCCGTAGGTTTTGTCGCGGGTTTGGAGCGTGTTGTTGAGTGAGAGACGAAGCGTATCGAGGCGATCGAGGTCATCGATGTGGCGTTGATCGCCGATGGAAAGCGGGGGCAGGTAGGTGTTGAAGGTGCGGCGGTCAATGGAGGGAATGTAGGCGCGGCCTTCGGCTGCCTTGGGGGCGTAGCGATAGGAGAGCTTGGGTTCGATGAGGTGACGGAGGCCGTCGATGCCCCAAGTTTCGTTTTTGTATTCGAAGAGTCCGCTGGCTCGCATCACGGCGTCGAAGCCGACTTCGCCCAGCGTGCGGGTGTAATTATCTTTTCCACTCGCCGGGTTGGTTTTGGTGTAGTGCGTCACGCGAGCGCCGGCGACCGGCGTGAAGGTGAACCACGGGGTCAGCGCGATGGGGCGCTCCAGACCATAATACGCATCGAAGCGCGTGGAACGTAATTCGGGATTCCCCAGATAGGCGTTTTCTTCGAGCATCGCGAAACTGGTGTTGAGTCGGTGATAAAATCCGGCGACGACGAGGGTGGGCAGCAGATCGAAGCGCAGTTCAGGCAGGCGTTCCTGCATGCGAAAAAAATGATTAGGGTTGGCGCGCAGGAAGGCGCTCAGCACATAGTTGTCGCCGGTGTAGGCGCCTTCGAGGAAGGAATCGGGCTGCTGGACGGGGAAAAATAATTTGGGTCTGAAATCACGCAGGACCTCGGAGTCGCTCCAGTAGTTGAACTGGCCGTTCAGCGTGAAATTCTCACTGAACTTCTGTTGGTGCTGCCATTCGAGAAAGCGGCGGTCGCGTGGAATCGGCGCGCCGAGGACGTCGGTCAAGCGGTCGCCGTAATCATGGATGTAGCCGGAGCGGAGGAGGCCATGGGTCGAGCTGTCGGAGTCGGTGCGGGAGTAGGAGGCGGCGGGACCGAACATGAGGCCGCGTTTGCTGTAGAGGCCGACATCGGCGCCGAGTTTCACGCCCTCGGCGACGGGAAGCTGCAGGCCGAATTCGCCGAAGAGGCCCAAGCTGCTGCGGTAGCCGACATGAGCCGACATTGCGGAGAGTAGTTCCGAATGCAGATCGTGCGTGAAAACGGGGAGTGCGACGAAATGCCCGCCGAGCAGGCCGAGTTTCAGGCCTTCGCCCGAAACGATGCGGCCGTGTTGGTAGATCAATTTATTGGCGTGGATGGAGGGCGCGTATGAGGCGTTTTCGCGGAAGAAAACGTTGGCATTCGTGACGGCCAGATTTTCCATGGTCCCGTCCACGGTGTCGCCTGTGATGTAGAAGGGGAAACGGCCGAACCGGACCTGATTAACGTGGATGGTATCATTTTCGAGATTGTAGCTGCCTTTTTCCGCGACCAGGCGGCGGTCGCCCCGGGTGAGGATGACGTGGCCGTTGGCGTTGGCGGTTTTGGATTGTTGGTTGTAGCGGATCTCGTCGGCGGTGAGGAGGAGTTCGCCGTAGGTCAGCCGGGCGTTGCCCCGAAGCACGAGTTCCTTGGTCTCCAGATCGAAGGTGGATTCGTTGGCGGTGCCGGTGGGTTCGGGCGTCGCCGGTTGGGCGCGCAAGGTAGAGACCGACAGAAAGGTCAGGCTGAGGGAGAGAAGCGGACCGGAGAACCGGCCAAGAAGACGCGATAACATGGTTTTGAATTGCCGGGAGGTTTCGGTAGGCGCAATGCGAAAGCTCCGACGCGTTTGGCGGGGAAGTGTTCCGTGGGTCGGGAAGATAAGGAAGGGAATCGGGAAACAACCACTCGGGCGCGTTTTCAAACTCTGGAAATCAGGGAAGGGCAACTGCGGCGAGGGCGCCGCGGGTCCATTCCACGTGGAGACGCGTCGCCCCCGGCGCGTTGATCCACGTGGAGACGCGTCGCCTCCGGCGGGTTAGTCTATCGTGCAATCTTCAACAGGTCGGGGGCTGCAACGCATCCTTGTCGTGCCGCCAATGATGTGCCAACAATCCGCCCAATGATTGCTGCGGTTCATTTCCGGGATTTTAAGGCACTGCGCTCGGCGGCGGTGCGGTTGGCGCCGTTTAATCTCTTCCTCGGGCCCAATGGCAGTGGGAAAACCAGTTTGATCCAGGCTTTGCTGCGGTTGCGGACCTTGGCCGCGCTGCCGGCGGTGCATGCGGCGGACTTGCAAGGACAGCGACCCACCGGTCCGCAAGTGGAGTTTCATTTTCATCCGCCGTTCCAAAACGTGCGGGTGACGTTGGGCTGCAATTCCGACGAACTCGTCTGTAATTCACTCGTGGTGGATCATCCGGCGGGATTGCCCGGGGTGGCGTTGTGGGGCGAGCTGCGCACGCAGCTGCAATCGATCCGCGCGTTTCTGCTCGATCACTACGCCATGGCGATGCCGGCGAAGCGCGAGGAAGGCGCGGAGTTGGCTTCCAATGGCGGAAATATCGCCGCTGTCCTCGCTAGTTGGAAAGAAAAACAGCCAGCGGCTTTCGCGGCGCTGGAGGCGGAGTTTTGCCGGCTGATGCCGGAGTTTGGTGCGCTGGGTTTTCGCGACGTGCGCGGTGGCCGGGTCGAGTTGACGGCTCAACTGGCGCAGAACACCCGGGAGGTGATCCCCGGGGAAAGTCTTTCGCAAGGCACGTGGTATCTGCTGGCGATTTTGACGCTGGCCTTTGCGCCCGATCCGCCTGCGGTCATGTGCCTCGAAGAAGCGGATCGCGGTCTGCATCCGCGTTCGCTGCGCGAAGTGCGCGATGCGTTGTACCGGTTGAGTTATCCTCAGGATTGCGGGATGGATCGGGCGCCGGTGCAGGTCATCACGACCACGCATTCGCCGTATTTGCTCGATCAGTTCAAGGATCATCCCGAGGAGATCGTGCTCGCGAGCAAGCTGGGCAATGCGGCGAACTTTGAGCGCTTGTCCGATCGCGCCGATCTCATGGAGTTGATGAAGGAAGCTCATCTCGGGGATCTGTGGTACAGCGGCATTCTTGGCGGCGTCCCGGGAGAATGAAACTTTCTGCCACCACGAAACACCCCAAATACACGAAAGAATGAGAAACCTCACATTGTATGATTGGATTCAGTCTGGTCCAGATTTCGGGTATTTGGGGTGTTTCGTGGTGGGCCTCTGATGAAGCTCGCGATCCTCAGCGAATCTCCCGGTGACGAGGCGGCACTGCGGGTGCTCGTGGAATACATTTTGGGCGTACCGTTCTCCCTCGTCGCGCCAAATCTGCGGGCGCGGGGCTGGCCCTCGGTCGAGCAAGTGTTACCGGCGATATTGCGCCATTTGCATTTCAACACCGAGGCTGACGGCTTGGTGGTCGTGGTCGATTCGGATGATTCGCCCGTACACACGGCGGAGCACGAAGCCCCGGGATATTATCATCCGTTCTGCCGGATCTGCCGGTTGCGCGCGGTGTTTCGCCGGACTTTAAAAAATCTTCCGCCGGCAAAGAATCGCTCCACCGGACACCCGCGGGTGTTGCGGGCCGTCGGCGTGGCCGTGCCGGCGATCGAGGCGTGGTTGTTATGCGGACGGGAATCGTCGGTGACCGAAGAAGCCTGGTTGTTGGGACAAACAAGTGGCGTGCAGCCCTATTCGCGGAAAGATTTAAAGTGGCGGGTGTACGGCACGGACCGGCCTTCGTTGCCCTGGGAAATCAAGCGCGCCGTGGAGGAAGTGACGCGCCATCGTGGTGATGTGCGCCGGTTGGAGCATGATTTCCCCCATGGCTTCGGTGCGATGGCGCGCGACCTGAGAACCTGGCGGCGACAGGAGTGAAGCGGGGCCGCGATTCCGAAAAGCCGTTTTAACTTTTCGGTTAAGCGTTCTATAATTTTGACAGATCAACAAAGTCGCCATCCGCCCAGTTGTGGCCACCGGAAAATTCATGATATTTCGCCTGCGGGCGCGAGGCGGCCAGATTGCGCGCATGACTTACGGGAATCACCGGATCGTGGGTTCCGCCAAAGATGTCGAGTTTTCCGCGGTAGTTTTTTAACGCCTGAATATTGTCCCACCGATCCAGCAAGATGAGTCCGACGGGCAAAAATTTGAATTTTTCCTGGGCGACGTTCTTTAGAATGTCGAAGGGCACCACCAGGACAATATGCTGGGGGGGAATCGGGGCGTCGGCGAGTTGTGCGGCTGGGCCCGAGCCGAGTGATTCCCCCAGCACGATGATTTGCTCGACGCCAAACTCACCCACCAGCCAAGTGTAAGCCTCCCGGGCCGCCTGATCAAAGGTCGCCCGGGATGGTTTGCCGGGCCGCGCGCCGTAGCCGGGATACTCCAAGATGAAAAGCGAATCCTGAGCGGGGATTTTTGGCAGGACATAATCGCGATGGCCGGCCTGCCCTCCGTTGCCATGAAGGAAAAACCAAATTTTTTTAGGATGCGCGACCATGTGCTGGTAGCCGCGATCTTCGCCGTGGATCTGCCACGGACTTAAGCCCAGTGGCGCAGCGGGGTTGTGAACCGGTTCATGCGTTGGGAAGTAGAGCAAACTTCGTTGCGCGCAGCCCACGAGGGCCAGAAAGAAAACGACCGTGCTGCCGAGAATAACGAGGATTCGCTTGAAATTTATCATGAGGAATGTCCCCGAGGTTACATCCGGGACCCGCGCGGGCGAGCGTGGAGTGAGGTTACGGAAATCCCGGGCAAGGGGGCGAAATCGGCCGGAGGGAATCTTTTGCGTGGCACTTCGGATTTTTTGTGACCAGATACGCCCACGATGAGCCGGCCCAATATTCTCTGGATCGTGACGACACAGTGGCGGGCGCAGGCGTGCGGTTATGCGGGGGATCGCAATGCGTCGACGCCGTGGCTCGACGGATTGGCGAGTGAGGCGATTAATTTCCCGCAGGCGGTGACGCCGCATCCGCTCGGACCACAGGCGAGGGCGGCGCTGTTGACCGGAAAACTGTGTCCGGGAAATGGGGTGCGTGATTACTGGGATCCGTTGCCCACGGAAGCGCGGACCGTGGCGCAGGCGCTGAAGGATCGCGGTTATACGACGGCATTTTTTGGAAAGTGGCATCTGGCGGAACGTGATCGCGCCGCTCCATTGGTCGGGGACGTTCATGCGAAAATGATCGTGCCGCCGGAGCGCCGCGGTGGTTTTGCCACGTGGGAAGGTTTCGAGAGCGGATTCCTCCTGAATGATCCTTGGTTGCATGGGACGAGATTACCCGCGCCCCGGCGCTTCAAAGGTTATCAGGCTGATGTGTTGGGGCAGCGGGCGGCCGAGTGGATTGTTGAGACCGGTGATCGCCGGGCGAAGACGGATGAACCGTATTTTTGCATGGTGAGTGTGGAGGCACCGCATCCGCCCTATCATGCGCCCGCGCCGAATGTGAGCGAAGTGAAGCCCGGCGAATTGCGCCTGCGGGCGAATGTCCCCCTGGGCACGGCGGTGGAAAAAAAAGCCCGCGAGGAACTGGCGGGCTATTACGCGCACATCGAGGCGACGGATCGGGCGATCGGCCGGTTGTTGGCGGAGGTGGATCTGTCGGAGACGACGATCGTGTTCACCTCAGTGCATGGCGATATGCACGGCGCGCACGGACTTTTTCGCAAAGCCTGGCCCTACGAGGAATCGATCCGGGTGCCGCTGCTCATTCGTCGGCCGAGGCCGGCTGGTGGCAAAGAACAACCAAGCCGTTCCGACGACAGCCCGGTGAGTCTCGTGGATTTGCCGCACATGGCGGTGGCTTGGGCGGAGGGTCGGGATTGGCGGTGCAAGCGCGACAATGCGGAGATCAGCATGCCGGTGGCGTCGGCGCTGTCGCAGCAATGTCCGTTTGCCTGGCGCGGGTTTCGGAGTGCGCAGCATAAATTCGTCCTGAAGACCGAGGTTGATGGGGTGGAGCGACCGTGGCTGTATTTTGATTTGGAGCGTGATCCGCTGGAAATGAAAAATCTCGCGGCCGACCCGGCGCGGGCAGGAGAGATTGCGAAATGGCAGGGTTTGATGTGAGGCCCGGTCAAGCAGAACGCGCGCATTTGGCTGACAGGATCGGGCCGGGGTTGGTGGTGCGCTGGTCGCGCTATTCTGCTGGCCAGCAGAACGAGGCAAGCTCGCAACCTACCGTACTCGATTAAGGCAACCACGGCATTCTGTTGGGCGATATTCAATAGGCTGACACCGGGATTCCGTGGTGGACAAAATCGTGTCCAGACCAAGCATGCGGCCGTATGCAAAGCTTGAACCATTTATTCGAACAGAACCAAGCGTGGGCTGAAGCGATCAAGCGGCGCGATCCGGAGTTTTTCAAAAAGCTCTCCCGACAGCAAACGCCGGAGTATCTTTGGATTGGTTGTTCGGACAGTCGGGTGCCGGCGAACGAGATCATCGGCCTGTTACCCGGCGAGGTTTTCGTGCATCGCAATCTCGCCAACGTGGTGGTGCATACCGATCTGAATTGTCTCTCCGTTCTCCAGTTTGCCGTCGATGTGTTGAAGGTGAAACACGTGATGGTGGTCGGTCACTATGGCTGTGGCGGTGTGGGCAAGGTCATTCGTTGCGAGCGGGTGGGGCTGGCCGATAATTGGCTGCGGCATGTGCAGGATGTGCGGGATAAACATCAGAACTGTCTGTGCGCCTTGCCGGATAATACGGCGCGCAGTGCGAAACTGTGCGAACTGAACGTGATCGAGCAGGTGGCCAACTTGTGTTCGACTACGATCGCGCACGATGCGTGGGCGCGTGGGCAGGATTTGACGGTGCACGGCTGGATCTACGGATTGCGCGATGGGCATCTGCGCGACCTCAAGACCTCGGCGAGCAGTGTCGAGGAATCGGCGGCAACCTACAAGACAGCGGTCGCGGCGCTGGGTGGTGGTGGGGCGACTTCGGTGCCGTGGTGAGTGGGGTAGTCGCCTCCGGCCGAGTCTCACGTCACGTTACTGAGATGGGTTTTCTCCCGCCGATCGATTAGTCGCAACTTTGGGTGAACGGATCGGGATCGACTGTCTCGCCTTTTTTCCCGGGGCCAGTTGCAATCGCAGCATGCTGGGCGTCGTTCCCTTTGGTCCCGGTGCGGTCATGACGAAGCTGCGGCTTTTATAGAAATTGATGAGGTGAACGCGTTGTTGGCGGTGGCCGAGGTCACGTCGCATGTCGGGTTCACCCGGCTGGGTTCCGGTGTTAAGCAGTACTTGTAGCCGGTCGGGCCCTCGTCCCGTCGCGTGCTCTTTTTTGAAGTGGGCGATCACGGCTTCGAGCAGGCCGGTGACAATCCCGGAGCCGATGAGCGAGTCGGGGACGAACAGTTGCCGGGCATGCCATTGGACAAAAGAGCCGTCGGCATCCTCGTCCCGTTCGCAGAGGAGGAAGCCGGCTTGGAACGACTTTTTTTGAAATCCCTGCGGGACGCTCGCGAGCGTGAGTTGATAGTCGAAGGCCAGCATTTTGCCGAGGTCTGCGGGGCGGTGACGTTGGGCCCAATGTTTCCAAGCAAATCCGCTTTTCAACTCATCCGGGGTGGCGAGGGGTTGCAGTTCGAGTTTGGCCCCAGGGACCGTCGAACCGGTTTCGACGAGGCGAATGCCGAAGCGGTCACGGACGAAGTTCCGGAAGCGGACGTTATAGATCGGACTGAGGATCGGCCACCAGCGGCGGAAGGAGGGCGTGGCGGCCCAACGATGGAAATAATTCATCCAGCCTTCATTCAGCGGATGGGCCCATTGGGTTTCCAGATCGGCGGCACTCCAGGCGTCTTCCATCAATTGGGCGACGAGCATCATGTAATGCACGGTGCGCACCTCCTCGTCGAGCGGCGAGGCTTCCGCTGCCGTGCGCTCTTCTCTTGCCGGCTGGGCGGTCGGCGGCGTGAAGGCCGTCGCGACTTCGGGGAAAAATTCCGCCCGGATGTTGGCCGGGGCATTTTCGCAAAGGGAGGTTTCGATGGCGTTGCACCGCTCGTTGAGGGCCACGAGGGTGTCGCTGTGCCGGTCGGCTGCGGGAAACCAGCGTTGGCTGGCTTCCAGGAAAATATTTTCCACAAACTGGGTTTCATCGCATTGCTTGCCGGCGTTCATCGCCAGCGGTCGCAGAATGAAGTCGCCCGCGTGCTCCCCGAGCCGGCGGTAGGATTCCCATTGCGCCTCATCATAGAACTGGTCGCCGGTGGTCTCATGCGGGAAGGCGGGATGGCGGGCCTGGTATTGGATGACGTCGGAGGGTTCGTCGCCGGTGAGCGTGGGTTTGAAGAAAAGAATCGTGCCCTTGTCCGTGCCACCCAATCCATCGTAGTGGATCGTGCCGACGACGGCGTGTTGGCGGGCGCGGCCGGAATCGTCGGGACGGAGCGGGCTGACATCGAGATCGAGTTCGACGCCGAAATCCTCGCGGATGCTGCGTAACGCGATGGCGAGATCGTCGAAGGCGACCTCGGGATCGGTGCCGCAATCGGACACAATGATGTAGCGGCAGTGACGACGCACGAGTTCGTAGAGCCCGAGGTTTTCAAAGTGAGCGCCATCGGAAAGATGGAGAAACTGGAGATCGCGCAGATGTTTTTCCGAGTATCGGCCGGCTTGGTGGGAAAGCGTACTGACTTTGGCGGCCACCGCCTTCGCCTTTTTCTGACGGGCGGGGGTATTGATGACCTCGCGGTTAACGTAGCGTTTGACGGAATCGATGCTGGCGCTGAGTGGCTGGGTGCATTCCTTAAGCACCTGGAGCATGGGACCATCCTCGGCTGGCGGGACGGGATCGCACTTCGTCAGGCCAAACATTTCGAAGAAAAACGGCCGTCCCACCAGAGCGGGCGGACGAGGGTTGCGCATCAGCGGATGAGGCACCCAGAGACCCAGCCGGAGATTGAACGCGCTCATGACGAACGCCACTGCCGGTCCCATATCCATCGAGACGCGGCCCATCTGCGAGTTGAACGCGGCGGCGGATGCGGTGAGCGCCGAAGAGTAACGCAAGTCGTCGTACGCTGCGGCATCGTTGCCGAGACTGATGCCGAAAGGCGAGATGACGGCGCTGCGGGCCCCGCGGTAAAGACTCCCGAGGGTGTCGCCGGCGAGATTGTTGGCGGCGCAGCAAACCAAGTGGATGGGGCGCTGGTTTTGCGTGTACTCGCGGATTTCGCCCAGAGTGAGATCGTCGCCGAATTGTTCGGAAGTGGGCCGCCGGTTGGCTTGGCTGGCGGCGCGGGCACCGCCCAGGAAGCAGCGGCAAATCCGCGAGCGATAAAAATCGTGCATGCCGACCCGGGCCGGATCGAAAAACAGCAAGGTGCCGCTGATCAGGAGCAGGGCGGAGCCGGCGCCGCACACCGGCGGTGACGGCCAATCAGCCGACCACCAACCCAGGCCGTACGATTGCACGAGCACGCCGACGGTGACCAACATCGAGAGCACGAAGCCGATGGCCAGCAGTTGCGGCACCAGCGGTTTTAATTTTTCCGTGAGCCGGCTGAGGATGTTGCTGGCGAGGTTTTCTTCCGTTGGCTTGGTCAGCCAATCGCGCAGCCAGACGAACAGCATGCCGAATACCGCCGTGCTTCCCGCAGTGGCTGCCACGGTGTGGCCCTCGGTGGCTTGAAAAAGAGCCTCTTGATGGAGCAACCAGTGGCAGGACTCCCACACCAGCGCGAGCGCCGCCCACATCACGGCCGGGGCGAGGCAGCGGGCGGCGGCCCGATCAAATCCGCTAGACCAGCGGATGGCATCGTTTCCTTTGATCATACTCGAGGCGATGGCGCGGAAGATCAGCAACAACAGACCGGCGAGCGCGGCCACCGCCGCCGGTCCGAAGAGCACGTATTCGAAGCTGGTCTCGACGGGATAGGTTCTGGTGGCTCCGGATTGCCAGACATCTTCGACGCCTCGCAGCCATTTATCCATGGTTTCGCTCAGCAGAAGATGGCGGCAGGCATACCAGCCGGCGGCGGTGAGGGTGGCGGCACCTGCGGCGAATCCAAGATAATGCAAAATTGGCTGACGGGTGTTGCCGTCCTTGCCGGAGAGGCGCCAGCCGTATTCGCACATGAAATGGTAAAGCAGCGTCAGCACGCCGAGGCAGATCGCGCTCCCCAGCGGCGGGGATGAGATGAGGCAATGGCCGACGTAGAACCAAGCGTAATGCAGGAGCGCCAGCACGGAGATCGCTGCCGTTAGTGAAGGCAACAGACCGCCCAAAATGGTGACGATCCCCGCCCAGGTTTCCATGCAGAAGAAACCGACCCGGGGCATCAGGAAACGGCTGAATTCGCGCAGGTGCCGGATTTCGGGTTGTTCGCGTATGTCGGGTTCACTGGGTGCGCAGGCCTGCTTCGCCGGTTCATTGGGAAAATGGCGCTGATCGCTGGCGAGGGGATTGGTGAGCCCGGTTTTTGTTTTCCGGGCTTCGAGAAATTTTTCGAAATGATCGTCCGCCAGAGTATAACCGCGTTGCCGCCACGCGGTCCAGAAGCCGCCGATATAGCCGCCACCGGAAACGGTGGAGAGATAGTCCACATTTTTCAGCAGCTGTTTGCGTTCGAGGGCTTGCAGCAGTCCGAGATTAAAGGTGGCGCTGCGAATGCCGCCGCCGGAGAGCGCTACCCCGAAAAGATCGCGATCCGTGAAGCTGACCCACGGTTCATCCGCGCGACCGGGGGTTGCGATCGACGGGGAGGCGTGCGGGGCAACATGGGGACCGCCGGCCTCATCCAAGCGCGCATATTCCCTTTGAATGAGCGTGGTGAAACTGAAGGAGCGCTCCTCTTCCGGGGGATTGGTTTGGTCGGGACGTGCGGGATCGGCATTCATGTTCGGGGGGGGTAAGGGCATTCTTGGTCGGGCGGACAAATCAAGGGTGGGAGAGCGGTCGCGAAGGCGGATGTTGTGCGTGAACAGGGTTCGAATGAAGGTCAACCGCCGGGTCGGTGCAGTCACATGGGGGCGTGGTGGGTAGAGCCTTCAACTGCCAAGAAAAAACCAGGACACTTAATTTCGGAGAAATTACTTGAAGCAGGTAACTCCGATTGCAACGCGAGACTGGGGCTATGGGTCATTTGGCCAGTAGGCGAATTCGGCAGGAGGGAAACGCTGCTGGCGGCGTCGTACGGCGGAGCGGGCGCAAAAAAGCCCGCAGCATAAACTGCGGGCGAAGCCGGATAGGCCGGGCGCTTGGACGTTAACCCTCCGTTTATGCGCGGCCGAGATAGCTGCCGTCAGCGGTGCTGACCTTGATGAGTTCGCCAGTTTTGATGAAGAGAGGAACTTGAACGATCAGGCCGGTTTCGGTGGTCGCGGGTTTCTGGACGTTGCTGGCGGTGTCGCCCTTGATACCTTCGGAACTCTCGGTGATTTTCAGGACGACGGAAGAAGGGATGTCGATGGTCACCGGCACATCGCTGATGAAGAGCACGTCGGCTTTGCCGTTGGCGACGAGATAGTTCTTCGAGTCGCCGATCATGACCGAGCTGATTTCGAAGGTCTCGAAAGTCTCCGGGTCCATGAAAGAGTAGGTGTCGCGATCGCAGTAGCTGAATTCCAGCACGCGGCGGTCGGTGGGGAGGACGTCGACGTGATCAGGGGAATTAAAGCGCTGCTCCAGCGACTTGCCGTAGCGCAGATTACGCATCTTCACCTGCACGAAGGCCCGAAGATTGCCCGGCGTACGATGCATGGTCTCCATGATGAGGTGAGGTTCACCATTGAAGCTGATTACTTGGCCTTTTTTGAGATCGTTGGCTGCGGGCATGACGTTTGCGGAGGAAGGTTCGAGTTGATTAAAGGAATAGAATTACCGGTGGGATTTCAGTGATGTCAACCACGTCCTCGCGAATAGTTGGCTCCCGGCTGGCGCGAGTCGGAAGTAAGGGCCGAGACTGGCTGGTTGCGTCGTCATAGGAGTCCGCGCCTGTGGGCTTGGGATGATCTGAGGTTGCGAGCTTGCCGCGTTCTGCTGGCCAGCAGAATGGCGCGATGAGCGCGACAACTCCAAGGGCAGGGACGCCAGCCGCTCCAAACAACCCTTTAAAGTAGCCATCTCCAAGCTTGTCATTTCCAAGCGCTTTCGGACACTCCGCCAACACACACCAATGAAGCAGCGCACCCTTTTACGCGAGGTCTCCATCAAGGGCAATGCCCTGCATACGGGAGACGCCGTACAACTGACCTTAAAGCCGGCCCCCGTAAACCATGGGGTAGTCTTCAAACGCATGGATTTGCACGGCCATCCGGAAATTAAACCCCGGGTGGATCTGGTCACCGATCTCGTCCGCGCCACCACGATCCAGCAGGGCCACGCCAAGATCCACACCGTCGAGCATGTGCTCAGCGCCTTGAGCGGCTGCGGCGTGGATAACGTGCTCATCGAAATGGATGCCGGCGAGCCGCCGATCATGGATGGCTCGGCCCGCGAGTTCGTGAAGCTTATCCAGCAAGGTGAGCCGGTGGAGCAAGCCGCGGAGCGCGAGTATTTCACGCTCACCGAGCCCGTCTCGGTATCCCGCGGCAATTCGTCCATCATTGCACTGCCCTTTGAGGGCTTGAAAATTTCCTGCACGAGCGCCGATGATCGTGGCATTCACACGCAGCATCTTTCGCTCACGATTGATCCTGATATCTACATCGCGCAAGTGGCGGCGTCGCGCACTTTCACGGTCTACGAAGACATCGAGGAACTCATCAAGCTCGGCAAAATCAAGGGAGGCTCGCTCGATTGCGCCATCGTGATCAAGGGAGATAAAATCATCTCGAAAGAGCCGTTGCGTTTTTCCGACGAGTTTGTCCGCCACAAGATTCTCGATATCATCGGCGACATCACGCTGCTCGGTATTCCGCTCAAAGCCCACATCGTGGCGACGCGGCCCGGCCACGCGCTCAACGCCGAGCTGACCAAACTCCTGCTCGAGAAATACGAAACGTGGAAAAAAGGCGGAAAGAAAGCCGCCAAGCCGGCCGCCCCGAAAGCCGAGCTCGCCGTCGAGACCTCGCTCGATATCCGCCGCATCCTCGACACCATTCCCCATCGTTATCCCTTCGTGATGATCGACCGGGTAATTGAGTTTACCGACATCAGTCTGACCGCGATCAAGAATGTGACGATTAATGAGCCGTTTTTTCAGGGCCATTATCCCGGCAATCCCGTGATGCCTGGAGTGCTCCAGATTGAAGCAATGGCGCAGGCGGCCGGCATTCTCCTGCTCCGCAAAATGGATGTGACCAACAAGGTCGCGCTCTTCATGAGTTGTGACAAGGTGAAGTGGCGCAAGCCCGTCCGACCCGGCGATCAACTTAATATCAAGATCAAGCTGACCAAGCTGCGGGGCAGCATCGCCTGCGCCGAAGCCGAATGCACCGTCGCTGGTCAGGTGGTTTCCTCGGGAGATCTGATGTTCGCGGTCGTCGACAACGCGGAGGTTGACTGAGCCATGGCCACGCAGATTCACCCCACGGCTATTATCGAATCCGGCGCGCAATTGGGGACGAACGTCCAGGTGGGCGCTTATGCTTACGTCGGGGCGAAAGTAGTGATCGGCGACGGCACGGTGTTGCACCATCACGCCAACGTCGAGGGCCGCACCACGCTCGGTCAGCAGTGCGAAGTTTTCCCCTTTACCTGCATCGGTACCAAGACGCACGATTTGAAATTCCAAGGCGGCGAGCCCGGCTTGATCGCCGGCGATCGCAATGTCTTCCGCGAATACGTCAGTATTCACGGTGCGACCAACGACGGGGAATTCACCCAGCTCGGCCACGACAACGTGATGCTCGCGTACAGCCACATCGCGCACGATTGCCTCGTGGGCAATCATCTCGTGATGAGCGCGCAATCCGCCCTCGCCGGCCATGTGATCGTCGAAGATCACGTCAATATCGGCTGGGGCACCGGCGTGCATCAGTTTTGCCGGATCGGCGCTCACGTCATGCTCGGCGGCATGTCGAAGATCGTGCAGGATGTGCCGCCCTTCATCATTGCCGATGGCAATGCCGCCATCGCCCGCTCGATCAACAAAGTTGGGCTTGAGCGCAATGGTTTCACTCCCGAACGCATGGATGCGGCCAAGCAAGCCTTCCGGATTTTTTATCGCTCCGGCTTCAACCGCACGCAGGCCTTCGACGCGATGCACCAGCATGCGCTCGTAGCTGTGGCGGATTTTCAGCACTTCCTGAAGTTCGTGGAAAAAAGCGAACGCGGCGTGGTGGCCGGTCGGTAAGCATGGTGGGGCACGGGTCTCTGACCCGTGAGTTCGTCCTTCACGGGTCAGGCGACCCGTGCCACGGCTTCACCCGAGCGTTTTGTAGCCGCGTTTGAGCCAACGGCGAAAGCGCGGTGCATCCCGCGATATCGCTTCAACCCAACTGCCGCAGCAAATCGTAGCTGTACAGGCCGGTGCGGTGACCGTCGCTGAATTCGAAACGGATCGCGTAGTTACCGATCTGTTCCCAGCCGGTCACCTCGACGCCCACGTAATTCTTCGGCAACTCGCCGCCGTATTGGTGGCCGAAGATGTCGCGTTCGCCGCGCACTTCCGCGCTGGGGGAGGCCGCCCGCAGCGAGGCGAACGTGATGAAACTTTCCTTCCCGTCATCCCAATGGATGGCGATTTCAGCGCCGATTATCTGGATGTCTTTTGGGGCGACCATGCGGAGTGGCTTCAGCTACAGATATTTTATGGAGATTGTGAAGCCTAGAAACGAAGCGGTCGGTATTCTCCCGCGGCGGATTTTTGCACGGAGCTTCGCCCTGTAGCCGCGATTCAGTTTCACGCAGAAAGAATCACCGTATGAAGCCGCTCCCACGAGTGGGAATTGACGTTTCGCTGGCGGATTGCATTCCCGTGCGAAAAATCCGCCGTCGGTATTCTCCCCAGGGCGGATTCATTTTAATCTGCTCGTTTTTCAATTCTTCCCGGAAAAATTCGTGATCGGACGAATCTAAACCAACCGAATCTCCCTCGGGGAACACTGAAAATGAATCCATATCTCCCCAGACACAAGTACCCCAATAGGGTACTTGTGCTTTATCCGATTTTTTCCAATGGAGACAGAATGCACAAGTAACCCAGTAGGTTGCTTGTGGCTTACTCGATTTTTCACAACGGACTTTATTTTTCGTGGGTGCAGATACCGCAGACGTCGTAGAAAAAATCGTGGCCTTTGTCATCCACGAGGATGAAAGCGGGGAAGTCTTCCACTTCGATTTTCCAGACGGCTTCCATGCCGAGCTCGGGGTACTCCAGCACTTCCACTTTCTTGATGTTATCTTGCGCGAGAATTGCCGCCGGGCCACCAATGCTGCCGAGATAAAATCCGCCGTATTTTTTGCATGCATCGGTCACTCCTTTACTCCGATTGCCTTTGGCGAGCATGAGCATGGATCCACCGTGCGATTGGAAAAGGTCGACGTAGCTGTCCATGCGACCAGCGGTGGTCGGGCCGAATGAGCCCGAGGCGTAACCAGCCGGCGTCTTGGCCGGGCCGGCGTAATAAATCGGATGGTTCTTGGCGTAGTCGGGCAAACCCTGGCCCGCGTCGATGCGTTCTTTCAGTTTCGCGTGAGCGATATCGCGCGCGACGATCATTGGTCCGCTGAGCAAGACCCGGGTGGTCACCGGATATTGGGTGAGCTCGGCGAGAATATCCTTCATCGGCCGATTGAGGTCGATGCGCACGATATTGGTGTCCTTGAATGTCCGCGCCTCCTCGGAAATATATTGGCCGGGGTTGGTTTCCATCTGCTCCAGAAAAATACCGTCCCGGGTGATCTTGCCCTTGATGTTGCGATCGGCACTGCACGAGACGCCCATCCCGACGGGGCAACTGGCCCCATGACGCGCCAGCCGGATGATGCGGACATCGAGGGCAAAATACTTGCCGCCAAACTGGGCGCCGACTTTCGTCTGTTGCGCGAGTTTCAGGACCTTCGCCTCGAGTTCAATATCGCGAAACGCGCGGCCGTGCTCATTGCCGCTCGTGGGCAACGCATCGAGATACTTGGTGGTCGCGAGTTTCAAGGTCTTCGTGCACGCCTCCGCGCTCGTGCCCCCGATGACGAAGACGAGGTGATAGGGCGGGCAGGCGGAAGTGCCGAGCAACTGCATTTTATCGACGAAGAATTTCTCCAGGCTCTTCGGATTGAGCAGCGCCTTGGTTTCTTGGAAAAGGAAGAGTTTGTTGGCCGATCCGCCGCCTTTGGCGACGAAGAGGAATTCGTACTTGGCTCCCTCGGTCGCGTGCAGGTCGATTTGCGCGGGCAGGTTCGTGCCGGTGTTGACCTCCTTGAACATATCGATCGGTGCGACCTGCGAATAGCGGAGATTTTCTTTCGTGTAGCACTCGTACACGCCTTTGGAGAGATGCTCGGCGTCATTTGATCCGGTCCAGACTTGCTGGCCTTTTTTGGCGAAAATCGCACAGGTGCCCGTGTCCTGGCACATGGGCAAGATGCCGCGGGCCGCGATCTCGGCATTTTTTAATAGCGTGAGGGCGACGTAGCGATCATTCGCCGAAGCCTCGGCATCCTGCAAAATGGCCGCCACCTGTTTGAGGTGTTTCGGCCGCAGGAAGAAATTCGTATCATGAAACGCTGCGCGAGCGAGATAGGTGAGAGCCTCGGGGGTGACCTTGAGAATCTCTTTCCCTTCAAAGGTTGCGGTGGACACGCCTTCCTTGGTGAGCAGGCGATATTCAGTTTCATCAGCCCCCAGCGGCAGTGGGTCCTGATAGACAAATGGTGGTGTAGCCATGCCTCTTGGTTATGCCAAAAGCGCAGGATGACAAGCCGCAGCACCTCGTCCGGGATGATTATTAAACCTTCCTCTGATCGCCATTAAGCGGCGTCGCTCAGAGGAGTTTCAGTTTAGGCAGGTCCTGCACGTCAATGTAACCGATGGGCTTCCCCTTCGCATCGAGGGCGAAAAGATCGGATATTTTGAAGTGCTGAAACAGTTTCAACGCTTCCACCGCGAGGGCGTCTGCCGCCACGGTTTTGCCTCCGCGGGTCATGGAGTTGCTCACCGGTTGATTTAGAAAATCAGCTCCATCATTCAACGCGCTTCGCCGAAAATCTCCATCCGTGAAGATTCCCGTCAACCGTCCTTTGGCGTCGATCAAGGCCACCGCACCCGCCTTGGCTTTCGTCATGGCAAAAATGGCTTCCTGCACCGTCGTTTTCGCTTCCTTTAAAATCGGGCAATTTTCCCCGGTGCGCATGATGTCTTTCACGCGCAACAGCAAGGTCAGTCCCAGTGTGCCGGCCGGGTGGTATTTGGCAAAACCTTCGCGGGTCAGGCCGCGGGTTTCGAGGAGCACCATGGCGAGCGCATCGCCGAGGGCGAGGGCCGCCGTGGTGCTGGCGGTCGGCGCGAGCGAGAGTGGGCAGGCTTCACGGGGCGCTGCATAGGTCAGGCGAAAGTCAGCGCCCTTGGCCAATTCACTGGCGGGTGCTCCGGTCAGCGCCACAGTCTTCAGGTCGAATTTTTCAAACAGAGGCAGCAGCCGCAGCATCTCGGCAGTGGCACCGCTGTTGCTTAATAAAATCGCGACATCGCCTGCGGCGCACAGTCCCAGATCGCCATGCAGCGCCTGAGTGGGATCGAGAAAGCAGGACGGGACCCCAATGCTGTTGAACGTGCCCGTCAGTTTCTCGGCGATGTGGGCGTTCTTGCCGACCCCACTGAAAATCAACTTTTTTTCGTCGGCCAGTGCCGTCTCGATGAGGCGCACGACCTGGATGAATTCAGCGTTGAGCGCCTTGGCCGTGGCAGTGAGGGCTTCGCTTTCAATGGCGAGGCAGCGGCGGGCTTGGGCGAGGATGGTTTTATCGTTTAGCGGCATCAAAAACTTGAGTCAGGGGGAACCTCACGCAAACGTACCGGTCGCGCTTATCCATTCAACACCTTTTCCTGCTTTGCTTCTTAACTCCTCCTCTTTTCGCCGCTGGCTCTTGGCGCTGCTCTGCACGGCCTTTGCTTGGGGTCTGACCGGCTGTGGTGACCGTGACCGGCTCTCCTATGCCACCGAGACCGACGAACCCTATTATCGCGACGGTATCGCGCTCTTAAAGACGGGACGCCGGCAGGACGCGCTTACGGCTTTTTTGAAAGTGATTGATCGACGGGGAGAAGATGCTCCGGAATCCCACCTCGAGATCGGTCTGCTCTACCTCCAGCACATCAACGATCCGCTCTCGGCTATTTATCATTTCAAAAAGTACCTCGCGCTCCGGCCGAATAGCCCCCAAGCGCCTTTGGTGCGGCAACGCATCGACGCCGCCATCCGCGAATTTGCCCGCACCTTACCGGCCCAGCCGATCGAGAGCGCGACCAAACGGGTCGACCTGATTGCGGCGATGGATAAATTGAAATTGGAAAACGATCAGCTCAAACTCCAACTCGCCGACGCCCAGGCCAAGCGCGATGACCCCGCCGCTCCCACCGTCAGGACCGAGGCACCTGCGGCCCGCTCCCCCACAAATCAGTCTGCGGTGGACGCAAAAGTCAGCCTCAACTTCGATTCGATGCCCACCGTGCGTACCCGGCCCGCTGCCCCTTCGTCAGCGGCTCCGCTAAAAATGACGACGACCGCTCCGCTCGCCACCCCACCGCCGGCAACGCGTCGTGACAAAGCCTCAACCAAATCCGCCACTACTCCGGCGGCGCCCACGGCTCCCGCGCATGCTGCGGCCCGCAAGCACACGGTGCAAAAAGGCGACACGCTCTCGAATCTTGCTCAACATTATTACAAAAACCGCGCCAAGTGGCGCGATATCTATGCCGCCAATCGCAAGGTGATGAAAAACGATAGCGATGTTCACGTCGGCATGGAACTGATTATTCCGTAGTTCGTGTCGGAGCCGCCGTGATTGGCGTGAGGCTTCATTCTTGCATGCTCAGTTCGCCATTAGCCAAGACGGAACCGCGAATGCCCAAGGTGGAACCCGACCTCCCGCAGGGCCTGAGCTTGTCGAATGGTCGGGCGGGTTGGTTTGCGTAGGTAGCGCGCTCGCCGCGCTACGTTGCCCAATGATCAATTGCTTTTCGCTTTTTGCAGGGCCTGAGCTTGTCGAATGGTCGGGCGGGTTGGTTTGCGTAGGTAGCGCGCTTGCCGCGCTACGTTGCCCAATGGATCAATTGCTTTTCGCTTTTTGCAGGGCCGCCCCTTGTGGGCGTGCCGAATTCGCGCATTCCGGCACGGCCACAAGGGCCGGCCCTACGTCGAATTCAGTTTGGCTTTGATCTTAACTCAACGGCAGTCGACCTCCGGGCGGGTTGGTTTGCGTGCTACATCCACCCGCTCGGTCTTCGCCCTCACTTTTGATCTCCGTTGAGCAAGGAATGCGCAGTGAAGCCATTTGGAGATTCACCTGAATGGGTGTAAATTGCTTCAAAATTGTTGAAGGGGTAATTAATGAATCAGAGTTTTTCCAATCGTTCAGCCGCCGGCCGACTCTTGGCGGAGAAGCTTGCCGCTTATGCCGGCGAGCCGGGTTTGCTCGTGCTGGCGTTGCCGCGTGGCGGGGTGCCGGTGGCGGCGGAAGTCGCCCATGCGCTGCACGCCCGGCTTGATGTGCTCGTGGTGCGCAAACTCGGCGCGCCCTTCGATCCTGAGTTCGCGCTGGGCGCGGTAGCCTCTGGTGGCTTCCGGGTGCTCAATACCTCAGCTTTGAAAACTTTTAGCGTAACCCCGACCGAGGTCGAGGCGGCGACGAGCCGGCAACTAAAGGAACTGCATCGGCGCGAGCACGTCTATCGCCACGGCCGACCCGCGCTGGAATTGCACGAGGGCCCCGTGATTCTGATCGATGATGGCATTGCCACTGGATCGACCATGCGAGTCGCGGTCGCCGCCCTGCGCGATACTCGGGCCGGCCCGATCATCGTGGCTGCTCCGGTGGCCGCGCGGGAGAGCTACATGGAATTGCGCCACGGACTCCATGACTTTGTCACGCTCTGCCTGCCGCGGAATTTTGGCAGTGTCGGCGAATACTATGAGGAGTTCGATCCGATCACTGATGCGCAAGTGCGCCAACATCTCGATCACGCCTGGCGGGAAAATATTGCGATGATTCCCGCCCACGCTTGAGTGGCCGGAATGAACCGAACTGACCGGCTGGTGGCGATGGTCTTGTTTCTCCAAGGTAGACGCGTCGTGCGCGCCGAGGACCTGGCGGCGCGTTTCGAAATCAACATCCGCACGGTCTATCGCGATATTTCCGCGTTGAGTGAAGCGGGCGTGCCGATCTCCGGCGAGGCTGGCGTGGGTTATTGTCTGATGAAAGGCTACCAACTGCCGCCGGTGATGTTCACCGTAGAAGAGGCCTCGGCGTTTTTCGTCGGGGGCGAGCTCGTGAAACAATTCACTGATGCCTCGCTGCAAGGACCGATGGCCTCGGCGCTCGATAAACTCCGGGCCGTGCTCCCCCGTGATCGACAGGATCATGTGGAAAAACTCGTCAGTCGCACGATCGTGCGCGGTCGGAGGGGACAGGGTACGCCGGAAGTGGCGGCGCAACGCTGGATGGTGACCGTGCAGCAAGCCGTCGTGCTCCGCCGTGTCCTGCGGATGACTTATCGCGGACTCGAGCGCGACGTAGACACTCAACGCGACGTAGAGCCGCTCGGCGTGGTTTTCTACGGCGGGGCCTGGTCCTTTGTTGGCTGGTGTCGCCTGCGGCAAGATATCCGACACTTCCGCGTGGATCGCATTCGTCGGCTGGAATTATTGCCCGTGACCTTTCCGGCGCGCGAAGACTTTTCGTTGGCCAAACACATGGAAAACTACGGAGCCGAGCGAAAAAGTTTACCCGTTCGAATCTGGTTTCATCGTTATGCGCAGGAGCGCGCGCAACGCGAAAGCTACGCCACCCTCATCGAGGAAAATCGTCGCGATGGTGGCGCGGAGTTCACGCTGTATTCCTATTCGCTGGAGTGGACGGCGCAGTGGCTCCTGTCGTTCGGTGATCGGGCCGAGGCGATCGCTCCGTCAAAGCTGCGCCAGTTCGTGCGCGTCGAAGCCGAAAAAATCACCGCGAAATATGTCTGAGCCGTGATCTTCCGGTTGGTGGGCGTCGGTTTCCACACCGACGCTCTGTCGCCAATGGGGATCAGCCTTCACCCGACTTCCGCCGTCGCCGAGGCTTTGGCGGACAAGACGGCCCGACAAGAATCGGCGACCACTTTTCATTTCACTTCCGCTCATTCGGAAATACGGAGCGATGCAGTGAAAATTCTGGCCCGCGCTGAATTTTCGCAACGAGCAGGTGGAACCCGGCCTCCGGACCACTACCGTTGAGTTAAGACCAAAGGCAGACTGAATTCGACGGAGGGCCGGCCCTTGTGGCCGTGCCGGAATGCGCGAAGTCGGCACGCCCACAAGGGGTGGCCCTACCAATGCGCAAAGCAAATGACGACTGGGGTAAGGTGAATCTGTTTTGACTGAATCCCCATAGCTTTATTCAACGGCAGTGGGCCTCCGGACGGGTTTGCTTGAGTCTCAGAGGGTAAACGCGTCCAGCCTGCCCGCCATAGCCTTGGCGACGGCGGAAGTCCGCGTTCCACCTCAGGCAACTGTTTTTGGCTGAGCGAGGCTCCTGACCTAGGGTTGCCAGGGCGGAGTGGTCGGATGGCCGCATGGCACGTCTTCGACTTGGCACGCCGTTCGGTAGGGCGTCTGTCTTGCAGACGCCGCGAAGTACGGGCGAATCCTTCGCGAGCACGAGCGGGTGAGGATAGTCCAAATTCAACACATGTCCCCAAGGCTGGCGTGAGACGTGCCGCTGGGTTCATTGTGCGCGTTGCGGCGACTAAGGTTTCATGTTTAAGGGAATTCAGAAGGGGTCAGGTTGAAATTATAATAATTGCAACCTGACCCATTTTTATCTGCCCGGTGGTGGAACCCGAGCTCCGGGCGGGTTTTGCAGCGAGAGCCGGTAAGAAGCGCGCCCGGAGGTCGCGCTCCACCTCCGATACCGTTCATCCGGTTTGCGCCGTGGCTGGCTCAGCTCGTTTCCTCGTTCACCCTCTCTCCACGGGCTGGGGTCAGGATGGCTCAGTCTGCGGCACGGCGTCCCACGACAAACACCGAATTCCCCAGTGGCATCGACCAACCCTGTCGCATCCACGCAAACTCCAGCGCCGCCAAGGCGGCAAAAGCCGTCTCGACCGGCACCGGGTAGAGCTGCACGTCACTCGTTGGCCGGGCCGGACGAAACAATTTTCGGCGGGCGACGATCAACGGCAGAGGCAGCAAATTCACATAGGTGGCGAAGTCCACCCGGAGCCCCGCCGCTGCGAATAATGCGCTCAGTTCCGGCCGCGTGTACCGATGCTTCGTCTCGCAGGTATCATCGTGATACGACCACAGCGCCATGAAGGCAGGCACATTGATCAACACGATTCCACCGGGCCGCACCACGCGGGCAAACTCCCGCAGCGCCGCCGCCGCCTCCTCCACCTGACACAACACATCCACCGACACGACAGCTTCGAAGGAGGCATCGGCGAAAGGCAACTGGGTGATCGAACCTTCGACTATTTCGACCCCGGTGCGTTCACGCGCCAAGGAGCAGGCGAGCGGCATGAAGTCCAATCCGGTCAGCCGCCAGTCGGCGTTGGCTCCGCGCAAAGTCGTGATCAGCCCGCCGGTGCCGCAACCGGCATCCAGCACGCGGGCCGGGCCCGGCGGCAACTGCCGGGCGAGCCAGTGTACCACCCGGCGGTTGAGGGCGCGGAAATACCACATCCGGTCCTCCACCTCCGCCAGTTTCCGATATTCGTCGCGTTGCATGGGCATCGAAAGACCGGCCTGCTCCGTCACTGGCAATGCAAATCTTGCGCCCCGCTCCGGGCTGCGCTTGAACCGAGAGATGCCGTTTTCCTCCTTCCTGCCAAGCGCCGCCGGCACCGGGCTGCGCTACGCGCTCTCCCTGGCCGCGCTCGTCTGGCTGACCCGGCAGGTGGACTGGGCGGGATTACGCGGGCTCGGCCAAGCGGACTGGCTCTTGGCCGCTGCGGCGGTGTTGGCGACCGGGCTGGCCTATCCGTTGCAGGCCTGGCGCTGGCAATTGCTGCTTCGCGCCCAGCAGCTGACTCCGCCCACCGGCTGGGTTCACCGCGTTTTTTGGATCGGCCAATTCTACAATTCATTTCTGCCCGGTGGCATTGCCGGCGATGCGGTCCGCTTTGTCTATTTGCGGCGTTTCGCGCCCGACCAGCAGGCCGCCGGAGCGGCGAGCCTGATCGCCGACCGGCTGCTGGGCCTAGCTTCACTCTGCGCGCTCGCCGCACTCACGCTGGCGCTGTACCTGACCCGTAGCAGCGGTTCTCCTCAACTGTACGATCTGTGCCTCGCGAGTGCCGCCGCCTTGGGGCTGCTGCTCGCCGGTGGCTGGAGTGCCGCCCGCACCCGTTGGTGGGAACCGCTTTCCGCGCGGCTGATCGGCGTCGACCGCGCCTCGCAGCTGCACGACGCCGCGCTCGCGCTCGGCCGGCGCCAGCTGGTGCTCACCTCCGCCACGCTGCTCAGTGTCGCGGTGTGGCTCGTTGACTTTGTCGCCCTCTGGCTGCTGGCCCGCAGTCTGGGACTTCGCTTTGGTCTGCTCGAAATTTCCGTAGCCGCCGCCGCCGCCTATGTCGCTGCGGCACTGCCCATCAGTATCGGGGGCCACGGCGTCCGCGAAGGCACCCTCGTCGCCACGCTTTCCCTGTTTGGAGCGGCGGCGGCGGCCCAGCCTGAAACCGTGGCCTTGCTGGCACTGTGTCTCTGGGCCGTGACCGTAGGATGGAGCCTCGTCGGCGGATGCGTTTATCTGGCGGCAACCCTCACCGGCCGACTATCTGCCAAGTAAACCGCCGCCCATGCCGTACCTGATCGCGGTTTCACTCCTCTGGGGCTGACGAACGGGTCAGCTTGGTAGTTTGTGGTCGTAACGTCTTCAATAAAATCCAAGCAGCACGGACGGACAAAACGGGTCAGCAACGGTTAAATATATGCGATTTATGACTGAGCGTCGTTTAGGGTTCCTTGCCGACACGAGAGCTACATCGCTCCGATGGCTGCCGGGAAGGCAGGCGCACTTTTTCGTTACGGACCGGGTCGGAACGGAGTGAGGTTGTCCTTGAGATCGTCGTGGAGATTAAGGCCGTGACGCTGGCAGGTGCCGAACAGAGCGTTGAGGATGAGAACGCGGTCGCCGGTGCAAGAGCCTATCCGAATAACCCGTGCGATAGGCCATTCCTGTGGAGGGCCGAACTCCTGCGAGGCCGCGATCCGCCACGAAATCCGGACCCGCAGGAGCTCGTCCCTCCAAAAAAAAATCAGTCATGAGGGTTATTCAGATAGGCTCTTAGGTGGTTGAGCTTTTCGGGGCGCGCAAAAAAATGTTCGCCGGGGCGGGGCAAAGTCTCTTGGTTGTCGCCAGTGATTTTGAACACCCCACCTCCTGCCTCCGCCATCATTGATGGCACGCTCTGCCAAATCGACCGCCTCGGTGCGCGTTCCGTCGCGTGTGTGCCTTTGGGTTCTGCGTTGGTCGAGTTTCGGCAGGGGCCGTTGCAATTCTACGTGCGGGAGCATCCGTTCGGTCTCCTCCCGGGGATGGCCAATCTGTACTGCCTTGATGCCGACCTCCGCCTCCGCTGGATGGCGGAGTGGCCGTATGCCGATGATCCTTGCGCCGAGATTCTTTGTGAGGAGGAAAATGTCCTCGTTACCCGATCGGCTTCCGGAAAATTGGTGGGCATCGATTCTTTCGACGGCCACTTGATCGGGTGCGAGCAGCCGATCGCGATCGCCGGTTAAGCTTAACCGGAACGATGCAGTCGAGAGTCGAGAGCTGAGAGCCCGAGCTTCAGAGTTGGTATGGGTGAATTTGTGACGGGAAACTGTCTTTACTGTTTGGTCTGGCTCTCTCGTTTCTCAGTTCTGGACTGCATCGTTCCGTCTCAGGCCTGGCTGCAAAAACGACGGGCGGCTTCGACGAGGTTGGCTTCGTTGAGCACGCCGTAGCTCAAGCGGACGAAATTGCGCGCGGGAGTGTCGCCGAAGCACAGATCGCCGGGAACGTAGAGCACGCCCGCTGCCACACAGGCGCGGAAAAAGGCGGAGTCGAGTCCGGTGTCGAGTGTCGCCGGTCCTTCGAGCCACAGATATAAACCGCCGGTTGGTTTTTCCCAGCGCCAGCCTTTCTCGCGCAACCCGCCGGCTTCGAGGGCGCTGTTCAGCACCTGCATTTTGCGTTCATAATTCGGACGTAGTTGCTGCGCGAGGTGCGCTTGAAAAGCTCCGGTGACCAGCGCGTGCTCGCAAATCGCCTGGTTGAAATGCGCCGAACCGAAGTCGTGATGCCCTTTCACATGGAGCATTTTGGCCAGCCATTTGGGATCGGTGCAGGTGCCGTAGCCGACCTTAAGCCCGGTCGCGAAAGGCTTGGTCAAAGTGGATGTGTAGAAGCGCGGAAAATCGACCCACGCCGGCAGACTGAGAATACTTGGTGCCGCGTGAAGTTCGGCGAAATACAGTTCGCGGTAGGCTGCATCTTCGATGGCCGGGATGAAGAGACCTGCGGTGGCGAGTTCTTCGGCGATCAGGTTTTTTTCTTCAAGGCCCAGACTGCGGCCGGATGGGTTGGAGAAATAGCTGACGAAATAAACCGCCTTGAGGCGCGATGCCGAGCCGTCCGTTTTCATGCGGGCGAGCAAGGCGCGCAGGCCATTGCGATCAAGCTGGCCGGAGGCAGCGGTGGGCAGCGAACGCGCCTCGATCCCCAGACCGGTGAGCATTTCCAGAAAAACAAAATAGCTAGGTCGGTCGACGAGTACGATGTCGCCGGGTGAACACAGCACCTGCATCGCGAGGTAGAGTGCTTGTTGCGAGCCGTTGGTAATGAGGAAGCGGTTTTCCGTGGCTACGGGATTGCCGGCGAGGACGGGCTCGTAGGCGAGGAGCATCTGCGCGAGCTGACGGCGCAGACCGATCCGGCCTTGGTTCATCCCATATTGCAGATGCTCGGGATCGGTAGCTCGGGCTTTGGCGAGAGTGGCGATGGCGGTGCTGATCAAGCCGACGGGCAGCGTATGATTGTCGGTGAACCCGGCCGCGAGGGAGAGCAGCTTCGGATTTTCCAGCGCCAACGTCATGAGCCGCGCAATGGTCGGCGCTTGCGCGCGCTGGCCAAGTTCAGAGTAGGCGATCATGGGCGAGAGGATGAGCGGTGGGTGGGATGCAAGCGAATCTAAATGTTCAGGTGCTTCATCGCCAGTCGCCCCCAGACGAACTATGCGTCGGAATTATCCATCACGAAACACGCGAAATGAAAACATTGAGAGGAAGAATTCAGGAGGGCGATTATTAAACAGCTGTTCGGATATCCTCTCGGCTTGTCGTGCCTCGGCCGCTCTGTTTTTCGTGGGTTTCGTCAGTTTCGTGGTGATCCGTCTGAATGATTTCGGATCAGGCGACACCGTGATTCATGCCTCGCGATTTTCCTCGGGCAACCAGTAAGCCCAGATGGCGGCGGCCAGCGCGAGCAGGCTGGAGTAAAGCAAGGCGGTGCGGAAATCTCCGACGGGGGCGAGCCAGCCAAAAATGATGGAGGCGGCAGCGGCGGCGATGCGTCCGATGTTGTAGCAGAAACCCGCGCCCGTCGTGCGCAGCAACACGGGGAAAAGCGGCGGCAGGTACATGGTGAAGAGTCCGAACACGCCGGAGAAAAACCCCACCAGTGGAACCCAGAACCACGCGAGTTCGCCGAAGCCGCGCGGCACGATGAAGGCACCCGCCATGCTGCCGAAGAGACCCCAGAACATGAGCGCGATGGCGCGGCGATTGCCCATGAGTTTGGCCATCCAGCCGGCAAAATAATTCCCTACGATGGACACGGCGATCATCACAAAAAAAGCGGCGGTGACTTTTTGCGTGATCTCGGTCGCCGGCGTGCCGGCATTAGCGAGGACTTTGCGCACATGCTGCGCCTGCCAGAAAATGAAAAGCCACCACGCCGAGAGACTGAGCGCACACACCGCCATCGTGCGCCAGGTGATGGTCGCGACTTCGCCATGGAACAGATCGCGGATGCCGGGTTTGCGCGCGGTCTCTTTTTGCGCGTGTTGCCAAGCCTCGGGCTCGGGGACTTTTTTCCTGATCCAATAAACCATGAAGGCCGGAAAAACGCCGATGAGGAAAACCAAGTGTTCCGGCGACAACCGAGGAAGCCAATGGCGCAGCGCGAGAATCAAGTCGTGCCACCAGCCGGCGGAACCGTTCTCGGCGAACAGACTTTGCAGCCACGGCATGATGAGCCAGACCACGGCGGAGGCGAAGAGGATGCCGAGATTCACTCCACTTTGGAGAACGGCAGCGATCCACGGACGCCAAGCCTTTGGCCAGGTTTCCGCCAAGAGCGAGGAGCCCACGGCCCATTCGCCCCCGATGCCGATCGCCGCGATGAAACGGAAAATCATCAATTGCCACCACGTCTGCGCAAACGCGCACAGACCAGTGCAAAGCGCGTAGGTCAGCACGGTGAGCGCGAGCGTGCGGCTGCGGCCGAGACGATCACCGAGCCGGCCGAAAAACGCGCCGCCCAAAGCCCAGCCCACGAGGAACGCCGCCTGGATGTACGCGCTCTTTTCCTTTACCTGCGGATCGGCGGCGGTGGTCGCGAGGAGATGGAGCACGAGCGGCCCGGCGACGAGCGTGTAGAGATGCAGCTCGAGTCCGTCAAAAAACCATCCGAGCCACGCCGCGATGCCCGATTTCCATTGGAGCGGGGAAATTTCGCGCAGGTGCGTGGCTTCACGCGTCGGAAGAGGGGAGGACAAACTGCTCATGGGGTGACCGGAGCAAAACAACGCCTCCAAACGAGTCCACGAGAAACGGGCTGCGGATGCTTTCCCCGCGAATCACGGAAAGGCACGGACAGGTTCAAGGTCGCTGAATAATTTCTGCGGATGTCTCGCATAGCTGCGGATACGAAAGCCGAAATTATTGATTGTGGATCGCTTTCGCGTTTATCCGCACTATCTGCGGAAAATTTCTGTTCGTTGTGCGGTATTCTATTCATGTGATTCGTGGGCTGCCCCGCTCGGTTTGCCGGAGCAAAAGCAAAGTCCGCTGCAACCATCCGACTCACTTATTGTGATTTCCCGCTGCGTTTCCAAAGCGCGTCTCCGGTCTCGATGTGGCGTCTAGCTCAGCCTAATCAATGCGCCGGTAAACCGGTATCAGCCGATCTTAGGCGAAACATTTTCACACCTCCCATGACTATCATCATATTCTTTCTCGTTCTCGCTATTGTTGCACTGGGCGCGTCTTTCGTCCTCACGCTGCCTCCGGCCGGTCGCGTCGCACTGTGGGTTCTGGCGTTTCCCTTTTTGGCTTTGGTCTCGTGGTTGGCTCGTCTGTCGTCATCGACGAGAATGAAGTCGGCATCATCCAGCGCCAGTTTTTCGGCAAACCGCTGCCAACCGGTCAAATCATCGCGCGTGATGGCGAGATGGGACCACAGGCGGAAATTCTCGGGCCGGGCTGGCATTTTGGCTATTACCCTTTCACCTATCTCGTGCGTATTGACCGCGTCATTTCCGTGCCTTCCGGTCAGGTTGGTTTCGTCAACGCGCGGGATGGTCAGCCACTCCCGGAGAACGAAATGTTCGCCCCGGTGTGGACCAGTGCGCAGGACATGCTCAATCCCACCACCTTTCTCGCCAAGGGCGGACGGCGCGGCCCGCAGACGACAATTCTCACGCCCGGAACCTATCGCTACAATACGGCACTACATGAAGGCACCGCCATACCCGCGCTCCAGGTTGAGGCGGGCACGGTGGCTGTAATTAAAAGTAATTCCGGTCTGCGCTGGACTTCTGCGGACGGGAAAGGGGACCTAGTGAACGGCGTGCCGTTGGTCCCGCGTGATCATATCGGCGTTTGGGCTGAACCGCTCACTCCCGGCGGCTATTATCTGAATACCCGGGCTTTCGTGCCGACGATCGTCAAGACCACGCAGCGCACCTATACTTATCAGGCAGCCAGCACGCCGAAGATCGCTCAGTCTATGCGGGCGGCAAAAAATGCGCCGCAGGGTGCTGCGGCCTCGTCCGGCAGCAATAATGATTGGTCGGTTTCCGTGCGTTCGAAGGATGGATTCTCTTTTCCAGTTGATGTGCGCGTGGCGTGCGCTGTCGATGCGAAGAATGCGCCTTATCTTGTCGCCCTGCTCGGCAATCCCGACGCCGTGTTGCAGGATGAGCAGGAAGACGAAAAACTTGAGGTGCTTGAAGCCCGGGTGATTTTACCCGCCGTGCGCGCGATTTTCCGCAATGTGGCGGAGACGATGAACGCCCGCGAATTCGTCAATCGCCGCAGTGAGATTGAAGCTATCGCTCTACAGCGCATCACCGCCAAACTCGCCCGCTATCGCGTGAGCTGCGATGGCGTGTATGTGGGGAATATTCATCTCGATGCCAATCCGGCCGGCCAACAACTCCTCGCTACGCAGACTGATCGTGAAGTCGCGGTGAACCAGCAAAAACTATACGATCAACAAAAACAGGCCGAAGTCTCGCGGGCACAATTAGTCCGCGCTACGGAAGAGGCCGAGCAACAACGCCAGCTCGCCGCTGCCGAATACAAAGTGAAGGTTGAGGGTGAGAACGCCAAATCGCAGGTCGCCCGCGCGAAGGGCGAGGCCGAGTCGCAGGTCATCATCGGCGAAGGTCGCGCGAAAGCCTACAAGCTTTTCGTCGAGACGCTCGGACGCGATCAGGTGGCGCAACTCGAGGTCCTGAAGCTTGTCGTCGAAGGCAAGATCCAGATCACGCCGCAAGTGATGGTCACGGGATCAAACGGCAATGGCGCGATGGACGCGCTCGCCGGTACGATCTTGCGCCAAGCCGCGCAGACCTCGGCTCAACCCGCCAAATAAAACTCAGCTCTCCTCGGAGAATTTTTTATGCGCCTATTATTATTCGTTTCCGCCTTCGGTATCCTTCTCAGTTTGGCCGTGCTGATCGTCGTCATCATCAATTCCAAGAAAGACGCTACACCACCGAAGATGAAGAACCCCGAGAGCGAAGATTGAGTCGTCGTTCATCCCCAGAGCCCAACGAAGGCCAGCGGCTCGCGCGGTTGCGAGAGTCACGGTGCCTGGTCACGTTTCTCGGTTGTTTGACTATTGCAGCAGAGCGATTCGCGGTTCGAGGCTGCGCAGGGTGATGGCCGGGAAGAGGTCTTTCCCCTCACGTGACTCGAGCACTGGGCCTTGCGTGGTGACTCGGGTATCGGGATCGATGGCTTCGGTCTGCTGCGCCGGCGGTAAAGATATTTCGAGTGTGACGGTGGACTTCACATCGGACGTTCCCGGATTGTCCCCATAAACAAAACCATGTTTTGGCGCATCAGGTAGGGGCCGTTGCCCGCAACGGCTTTGCTGAATATTATCCCTCGCGCATGGCGGTTCAGGATAACCCTATTCTTTAATCCCGGAATTCGGGTTGAAATCAGACGGGCCTGATTAAACCGGTGCACAAAAAAGCCGCAGATTGCTCTGCGGCTTTCGTTGAAATTTGAATCGATTACTTTTTCAGCAACATGAAATCAACGCGGCGGTCTTGCGACCACTCGGCTTCGCCGCCGGATTGCTTGGCGTCGGTCGAGCCCTTGGAGAGGGTTTCGAGTCGGGTACTATCGACGCCCATGGATTGGAGGAATTTCTTCACGGCGTTGGCACGACGGTCGCCGAGGCCGAGATTGTATTCAGCGGTGCCACGCCAATCGCAATGACCAGAGAGGACGAGATTCTGGCCGGGATTATCGGCGAGCCATTTGACGGCGGCTTGCAGCTTGGGGCGTTCGGCGGGAGGAACGGCGGCGCGATCAAGGGCGAAATAGATCGGCTCGACGACACTCATGGTTTCGTCGGGGGTGCCTTCGGGGCGTGCGGTCAGAGTCGAATTAGCGTCAGCGGAAACGGCGATGGCATTTGGATCGATGGTGTCACCGATGGCATTGCCCGCGTTGGCATCGCGCGTGGGCTTTTTGGAGCACGCGGTTAAGAGCAGCGTGCTGAGGGCGAGAGAGAGACCGAGGACTTGCGAGAATTTCGTCATGGGAGAAAGTTGGACCAGAATCTTGGCCGTTATCAAGGAAAGCGTAGAGGCGGGCAAGAAATAAAACCCCGCAACTGCTAGTCTTTTACCAAGTCTGGGTGCGGTGATCGATCAGACCGATCTCCAAGGCATAGCGGGTGAGACTGGCGACGTCGTGGAGGTTGAGCTTGCGCATCAGATTCGTGCGGTGGTTATCGACGGTCTTGACGCTGATATTCAGCTTCAGGGCGATTTCCTTCGTGCTGTGGCTCTCGGCGACGAGTTTGAGGATTTCACGCTCACGGTCGGTCAGGAGATCGGTGCCAGTCGTGGGATTGTTGTTCGCCACTACATTCCGCAAGAGGGCGGCGATACCGGGGCCGAAGTAGGTGCCGCCATTGGCGACGCTCTCCAGGCCTTTTTTCAATTCGATCAAACCAGCGGTCTTCTCTACGAAGCCGTGGGCACCTGCCTCGAGCATTTCGCGGACAAGGGCAGGGCTCTCGTAGCCGGAGAAAATGATGATGCGGGTCGATTTCAGCTGCTTGGCGACGCGACGAAGGATGTCGACGCCACTGAGGCCGGGCAGGCGGGCGTCGAGGACAACCACGTCTGGCTTCAGATCGAGGAGCATGTCGCACGCGAGTTTGCCATCGCCGCATTCACCCACAATTTTGTAGGAGGGATCGAAGCGCAGGATTTCCGCCAGCATCTCGCGGATGGCGGTCTGATCTTCAACAATAACGAGGCGTTTGATTTGGGTGGCAGTGGTCACAAAATGAGGAAATTACCTGAAACTTTAGCGATTCAGGGGAAAGTTAAAGGCGTTAGCAGGGGAAAAGACAAACACGGATTAAATGAAATTCCCGCTAAATAACACCGGTGCTTGAGGTAATGGGATGGTGGGACGACCGGGATTCGAACCCGGAACCAACAACTTAAAAGGATGCTGCTCTACCATTGAGCTATCGTCCCATGCCAATACCAACCGGCAGTTATTTTTACCAGCACGGGCAAAGCAAGAATTATTTCTCCTGAAGTGGAAATTCACGGGTTGGGGCGGACGATTTACGCGTGGAAGGGCAGCGAATGAGGGCGCAACGGGGTCAGAGACCAAAAGATACCGAAGAAGTGCCCGAAAACATTCTCTTCCAGGGCGTGTTAATCGTTCATGGTTTTTCCACGACCACACCGCTTGCCAGTTGACCGAGAGGAAGGGGAGGATTTAGGTGTAACTCCCCTAAAAATATGGGAACTTTATTCAAATTTCCTGATCCCAAAGAGGCAGAAGACATGAGTGCCAAAGCCCAAGAAGTTGCCCTGGATCGCCTGTTGGTTGACCGCTTTAGAGGTGGTGACGCGACGGCGTTTGATCAATTGGTGAGCCGGTACTGGGACCGAATTTATGCGATGGTGAATCAACTGCTCAGAAACGCCCAAGATGCGGAAGAGGTCACGCAGGACGCCTTCATTCGGGCTCATCGCGGATTGGTAAATTTCCGGGGCGACTCCGCCTTCTCGACGTGGCTCTACCAGATTGCCACCAACCTCGCACGTAATCGCTATTGGTACTGGTGGCGCCGCAAGCGGGACAAGTCTATCTCGTTCGATGCCCCGTTTGGGCCGGACAATGATAGTACGATTGCGGACATCATTCCTTCCGAGCAGGAAACTCCGGAAGACGCGACGGTCACGCAGGAGTTCGTCAACCGCGTGGCGCAATGCATGGATTTACTGAACGAAAAACATCGGGAGATTCTCATCCTGCGCAATGTGCAGAATCTCGCCTACGAAGAAATCGCCGAAATCCTCGGCATCAGTGTCGGCACTGTTAAAAGCCGGATTGCTCGTGCCCGCGAAAGCCTGCGCGAGAAACTAGGGGGAGAATTTCAGCCATGAAAGACACACGTTTCATCGAATTAGTTAATCAGTATATTGACCGTCAGATCTCACCGACCGAAACCGCCGAGCTTGAAGCCGAGATTCAGGTGAGCCCACGGCACCGCAAGATCTACCAGCAATATTGCCACATGCACCGTGCGACCAAGTTGGTCTACGAGAGTTTCCGGACTAATGCCGACCTCCCGGCGCTCGAAAAATCCCAAACGGGTGGCAGCATCGCCCAATTCGAACACAATCGGAAACGGACCAGCTGGCCTTATGTCGTCGGTGGTCTCGCGGCGGCGGCGGCTTGCTTCGCCGTCGTCGTGATTCGCACGGGGACTTTTTCTCATACGGATAACGCAGCGGCCGTGGCTGCAGCCCGGACCGTGGTGGCAGTCGTGGCGGCGGTGCCTGTGCCAGCAGCCCAACCCGTGATCGCACCGGCTATGGATAAACAAGCTTCCTCGGCTGAACAACAATACGCCGCACTGCTCTCCGCTAAGCGCCAGGAAGAGATGAGGGCCTTTGCTCTTAATCAGCAGAAAGTGACGCAGCCGATCTCGTTATTTGCTGATGATGGCCTCGACAATACACAGACGTTGACGGCGGAAGCGCAAAAACTCTTCCAGCAAAAGCGCAAAACCGCGAAGAAGGATTCCACCGAGTTTACCGCGTTTCAGTTTCAACGCTGATTGGCCACACACTGCACGTTTTCACTTCAAGCCCGCTGTCATTGGCGGGCTTTTTATTTACCCAGAGCCTTCCTGATCAGTGTCTCGGTCGTGGCTTTGATTCCCAAGGATACCAAGGCTTGGCGGACGGCTTTGTCCGCGTCCGGTGCCTTGTAGCCGAGTGCAACCAGAGCCATAACGGCGTCGCGGATCTGGTTGTTGTGGGGCGAGCCATCGGCGTGGGAGGACTCCGCGCTGCCTGTTGAAACGGTGGTGCCTTCAGCGGTGAATTTGTCCCGCAGTTCAATCACGAGTCGTTCGGCGGTCTTTTTGCCGATGCCCGGGCATTTGGCCAAGAGGCCGATATCGCCAGCGACAATCGCGCTTTTGAGGACGGACAGTGAAAGCTTACTCAGCACACTGAGCGCGGTTTTCGGACCGATGCCCGAGACTTTTTCGATCAATAACCGGAAGAAATCCCGTTCCTCCTCAGCGGAAAAACCGTAGAGAGTCTGCGAGTCCTCGCGGTAGACGACGTAGGTGTGCAGCCGCACTTGCTGGCCGGGTTGTGGCAGACGCTCCGTGGTGGTTACAGGGATATGGACTTCGTAGGCAAATCCACCGGTCTCGACCACGGCGGTCAGTGGCGAAGCCGATAGCAACAGGCCCGTGATGCGAGTGATCATGGGCTCAGTCGTTCAAACCGAGCACATCCTGCATGTCGTAGACGCCGGGTTTTTGATGCACGACCCATTGGGCCGCGCGCAAGGCACCACGCGCAAAGATCCCGCGATCACTGGCCTTGTGGGTTAACTCCAGGCGTTCGCCGAGCGCGGCGTAGATGATGGTGTGATCACCGACGACGTCGCCGCCGCGCAGAGCGTGCACGCCGACTTCCCCTTGCGTGCGCTCACCGGTGATGCCGGAGCGGCCGTGGCGCAGTGCTGAGGCGTTGAGCTTGCGCTCTTCGAGAATGATTTCGAGCAGGCGCGCGGCGGTGCCGCTGGGCGCGTCTTTTTTGAAACGGTGATGCATCTCAACCACCTCGGTGTCGTAGTCCGCCCCCAGCACCTGCGTCGCACGACGGGTGAGAGCGAAAAGCAGATTAACGCCCACGGAAAAATTGCCGGCCCAGACGGTCGGAACTTTCGCGGCGAGCGTGAGCAGATGGTGCTTCTCCTCGGCGGAATGGCCGGTGGTGCCGATGACGAGTGCTTTCTTTTGCGCGATGGCGCACTCGATCACCTGGGCGGTGGTGCGGTGGCTGCTGAAATCCACGAGGACTTCTGCGCCGGCCAAGGCGGCAGCGAGATCGTCCCCTACGTCGATCGCGGCGGCGACGGGGATTTTGAATTCGGCGGCGGCGGAAATCAGGGCGTTGCCCATGCGCCCCTTGGCCCCGTTGATGATCACGCGGGTCGAGCTCATGATTTTCCTTCGTAGTTGGCGATGGCGGCGAAAAGCACTTTGGCGCCGGCGTCGCTGAGTGGGCAAAGGGGCGGACGCACTTCGTCGGAACCAATGATTTTTTTTCGGGCCATGGCGGCCTTGATCGGGGAAGGATTCGACTCGACGAAGATGTTTTTGAAAACCGGATAGAGTTTTTGGTGCAGCGCCCGGGCCTTGGCGTAGTTCCCTTTGAGAGCAAAAGCGGTAAGCTGCGCCATAGCCTTGGGATAGAGATTGCTGGCCACGCTGATGACGCCTTTCGCGCCCACGGCCATGAAGGGTAGAGTGAGGGAATCATCCCCGCTCAACACCGTGACCGAGTCGCCCACGGCTTGGATCAACTGATCGACGCGGTCGACCGAGCCACCGGCTTCCTTGATGTGGTTCACGTGTGGGTAGCGCGCGCGCAGCCGTTCCACGACGCCTACACTGATCTCAATGCCGCAACGACCGGGAATCGAGTAGAGCACGATGGGTTTGTCCGTGGTCTCGGCGACAGCGCAGAGATGTTGAAAGAGGCCTTCCTGCGTCGGGCGGTTGTAGTAGGGTGCGACGACGAGCATCGCATCCGCGCCGGCGGCGTGGGCCTCGGTGGTGAGGTTGACAGCTTCCTTCGTGCTGTTGGAGCCGGTGCCGGCGATCACGGGGACGCGCCCAGCGGTCTGCTCGATGACGCAACGGATGACATCCATATGCTCGGCATTGTCCAACGTGGGTGATTCTCCGGTCGTTCCAACCGGGACTAATCCGTTAATTCCTTGTTTAATTTGCCAGTCTACGAGCGAGCGTAATTCGTCGTACGAGACGTGCCCACCCTCGAAGGGTGTGACTAAGGCGGTGATGGCTCCGGTGAGTGGTCGGCGTGCTTTCATGGAAAGTTCCTTGAATGGTAGAGAGTAAGGCTGTAGGCAAAGCATACTTTCAGCCCGGTTCACGCCCAAAATACCCGATGAGCAATACATTTCATACCGAAATCATGAACGACCTGTTGAAACTGGCAGTCGAAAGCGGCGCCAGTGACATAGTCGTGAAATCAAACAAGCCTGGCTATCTGCGGATGAGCGGGTGTCTCCGCCCTGTCGAAATGGATCCCATTTTGCACGAGCATGCCGATGCGTGGGTCAGCGAATATGTCCCGGCGGTCTACCGGCAAAGCTGGGAGCGCGATGGCCAGTGCGATTTTGCCTATTCCGCTCCAGACATCGGTCGCTTTCGCGTGAACGGTTTCCATCAGCGCGGCACGGTCAGTATTGTTTTTCGGCACATCAAGAACCGCCCGCCAACTTTCGCCGAACTGAACATCGATGAAGAGGTGCTGACGAAGCTAGCCCAAGCCAAAGACGGTATTCTGCTGGTCTGTGGCGCCACCGGCTCCGGCAAAAGCTCCACGATGGCCGCAATGCTGAACTGGATTAACCAGAACTCGGACAAGCATATCATCTCCATCGAGGACCCGATCGAATACACTTTCTCCGACGATAAATCCGTTTTCCAGCAACGCGAGATCGGCATCGACGTCCCGAGCTACGAGATGGCGATCAAGTCGGTACTGCGGCAAAACCCCGACATTATCTTGATCGGCGAAATGCGCGACAAGGAAACCTTCGAGACTGCGATCTCCGCGGCGGAGACGGGCCACTTGGTGATTTCCACGATGCACGCCGCGACGGTCGCCCAGTCGTTGACGCGCCTCTTCGAATTTTTCCCGCCCGAGCAGCTCACCCAGGCGCGCCGGCAAATCGCTGGTTCGTTGCGGGGCTTTGTTTGCCAGAAGCTGATTCCTGCGATGGAAGGCGGCGGGCGTTATGCGGCTCTGGAAATCCTGACCGCCGACGCCACCGTGCGAAACCTGATCCTCGAAGGCCAGAACGACAAAATCCAGCAACTGCTCGAATCGTCCTCCGACAGTACGTCGCGCTCCTTCAACCGCGATCTGTACCGCCTCATCAAGGATGGCAAGATCAGCAAAGCCGACGGCCTCCGCTTCTCACCCAATCCTCAGGCGTTGGAAATGAATTTGAAGGGCATTTTCTTCAAGACCGCCTAACCCGGAACGATGCAGGCAAGAGCTGAGAGTCGAGAGAGAGCCAGACCATCCAGATAATAAAGCGCTCCGTAACAGCAGCACGCATACCAGCACCAGACTCGGGCTCTCTGCACTCGATTCGGGACTCTCGACTTTATCGTACCGCCTAAGATTGCGTGTTATTCAAACGAGGAACGACTCGCGCGGCCTCTGGCGAATGATCCGGTTCGAAGAACAGGCAGCTTTATCGGCTGGTAAGGTGGCCTCCCACCAAAAGCCTGACGATGAGGGATTGCTTTTCGTTGAGCAATTGTGCTCATTCCCCACGATATGAATATCAAATCCACCTTGGCTCTCTTCGCCTCTATTCTCCTCCTCGCTGGTTGTGGCAAAAGCGACAACTCTGCTGCCAGTGCCCCAGCCGCTGCTGTGGCTCCGACCGCTCCGACCATTTTGACGGTAGAAATTACCGCCAACGACAGTATGAAATTTAATCTGAACCGGATCGAAGCCAAGGCCGGTCAGGAAATTAAAATCATTCTGACCAACATCGGGACAATGCCGAAGGCGGCGATGGGCCATAATCTCGTGGTGTTGCAGAAAGGCACGGATCAGAAGGCCTTTTCTGATGCCGCCGTAGCCGCCGTCGCCACGGACTATATCCCGGCGTCCATGTCCGATAAAATCCTCGCCCACACCAAGCTCCTCGGAGCCAAGCAGAGCGACGAAATTACTTTCAAACTGCCCGCTGAAGCGGGTGAGTATCCATTCCTGTGTAGTTTTCCTGCCCACTACCTTGTTGGCATGAAAGGTGTGATCGTCGCTCAGTAATTGGCTCTTCTGATTAGATTGCTGGTTACGCATTGCCGATCGTTCACTAACCCCGGCTGCAATTGATCACTTCAATGCAGGCGAGCTAGCCTTACCCAATCGCGCATTTAACCGCGCGTGGGGAGGACAATTTTTCTCACGGAGATCCCCTGAAGCGGAGCTCGCGTGCAGGAGGCATTGGCCGATATCGGTATGCGGAGAGTGATCGAGCGGCCTGAAAATAAAAAGGCCGGGCGTTTGGTTCGCCCGGCCTTGGTTTGAAATTATCAGAACTTACTTCCGGCTCTTGCGGGCGCGGCTGGGCTTTTCGTCATCCGCTTCGGCGTCATCATCGTCGTCGTCCTTGTCCTTCTTGTCGTCATCGTCATCGTCGTCATCGTCTTTATCTTTGTCGCCGTCTTTCTTTTCTTCGCCGTCCTTCTCTTTATCCTCGTCCTCGTCATCCCACTTGAGGGAGGCGTCATTCTTCATGCGCTCATCTTCCTCTTCCTCGATCTCAGGCAGATCGTCGTCTTCTTCACTATTGGCTTTCTTGGCGCGCTTGCCGGTGGGGGTGGTGGCTTCTTCGTCCTCATCGCCATAGCCGGCGGGCATGAAATCGAGGACCGCAGTGATCTCGTTGAAAAGATGCACGGCTTTGCCTTCGATAAAGTCGTTGTTCTCGGTCTCGCGGATCTGGTCCTCGACTTCGTCGACTGTGAGCTTCTCTTCAAAATCGAACAGGTCATTCAGGAGCTTCACGCGCAAGCGGGTGAGATGGTCCAGCAAGTCGGCGTAGGGCCCGTTTTCTTCGTCGATGATATCGGGGAGGGCAAAAAGCTTTTCCTCGGACTCAAGGAGCGGCTCTTTGGTGCGGGTCAGGCGGACCTTGCCCTTGCCCTGATCTTTCGCGATCCGGAAGGAGATGAATGCGCGCTCAAAGATGTCGGCATCAAAGCCGTATTCGCGCAGTGGCTCGATTAGCTCAATGAGATAATCGACTTGTCGTGGGTCAATGATGCTGAGCCCGTCGACGTCCCAGTGGATGGAGTCGCTGACCTCATCGACCCACCAGTTGTGATCGTCGCCGAGACGTACTATGCACCATTCGAGTTGCGGAGTTCCTTTCGCCATAATTTGTTAAGTCGGTTGCACGAAAATGAAGCGGCTTCACCCTTGTCAAATACCGAAACGCTAAAAGTGAAAATAATTTGTGTCGCCACCTAATCGACGCGGCAGGGTGAAGCCGTAGTACTAAATAACAAGCTCTATTCTTTTGAGCGAAAAGTTCTGACCCAGCGCTTGAAACTTTGCCCGTGGGTGCCAACGTCGCGAACATGGGTTGGCTCTACGACAAAGTTGGTAAACCTCTCTTCTTCCGCAGTACGCCTGAGGCGGCGCACGAATACGCCGTGGACGCCTTGGCTGTCCTGAGCCGGTTGCGGCCGGTTTGTGCCCTGATGGAGAAAATTCATCAATTGCCGGCCAGTCAGCATCGACCGGTGGAGTGTTTCGGTCTGAAATTTCCCAATGCCGTGGGGTTGGCGGCTGGTTTTGATAAAAACGGCAAAATCTGGCCCGCCGCCGCCGCACTCGGCTTTGGCCACGTGGAGATCGGCACGGTGACCCATCACGCGCAGGAGGGGAATCCTCGCCCGCGGGTTTTCCGCTATCCGGCGGAGCAAGCGGTGATCAATCGGATGGGTTTCAACAACGCCGGGGCGGCGGCCATGGCGGCGCACCTCGCGAAATTTCCGGGGCCGGGCCAGCGCGTCATTCCGCTCGGTATCAATCTCGGCAAGACCAAGGTCACGCCGTTGGATCAGGCGACGGAGGATTATGTAGGCAGTTTCCGGCTATTGGCCGACTACGCTGATTATGTCGTCGTTAACGTCAGCAGTCCCAACACGCCCGGTTTGCGCGAATTGCAGGATGCCGCTTGGCTTAAGCCGCTGCTCGCCGCACTCGTGGAGGAGAATACGACGCGCGTTGCCGGTGGGAAACCGCGCCGACCGTTGCTGCTGAAAATCGCGCCGGATCTTTCGTGGCTGCAGATTGACGCGGCGCTCGGTGTCATCGCCGAGCTTGGCCTTGATGGCCTCATCGCGACGAACACGACGCTGGCGCGACCAGGTGCATTTGCTGAGGTGCACGAAGCGGGCGGGCTGAGCGGCGGGCCGTTGCGCCGGCGTTCGACCCAGATCATCAATTATATTTCCCGGGCAACTGGCGGGCGTCTGCCGATCATCGGCGTGGGCGGCATTTCTGATGAAGCCGGTGCGGCGGAGAAGCTCGATGCCGGGGCGACGCTCGTGCAGGTTTATACCGGAATGATCTATCGCGGACCCTTTTTTGCTGCGGAGTTGGCCCGAGCCCTTTCAATTCGGCAAAGAATCTGACCATGAATGTTGTTGAAACCCTGCTCGTCGATAATGGTTCGCTGGCTCCCGCAGCGACGCTCCAGTTGCGCGGTCTCGCGAAAGCCCTGGGAAAAACCATCGGAGTCGAGGTCACGCCTATTTCTTTGCTGCACTCGACCGGGGTTTCTACGCCCGCACTGGGCGATGTGGCGGCGGAAATCTTGGAGCCCGCGCTCGAGCTGCGTTTGATGCAGGGCAAAACGGATTTTCTGATCGTCCCACTTTTCTTCGGCCCGAGCGGGGCCTTGACCGATTACATGCCCAAGCGCATCGCGCATTTGCGCGAAAGTTTCCCCGATCTGAGCGTCAAACTCGCGCCGGTGCTTTTTCAGCCCAACGATGATCGTCTGGCCCGGATTCTGGCTGATCAAGTCAGGGCGCAACTTCGGGATGAAACCCGCCGGGTGGCCTTGGTCGATCACGGGAGTCCGGTCCGGGCGGTCTCAGCAGTGCGCGATCAATTGGCGGTGCAGCTTGTGAAAATACTGGGACCGGCATTCACCGTGGCCGCGGCCAGCATGGAGCGGCGCGAGGGTAAGGACTACGATTTCTGCGACCCGCTGCTCGCGAATTTGCTGCGCAAGCCGGAGTGGAACAGCGGGGATGTGATCGTGGCGATGCAGTTTTTATTGCCCGGGCGGCACGCTGGTCCGTCCGGCGATGTAGCGGAAATTTGCGATGCGGCTGAAGTGGCCAGCGAGAATAAGCTTCACGTCTTTCAAACAGGATTAGTGGCCGAGCATCCGTTACTGGTGCAGATTCTAGCAGACCGTTGGCGGTGCGGCCTCGTGCTGGGGCCGGGCGCGAGTGTGCTGTGAGTGCGCGCGGGTAATGGTGCGGTCCGATCCGAGGCAGGTAGCGCGCTTGCCGCGCTACGTTGCGAGGTGAACTCGCAACCTACGGATTCAGTTTTGTAGCCGTGCTTGAGCCAATGGAGAAAGCGCGGTCTATGGCTGCGTGGCGAACACCACGTTGTCTCTTCGCTCCAACGCGGCTAGATCTTTGCCGACGCCGCGAGCGCCGTCGCCGCGTCGATGTTGCGAATATTTTGTCCGATCAGAACCATCGCGGGGTGACCTTCCGCGGCGGTGGAAAAGGCAATCGCATCCGTCAGCGTGCCGAGTCGGATATGCTGGGTGGGCATTGAGGCATCGCTAATGATCGCGAGGGGAGTGTTCGCGGGTAGGCCGTGAGCGATCAGTTGCTCTGCGACCGCTGCGAGTCGGCGCACACCCATGTAGAGACAGAGCGTGGCATTGGCTTGGGCGAGGGCGGCCCAATCGATTTTCGCGTCATCATCTTTGCCGGCGCTTTCGTGACCGGGTGCAAAGACGGCCGACGTCGCAATTGTGCGTTGGGTCAGGCTGATGCCGGCGGCGGCGGCGGCGGAGCAGGCAGCGGTCACGCCCGGAATGATCGTGTAGGGAATACCAGCGGCGCGAAGCACGTCGATCTCTTCTCCAAGCCGACCGAAGATCGCAGGGTCGCCGCCTTTTAACCGCACGACGCGCAAACCGCGACCGGCATGATGCAGGAGCAGGGCGTTGATCTCGGTTTGCACCGAAGAGTGGAAACCGGCGCGTTTCCCCACGAAAACCAATTCCGTCGTCGGAGGACAATTCTTGAGCATGTCGGGGCTGACCAAACTGTCGTACAAAACTACCTGAGCCTGCGTGAGTACTTGTTGGCCGCGTACCGTAATTAAATCAGCCGCACCAGGGCCTGCACCTACGAAAGTGATAGAACCAGAATGAGAAGCGGCTAAATTTATCGGATACATGATTAAAATGATGACCTATGACAACTTTAAGCTTTGCATCTCGTCAAGCTTTGAGCATCTGTGTCGATTCACTCCTTTCCTCCATGCCCGACGTCATCGATCCCACCAAGCTCACGAAGAACGAACATCTGAAGCAGCGCATTCCCACGCTGGCCGGCAATATTGCTGCCACGCTGGCGGATCCGACCCTCGACAAATTTTCCGAAGATGACGAGCAATTCATCAAGTTTCACGGCATCTATCAACAGGACGATCGCGACCTGCGCAAGACCGGGAAGAAGTACCTCGTCATGATCCGCGGCCGCATTCCCGGCGGCGTGATGACAGGGAACCAATGGAAGGTGTTCGACGATCTCGCCACCACGTACGGCAACAACACGCTCCGCATCACCACGCGCCAGAGCATCCAGTTTCACGGCGTCGTGAAATCCGGCCTCGGTTCGCTGATCAAAAAAATCAACGACTCGCTGCTCTCCACGCTCGCGGCCTGCGGCGACGTGAACCGCAACATCACCGTCTCGCCCACGCCCGCCACGACCAAGGCGCGCGCCGAAATTTTCAAGGACAGCTTGAGCGTCATGGACGCACTCGCGCCCCAAACTCCCGCGTACCATTCCATCTGGGTCGATAATGTGCAGCTGAATCTCGACGATCCGGTCAACACCAGCTTCGTCGATCCGCTCTACGGTCAGACGTATCTCCCGCGCAAATTCAAGGTGTCGTTCGTCATCCCGCCGTCGAACGACATGGATGTTTTCACCAACGATCTCGGTTTCATCGCCGTGACGGAAGGCGACCAACTCGTCGGCTACAATCTCGCCGTCGGTGGTGGCCTCGGTCGCAGCCACAACAACGTGCAGACTTATCCGCGCCTCGCCGATGTGCTCGGCTACTTCCCGCGCGAGAAACTCATCGATGTCGCGAAGGCCGTTCTCACGATTCACCGTGATTTCGGTGACCGCACCAACCGCAAGCACGCCCGTCTCAAGTACGTCGTGCAGGAGAAGGGCGTCGATTGGGTTCGCGAAGAAATCAACCGCCGCGCCGGTCTCACGATCGCGCCGGTCAAACCGTTTCGCTTCACCACGACTGGTGACACCTACGGCTGGAATCGCGCCATCGACGGCTCGAATTTCCTCACGCTCTTCGTCCAGACTGGACGCATCAAGGATGTCGAAGGCCATCAGATGAAGACGGCACTGCGGCAGGTCGCGGAGAAATTCCCGAAGATCGAATTCCGTCTCAGCGCGAATCAGAACGTGATTCTCGCCGACATTCCCGACGCTGATCGCGCCGCGATCACCGCGCTCCTCGCCGCGAACGGCGTGAAGACGGAGAACCAAGCCTCCGTCCTCCACGCCGCGTCGATGGCTTGCCCCTCGATGCCGACCTGCGGACTGGGTCTCGCTGAATCCGAGCGCGCGCTGCCGGGAATTATCAATCGCATCGAGCAACTCGCCGTGGAAGTCGGTGTGGCCGGCGAAGAAATCATCATCCGCTCGACGGGTTGCCCGAATGGTTGCGCTCGACCGTACATGGCGGAAATCGGCTTCGTCGGCAAAGCGCCCGGCCGTTATCAGCTCTGGCTCGGTGGCGACGTGTCTGGCACGCGCCTCAATCAAGTCTACAAAGAAACGATCAAGGAAGCTGATCTCGAGACCGAGCTGCGTCCGCTGCTCACGCGTTGGAAGGCCGAGCGCACAAGCGGCGAGCGTTTCGGTGATTACTCCACGCGTGTGCTGATTCCTGAAGCGATCGCTGCCGCCGCTGCTGTTGCGGCCGCGAAGCCCGCTGCCGCTCCCGACGCCCCCGCCAACTGATATCAATGAGGTAGGGCGAGTCGTCCCGACGAGCTGCGGCTCATCGAGACGTTTCACCCTGCCATGAAATATACTTTATGTCTTCCTACTCACCCGAACAAATCGCCCGCTGGAACGTGGAGTTGAGCCACAAGTCGCCGCTCGAAGTCACGCGCTGGGCCATCGCCCAAGCCGCCGACCGCGCCATCGTCTCCACGAACTTCCGTCCGTACGAAGCCGTGGTGCTGCAGCTCGCCACCCACGCGCAAGCCGACATACCCGTGCTCTGGGTCGATCACGGCTACAACCGTCCCGCTACCTACAAACACGCCGAGCAACTTCGCACGCAACTCAAGCTAAACATCAAACCGTTCCTGCCGAAGATGACGCCCGCGCACCGCGATGCGATCCATGGTCCGATTCCCAGTCTCGACGACGAGGCCGGCCTGAAAACGTTCAGTGCGGTGATGAAGCTCGAACCGTTTCAACGCGGTATGCGCGAACTCGCCCCCATCGTCTGGATCACCGCCTTGCGGAAAGTCCAGAATCCCAATCGCGCTGGCCTCGATATCGTGTCGCACGACGCCAATTTCGGCGCATTGAAGATCAGCCCCGTTTTCCACTGGAGCGACGCGCAGATGGAAACTTATCTCACGCAGAACAATTTGCCCAACGAGTGGGATTATTTCGATCCGGCCAAAGCCGACGAAAAACGCGAGTGCGGCCTGCACGCCGCCTGGGGCGGAAAAGCCGCGCAAAGCGCGGCACAAGCAGAAGCCGGGAGATAGGAGATCGGATCAACCAGTAACATTGTTTCTGTATTCAACTGTCATCGACTCACTCCGAATTACTAATCCCCAACTTCCCTCTTCGAGCCGCTAACTCCCCCTGATTTCCATGTCCCGCTATCATCTCGACCACCTCCAACACCTCGAAACCGAGGCGATTCACATCATGCGTGAAGTCGCCGGGGAATTCGAGCGTCCCGCCCTTTTATTTTCCGGCGGCAAGGATTCCATCTGCCTCTTGCGTCTCGCCGAAAAAGCGTTTCGCCCGGCGGATATTCCGATGCCGCTGCTGAACGTCGATACCGGACACCACTTCCCGGAACTGAACGAATTTCGTGACCGCCGCGCCACCCAGCTCGGGGGCAAACTGATCGTCCGCAAAGTCGAGGATGCGATCGCCAAGGGCATCGCGGTGCCGGCACCGGGCGAGATCAGCCGCAACAAACTCCAGATCCCCACGCTGCTCGCCGCCGTCGAGGAATTCCGTTTCGATTGCGCCATCGGTGGCGCGCGCCGCGACGAGGAAAAGGCCCGTGCGAAAGAGCGCTTCTTCAGTTTCCGTGATAGCTTTGGTCAGTGGGACCCGAAAAACCAACGCCCGGAAATCTGGAACGTCTACAACGGCCGGCTCAATCCCGGTGAGCACATGCGCGTTTTCCCTCTCAGCAATTGGACCGAGATGGACGTGTGGGAATACATCAAGCGCGAGAAACTGGAAGTGCCCACGATCTATTTCAGCCACAAGCGCCAATGCGTCCGTCGCAGCGGCCAATGGCTGCCGGTCACGACGCTCATCCCACCGAAGCCCAATGAGGAAGTGCGTGAACTCGTCGTGCGGGTCCGCACCATCGGCGATATCATCAGCACCGGCATGATCGAATCTCCGGCCAATACTTTCGACGACATCATTGCCGAAGTCGCCGCTGCGCGTGTGACCGAACGCGGTTCCCGCGCCGACGACAAAGCCTCTGAAGCCGCCATGGAAGACCGCAAAAAAGCCGGTTACTTCTGAGTGGCGCGGGGTGAGGGCACCTCGCCTCCAACCGACCTCAGCAATCCAGCACTTTCTATACTCATGTCTCACCCTTCTTCCCCCGTCATCGACATTCTCCGCCTCAATACTTGCGGCAGCGTCGACGATGGCAAATCCACACTCATCGGCCGGCTCCTCTACGACTCAAAGTCGCTGATGGAGGATCAGATCGAAGCCCTCGAACGCTCCGCGGACATCACGGGCGGCGGTCAGATCAATCTCGCGAATCTCACCGATGGCCTTCGTGCCGAGCGCGAGCAAGGCATCACGATCGATGTGGCCTACCGCTATTTCGCGACGCCGAAACGCAAGTTCATCATCGCCGACACTCCCGGCCACGTGCAGTACACGCGCAACATGGTGACCGGAGCGAGCAACTCCAATCTCTCCATCGTGCTCGTCGATGCCCGCCTCGGCGTGATCGAGCAAAGCCGCCGGCACACCGCCATCACGTCGCTGCTGCGCATCCCGCATCTTGTCGTCGCGATCAACAAGATGGATTTGGTCGGTTGGAGCGAAGCCCGCTATAACGAGATCAAGGAACAGTTCGAAGAATTTCTCCCACGCCTCAACATCAAGGACGTGAAGTTCATCCCGCTCAGCGCGCTCAACGGCGACAACGTGGTCGATGCTTCGCCGCACACGCCGTGGTATGTCGGGCCAACGTTGCTCGGCCATCTGGAAACGGTTCACATCGCCAGCGATTGGAATCTTGATGCTTTCCGTATGCCGGTCCAATGGGTCAACCGACCCAACAATCCGACCGACTCTCGACTCCACGATTTCCGTGGGTTCAGCGGCCAGATCGGTCGCGGCATTGTGCGCGTCGGCCAGAAAGTCATGGCGTTGCCCGGCGGTGTCGTTTCGACGGTGAAAGAAATCAACACCTTCGACGGTCCGGTGCCCGAGGCGTTTTGCCCGCAATCCGTCACGATCGTTTTGGAGCACGACATCGATGTCAGTCGCGGCAGCATGCTGGTCGGTTTGGATTCACTGCCGGGTGGCGGCACCGATTTGCACGCGAAGATCTGCTGGATGCACCCGCGCGCGCTGCAGCGCGGCAAGAAATATTTCATCAAGCACACCACGAGCACCGTGCAGGCCGTGATCACGGAGATCGAGCACAAGCTCGACATGGCTACGCTAGAGGTGCTGCCTGCGCCTTCGGAGCTGGGGATGAATGATCTCGGCGAAATCCGCCTTCGCACCGCGAAGCCGATTTACTACGACGGTTATTCCGCCAACCGGCTCACGGGTTCCTTCATCATCATCGAGCAAGGCACGAACGCCACGGTAGGCGCGGGCATGCTGTTGCCGCCGACTGAAGTCGTGAAGCCCGAGAACACTGATTTTTCGATATGAGTTCCGCTGCCGAGCTTCGCGGTTTGGAATGTAGGGCCGGCGCTTGCGCCGCGCCTCGGCACGGATTACGCGACATGAGTTTTGCCGCCGAACAGGGTAGGGACTGTTGCCCTCAACAGCGCAGTGGCGCTTGAGGGCAAGCGCCGCAACCAAAGATAATCAATCCTCCCGTGAAAATCACCGCCAAACTCGACTACACCTGCCGCATTCTATGCGAGCTGGCGCGGGAATATTCGAAGGGTAATCCCGTGCGCATCGAGCAACTCTCGAAAGCCGAGGGCGTGCCGGCGAACTTCCTCGCGCAGATTCTCGGCGAGCTGCGCAATGGTAAACTGGTCGTCAGCCGTCGTGGGACGCAGGGCGGATTTTTGCTCGCGCGACATCCCGGTGAAATCACGTTTCTGGAAATCATCGAGGCTGTGGAAGGCGAGTTGCTCGAATTCAGTGGGAACACCACCGGACGTTCGAGCCGTAGGATCAAGCAGATTTGGGACGAAGTCCGTGAAGCCGCTGCCGAGAAAGCCCGCAGCTACACCCTCGAAGCTATCGCCGCCAAAGTGGACGCGGAGATGTATTATATCTGAACGGGGTGGAAATTAGTTGAGAGTCTAGAACTGAGAGTTGAGAGGTCAGAGCCGGAACGAGGCGATGGCTTCTCGGCTGTTTGATCAGAAGGTGGAACGCGACCTCCGGGCGCGTTTTGTTCGGAGCCTGAGCCGGTCGAGCGGCCAACGCGTTTTTGCTCTGAAGCTCAAGTCAATGGAGGCCATGTCATTTTAAATGAGAGGTGTCTCGCGAATGATACGAAGGGAGCGAAGTCCTGCCCCGAAGAATTTCCTTCGTCCCCTTCGATTCCTTCGCGAGACAATTCCCCGCCGCCGATACACGAACGAACCATCTTCATGAAGTGACGGAAGAGGTGTGGATGAGATCCATGGCTGGAATGAAAATTTGCACCCTTGCTAAGCGACAGCCTCAATAATTGGGTTCTCCTAACACCAAAGCCGCAAAACGCGGGGACGGTGATTAATACTCACTGATCGGATGAAGATGAAGAAGTTGTCGCAAGCATTGCTCGTATCTGGAGCATGCCTCTTCGTCGGCGGTTTTATTTACGATGTACGATTTGCCGGGATTCCTTATCAAGATCCCACACCGGAGATGCAGGTTCAATACGACCATGATGCCGGCATCGCGTCGAAGCTGATGCAACCAGGTCTCGCTGCCGTTGGTGTTGGTGTGGTCGGCTTCGACGCGCGTAGATTTGCTTTGAAGAAAGAATCGAGCGAGACCGACAGAGACTAAACGAGTGGTGAGTGTCGTAATTCGTGTACGCTGTATTCGTTGCAGCTGTGGCACGGCCACGAGGGCCGGCCCTACGGTTTAAAGGCGAGGCGGTTTCTGCCTCAGATGGAGTCATGGAGCTGAACTCGTTTTCCGAATGCCTAGTAGCAAACTGTAAGGTGGTCGCCGATTTCCCCATCGGCGACAAAGCGTCGGTGTGGAAACCGACGCCCACCCACTCCATTAGATCTTCTCAGATCGACCAATCCGCTCCGTCGAGGACTAGCTCGTGGGCTTTGCGGGGGCGGACGATCAGGCTCGTGTCTTTATAGTACGCGACGCTGTGCGGTGGGATGGAATGCATCAGCCATACGCTCGCTCCGACCACGGAGTGCGCGCCAATCACGGTGTCGCCGCCGAGAATCGTCGCGTGGGCGTAGATCGTGACGCGGTCGCCGATCTCGGGGTGGCGCTTGATGCCTTTGATCGGCACACCGGAAGCGTCGGTCTCAAAGGATTTCGCGCCGAGGGTAACGCCTTGGTAGATTTTAACGTGCTGGCCGATGATCGCGGTTTCACCGACGACAACGCCGGTGCCGTGATCGATGAAGAAGTGTTCGCCGATGTGCGCGCCGGGATGGATGTCGATGCCGGTGCGTTCATGCGCGTACTCGGTGAGCATGCGCGGGAGCAGCGGTACTTTTTGCGCGTAGAGGACGTGGGCCAGACGCTGGAGCGAAATCGCGAGGACGCACGGGTAGGCGAGAATAATCTCGTCGAGACTGCGGGCGGCGGGGTCGCCCGTGTACGCGGCGGCGACATCGGTTTGGACGACGCGGCGGACTTCTGGGAGCGAGCTTAGAAAATCAGCGGTGAGTTTTTCCGCCTTGGCCTTGGCGTCGGCGTCTTTGGCGTAGCGCAAGCATTTTTCGATTTCGGCGCTGAGGCGTTTTTCAACTTTGGTCAGCATCTGGTCGAGCCAGGCCGGGGCTTCTGCTTGAGTGAGGCCGCTGTCTTCGAAGAATCCCGGGAAAAGCAGGTGCATGAGATCGCGGGCGAGTTCGACGACTTTGTCCTGCGAGGGGAGGTTGGCGCCATCGAGATGGTTGATCCCACCGCCGAGGGCGTAGGAGGCGAGGAGGGCTTTTTTAATGGCGTCGTGTGGCATGGCAGCGGAGGAAAGCTGAGACCTTGGGGAGAAGTGGGCCGGGGTCAAATGCAGGTGTGAGGTATGACCGGTACAGAAGCCTATTCCTTTTTGCGCAAAAAACGTTTTTTGAGAAAGGCCTTTCCCGAGCCGGTTTTTAGGTATTTCTCGAAAGCCTGAGCCGTTAGCTCATCAGCAAAATCCAAGATACAAGACCAGATTCCAAGGCTTGAATTTACTGGTATGGGGCGATTTGCCTTCGTTGTGATTGGTCAAACGTTGTTTCAGATCCTTCGTGATGCCAACGTAGTGCTGCTGTCTGGAGTGAACGCTTTCGATCAGGTAAACGTAAGTCATATAGGCAACGTGAATGTAAAGCCATCCTACGCCAAGGCTACGGATGGCATCCTTCGCGCTCCACCCTGTAACGCATCGCGAATTTTGAAATATTCCATGACTGGCCTGCCATCCGAAGCCCTTTAGGGCGAAGGATGGTGCTCGGGACAGGACTCGAACCTGCACGCCTTACGGCACACGCACCTCAAACGTGTGTGTCTACCAATTCCACCACCCGAGCATTTCCTCCACAGGAAGGGCGAATTAGGGGAATCGTTCCAATCATGTAAAGCCCCGAAATGCGCTTGCCATGCTCTTTTTGAACATGGACACTGCGACCTCTTCGCGAGCCAGACCTGTGCTCGCGGAACATCAAGCACCTCAACCGAATCATCCCGGGGTAACTATCCCCGTTTTCCGCCCATTCATGGACGACCAGAAGCCCGCCAACGATAACAGCCAACCCGGTTTGAATAAAATCGATCTGGGTCAGCTGAACAGTTTCACCTTCGGCACGCAGTGGACCGAAGCCAAAGTCTCCGCGCCTTCCCAGCGCCGCGACCGCGACTTCGAACACGGTGGTGACCGTCGCGATCGTCGCGACGATGCCAATCGGGGAGGTCCTCCCGGAGGTCAACGCGATCGTCGCAGCTTTCAAAAGCCCGTTGGGGCGCCCACCGGTCCGTCCGGTGGTGGTGCTGGTGCTGGTGCTGGTGCTGGTGCCGGTGGTCCGGCTGGCCCAAGTGGCGCGCCGCAGGGCGAGCGTCGTAATTTTGGCGGGCAGGGTGGCGGTTTCAATCGCGGTGAGCGTCCGCATCAAGGTCAGGGTCAGGGCGAAGGTTTCCGCGGTGGTCCGCGTCGGGATTTCCAAGGCGGCGAACGTCGGGATTTCCGCGACAATGATCAGCAATTCGAGCGCGGGCCGTACGTCAGTCCGTTTTTCAATATCACCTGCTATCCCGAGGACGCCGGTTTTGCCGCCCTCGTGAAGGCCGTGCGCACTTCCTGCCGCACATTCCAATTGTTCGAGATCACCAAGGCCGTGTTGGAAAAGAACGATCGCTTCGTGCTCGTTATCCAGCGCAAGACCGAAGAAGGCGGCCGTTCCCCAGAAGGCACGGCTCCTGCCGAACCGGCCAAATCCTCCAAGAGCGCTCCGCTCTTTCTCTCGATGCCGGATCATCTCCCCTTTGAAAACGAAGATGCCGCAGTCCAGCATGTGTTGAAGAATAGCCTGAGCCATTTCTTCGAGACGGCGGAAGTTGAGGTCGACCCGCCGAAGGGAAATTTCCCGATCATCAACAAGTGCAGTATCACCAGCGAACTGCTCGGGCCGCCGAATCACCATCGTTATCAGCACGTGCTGCAGCAGCACTACACCGCGAAACTGGCATCGCGCATGTCGTTTGATCAGTTCCGTGATAACATCGTCTCCGTCCGCGAGCCGGAAGTCGTCCAACAATGGATGGATAAGATGAAGAAGGTCACGCGCTACACGTGGAAACCGATCGCCCCCAAGCCGGCGACCGCCGCTCCAATGGCGACCGATGCAGCCGCGCCGGTCGCGACCGATGCCGCAGCTCCAGCCGCGATCAATGCCGCTGCGCCGACCACGACCGACGACGCTCCGGTTGCTGAAGTCGCCGTTCCCGCCGAAGCGTCCGCCGCGGCTCCAGTGGCCGAGGTTCCAGCTGGTCCGAGCTTTGATTCGTTCGACGAAGCCCGCGCTTATCTGCTCACGAATGCGAAGGACAAAGTGGTTCGCGCACTCGAGACGATTCGGTTTCACGGCAAACTGATGGAGAAGCTCCCGCCGGGTGAAATGAAACGCGCCATCGAAGGCCATGTGGAGCGCCAGCGCCGTTTCCCGCTCGACACCGCCAACGCCCTGCGCGGCCGGCTGCGTCGCGAAGGTTTCACGATCTTCAAAAAAGGTTCCCGCGGCGTTTCCTACGTCTGCGCGGTCAAGCGCCATTTCCGCGTGCCTGGCCAAGTCTTCTCCGTCAGCATCACCGGTTTGATCGAGTTCATCGAAAAGAATCCGATGATCCATGTGAAGGATCTGCCGTTGAAGTTCCTCGCCATCGATTTGGCGGCAGCGGTTGCCGCCACACCAGTGCCCGAGGGAGCTGCTGCTTCGCCGATGCCGCATATCGCGCTGCCGCCCGAACAAGCCGACGCTCTGCGCAAGATGAACAACGATCTGCGCTGGCTGGTGACCGAAGGTTATGTGACGGAGTTTTCCGACGGTAAGCTCTTCGCGCCACCGCCCGTGGCTCCGCAAGCCGCCAAGCGTGCTGAGGAACACGGTGAAGAACACGATCCGGTGGACTTCCCTGATGCTCCCGCTCCCGTTGTTGCGGCAGTTGTCGCGCCGGTAGCCACAGCCGTTGCGGCGGTGGCGGAGGTCGCGGAGGTCGCGGAGGTCGCGGTACCAGCATCCAGTGCCGAACCGACACCTGCTCCTGAGGTATCGGTCGCGCCCGAGGCACCTAAGCCCGAAGCTCAAGCTTAACCTTCATCAAGCCCGCTCAAGTGAGCGGGCTTTTTTCTGTCTGCGCTTCGGCTTGGATGGGAAGTGGCCCCGGTCTCCCGACCCCTGAGGGCTGGGAGAACGCGTCACGCGACCCGGGCCACGACACAGGGGATGAACCGGG
>JBBRBC010000021.1:0-55785 GCA_038206205.1 Opitutales bacterium
TCGCCTTCTCTGAACGAAAGAGGTCCAGCCGGAAGTTCCCCCGGTTCAACACGTGGTACACCCCCGCCGCCGACTCCAAGCGCAATGGTCTCGCCATGCCCGTCAGAAAACCAACTCACCGCATCAGCGCAAGCGCAAACATCCAAGCCTGACCCCCTCCGTCAGCTCGTCAGCTCCGTCAGCTCCAGCTCGAAGACACCCTGTTTGCGTCGCTACCCAATGGATTTAGGCACTATGAAAAACTTAACTCAGACCTTAACTGGACAGCCGTGACTCCTCACCAAACTCGGCTACGCCGCCAACCAAGCCCAGGCCGTCGATTCGCTGCACGGCATTCTGCTCCCCAGTAGTGTCGTTCCCAGTGTTATCGGTCTCTTCGCCGGGGTCAGCTCGGCGGTGGTGCGGTTGCGCGAGGGGTTCCTCGTCGGCGCGCCGGTGGAAAAGCGCTTCCCTTGCGCGCGGACCTCGCTTTGCTGTCGGCTATGGGATTCTTCGATCGCTTAGCCAACGGAAAGCCTCTTTCCAACAACCCCGGTGACGACAAGCCGGCCATCGCCGGCGGCGTCATGCCGCTCCTCACGGACGCGCGCACGAAGCTCGGGGCCAAGGATCTGCCTGGCGCCATGGTCATCTACGAACAGGTGCTCGCCAACGCCGGCGCGCGGCCTGATATTCTCGTCACCATCTCCGGCGATCTCGGCGCGCATGGGCATTTGGCCGAGCTGATCGAGCTGGTGGCTCCCCGTTACGATGCGCAAAGGCACGGACCGGCCACCGGGCTGAATTTGCTCCAAGCCTTTCTGGTCACGCGCAACATTGAGTCCGCCCAGCACCTGCTCGATATTCTTTTCGCTCTGCAACGTCCGGAATTGGAAGACCGCCTCTTTGGGTTTTCCAACGCACTGGCCGATCTGATGGCTGGGAGCGAGCAAGCGGTTGCGGTTGGCGGTGGAGCCTCGGGTGAGATGCCAGAGGTGATCAAGATCAGCCTCGCGAGCATCAGCAAACCGATTTGGTTTTATGGGCTCGAGACGGTCGCGCCTCAACTGTTGCCGAACAAGGCAGGCAAACTACGACGCGTGGCCTTTGCCCAATGTGCTTTGCCCGGAATTAAAAACGCCGAGGAACTCGCCAATCAACCTGAGGATACGATGGGTCGGCTCACGCGCGGACTGCCGTTGTGGTTCGCCGAGACCTTCACTTTCGGCGCGGGCTACGTGCCCATTGCCGCCATCGGCACCTCGAGTCAGCACCAGTACGCGGTGTTCGGTGCCGAGTGGACGGCGGAAAATATCCGCCAGCTCATCGAGTCCTCCCATGAACCCATCGACTACGTCGTCACCGGCGCGCTCAAGAATCGCAACGACGACTTCGAACTGACCATGAAAATTTGGGAGGTGAAAAAATTCCGCGAACTCAAACAATTCTCCGCCCGTTGGACCCCGGCAAACGCTGACGAAGCGCTCCGCACTTTTCACGAACAGCTCCGGCTTTACATGGAATGGACCCCGCTGCCTGTCGGCAACGGACTTGCCTACACCGCCCCTGTTTCGCCCCTCGCTTACGTGCAAGCCCTCGGGGCTTCGCTGACGCTTTTCTTGGGTGAAAAGGGCGTGCTTGCTCCCGCGCAGATGAATCCCGTGGCGACCGATTTTCTCCCCGCCGCGCAAGATGTCAGCGGCCACCTCACCCTGCTCACCGCTCTGCAGCGCCTGCAAGCGCGGAGTGCCGCGGTGGATGAAACTGCGCTGGCTCACGCTCGCGCCTGGCTCGCCTCGGACGCAGCGAAGACCGCAGGAGTCGACGGATTCGCTTTGTAATTCCAGGTGGGTTGCGAGCTTGTCTCGCAACTCGGCCGCATACCAACAGGTCCCGCTTTCGGGCTGCGCCCTCAAACGAGGCTACAAGTTTTTCTGCGCCACCGCCAGTTGCCCACAACCGGCAGCGATATCGATGCCGCGCCGCTGACGCACGGTGCAGGGCAGTCCATAACCGGCGAGGATTTGCTGAAAGTTTTTCGCGGCTTCTCGTCCTGTGGGTTCACCGTTGTACCCCTCGGTGGGATTGAGCGGAATCAGGTTTACCTGCGCCTGCTGACCTTTCAATAACCGGCCAACGGCATGCGCGTTTTCGGCGGTGTCGTTTTTTCCGTCGATTAAAGTCCACTCGTAGAAAATCCGTCGCTCTTGTTTCGCGATGTAGTAACGGCACGCCTCCATCAATTCATCGAGCGGCCACTTTTTTGCCACGGGCACGAGCGTCGCACGCTCTTCCTGCGTGGCCCCGTGCAATGAAACCGCGAGATTGATCGGGCGCGCTTCGTCGGCGAGCCGGATGATGCCCGGAATCACGCCCACGGTGCTGAGCGTGATTTTCTTCGCGCCAAGTGCGAGGCCGTTGTTGTCGCGCAGAATATCGACGGCCTTCATGACGGCGTCGTAATTGTGCAGCGGTTCACCCATGCCCATGAGCACGATGTTGCGCAGTCGTTCGTGCCGATCATGCGGGGATGAGCTGGCCGCGTCAGCCAAGGGAGGCGCGGTGCCCTCACCGCGCTTGATTGTAGACCGCGCCGAGGGCGACGCGGCTCCAGTCGTCTCGCGCAACGCCGCATCGACGTGCATCGCTTGCGCGACGATTTCACCGGCGGTCAGGTGGCGGACAAATCCCATCTGTCCGGTCGCGCAGAACACGCAGCCCATGGCGCAGCCGGCCTGGCTGCTGATGCACGCCGTCACGCGGCCGGTGAAGCGCATGAGGACGGTTTCGATTTTCCGACCATCATTCAGCGCCAAGAGATACTTGCAGGTAAAGCCATCGGAGCTGTGGGTTTCGGCGGCGGTTTCGTGTCGGCCAAAATCGAGTGAGGCTTCCGCTTTGGTGCGAAAGCGCGCGGGCAGCTCGGGCATCGCGCGCCAGTTTTCCACCCCGTGCAGATAGACATACGCCCATAGTTTTGCGGCGTGCACCGTGGGGAAATTCCAACTAGCAGCTAACTCGAACAGTTCGGGCCGGGTCAGATCGTAGAAATTGGTATGAGCGTGGGCCATCCGTCCCAGTCATTGGTCGGGGCCGGGCGACGAGGCAATCCAACTTATCAAAGATGCCGAAGGTTGGCCCACGAATTACACGAATGGGACACGAATAAAGGAAGGCTGATGAGTACAACGGTTTTATTCGTGTTCATTCGGGCGATTCGTGGGCATTCGGGCGATTCGTGGGCAAAAATCGGGGCCAGCTTAGGCTACAGGTTGCTATGAAAAGAAAATCCTGCCTCTACTCTGTCATGGCAAAAAAAGTCATTCTGGCGGGAGGCAGCGGATTCATCGGCACGCGGCTGGGTCGACGCTTCCGGTCGGAAGGCTGGGAAGTGGTGGTGCTGACCCGGCGACCTGCTCAGCCACGAACCGATGGCATGCTTGAGGTCCAGTGGCCGGCCCGGCCGATTGTCGGGAGCAATCACTCGGTTTTTGAAACGCATGGAGCGTGGATTCAGGCCGTCGATGGGGCCGAAGCGGTGATTAATTTGGCCGGGCGTAACGTAGATTGCGTGCACACGCCGGAGCATCAGCGGCAGATTCTCGAGTCACGGCTCGATTCGGTGCGCGTGCTCGGCGCAGCGCTCGACCAATGTCGCGAGCCACCGCGGGTGTGGGTGCAGGCGAGTGCCCTCGGTTATTATGGGTCAAGAGGTTTGCCGCTGGCTGACGAAGAAAGTCCGGTAGGAAAAACATTTCTCGCTGCCGTGTGCGACCAGTGGGAAAATACTTTTGCGGCTACGTGTCCGGCTATGGTTCGGCCCGTGGTCTTGCGCTTGGGCGTGGTGCTGGGTGTGGAGGGAGGAGCGTTACCGTCGCTCGCCAGGTTGGCCCGCTGTTTTCTTGGCGGTGCGGCCGGGAAGGGGCAACAGGGCCTGAGTTGGATCCATCAGGAGGATTTGGTGGAGGTATTTTTCCGCGTGATTAGAGACGAAACCATGCGAGGGGCGTATAACGTTTGCGCGCCCGATCCGGTGACCAACGCGGAATTTATGCACGCGCTGCGTCAGGCGGTGCATCGGCCGTGGTGTCCGCCGGCACCGGCTTGGATTGTGCGCCTGATGGCGAAATACGTTTTACGCACGGACCCTTCGCTTGTGTTGGCCGGACAATTCGTCATACCGGCCCGGCTCCTCGCGGCAGGATTTAAATTCAAATACGCCCAACTCCCCGCCGCCCTGCGGAATCTCGCTGAGCGGGAGGCATCGTCGGGTAGGGCGGATTATCCTTAATCCGCCGGGTCGCGAGGATCGCGCGGCGCGTTAAGAATAACGTGCCCTACCGGTCGAAATTACACTGAGTACTTGCTCTTGGCGGGCTCGCAGTCGTGCATGCCTTCATAGGCGTGCACGGAGCCGGCGCTGTCACTCCAGAGCGGCAGATTGTCCCGCCGCCAGCGATGGGTGAGGACGATGTCGTCCTGCACCGCTTTTTCTTTTCCTTGGAGCATCAACCGGTTCAACGCGCAATAGGCGACATCTTCCGGCTGGGTGTGGGTGCATTCGGCGAGCCGTTGCACCGTGTGATACTCCGCTTCTTCCAGATGAATCTTAATGGTAGGCATAGTGCCCTCCTTGTTGGTTGATCAGAACATACTGACGTATCGCTCGACAAACAAGAGGACAAGCTGCGCATGGATTGTGGAAAGCCGAGAGGGAATCTGAACGGTGGGCGGGCCCTTGTGGCCGGCGTGTATGTCCCCAGAAGGCACGCCTGCAAGGGGCGGCCCGACAACCTGCCAAATACAACCAAAGCCCATGGGGTCTCGAGCGTGACGTTGCGTTTCTCCTCACGATTGCCAATGTAATCGCATGATCGACTGGCTGCATCGTTTCCTCCAAGCGTTCATCCCTCTCTTTGTAGCCATCGATCCGATTGGATTGGCCGCAATTTTTTTGGCCTTGGGTCAGAATGAGACTCCGGAACGCCGGCAAAAAATCGCCAAGCAGGCGACGTGGACCGGCGGGCTCGTGGCGCTGGGCTTTTTGTTTCTGGGGCAAAGTGTTTTTGCGGCACTGGGGATTTCCGTGAGCGATTTTCAAATCGCGGGCGGACTCATTCTCTTTATTTTGGCGGCCAAGGAATTGATCCAGCCGGCCGGCTTGCCGGCGAATCTGCCGGAAGATTTCGGTGTCGTCCCGCTGGGCATGCCGTTGATCGCCGGCCCAGTGGCCATCACCACTTTGCTGGTGCTGGCGCAGAATCAGGCGATTGGGTTGACCATTACTTTGGTCGCGCTGGCGGCGAATCTCACGCTGGTCGCGCTCGTGCTGCGGTACAGCGAATGGCTGGGCCGCACAATTGGCGCAACCGGCCTGCGCGCGATTTCCAAAATCATCGCCATGCTGCTGGCGGCGATCGCGATCGCGATGATCCGGCAGGGAATTAGGAGCTGATTTGGCGTAGCACCGGCCTCCGGGCCGGTGAGTTTTCAGGAAGTAGGTTGCGAGCTTGCCTCGTTCTGCTGGTCAGCAGAACGACCGTGGCACGGCCAGCGCACCACCGACAACAGAGCCCGAACTTCAGCAGGCAGGGAATCAGAAGTTAATTTGGCGTGGAGGTGGGCGTCGGTTTCCACACCGACGCATGGGCGTTAACCATAACCTTTACGCAGATCGTCGAGGTGGAAATCGACGAGCACCTTTTTCAACCTCACCCGCCAAACGTCGTCAGCAAGTCCGCGTAGATTTGCGCGGACTGGACGAGGTCCTTCACGCGGGCACGCTCGTCGACGGCATGGTAATTTTCTCCGCTGGGCCCATAGCCGATCGTGGGAATCTTGAGATGCTGGGCGAAGAAATGCATATCATTAAACCCGGTGGACACCATGGCGTGCGCCGGTCGGCCGCGCGTACGCGTCACGCTTTGTTGCGCCGCTTTGAAAAACGGCGAGGTGGGCGCGCTGTAACAGGAATAGTTGTTGGAAATATTTTCCACCGTGAGCACACAGCCGGGAATCTTGGCGGCCGCTTGCTTTAAATACGCGCGCAATTCCTTTTCCGCTTCACTGAGGTTTTCGGTGGGCAACACCCGACGGTCGATGGTGAACGATGCGAACGCGGGCACGGTGTTCACTTTGCCGCCTTCCCCGGCGCTGAAGACGCCGCCGAGATTCAGTGTCGGCGTCATGATTTTGCCCTCGGGCGTGCGGAATTTCCGGCGAGCCAGAATTTTTTTATAGCCGGCGAGCGCGAGCACGAGCGCGGACATTTTTTCGAGTGCGTTCACGCCCTTGTGCGGGGTGGAGCCGTGGGCGGCTTTGCCTTGCACGGAAACGTTGAGCCACACGACGCCGTTGTGGCCGCAGCACACGCCGTCGCCTTCCCCGCCCTCGCCCACCACGGCGTAATCCGCGCGGAGGCGGCCGTGATCCACCACCCAATTGGCACCGAGGACGCTGTCCGTTTCCTCATCAGCGGTGAAGGAGACCTCCACATTGCAAAGTGGTTTGGTGTCCGTAGCGCGCAGGGCTATCAGCGCAAAAATTATGCTCGTGATCGCACCCTTCATATCGGCGCTGCCGCGGCCGTAAACCCAGCCGGCGGCTTCGACCGGATTAAAAGGATCAGCGTGGCGCCAGTTTCCCGAGACGGGCACGACATCAAAATGCGCGTTGAAGTGGATGGTTTTTTTTGCGCCGGCATCCCAGAAAGCGATGACGTTGTAGCGCGGGTGATCGAGTTGGTCCGGCTGAGTTTTCTTTTGCCGGGCCCGGGGAATGGCGAGGCGGCGGACTTGCAGGCCGAGTTCGCGTAAAGTGTCGGCTAACAACGTGGTGATCTCGCCGTAGTTTTCGCCCGGAGGATTGACGGTGCGAAGGCGGATCAACTGCTGCAGGTAGGAAACCAAGGCGGCTTGCTGGTTCAGAAGGTAATCGGCGGGCTTCATGACAGAGGATTATGGATGAGGCGAGAGGCTGGCGTAAATGAGTTTCAGCGCCACCAACGAGGCCATGACTAGAAAAATGGGCCGAATAAAGCGGGCTCCGCGATTTAGCGCCAGATGCGACCCAATTTGACCGCCAACGAACTGTCCTGCACCCATCACGAGTCCGGGCAGCCAGACCACTTTGCCGGCAACAGCAAAAAACAGCAGTGCGGCCAAGTTGCTCGCAAAGTTCATGACGCGGGCGTGCGCCGAGGCGTGAAGGAGGTCATGGCCCAGCACCGTGACAAAGGCGATGATCCAGAAAGAACCCACCCCCGGTCCAAAAAACCCGTCGTAGAAACCCAAAGCCAATCCGAACAAAGTGTAGAACGCCGGACGTTCCATCCGGTGGTGTTGGCTGGTTTCGCCGAGTTTTGGGCGGAAAATCATGTAGACGATAATGCCAGCCAGCAGCCAAGGGATGATCGCTCCCAGAAATTGCGGATCGAGGACTCGAACGGTATAGGCTCCGGCCAAGGCTCCCACCGTCGTGAGCGCAAAGCCCAGGCGGCATTCGCGTAAATCCACTGCGCCCTGCCGCGTGAAGTTCAAAACGGCGGAGCCCGAGCCAAACACGGCTTGAAGTTTATTGGTCGCCAGCGCGAAAGGCGGCGGTAGCCCGAGGGCGAGCAGTGCCGGTAAGGTGATCAATCCTCCACCACCCGCGACCGCGTCCACCGTGCCGGCGATTAAAGCGACGGCAAAAAGCGCGGGATAGGCCCAGACGGGCAAGTCGGCGAGGGGCAGCATGGCGAAGTGAACAGGGTGCACAGCGCGGTTAATTTTGACAGCGTGGAGTACAACTCCACCATGAGATCCATGGCGATGGCAGACATGCGACAAGATTACGGATTAGCGGGGTTGCTTGAAAAAGACCTCGCGAAGGATCCCTTCCGCCAGTTTGCCACGTGGTTTAAGGAAGCTGAAGCCGCCAAGCTCTACGAACCCAATGCCATGGTGCTCGGCACCGTCGGCGGTGATGGCCAGCCCAGCGTGCGCACCGTGCTGTTGAAGGGCGTGGATAAACGCGGCTTCGTTTTTTATACCCACTACGGTTCCCGCAAGAGCGAAGAACTGACGGCCAATCCCCGGGCCGGGCTCGTGTTTCCCTGGATCACGCTGGAGCGGCAGGTGATCGTGGAGGGTACGGTGTCCCAGGTATCGCGCGAGGCGGCGAAAGACTATTTTCACAGCCGGCCGCGCAAGAGTCAGCTAGCCGCGTGGGCTTCGCCCCAGAGCACGGTGATCGCCGGGCGCGCCGTGCTGGAGGAAAGTTTTCGGGTGACTGAAAAAAAATATGGCGACGAGGAAGTGCCGTTGCCGCCGCAGTGGGGCGGCTGGCGCTTGGCGCCAACGAGCGTGGAATTTTGGCAAGGACGCCGCAGCCGGCTGCATGATCGGTTGCGCTACCGGCTCGAAACAAATGGCCAGTGGGTGATCGAACGCCTCGCTTCCTGATTTTTCCATGGCCCGGACAAAAACCAAACCTCCTCTGCGCCGTCGGGCCAAATCGCTCCTCCCGGAGTTGCCCAAGGTGCTGGCCGCGCAGGTCGAGACCTTGCGTGGGCTGCCCGAGCCGGCGTTCCTCACCCGGGATCGCTGGCAGAACGCCGGCGTGGAAATTGTTTGGGCCAATCCCGCGGCGGAAAAACTCACGGGCTTCAGTCTGGAACAGCTGGTCGGACGCAGCACCAGTTTGCTGCAAGGCGTGAAATCCGATCCCGCTGCCGTGATTCGCCGCGAGCTGGGCGAAGGCTGGCTGCACCAACGGAACGGCACCGCGTTTTTCGCCTCGTGGAAATACTGTCCGGTGCGCACGGCGGGACGGAGCACGGGCTACCTGCTCGCCCTCTATCGCGATATCTCGGAGAAGCACCGGTTGCGGGAGGCATTGTTGCATTCGCAAAAACTCGATACCGTCGGCCAGCTCGCCAGCGGCGTGGCGCACGATTTCAACAACCTGCTTTCCGTCATCAACGGTTATTGCGAAATCATCAGTGGCAAGCTCGCCGCCGCCCCGGAGGCCCAGAAAGATTTGCAGGAAATGCATCGTGCCGGCCTGAAAGCCGCCGGCATTGCGCGGCAGATTTTGGAATTCAGCCGCCGGCAGGAAACGGAGGCGCGCGTGGTCAACGCCAACACGCTCATCCGGGAGATCGCGGATATTCTCCGCCGGATCGTCGGCGATGCCGTGCAAGTGCAACTGCGGCTCGCCGCGGATCTGGGCAATATCCGGATCGATCCCACCCAGTTTCAACAGGCATTGCTCAATCTTAGTTTCAACGCACGCGATGCCATGCCCCAGGGTGGGCGACTGACGATCCGCACCAGCCGCGCCACGCCCGACGATGATGCCAGCGCGCCGCCGATGAGCCAGGTCGCGATCCAAATCACCGATACCGGAGTGGGAATTCCCGCGGCGATCCGTCGCAAAATTTTCGAACCCTTTTTCACCACCAAGCCGCACGGCACCGGCCTCGGTCTGCCCACGGTGCTCGATCTGGTGAAGCGCGCCGGCGGAAACATCAAGGTGCGCAGCAAGCTGGGGGTTGGCTCAACCTTCGAGTTGATTTTTTGCGAGACCTCCGAGGCGGAGCAGATTTTCAGTCCTTCCACGCTCACGGCGTTGCCCACCACGGTCGGCACGGAAGTCATCTGGCTGGTGGAATCCGATATGGTGCTGCGCAAAATGGTCAGCGGTATTCTGGCGGCCGACGGCTATGTCATGGAGGAATTCGCTCAACCCGCCGAAACCCCCGCTGACACCGCGCCGGATTTGCTCATGGTTGATTGCCGGGTCGGCCAAGCGAGTGAACTCGCGCGGCGCATGCACGGGCGCAACCCGCAGTTGCGCGTGCTCAGTCTTTCCATGGATGCCCCGGTAGCCGGTTTTCAGGATTTCCCTCCGAACACCGTGGCCCATCTCCCAAAACCATTTGCGCTGAGCACGCTGCTTCGCTCCGTCCGCCAGTTGCTCGACGCGCCGGAGCGGTGAGCTATGCGGATTTCGGTTATGATTCCATTTTGGAAAATGCCATTTTGTGGGCGGGGTGCCCCCACCCCGCGAAGCCTCAGCCTCAGCCGCAATCGCGAGCAACGAATTATCTCCATGACATCCTCGGTCGTTCGAAATGAATTCTTCCGTGTAGCCACAGGCCTCGTGCCTGTGGAATCATGGGCGAGGGCATCGTTCGTCGTAGGTTGCGAGCTTGTCTCGTTCTACTGGCCAGCAGAATGGTGCGACCAGCGCACCTCCTACCACGGAACGAACCAACCATCAGCGGCAGGCACGAAGGCCTGCCGCTACGTCGATACCGCCGCGAAAGCTTCCAGCCTTTCCTAATGTCCCTCCACGTTCTCCCTCTTCGCACTGCCGGTGCCGCCGAAAATATGGCGATCGATTTTTTGCTGTTGCAGCGCTACCCGGAGCAAAGCGCTTCCCGTTTCCGCCACTATGAGTGGCGCGCGCCAGCCTTCACGTTTGGTTATAGCCAGAAGATCGCGTACGTCCGCGCAAACTTGCCCTCCAAAGCTTCAACGCAGGAAGGATTGCCGCATTTATTTAATCCCGAACTCTGTCGCCGCGCCACCGGTGGCGGCATCGTGGATCACCGGAACGACTGGACGTATGCACTCGTGCTGCCGCGTGGACTTGCCCTCTACGACGCCCGCGCCACGCAAGCATACCACGATGTCCATGTGTGTCTCGTGGAGGCCCTCGTCGCGCTGGGCCAACCGGTGGTGCTCAAGGCGAGTTGCGACCCCGTCGAAGGGTGTGAAGGCGAGCCACTCTCAGCCATGCCGACGATCTGTTTTGTCCGCGCCGAACTCTACGATGTGTTGAATTCCGTGACCGGCGAAAAAATCGCCGGAGCCGCCATGAAGCGCAACAAGCATGGTCTGTTGTTTCAGGGCTCGATTGAAAAATCCCGGCTCGGCCCGATAGATTGGGAAGAGTTTCAAGTGAAGTTCACCACCGCGCTCGGTCGCCTGCTTGGGAGCGAAGCGGAAGAAGTTCCCTGGCCTGAACTCAACGAAGACGAAGTCAGCGGCCTGACTGAGCAGTACTCGGCTCCGGAATGGAACGAGGCGCGGTGAGACCGACAGGTGAGTGGTGCGTGTCGGTGGCGCGCTCGTCGCACCATTCTGCTGGCCAGCAGAACGAGGTGAACTCGCAACCTACGGACCTCGGTTCGACTCCGGATTGCTCTATGACCGAGGTCTTTTTGTAGGGCCGGCGCTCGACGCCGTGCCGCAGCCGCAGCGCGCCCAGCGGTCACGCCCTACCTAAAACTACCGACCTTACGCTTTCGGTTCCCCCGGCTTCCGGTGCTGCGGCGACACCAAACTGTAGATAATGTGATCCACGTAGTGATCGTACAACCACTCGGCTTTTTTCAGTGTGCTGATTTTCGTGAACCCCAATCGCACCGGAATTTTCTGCGCACGGAGATTGTCCGTTGCGACCGCGATCAGGCAACGGCTGAGCTGGAGGTTTTTGAACGCATCATCAAGCACCGCCTGACAACATTGCGTCATGATCCCCTTCCCTTCGCTGTCCGGGGCGATCCAGTAAGCCGGAAACCCGATGCGATTGCCCCAATCGATCCGGTTGTGGCCGATGATCCCCACGAGCCGGCCCATCGACCAGATCCCGCAGGTAAACGCCCGCGTCTCCGCGAAATCACGCTGCGCCCTTTTGATGTACGCTTCCGTGTCGGCGAGTTTCTTCGTCGCATCCACCCACGGCAGCCACACGCGCAAGAACGCGCGATTCGCCTCGACGACCGCGAACAGGGTCGTGGCATCCTGGGGTTGGATTTGCCGCAGTTCCAAACCAGGCTTGATCAAGTGGCGAAGCATGGAAGCGATTCAGCGGCGCACCCCTCAGCCCAGCAATGCCTTTCTGCCCGCGAATCATTCAAATGAACACGAATAGAGATCAGTTGTTCCGGAAGGTAGGGCGAGTCGTCCCTGACGAGCCTTTGTTTCTTTTGCGTTTTCAGGCGAGAAGCTTTCAGACTATATTCCTGAAATTTCCCCCTCCGTGTTATCGGTAAAATCTGTGGTTAAAAAGTTTGGGTTGGTCCTGTGGACCGGAGCAAGGCGCGGCAGGTTTATCACGGATGGCACTGATCCCACGGATTCAAACAAAGACCTAGGTTTCCCCTGGAACATCCGGAATACACCAAACATCAGCGGCTCAAACCAAGCCGCGTGGTAGAAGTAGTTTGAATAATCAGGCAAAGCGTTTGGGGAAAGCCTTTCACCAAAAACCCCCAAGGTAGTCTCCTTCGGATCGTCCCGCCGAGTCAGGAACAACCAAGCAAACCGACCCCATCCGTCAGCTTCCATCCGTCAGTTCGCGCCGAATAAAAGAAGTTCGTCCGCTCTAACGACAGCTTGCATTGCTTTCAATCGGTCTCCAAAAGAAATTTATGACCGGTCCAATTCCACGCGATCTCGGCCAGCTATTCCCATGAAGGCATTTTTCTGGGCAATTCGCAGCATCCGGCGTCGCGGGCTGGCGCAAACCTCGGCAATCGTCGTGAGCAACATCGCCGATCTGAGTTTTGATCTCTATCATGGAACCGAAACCCGCGCCAAAGTTCCACTCGCCACCCTCGACCTCCAGTTCGAGAACGCAGTGCACGGCGTCGTTTATCAACCGAGCAAGGCCGCGCCGGTGCTCAAACTGCTGCAGCGACTGGATCTGCCCAAAAACGGCACCTTCGTCGATTTTGGCTCAGGCAAGGGCCGCATGCTCATGCTCGCCGCCAAAACCGGATTCGCCAAAGTCGTGGGCGTCGAATTTTCCACCGAACTTTGCGAAGTGGCCCGGCGCAACATCACCACCTTTACCCGACGCACCGGCATCACAGCCCAAATCGATATCGTCGCCTCAGATGTCGCGCAATATCCGATCAACGAGGATCAAAACGTTTTCTTCATGTACAATCCGTTCAACGATGTCGTCATGAAACAGGTCCTCTCGAATCTGCGTAATTCCGTTGGCCGGTCTCCACGCCAAGTCTGGCTGATCTACAACACGCCGGAACACAGTGACACGATCCTGCGCGCCGGGCTCTTTCGCACGAGCCAGCATCACCGGATCGGCGGAAATGATTTCGTGGTATTTGCATCGTGAACCAGATGCATGCAGTCATGGACGATCCGCAGGGGACATCGCGCCAGTTGCCATTGGTGTCCGGCATCAAAGTGTGATAAAAATGCCTGACCGCACCGGGCGGAATAAGAATCGTCGTGGATGCCAGAGCTCGGCACCGAGGGGCGAAAATGATGCTTCGCTTCGCCCGTTGCGTGGGCGACGCCGAACTCAAAAAATGCTTTGGGAGATCGTGCCAGTGCTGCTGGCGCGATCTATGCCGCTGGTTCATTGAAGACGTTGCAACCCCAAACCCCAAAGTTTGACCCCTTCGGTCTTCCCGAACTGGCGGCTGTCGTCAGCTCTTCTTTTTCAACTGCTTCAAAAATTCAGAGGCAAGACGGAGGGGGTCAGGCTTGGTTGTTTGACATTTCTCATGTTTGTTTGGATTTCTCCTTAGCACTGACGAGTCGGCTGACTTGGTACGACGATCCGAAGGGGGCAGCCTTTGGGGTATATCGGGGTTGGTTTCATCAGGGCGCTAGCTGTGGGTGGCAGGTGTGTATTTCTTAATGGTATGATGGACGGGTTTGCGAGCTCGATGAATCCCATTCAAAACTGCGGATGCGATTCGATGCGTTTTTCGAATTTTATTTTGGCTTCCGCACTCAGGCCCTTGGGGAATTTCGAATCGCTCCGGCGCCAGCGGACGAGCCATTCGGGGCCGAGGAGACGGGGATTGGATGGGTGGTTTTTTGCGCCGGAACCTTGCGTGAAGGCGAGCGTGGTAGTGGCTTTCGGGCCGGTACCGACTCCGTCGGCCACGTAATAGCCGGCGGCGAGCAGGGCGACGCGTACGGCGGTCGCGGAGGAATAGGTGTAGAGCTCGGCGGATTTCGTGGCGCAGTGCTGGTGGATTCTCGCGAACACTTCGGTGGTCCACAGGCCGGTGTCGGTCTTGGCAGAAAAGGGATCGTAGAAGATCAGATCGGGTATTGCTGATTTTTCGAAATGTTCGAGGAAGTCGCCTTTCAAGAGTTCCCACTGGAGCAGGCCGGAGAAATGCGTCCAACGTCCTTCGGTCAGGATTTTCCCGGGCGCGCCGTGGCGCAGATGCGGGAAACGACCGGCGTTTTTCGCCGCGAGTGTGAGCGGATCGAGATCGCATTCGAAACTTACGATGCGCAGCGGACGCAGCGTGCCTTCGGGATTATCGGCGAGGCATTTTTCGAAACAGTGCAGCGCAGCCATCGCGTTAGAGGCGGCGCCGAGACCTACGTCCCAGATCACGAGTTCGCTTTCTTGGCTTTCGCGCTTGAGGAGGCGCGATGCGAGGTGCGATTGCTCGACGTAGAGTTTGTTGGCTTCGTCGCTCGGTCGATTGACCGAGTGCATGACTTCGCCGGAGCTGATTTGGCGGATACTGCAGTAGCCTTGGGGGGAGGTTTGGATTTCGTAATCACCCAGCCGATCGGGCTCGACGGCTTTGGCTTTCTTGGGTTGGACGCTGGGGTTGTCTTCGTCGCTCCGCGCGAGTTCTAGGCGTTTCTTTTCGTAGAAGGCGGGGAAATCGTCGCGCAAAATGCTTTCGCGCATTTCCCGCATCAGGCGGTGATAGAACGCAAGGTTGTGGATGCCGAGCAAGTGCCAGCCGAGGAGTTCGTTGGCTTTGACGAGGTGATTGAGGTAGGCGCGGGAGTAATTCTTGCAGGCGTGGCAATCGCATTGGGCGTCGATCGGTTCCTCGGAGAATTTATAGACGGCGCGACGGAAGTGCAGTTTGCCGTGCGAGGAAAAGGCCGTGCCGCGCTGGGCGAGTTGCGATGGAATGATGCAGTCGAACATATCGACGCCGCGATGCACCGCTTCGAGAATATCAATCGGCGTGCCCACGCCCATGAGGTAGCGCGGCAGGTTGGTCGGCAGTTCCTCGGTCACTACGCCGGTGAACTCGTAGCGTTCGCCGTGGGTTTCACCGACGGCGAGACCGCCGATCGCCAAGCCATCGAACGGCAGTTCGCGCAGGAAGGCTGCGCTCTTTTTCCGCAGGTCGTGGTGGCAGGCGCCTTGCACGATGCCGAACAGGGCTTGGGGTGAATCGCCGCGAGCCGCCAACGAGCGTTCGGCCCAGCGGTGGGTGAGCTCCATCGCCGCTTTGGCTTGATCGTGCGGGGCGGTGGACGGGATGCACTGGTCGAGCACCATCATGATATCGCTGCCGATGGCCTTCTGCATTTCGATGCTGGTTTCGGGCGAGAGGAGATGGGTGTTGCCATCGACGTAGCTCTGGAAGCGCGCGCCTTCTTCCTTCATGGCGCGGGAGCTCGGCAAAGAGAAAATCTGGAAACCACCCGAATCGGTCAGCACCGGGCCGTCCCAATTCATGAAGCGATGAATGCCGCCGAATTTTTTGAAAACATCTGCGCCGGGGCGGAGCAGCAAGTGGTAAGTGTTGGCGAGCAGGACGCGCGAGCCGGTGGCTTTCAGGGTGTCGACGGTCTGGCTTTTGACGGTGGCTTGGGTGCCGACGGGCATGAAGACGGGCGTCTGGACTTCGCCGTGCAAGGTTTGGAATTTTCCCGCGCGGGCCTTGGAGCCACGGGCGGTTTTTTCGAGAGTGAAGTTCAGGCGGGACATGAAAGAGTTGAAAATAGAAAGTCCTATTCGGACACGGGAAGTAATGGTTTAAAAGCAGTGATCACGAAGAGATTTAGCTCATTAAATAAATCGCATCATTAACTGCAACAAGCACATGGGATTTATTGTATAGACAATAATGAGCTAAACATCGGCTAACGCTCAGATTTCAGCGTGGGTTTAGCTAATTGCCAGAGGGTGCCGAGTCCACGGCCGTGGCAGGCAAGCGTACCATGGCGGCGCATCTCTTGGAGTAAATTGCGGATACGATGGTTCTTTTGTTCAGGCGTAAGGGCATCGGATATTTTTGCGCGGAGGAATTCATCGAGCTCCTCTCTTTTCGCCTGCTTGAACTTTTCGAGAAAGGAAATCACCAGTGCCTTGTAATGCGGCTTGTCCAGAGCCCGGTTGCGGATGTAGGCCGCTTTGTCTCCAGTCGCTTCTGCGATCTTTGCCGACACAAAAAGATTGGGTCGGCGGCCCTCGATTAGGTTACGCTGTTTCAGCCGTTTGAAGGACACCGCATCGAGCGCCCGTTTTTTCTGCACCTTGTCCAAGGCGATTACGTCCGTCAGTTCCAGCTCGGTCTGGCCGAGCAAAAGCCGGGTGTAGTTTTCATCGAGCACCTGACCGGTCAGCCGCACCACGACTTTGCCCGGTTCGCCCAGTTCGTAGTCAGGCAGGGGAAAACTGCGTTCCCATTGGCGGGTGAACATCCGTTTGATCCCGCTGCCGATGGTGTCGATCATGTTCAAGTTTACCATCGCTTGCGCGAGGAACGGGTTGCGGTAAACATCCGGCGGGGCGTCACTCTGGATCATCAGTTCCACCGTGCCGGGAATGAACGAACCCAGATTGGTGAAAAGGAGAGTATCGGCCCGCTCCACCGCGTTGATCCGGCCGCCAAGGGGATAATCCTGATGCGCGATGCAATTGTGCAGCGTCTCGCGGATGACCCACGGGTCGTATTGCGTGACCTCGTGCGGGAAGAGGGTGCCGCTGGGCAGTTGCCGCACGGTCAGGTTGCGGATTTTAGCCAGCACTTGGTCGCCGGCCAGAATCAAGGGCAGGCCGAAATGCCGGTAGTCTTTCTCAATATTTTTCTCGTCGCGCAACACCCAGGTGACCTGGGCTTGGGCCGGCGAAAGGAAATACGCCGACTCCTCGCGACCCAGCAACAGCAGTGCGGTACGGGTGATCCGTCCGCCACTGATGACCTTTGCTTTGTTGAGGAAAGTCGCGTCGTCCCAGCCTGCGATCTCGCCGGCCTGCGCCGGATGCTTTTGCCGGTATTGCTCGCGGGCAAAGGTCAGCGCCTGAGGGTTGAGGTCCGCCAGGGTCGCGCCCGACACCGGCTGGGCCGACCAATCTTCGCAGGCAGATTGATGGCGGATGACCTCCCGTTCCCGGGGATTCAAGGCGCCGATGGATTCGCCGTCCCGGCCAAACTCATGACCCTTCCATGCCGTCGGCATGCCGCGCAACGCCGCTGGGATTTGGAACATCAACACCCGGCCCTCGGGCCGGGTCAGCTCGTGGATTTCCTCGAACGTCAGACGGCTGCTCGTTTGGTCGGCAATCTGTTTCTTCAATGCGTCGAGTGAAGGGTGGCTGGACCGGTAGCTGGTGCCGATGATTTGGCGCGGCAGTTTGTCCGTGACGCCGAAGATCAGCCAAGCGGATGTCTGCCCCTTGAGATTGGCCTCATTACTCAGGGCCGAAAAATACTCGCCCAGCTTTTCGGAGTCGAACGAGGTCTTGGCTTCCTTGAACTCCACCCATTCCGTCTCTGCTGGCAATGCCAGCAGGACGGTTAGTTGGTGATGAAGTTCCGCGTCGGTCATTTTTGGCAGAGAAGATTTTTTATTCAGTATTTGGGCAAAATTTTGTTTGGTAGGTCGGGAAACAGATTGAGCCGACCAGTAGGAGGAAGTTTTCGTTAGATGCGAAGAACTTTGTTGGGACAGGATGATTGAAGTAGCCACAGGCCTCCGTGCCTGTGGGATTGGGATAGGCATGTAGGTTGCGCGCTTGCCTCGTTCTGCTGGCCAGCAGAATGGCGCGGCGAGCGCGCCACCTACAACGGCTCGTCAGGGACGACTCGTCCTACTTTAGAGGCATCTTATTTCACTGCCGCCAACTCCGCGGCGATCAGCTCGCGGGCGCGGGACTTGGCGTCGGCGAGGGGGAGTTCGCCTTGGTCGATTTTGGCCAAAAAGATTTTTTGGGCGGCGTAATCTTTGTTCACCACACCGGCTTTGCTTTGGAGCATGCGCCAGGCTTTGCGGCGCTCGACGGCGAAGAGCACCATCTGGCGCGTGACGGCGTAATATCTCATTTTCCCTTCTTCCTCGGCCTTGATGTAGCAGCCGAAGTTGACGACGAAGCTGCGGTGTTTCGGATCGAAGACGCGGCGGTGGATGACGTCGTCCTGCGTGATGAAGTACAACTGGTCGTTCAACGGCGTGAGTTTGGTAGCCTCTTCTTCCTTGATCGGTTTCACGTGCTTGCGGAAACGGCCTTCGGTGATCGCCCAATGCGCGACGCCGAAAACATAATCCTCGCCGTTGCTCGCATATTTTGTGTTCCACCAATCGCGATCGATACTCGGATTGCCCTTGAGATCGAAGGCGTCTTGCGCGCATTCGCCCTTGCGAGGATTGAAAACGAACTCGGGCATGCCGCGACAGTCGCGGACGAGCTTGGCTTGCTCGGCACTCATGTTGTCGCCGACGCCGTGTTCGGGTTGGCAAGTCGTGTACGCTTGGAAAAACGCGGTGCCGCGATACTCGAGGCCGTCGAGCATCGCTTTGTAGAGCTTGGCGGAGTTGGCCATCGACACCTGCGCGACGTACGGCGAGCCGTGGCCGCTGGTGAAGGCCTCGGCGACGTTCTTCTTTTCGATCAGCTTGCCCTGCGATGCGACGCCGAACTGATTCATATCGTAACCGCCGAGCATCGTGGATGAATCGGAATTCTGGCCGCCGGTGTTCGAGTACACCTGCGTGTCGAGCATGAGCATTTTCACGTTGGGCCGGTTTTGCAAAATCACCTTGGAAACATTCTGGAAACCAATGTCGCCGAGCGCGCCGTCGCCCCCGATGACCCAGACTTTCGGCAGCTCGCGGATTTCCTGTTCGGTCATTAAGGCGTCGTCGAGGTGAGTGAGGGTGAAATAATCGGCTTCGGTGATGATCGGGGTGGCAACGGTCTCTTGACCCGTGGCACTTCCGGCGAGGAGCATATCGACCAAGCGCTCGGGACAAACGGAGCGGCGGGCGTGGTTGACGATGACGGACTCAGCCATGAGCCAGGAGATCGTGGCGCCGTCTTGGAAGAGTGAATTCATCCACGGATACGGATGCGGATTCGCGGGCGGAGTGGAGCCGTACACGGTGTTACAGCCGGTGCTGGCGCCCATCATCATCACGGACATGCCGTTCGCGCGGCGGCCGTCGACGGATTGGAGTTCTTTGTGGTTGAACGCGTCTTGTTCGAGGACGGCAGCTAGGCCAGCGAGGAGTTGGGCGTCGGTGATCAGGCCGTGTTTCTTTTCGTTATCGGCGATGCGGATGGCGGTATCGTCGTCGCTTTCGCCACCGAGCCCGATGATGACGTGGGCGTAGGTTTTGCGGAACAGCTGATATTCTTTTTCGTTGCGGGCCTTGAGCGCGGCGAGTTTTTCGGCGCCTTCCTTCGCGATGCGCGCGGCTTTGGCGCGGAGACGATCGGCTTTCTTGTGATACAGCGGACGCATGTACGCCTCGGTGACGGAAGCGACGGAGCGGAGAATGCTCTTCTCGCCGCAGCCGGCGCAGGCACCGTCGCCCGAGACAAGCGCTTCGTAATTGCGGCGGACCATGAGATGATTGCGGAGCGCGGCTTCGCGGGAGCCGGCGGCATCGTCGTCGTTGTAGAGGCCGAGGAATTTCTGGGGAGTATCGGGCAGCAGGCGCGAGAAGACCTGCGCCGTCGTGAGGTCGGCGTTCAGTTCCTCGGTCTCGCGGGTCATGCGCAGCGCATCGTGATCGCCGCAAACTTGGACGCATTCGCCACAGCCTTTGCAGAGATCGGAAACGTAGATGGAGAACAGACCGCCGGCGCCGGGCGTCTTGGTTTCAAGCGAGCGGAAAATGGCCGGGACGTTGTTGTAGGCGAGCGGGAGCTTCGCGATAATGTTGGTGAATTCGGTTTTCGCTCGCTCGGAAATCGAGGTGAGGGCGACGACTTCGGCGTGAATGATGTCCTTAAAGGGTACGCCGGACTTGGCCTTGACGGATTCGTTCATTTTCACGCGGGCGCGCTGCTCGATGCCGGCGATCTCGGTGCCGAAAGCGAGACGGTCGGCGATGGCGGAGACGTAATTATTGACTGCCGTTTTCAACACCGTGGTGACTTCCTGCGCCATATTGGGCAGCGCAGTGTCGGGGCACGCGGTGATGCACGCCATGCACTGCGTGCAATTCTCGGCGATGAAGACGGGGGTTTCGCGACGGGCGACGTATTTGGATTGGGTGGCGCCGGTGCCGGCACCCATGACACCGACGGAAGCGAGTGCGCCGGCGGGTTGGTGGTAGCCGAGGCCCGCGCGGTATTCAGAATCGAATTTCGCGTGCGTCTGGAAAGGGGCGCGGGCGATTTGCGCGGCGGGCATGGGGATGCTGCCGCAGCCGGACGGACCGCAACCGGCAGTCGGCGCGAAATGATGTTCGCCGAGTGGCGCGAGGAGCGGATTGCGCATCGAGGAACGATCAGGATCGTCGCCTTGGCCGATCTTGATTTCCGTCACGAGGGAAAATCCCTCGGTCATCACGGTCATGTTGGAGTTGACGACGGCGTCGCCGAAACGGGCGAATTTCTTTTCGTACTGCTTGCGGACAACTTGGTGGAACTGCTCCTCTTCGATGCCGAAGGTTTTCAGGAACGGGGAGACGCGGAAGAAAGCGCCGAGGAAGGAATTGCCCTGCATGCGCAACTGCAGTTCGGTTTGGTTCGTCGCTTTCCGGGCGATGTCGAAGCCGGGGAGAATGAAGACGCGGATTTTATTCTCCTGCACAAACTGACGGTACTTCGCCGGGATGCGTTGCCAGGCGACTTCAGGAGCTTCGCTGGATTCCCAGACGAGCGAGCCTCCTTTCTTCAAGCCTTCGAGTGGATTGGTGTGCGTGAAGGCTTTCGGATCGCAGCAGAGGACGACGTCCACGTGGTTCAGCTCGCAGTTCACTTTGATCTGCGACGGGGCGACGGTGAGGTAATAATTCGTGGGCGCGCCCTTTTTTTCGGAGCCGTATTTCGGGTTGGCCATCACGAACAGTTTTTCCTGGAGCGAGCCATCGGCGTCGTAGCTGGGATTTTGTTCGGAGATGAAATTACCGAAGTCGCCGATAATGGAGCCGAGATTTTTGCCGGTGGTGATCATGCCCCAGCCGCCGATGGAGTGGAAACGTACGGCGATCGCGCCTGCGGGGAGCAGCGACGGCGTGTCTTTGCTGATGACGGCGTAGGGGTGATTCACGCCGAGCACGAAGAAGGTCTCGCCTTGCGCGGCGGTGCGACCGTCTTGGCGGGCGGCGGAGCCGGTGGCGAATTCGTAGGCGCCGAGCGTGTGCTCGGGACGGAAGTCGCGGGAACCGATGCCGTAGGCGCCGCGGAAAAGTCGGGGTGTTTCGGCGGGAGTTAGCGCGGGAAGTGCGCCGCCAAATTTGGCGACTTCGTGGGCTTTGCCGAAGGCGACACGGATATCGCGGGCGAGCGGATTATCGCCGGCAAGGCTTTCGTCGGTACGCTCGAGGATGATGACGTTTTTCTTGCCGCGCAGGGCGTTAATGACGGCGGCTTCGGGGAAGGGACGGATGACGTTGAGGTGAATCGAGCCGACCTTGGCGTTGCGATGGTCGCGGAGATAATCGCAGGCGGCTTCGATGTTTTCGGCAGCGCAGCCGAGGGAAACGAAGACGGTATCGGCGTCGGCGGTTTTGTATTCGGTGACGAAACCGTAGTGGCGGCCGGTGAGCTGGCCGAACTCGGCGTAACATTGGGCGAGAAAGCCGAGGATGAATTCGTTGAAGTTATTCCGGCGGGCGACCACGCCGTTCATGTGGTGTTCCTGATTTTGCACGGGCCCGAGGAGAATCGGGTTTTTCAGATCCATCATTTGCGGGACGCGGCGGCGTTGGGGGCCGAAGATTTCGCGTTGGGCGGGCGTGGGGCAGTCGATCTGATCGTCGGGCGCGCCGAGAAATTCGCGGAGCATTTCCGCTTCGGGTGCGAGGTACATGCGCTCGGAGTGAGTGGTGAGCATACCGTCCTGGATGTTCATGCCCGGGTTGAGCGAGAGCTCGTTGGCCTTGCGGAGAATGATGGCCTGATCGGCGGCTTGCTGGGCGTCCTTGCCCATGAGCATCGTCCAACCGGTGTCGAGGGCGGCATAGAAATCGTCGTGGCCGCAGTGGACGTTCAGCGCGTGCTTGGTGAGCGCGCGGGCGCCGACCTCGAGGACCATCGTGGAGAGTTTGCCCGGAGCGTGGTAGTATTGCTCCATCGCGTAGACGAGGCCCTGGCCGGAAGTGAAGTTGACGGTGCGGCGGCCTTGCACGGCGTAGGCGGTCGCGCCGCCTTGGGCCGCGTGCTCGCCTTCGGTCTCGGCGGCGACTTTTTGCTGGCCCCAGACATTGAGTTCACCTTGGGCGAAGGATTGTTGGTAAATTTCGCCGCCTTCGGTCGAGGGCGTGATCGGATAAAACACGCCGCCTTCGGTGATGCGCGTCTCGACGTATTGCGTGACGAGTTGGTTGCCGTTGCAGGTGACGCGGAATCCCGGGTAACGCGGCTTGGCGTGAGTGACAGACGTGAACGAGGCAGAGGGCGGGTTGCCGGCAGTGGGGAGGCTCATAATTGGGAAAACTAAGCGTGGTTAATCTCCAAAACAGAACTCGTGGGCAGTCCAAAATTACTAGAACAAGATAAAAACCGTTAGTGATTTTTCCGGCAGACACAAAGGAAAAGAGCGCAGCGGTGGTGGCGCGTGCGGGATTGGGAGGTGGAGCGACTTGGCCCCAAGGCGTTGGGTTGAACGCGACCAAATCAAACCGCGGCGAGGGCGCCGCTGCTCCACTCCTGCGCGATCAATGAATCTATCGGGAGACAAGTCGCCTTCGGCGCGTTCCCTCTTCTACCGCACCAGCGTGATGACGCACTCGAGGTGGCGGGTTTGCGGGAAGAGATCGAAGGGCTGGACCGCAGTCAGCTGGTAACCGGCGGCGAGAAATCCTTTGAGGTCGCGCATCTGCGTGGCGGGATCGCATGACACGTAGACGACGGCGCGCGGGCCGAAAGCGAAGAGCTGATCGAGGAAAGATTGGTCGCAGCCTTTGCGCGGGGGATCGATGATGACGGCGGTGTCGGCGGGAGGAAAGGTCAGGCCTGCGAAAATCTGGGCGGCGTCGCCCGCTTGGAAGGTGGCATTGGTGATGCCGTTGGCGGCGGCGTTTTCGGTGGCGAACTTGATCGAAGAGGCGCTGAGCTCGATGCCGGCGACTTTTTCGAAAGCGGACGCGGCGCTCAGGGCGAACAGCCCGCTGCCGCAATAGGCATCGACGAGGAACTTCGCGCCGCTGGCGGCGGCTTGCTGCCGGACGTAGCTGGTGAAGGCGGGCAAGATGAAGGGATTATTCTGGAAGAAATCGCGGGCGAGGAAGTGGAGGCGGAGGGGCGGGGACGCAGAAAGTTGAGAGTTGAGAGCTGAGAGTTGAGAGGCGGAAGAATTCTTTGTAGCCGGGGGCGGTGACCCCGGTTCTTTCTTAACCAGACCGGGGTCAGCGACCACGGCTACATCTGCTACATTTATTACCTCGTGGATGATGGCATCATAGTCGGTGACGACGCCTTCCTGGGCGTGGCGGAGGAGGAGCGTGGCGTCGCGTTTGTATTCGCCGGCCGCGAGGCGTTGCTGGGTTTTGGCGCGGACTTCGGGGAGCTTGGCGTTGATCTCGGGGGTCGCGATTTCGCACTGTGGGACGTCGATGAGTTCGAAGCGGGAGCTTTGTTTGAGGAAGCCGATGGGGAATTCACTGGTCGGGCTTGATACTTGATCCTTGGCACTTGGAATTTCTTTTCTGCGCGGCTGCGCAGAAAAGTGCGGCGTGATTTTCGAACGGTAACCGAATTTGCGAGGGGAAGGGATGACCGGCGAAACCGAAAACTCCACGCCGGCCATGAATTTGAGGACTTCCTGTACTTGCTGGCGCTTCCACTTGAGTTGCTCGGCGTAGGTGAGGTGCTGGTATTGGCAGCCCCCGCAGGTGCCGAAGAGTGAACAACGCGGCACGATGCGATGGGGCGACGGGGTGAGCACGGCGACCAAGTCGGCTTCGGAGAAATTCTTGTGGTTGCGGTAAACGCGAACGCGGACTTTTTCGCCGGGGAGGGTGAAGGGGACCATCACCACCCAGCCTGTGGCGGGCTGGGTAGGTTGAGAGTTGAGCGCTGAGAGTTGAGAGTCGGGTAACGGCACGCGCCCGAGGCCGACGCCGAGATTGGTCAGCGTGGAGATTTCGAGCTCGAGCTCGGTGCGATACGGAAAGGGATGGTCGTTGAATTTCTTTTTGCCCACGGCACACACTGAACACACAGAAGGGGACGGATAAAAGGAAATTGCTGCGGGGATATGAGACAGACCAATCAAGACAGGGTTTAGCCACAAAGAGGCGCAAAGATCCGCCCGCGAACGCGAGCATCAAGGCGCCTATAGGCGCGCGGAGTATTTTCAACAGGATGACAAAATGATTTTCGTGCTTTTTCGTGGTAAAACAGGTTCGTTTTCTTCGATTGCGGCGGCGGTTTTCCGTGTATTCCGTGTGTTCCGTGGGCACTCCTCCTGAAAAAATCACCAGCCTCCAGAATCCTCGCGTCAAACAGCTCGTGAAGCTGCGGGACCGTCGTGACCGCGACGAAGCCGGACTATTCTTGGTCGAGGGTTTTCGGGAGATTCGCCGGGCGTTGGAAAAGAAGATTAAGCTCAACGAGCTCTATTTCAGCCCGGACTGGTTTTTGGGTGAAAACGAACCTGCGTTGATTGAGCAAGCCCGGCAGGCCGGCGCGCAGTTGTTCGAGTTATCGAAGGATGCTTTCGCCAAATGTGCTTATCGAGACCGGCCCGATGGTTTGCTGGCGGTGGCTCCGCAATGGAAACACGCCTTGGCCGATCTGAAGTTGAGTCCCTCTCCTTTTCTGCTCGTCGTCGAATCCATTGAGAAACCGGGCAATCTCGGCACGATTTTGCGCAGCGCTGATGCGGCCGGGGTCGATGGGGTGATCGTGTGCGATGCGGTGACCGATGTTTTCAATCCCAACGTGGTCCGGTCATCGACGGGCGTGTTGTTCTCCGTTCCGATCGTGGTGGCGGAAAGTGAAATGGTGCATGGATGGCTGCGGGAGAAAGGCATCCGCATCGTCGCCACCACACCGGATACGCCAAACATCTACACCAAGGTCGATCTGTGCGGCCCGCTCGCGATTGTGATGGGTAGCGAGCAATACGGCCTGAGCGATTTCTGGCTGAAGGAAAGCAATCTCCTCGTCCGCATTCCGATGGCCGGTCAGGCGGATTCGCTCAACGTCGCGATGGCGACGATCATCACGTTGTTCGAAGCGGTGCGACAGAGGAGTGGGTGAGCGCATTGTTAAGATTCGCGTAATAACGGATGAGTTCGTTCCGTGGTCGGTAGCGCGCTTGTCGCGCTCCAAATTTTGATTTCGAAGGATCGTGGGTGGGTGTCGGTTGCCACACCGACGCTCTATCGCCGATGTGGAAATCGGCGACCACCTTCTGAACGAACGGCGCGCCCAGCGGTCACGCCCTACCTTTGAGTAGCGCGTTTCAGGTGCTCGATCAATTCTGTTGTGCCGACGGCCATCGTGATGCGGGGATTGTAGCCGAGGTCGCGGCGGGCGGATTTACCTCTCGCCCAGAGTGATTGCGTAATTACTTTGTGGCCATGCTCACCAAGATCGTCCCCATTGGAAATTCCCGCGGTATTCGCATTCCCAAGGCGATGCTGGAGCACTGTGGCTTTGGGGAAGAGGTCGAGTTGCAGGCGAAGAATGGCGCGTTGATTTTGCGGCCGGTCAACACACCGCGCGCTGGTTGGGCCGATGCGTTCGCCGGCATGGCGGCAGCCAAGGATGATTTCATGATGCACGAAGATGCGCCCTCGGCTACGTCGTTCGATGCGGAGGAATGGACGTGGTAATTCTGCGCTTCGATGTGTGGCTGGTGAATCTCGATCCGACCATCGGCAGCGAGATCAAAAAAACAGGGCCCGCTCTGGTGGTCTCGCCTGATGAATTAAATGCGCACATTGCCACCGTCATCATTGCGCCGATGACCACCAAGGGCTGTGATTATCCCACAAGGGTTCCTTGCACTTTTCAGGGGAAGTCCGGTCAAGTGGTGCTCGATCAACTGCGTACCGTGGACAAAGCGCGGCTCGTCAAACGACTGGGCAAACTTGATGGACCAACAGCTGACACCGTGATCGATACTTTGGCGGAGCTGTTTGCGAAGTAGAGGAGGGCCGCAGCGAGTATGGCTTCGGCTCGTTAAGGATAACGCGCCTTAACCTGTTTCTCGTTTCAAGTACTCGATCAACTCTGCCGTGCCCGCGGCCATGGTGATGCGGGGGTGGTAGCCGAGATCGCGGCGGGCGGCGGCGATGTTGAACCAGTGGTCGGTGGCGAGTTCCTTGGCAATGAAACGGGTCATCGGCGGTTCGCCTGAAAGCGGGAGCACGCGCCAGAGCGTTTCCATGAGACCGCCGATGCGATAGGCGCTGCTCAGGGAAATGCGCTTGGTGATTTCGGGGCGACCGAGTCCGTGGAGGAGTTGGTTTACCCAATCCCAGAGGACGACGGGTTCGCCATTGGTGATGAAGTAGGCTTTGCCGCCGGGGGAATTGCGGGGTGAGCCTGCTTCGCCAAGGTTTCGCAGGCGAGAGGGCACCCCGCCTCCATTGGAAGAGTAACCTATTGGGTTACTTGTTCCGAGGGCTTTTTCGGCGAGGAGGTGGGCGTCGACGACGTTGGTGATGTGCGTGATGTCGATTTTGTTTTGGCCGGAGCCGACGATTTTTAGTTTTCCCATCGCGGCCGCCGCGAGGAGGCGGGGGACGATATTTTTATCGCCGAGTCCCCAGACGAGGTGCGGGCGCAGTGAGATGGTTGCGAGTTTTTCGGAGTGCGCTTCGCTGACGAGCTTTTCGGCGGCAGCTTTGCTCGGCGGATAAGCGCTGGGTGCGACGGTGCAGAGCGGCGCGGATTCATCCACGCCCGCGAGATCGCCGCCATGATAGACGACGCTCGGCGAGCTGGTGTAGATCAGGCGTTTGACGCCGGCGGTGTGGCAGGCGGCGATGACGTGGCGCGTACCTTCGACATTGGTGCGATGAAAGTTTTCTGCCGGACCCCATACTCCGACCCGCCCGGCGACATGAAAAACCGCGGTCGCGCCTTCGCAGCCTCTATAAAGTGCGGCGGGGCTTTCGAGGTCGCCCATGAGTACTTCGGCACCGAGTTTTTCCAGTTCAGGCAAGGGCCGGCGAGCGAGGACCCGCACGCGGCGGCCTTCCGAAATTAATCGTTCCGCAATCTGGCCGCCGATGAAACCGCTGGCGCCGGTGATGAAAACGAGATCGTTCACGTGGTGAAATTTGGAGCTGAATTTGTGGCGTCAGCTATATGATCGGTGCTAGGGCCGCCGCTTGACGGCGCGCCGCTTTGTCCTCTCGCAACGGCACGGTCACGAGGACCGGCCCTACACCCATAAAACGGGATTGATTTTAAGGGGTGAGCGTTTCTTCGCTGCATGATGAATACGACTTAGCGGTCGCGGCCCATTGTGCAAGCGTGAGTCGGTGGATCTTCGCGTTGTGGCGGACATCGACGGGGAAGGAGCGGCGAAAATAGAATTTTCGGATCGCGGCCGTGTGCGGATGCTGCCGAGCCAGTTTGCTCAATTCGATCGTGAGCGCCTGTTCTTCCATGAACGCCGGCTTGCCGACAATCTGTACGACCAAAGCCGGTTCCTGCTGGCCGGCGAGACCGAGGCCAATCAACGCGCAACGGGCCACCCGCGCATGGCTGCGGAAAATTAGTTCGCAGGGTTCAGTGTGAATCGGGCCGGTCGCAGTTTGGATTCTTTCGACGATACGACCGCAAAACCAAAGGCGACCCTCGGCGTCGAGATAACCGGCGTCACCCATGCGGTGCCAACAGCCGCCAGAAGCGGCTAGCTGAGAGCTGAGAGTTGAGAGTTGAGAGCCAGAAAACGGGATTTTTGCGGCGGCGGTGGCTTCGGGCAGACTGTCGTAGGCTTTCGTGACCGTCGGGCCGGTGACGATGATTTCGCCGATTTCGCCGGGAGCGAGTTCGCGGACGGCCTCGAGAGAAGCGAGCGGCCCTTGGTGCAGGGCGATGATTTTGACTTGGTTGGCTGCAAGAGGAAGGCCGACCAGTGTGCCCTGCCCGGCCGACGTTCCGACTTCCGTGGCGGAAACCGTGGCGACGGGCAGCACTTCGGTGGCTCCGTAGGGACTGTGGAGTTGCCCGTGCGTGAGCACTCGGGGCGCATCGGCCCAGAGCGAAGCCGGGATAGCGGCACCGGCGCAGAGGACGCGGTGCAACGACGGCAAGGTGATGTTGCGCGCCAGGCAATGATCGAAGATTTTTCGCCAGAGCGTGGGCGAGCCGAAGGAATTGGTGACGCCTTCCTGCAAGATGGCTTGGACGATCTTGGCGGGATCGACGGCGGCTGGGCGTGAGGGATCGATCTCGGGGACGATAGTCGTCATACCGAGAGCGGGATTGAAGAGTGCGAAAATCGGCAGCATCGGCAGATCGATTTCGCCGGGTTGGATCTGATAGGTGTCGCGGATGAGCCGCACCTGGGCTTCGAACATGCCATGTTCGTAACACACGCCTTTGGGTGCGCCGGTGGAGCCGGAGGTGAACAGCACTGCCGCCAGATCGGCGGCAGTGCTGTTCACTAGTTGAGAGTTGAGCGTTGAGCGTTGAGCGTTATTTCCAATGCGGGCGGTGGCGGAACTGCTCGCCCAGAGGCGGATTTCGACGGAGGAGAAGGCGGAACGGAAAAGGTGACTGAGAACTTGGGCGAGCGGGATGCCGAGGAGGATGCGGGGTTTGGATCGGGCGACGCAGGTGAGGAAGTTTTTCCGGCCCATGCCGGGGTCGATGATCACGGGGACAGCTCCGAGTTTGAAGAGCGCGAAGGCAGCGGCGATGAGCGGGAGACCTTGCTTAACCATCACGAGGACGCGATCGCCTTTCTGAACCCCTTTGATCTGTAAGAGAATGACCCAGAGATCTACTTCTTGGTCGAGCTCGCGGAATGTCAGTGTGAGGTAATCGATGCGGCCGTCACTCGTGCGACCGCGCGGGACTTTGATGGCCGGCTGCTCGGGCTGGCGGGCTGCCATGAGCGGCAGGTGGCGGGCGATATTGGCGGACTCGGCCATGGCGCCGGTTAGCGGTAACGTTGCGTAGGCTTGGGGTGGAACCCGGCCTCTGGACGGGTTTCCTCCTGCGCGCATCGAACCAACCCGTCCGGAGGCCGGGTTCCACCTTTCAAGGCACTCACTTCCTTTGAGAAAACAATCATTCGTCCGAATGGTTACGGTTTAAGTCTGCCAGGTGGTCTCGGATTTCAACAGCTCGGCCTGCCAGGGCAGCAAGACTTCATCGATGCAGGCGGGATTGCGGGCGAGGAGCACGAGTTGCGAGCGCGTCGCGATGAGTGTGGCTTCGAGATTCAGGCTCGTGGCGAGACGGTCGCGCAAGGCTTTCACGCGATCTTGCCGGGAAAGTTCTTCGAGGGTCATCGGGTTGTATTCACGGCGGCGCTCGCGGCGGGGGAGCGTGCTGACATCCATGGCGAGGCCGGCGCGGATGGCGTCGTCCAAGCTGGGGGCGAGGCGGTCGTGGCGGCGGCCGAGATGGAAATTCAACAATTCGTTGAGCGGCAGGCCTTCGTCGGCGGCGCGGACGATGCGGATGATCAGTTCGTTGCCGGTGACTTTAAAGGGCGGCGTATCGAGTTTCTCGGCCCATTGCTGGCGCCAGTGCCAGATGGCGTGCAGGACGCCGAGCCCGCGGTCGCCGAGGCGTTCGGAGCCGTTGATGCGCCAAGCGTTTTCATCGGGAGCGGCGAAACCATCCTGACCGGCTTCGATCTGCCAGCGACATTTTTGTTCAAACCAGGAATAGCGGCCGAGACGTTGGAGTTCGGCGGTGAGGCGATCGCGGAGCGCGGGCAGGTGGTGGACGTCGAGTGCGGCGTAATCGAGAAGATCTTTCGTGAGCGGGCGTTTGGACCAGTTGGCTTTCTGGTTATCCTTGTCGAGGAAAATGCCGAAATTTTGCTCGAGGAGCGCCGCGAGGCCGAAGCGCGGGATGTTGAGCAACTGGGCGGCAAACATCGTGTCGAAAATCGACTGCGGTTTGAAATTACAGAGTTCTTTCAGCAGGCGCAGATCGTAGTCGCTGCCGTGCATCACGAGATGCCGGGTGGCGAGGCGCGACCAGAGTCCGTCGAGCGGGAGGTCGGCGACCATATCGACGAGAAAGATTTCCCCACCGGCGAGGATCTGTAAGAGGCAGACTTTGGTGCGGAAACGGAAGAGATTATCGGCTTCGGTATCGAGGGCTACCTCGGTGACCCGATCGAGCGCGGCGTAAAGCGGACCGAGCTGTTCGGGCGAAGAGATGAGTGCGTAATGCGGGATAGAATTCAAGCGGCTGGAAAAGGATTTATTTGTCCCACGCCGAAATGAAAACGTCAATCAGTCGTGGTAAATCTTCACTATATCCGCCTTCCAGAATGGCGGCGGCCGGGAGCGTGCTTTCGCGAAGCCAACGGCCCAACTCGGCAAAATCATCGCTCTCTAAGGTCATTTCTGTGATCGGATCGCCGACATAGGCGTCGAATCCGGCGGAAACCAGCACGAGATCGGGTTTAAAATCTAAGACCGCCTCCCAGGAGCGGGCGAGCTCGGCGAGATGGGTCGCGCGGGAGCTGTGTGGCGCGACGGGGAAATTAAGGCAGTTGGCGGAGGAGCGCGTGCCGGTGCCGGGGTAGCCGGGAGATTGGTGGACAGAGGTGAAGAGGGTGTGGGGGTGGTCGCGTAGAATATCTTCGGTGCCGTTGCCGTGGTGAGCGTCGAAATCCCATACGGCGACGCGTGCGCCGGTGGCGGCGACGGATAGTGCGGCGATCGCGATTTGGTTGAGGTAACAGAAACCCATAGCCTGATCGCGAGTCGCATGGTGTCCGGGCGGGCGCATGAGGGAGAAAACTTTTTGACCGGACAGCGCGAGTTTGGCCGCATCGAGGGCGGCGCCGACGGAGCGGCGGGCGTGATCGTAGATGCCGGGGAAGTGAGGCGTGTCGGCGTCGAGGTCGTCCGGTTGCTGGAGGCGACGAAGCATGGCCGGGTTGTGGGCGAGGAGGAGGACGGATGCGTCGGCGATGGTAGGGAGACGCCATTCCCAGGATGGATGCGCGGAACTGAGATGAGTTGCGCTGCGGGTGATGCGAGCGGGTTGTTCCGGCCGCATGGCGGAGCCGTAATCAGCGCACTGGGGATCGTGGAGGATGAGCATGGGTTATGATGGATTGCCCACGGAACACACGGATGACACGGAAGAAAGTCGAAGCAGATTAAAATCGCGACTAGACGCGAATGAACACGAATTTCGGCAAAGGCGTTTAGGCAGGAAACTAACGTTACTTTTCTGCTTTAGTTTCTCCCACCGCCTGGAGCACGGTGGTGAGCAGACGTTCATCGATGTGCCGGCCGGCGGTGCGCAAATTTTCGCACAGGGGACCCAGTGCGGGGACCAAGCCGGCTTTTTTTGCGCGGATGAGCCAACCGAGGGTGCCGATAAAACGAAAGCCATTCAGCTCGGCCAAAGCGCGTCCGCGAGCATCGTCCATGAAGAGACAGGCGTGGCGATTACGCGCGGCCAACGCCAGCGCCGCAGCTTCACCGGCCTCGACCTACAAACGAAACGCGGCTTCGAGTTCGGCGTCGGGGGCTTGGGCCAGAGAGGTGAAATCTCGTGCGATCAAGGCCGCTTCGGGACGGCCTGCTCCGTTCGTTACCACTTCTTTCCACACTGCCGCAGGAATCCAGATTTCCCCTGCAAGCGCGGGCAACAGATCCAATCGGCCCACCTTGGCCAGCAGGATCAACGGGCTGGCGTCGCAGACGATCAGCAGCTCACGCTTGGCTAAGCTCATGCGCCAATTGCTCGGGAGTGAGATTGATGACGGATACACCCATCCGCGAAAGCGACTCCATGAAATTCCAGACCGGCAGACCCGCCATTTCGGCCGCTTGGGCGAGGGTCAACCGGCGTAATTCAAACAGCTTGGTGGCGAGGATCAATTTGAGCTCATGTTGCGCTTCCGCCGGATTCAGGCCGGTGGAAATCAATCAGCGTTCGTCGACGGGAACTTCCACTGTTGTCATACCAAACTAGCTAGCGAGAACTAGCCGGGGTGCAAGGAGGTTTACCCCCTGTCCGAATACCCCAGCACGGACCGAGGCATTCTTATTGTGACAAGCGACGGATTTTGTGGCCATGCTAACGCCATGAAGGTTGTCGTGCTTTGTTCTGGGGGGATGGATTCTGTGACTGCGCTCTTTTGGGCGCGGCGGCATCACTCCGTGGTGGCGGCGCTGAGTTTTGATTATGGGGCGAAGCATAATCATCGGGAGATTCCGTTCGCGGCGATACACTCGAAGCTGGTGGGGGCGGCGCATACCGTGATTCCGCTCGGATTTATCGGGGCACATTTTCAATCGAGCTTGTTGCAAAGCGGCGGGGCGATTCCTGAGGGGCATTACGCGGCGGAGAACATGAAGAGCACCGTGGTGCCGTTTCGGAATGGGATCATGCTGGCGGTGGCGGGCGGGCTGGCGGAGAGCACCGGGGCGGAGGGGCTCGTGATCGCGGCGCATGGCGGCGACCACGCGATCTATCCGGATTGTCGGGAGGATTTCATGAGGGCGATGGGCGATGCGCTGAGGCTTGGCAGCTACGCGGGGATCCAATTGTTGCGACCGTTCATCGCGATGGACAAGGCGCAGATCGTGACCGAAGGCACGCGGCTCGGCGTGGATTTCGCGCAAACGTGGTCGTGTTACAAGGGCGGCGAGATCCACTGCGGCAAATGCGGCACCTGTGTGGAGCGGCGCGAAGCGTTTTTGCAGGCGGGAGTGAGTGATCCGACACGATACCAATCTATTGAAGCACTCCCGAAAGGCCCCGAAGATAACCACTAAGCCACCCTAATTATCACTAATGGATTTTCAGAGATTAGTGGCCTATTAGTGTGGATTAGTGGTTTATAAAAACACCGATGCTGATTTCTGAAATATTTTATTCAATCCAGGGCGAGGGCGAGCTGACAGGCGTGCCGTCGGTGTTTGTGCGGACGAGCGGCTGTAATCTTCGCTGCAACTGGTGCGATACGCCTTACGCTTCGTGGAATCCCGAGGGCCAGCAGATGACGGTGGAGGAAATCATGGCGGTAGTCGCATCGTATCCGGCAAAGCATGTGGTGTTGACGGGGGGCGAACCGATGATTGCGCCGGGGATTCATGAGCTGGCTTTCCAGCTGCAGGAACGGGGTTATCACATCACGATTGAAACGGCGGCGACGGTGCGGCCGGCGGGGATCGCGTGCGATCTGGCTTCACTCAGTCCGAAGCTGGCGCATTCCGCGCCCGATGCGCGCCTCGATGATACGTGGCGGAAAAAACATGAGGAGCTACGCTGGCAACCCGACGTGGTGGAGCGCTGGATTGCGGCCGGGAATTATCAGTTAAAATTTGTGGTGGGTTCCGAAAGCGACGTCGCAGAAATCGAAGCGATGGTCCAGGAGACAGGTTGCGCGGTACCGCCGAGCAAAGTACTGCTGATGCCGGAGGGCACGACGTTGGAGGCGATTCGTGCGCGGGCGGGTTGGTTGAGCGAATTGTGCAAGGCCCGTGGTTACCGCTACGCGTATCGGCTGCATATCGAGCTTTATGGGAACAAGCGCGGGACATGAAGAACCCGAGAAAACTCTCGGAAGAACTGGCCAATCTGCGGGCCCACGCCGGGGAACGGGCGGTGACGCTCCGCGAGGTCCTCTATATTTTAGGCGGCCGGGCCTATCTCTTGTTGGTCTTGCTGCTTGCCCTGCCCTTCCTCACGCCGATTCCGTTGCCGGGTTTATCCACGCCTTTCGGTCTGGCGATTGCGCTGATTGCGCTGAGGCTATCGCTCGGGCAACGCCCCCTGCTTTCGAAAAAGCTTCAGCGCAGGACGCTGCCGGCCGGTTTTATCGCGAAGCTTTTTTCCTTGGCGGAAAAAGTGCTCCGGTTTCTAGAAAGATTTCTACGGCCACGTCTCACGGTGCTGACGGATACGCCTTTGCTGCGGCAACTCCATGCGGTGTTGATGTTGCTAGCTGCGTTGACCCTTCTCCTGCCGCTGCCGATTCCCTTCACCAACAGTTTTCCGGCGTGGGCGATTCTGCTGATCGCGGCCGGGTTGCTGGAACGCGACGGGGTTTTCATTCTCGCCGGCTACGTGGTGTTTGTGGCGGGAGTGTTTTACTTCGTCTTCCTCGGCGAAGCGACGGCGCGGCTGATGCAGGAATTATGGCAATGGTGGCGAGGGTGACGCGTCACGTGGTGCGGCGAGCGCACCAGCTACGACGGAATGGACGTTCAACCTGCGGGGTGAGGGCACCCGGTTCACAAGGGAAATGCGCCTACCGCTTCAGCTTCGCTTGGAGTTTTTTTATTTCGGGGCTGACGGCACCGCAGCCTTCGCTGCCGCAGCCAGGTTGCTTTTTTTTGCGGAGGAAATTCCACGCGAGATACGCCACGGCGAGGGCGACGAGGGCGAGAGCAGCGATGGTTTGGAGGGAGGCGGACATGAGGCAGTCGAGAGTTGAGAGCTGAGAGTCCAGAGGGTGAAGACAGAGACTGCGCGAACGAGAAAGATTACGAGAATGAGAACGATGGGGTGATCAATAGCCTAGGGCGCGGCCGGTTTGGTAGATGATGAAGCAGACGAGCCAAGCGGTGCCGGTCATGTAGGCAACTTGGAAGAGCGGCCAACGCCAAGAGTTGGTTTCGCGCTTCACGACCGCGATGGTGCTCATGCATTGCATGGCGAAAACATAATACACCATGAGCGTGAAGCAAACGAGCGGAGTGAAAAGCACGGCCCCGCCGGGCCACTTGGCGGCACGCAGGGCGTCGCGGATGGGGGTGGTGTCTTCATCGGCAGACTCCACGCCGAAGATAACACCCATCGAGCTGACGAATACTTCGCGGGCGGCGAACGAGGTGATGAGGCCAATGCCGATGCGCCAGTCGAAGCCGAGCGGTTTGATGACCGGCTCAATGATATGGCCGGCTTGGCCCGCAAAACTGTGGGCAATCTGCGCGTCGGGGATGGCGGCAGGATCGGGATGCTTCGGGTAGGTGGTGAGAAACCAGAGGACGATGGAAATGCCGAGAATGATGGTGCCGGCGTTTTTCAGGAAAAGCCAACCGCGCTCGATCATCTGCCGGAGGATTTCCTTAAGATGAGGCGGTTGATACGGCGGCAGCTCCATGATCATGAGTGGCGGAGCGCTCTTGAAGAGCGTGCGTTTGAACAACCACGCAAAAGCAAACACGCCCACGGTGCCGATCAGGTACATCAGAAGCATGATTCCGACTTTGGTGGTGGTCGGCATCGTGTCGCCGGGCACGAGCGTGGCGATCATGAGTAGATAAACGGGCAGCCGGGCGGAACAGCTCATCAGCGGCGCAACGAGAATGGTGACAAGGCGGTCCTTCGCATTCTCGATGGTGCGGGTCGCCATGATGCCGGGGATGGCACACGCGTAGGAGCCGAGCAGCGGAATGAAAGATTTCCCGTGGAGGCCAACTTTACTCATCGGGCGATCCATGATGAACGCGGCGCGCGCCATGTAGCCGGTACTTTCGAGCAGACCGACGAAGAAAAACAGAATCAGGATCTGCGGGAGGAAAACCATGATGCCCCCTACTCCGCCGATGACCCCATCGGTGAGCAGATCGCGTAGATCGCCTGCGGCCATCGCGCTTTTCACCCAGTTGCCCAAGGTGGCCATGTGGGCGTCGATCCAGTTCATCGGGTATTCTGCTAGAGTGAAAATGGAGAAGAATAGTGCGGCCATGATGAGGCCGAAGAAGAGCCAGCCCCAGACGGAGTGGACCAACACGGCGTCGACGCGATCGGAAAACGAAAGCCCTTGTTCGCGGGTACGGTGCAGGACCTTGGCGCAAATTTCATTGATCGCCTCGTAACGGCTGCGGATGAGCGTGGCCGACCAATCGGTGCCGTTGCCTTCCCAGCGTTTGCGCCATGTGGCGAGAACCTCGACGGTGCGATCGCTGATAGGTTTCGAACCGGCCACGCGGACGCTGTCCAAATCGGTGAGGAGGAGCAGGGCTTCGGCGCGGGCGATGAGCGGCGGACGTTCGTCGATATCGCAGAGTGACGCGGAGAGTTCGGCGACGGCGGGCGCAATCGGAGCCGGGACATCCCAGCGATGCTTGGCGAGCGGGAGATTGGCGCGGCTCATCGCGAGTTTGAGTTCGACGAGGCCTTTGCCGCGGACTGCCTCGCAGGGAATCACGACCACGCCGAGTTGTTCTTCCAGTTTTTTGTGGTCGATGCGCAGGCCGACATTGGTGGCCATGTCCATCATGTTGAGCACGACGATGACGGGGCGGCCGAGATCGAGGATTTGATGCACGAGGTAGAGATTGCGTTCGAGATTCGAGGAATCGATGACGCAAATGATGCGGTCCGGTTGGGGCGTATCTTCGCGGCGGCCGAGCAGGACGTCGCGTAATACCGCCTCGTCGGGTGAACGCGAAGCGAGCGAATAGGCGCCGGGAAGGTCGATGATTTTCATCGGGCGTCCGTGCTGCGAATACGTTTCGCCAATTTTCTTTTCGACGGTGACGCCCGGGTAATTGCCGACTTTCTGGCGCAGACCGGTGAGCGCGTTGAAGAGCGTGGTTTTGCCGCAGTTGGGGTTTCCCACCATCGCGTAGACTGGCGCGCGTTCGGGCTCGGCAAAGCGCTTCTTGGCGGGGAGCGTGATATGGGGAGGCAGGTTCACAGCAGAAAGTTATAGGACAAGAATGGCCTGATCAGGATGACACGAAGCAGAACTTTCAGCGGGCGCTGGACGGCAGGGCTTCAACCAAGATGGACATTGCGGCCCCGTGGTTGAGGGCGATCCGTGTACCATTAACCTGACAAAGACTGGTGGTGCTGCCGGAAATTTTTGTGACCAGAGCGGCTTCGCCGAAACCCATTTCCCGGAGACGCTGGGCAAAACTATCGTCGCCGTTGATCACGCAAATCCGGCCGGTGGTGCCGACGGAGAGCTGACAGAGCGGGAAGAGAGTTGGGCGAGAGAGCGTCATTGTAGTTGAGACTTAGTATCAGGAGCCAAGCAGAAAAAAGCCCCGGGTCAAACACGAGGTGCTTGATCCGGGGCGAAAGTTTAGCGCTTTCGGCCTACGCTCCCGGAGGAGCTTCGGCGCGATACGAGAGTGACTGAGTGATAGTTGTTCACGAAACGAAACTAGAAAAGTTTAGCGCTTTCGGCGTTTTACGGCGAGTTGGACACCGGCGTAGCGGACGAGGCCTTGGAGATTCTCGAGTTGTTGCGGATCGAGCTGCTTGGCTTCACGGATTTCCTGTTCGGCGCGTTTCATTGCGAGCTCGACGGCGTTTTCGTCGATCTTGGACTCGTTGATGGCGTGCTCGGCGAGGACGCGGATTTTTTCCCCGTCGATTTGCGCGAAGCCGCCACTGATTGCGAGATAGAGCGTTTCCGAACCTTTGGAAACACGCAGTTCGCCATCAGCAACTTGAGTCAGTAATGGAATGTGGCCGGGAAGGACGCCGATCTCACCCTCGATGGTCGGGATGACGACGGAGTCGATGGTGTCGGAATACACCTTCGCTTCTGGGGTGACGATTTCGAGAGTTAAAGACATGGGTGGGAAAAGACTGAAGGAGGGATGGACTGAAAGGCTGAAGTGCTAGAGATGATTTCGTAGAATCAAAAATTATTCAGTCCTTCAGCTTTTTAGTTTTTCAGTTATTTTTTCGCGGCGGCAGCGATCACCTCGTCGATGCCACCCTTCATGTAGAAGTCGGTCTCGCCGATGTGATCGAGTTCGCCATCGAGGAGCATCTTGAAGCCGCGGACAGTTTCCTTGACGGGGACGTATTTGCCGGGCGTGCCAGTGAATACTTCGGCGACCGCGAAGGGTTGCGAGAGGAGACGCTGGATTTTGCGGGCGCGGTAAACCATGAGCTTGTCCTCGGGGGAAAGCTCATCGAGGCCGAGAATGGCGATGATGTCTTGAAGATCTTTGTAGCGCTGGAGGACGCGCTGCACTTCGCGGGCGACCTTGTAATGTTCCTCGCCGACGATGTCGGGTTGGAGCGCCTTCGAGACGGAAGCGAGCGGATCGACGGCGGGATAAATACCAAGTTCGGCGATGGAACGTTCCAACACGATGGTGGAATCCAAGTGCGCGAAGGTGTTGGCCGGAGCCGGATCGGTAAGATCGTCGGCGGGGACGTACACGGCTTGCACGGAAGTGATCGAACCTTTCTTCGTCGAGGTGATGCGCTCTTGGAGGAGGCCCATTTCGTTGGAGAGTGTGGGTTGATAACCGACGGCGGAAGGTGAACGGCCGAGGAGCGCGGACACTTCGGAACCGGCTTGGGAGAAACGGAAAATGTTATCGATAAAGAGCAACACGTCCTGATTTTTCTCGTCGCGGAAATATTCCGTCATCGCGAGCGCCGAGAGGGCGACGCGCATACGGGCACCTGGAGGCTCGTTCATCTGGCCGTACACGAGTGCGACCTTGGACTTGCTGAGATCCTTCTGGTTGATGACGCCGGCCTCGGACATTTCGTGATAGAGATCGTTGCCTTCACGGGAACGTTCACCGACGCCGGCGAACACGGAATAACCGCCGTGAGCTTTCGCGATGTTGTTGATGAGTTCGAGAATGACGACCGTCTTGCCGACGCCTGCACCACCGAACGCACCGGCCTTACCGCCCTTGATGAAGGGACAGATGAGATCGATGACCTTGATGCCGGTCTCAAGAATCTCGGATTTGGTATCCTGCTCGGCGAGCGTGGGAGCGGGGCGGTGAATGGGATAGCGCTTGGTGTGCGGGACCGGGCCTTTGCCGTCCACGGGTGTGCCGGTGACGTCGAAGATGCGACCGAGCACGCCTTCACCGACGGGGACGGTGATGGGGGAACCGGTGTCAACGACGGGCATGCCGCGCACGAGACCTTCGGTGGACGACATGGCGATGGCGCGAACCATGCCTTCGCCGAGATGCTGCTGAATCTCGAGGGTGAGGAGTTCTTTTTTGCCGGCGACGGTGAAGTCGATGGTGATGGCCTGATAGATCGGCGGGATGGAGTTCTCGGGGAACTGGACGTCGACGACGGCGCCGATGACTTGGACAATTTTGCCTGTGTTGCTCATGGTTGAAAAAGGGCTGAAAGACTGAAGGACTGAAAAGCTGAAGGGTTAATCAGATTATTTGAGAAGGGTAACGAAAATGGCGACAAGTTCACCGGCCTCCTGCTGGAGCGGGCCAATGACTGCGGGTTTAAAGTAGCCCTCAAGTTCGAGGAGCTCCATCCAGAAAAGGGATTCGTCGGCTTCACGCAGACAGTCACCGAGCTTCGAACGGTATTCCGCCTTGGAACGGCCGCGTTGGGCTTCACGGTAATTTGCACCGACTGATCCACCGGCCCGGAGCATTTGGCCGCCCCACTCCTGCGCAACGCGGTCACGCGAAGGGAGCGCGCGGAATGCATGCGCCACCCGGCGTGCAAAATCCTGCGTCCGCTTGCGGAGATCTCCGTGTTGGTGGAACATATCAGCTTTTCAGTCATTCTGGTTTTCAGTCTTTGTTCGCGGCGGACGTCAGTTCGTCGCGAACGAGGCGGCGGCGATTTCGAGGATTTCCTGCGTGATGCCGGCCTGGCGGGCTTTGTTGTATTCGAGAGTGAGATCGTCGATCAGGCTCGTGGCGTTGTCCTTCGCGGTCTTCATCGCGACCATGCGCGAGCTGTGCTCGGAGGCTTTGGCGTCGAGGATGTGCTGGTAGATCTCGCGGTTGATGTAGAGCGGCAACAGGGAATCGAGGACAGACTGCGCGTCGGGTTCGAAAAGAATTTCGCGGTCGTCGGCTGCTTTGGGCGCGTGCGCATGGCCGGCGTCGTTGTGCAAATCTTCCACGACGGCCTTCAAACTTTGCAGCGGGAGCAGCGGGAGATTCGTGGGCGTCTGGACCAAGGTATTGCGGAAATACGGATAGATGAGTTCGACGGTATCGACGACGCCATCGAGGTATTGCTTCACCATGAATTCAGCGACCACCTTCACCTCGGCGAAGGGGACGCGGTCGCTCACGGTGAAGTCGGCGAGGAGATCGCGGCGGGTGCGAGCGAGGAATTGGGAACCTTTGCGACCGATCACAGCGTATTTTGCCGGGCCTTTGATTTCAGTGACGAGTTTGAAAAGATTGGCGTTGAGCGGACCGCACAGGCCTTTGTCGGAGGTGACGAGGATGATGCCGCGGACTTTGACTTCGCGCTGGGTGAGGAACGGATGACTGCTCTCTTCGACGCGGCCAGCGAGAGCGGCGAGCATCTCGGCCATGAGCGAGGCGTAGGCGCGACCGGCGAGGGCCATTTGCTGCGCCTTCTTCATTTTCGACGCAGCGACGAGCTCCATCGCCTTGGTGATCTGGCGGGTGTTTTTGACCGACTTGATGCGTCGGCGGATGTCTCTGAGCGATGCCACGGGAGGTGAGGTGTGTTGGTTCGGCTCGTCCGGAGGACTCGCCCTACCTGGGGAAAATTACTTGGCGGAGAAGGTGGCTTTCCACTCGTCGGCGGCGGCTTTGAGGCCGGCTTCGATTTCGTCGGTGAGTTTGGCTTCGTTGCGGATCTTGGTGAGGAGATCGTTCTTTCGGGTGGTGACGAAATCCTTGAAGGAGTTGGCGGCGGCGACGATGTGCTTCACCTCGATGGAATCGAAGTAGGTCTTCTGGAGAATCCAGAGAACGGCGGCCTGGACTTCGATGGCGACTGGGTTGAGTTGCGGCTGCTTGAAGAGTTCAACGATGCGGGCGCCGCGATCAAGGGTGGCCTTGGTCTTGGCATCGAGATCGGAACCGAATTGGGCGAAGGCGGCGAGTTCGCGGAACTGGGCGAGCTCGCCCTTGAGTTTGCCGCCGACCTGCTTGGTGACCTTGATCTGCGCGGACGAACCGACGCGCGACACGGAGAGACCGACGGACACGGCGGGACGAATACCTTGATTGAAAAGATCGGTCTCGAGGAAAATCTGACCGTCGGTGATCGAGATGACGTTGGTCGGGATGTACGCCGAAACGTCGCCGGCCTGCGTCTCAATGACGGGGAGCGCGGTGAGCGAGCCTTTGCCGTCGAGGCGGGCGGAGCGCTCGAGCAGACGGGAGTGGAGGTAGAACACGTCGCCGGGATACGCTTCGCGGCCGGAGGGACGTTTCAAGATGAGGGAAATCTGGCGGTAGGCGACGGCGTGCTTGGAGAGATCGTCGTACACGATGAGCGCATCCATGCCGTTTTCCATGAACCATTCACCGAGCGCAGCACCGGAGAACGGGGCGAGGTATTGGTTGGCGGGATTATCGCCGGCGGTCGCGGCGACGAGGATCGTGTACTGCAACGCATCGGCGGCTTCGAGGGCGGAGATGGTGCGGACGACGTTGGATTGTTTCTGACCGACGGCGACGTAGATGGAATAGACGGGACGGAAGTTTTTATCACCCGAGGCGAGACCGACTTTGTTGATGCGGGCCTGGTTGATGATCGTGTCGATGCAGATCGTGGTCTTGCCGGTGCCACGGTCGCCGATGATGAGTTCCCGCTGGCCGCGGCCGATCGGGATCATGGAATCGATCGCCATGATGCCGGTGAAGAGGGGTTGGGAAACGGATTTGCGGACGATGATGCCGGGGGCGATTTTTTCGACGGGATAAGATTCCTTCGAGTCGATCGGGCCTTTGCCATCGACGGGGCGACCGAGCGCGTCGACCACGCGGCCAAGGAGGGCTTTGCCGACGGGAATGGAGAGAAGTTTGCCGGTGGTGGAAACCTCGTCGCCTTGCTTGAGCTGGGAAACGTCGCCGAGGATGACGCAGCCGACTTCGTCTTCCTCGAGATTGAGCGCGATGCCGATGACGCCACCGGGGAACGAGACCATCTCGTTGTACATGACGTCGGAGAGGCCTTCGATCTTGGCCACGCCGTCGGCGACGGTGCGGATGATGCCGGTGTTCTTGCGAACCGCCTTGGTCGAGAGTTTAGCGATCTGTTGTTCGATTTGTTCGATGACGTTGCTCATGGGAAGGAAGGGCTGAAGGACGGAAGAACTGAAAGGTTGAAGCGGGAGGTGGGTTTGCGAGATGTTTTACTGTGGCGAGGGGCGCTTGATTCGTTGGCTGGATGAAGAACGGTTTGGTTCAGTCAGGCAGTTTTTCGTTTCTTCAGATTTTTATACGGCAAGGGAGGCGAGTTGGCCGGCGACGGAGGATTCGTAGATGTCGGAGCCGACGCGGACGCGAAGTCCGGCGAGAAGGGCGGGATTGGATTTGGTGGAGGCGGTGACGGGGCGCTGGTAGCGATTGGTCATGGCGGCTTCGATCTGGCGAAGCGTGGCGTCGGAGACGGGACCGGCGTGTTCGACTACGGCGCGCGACTTGGCGAGCTCGATGGCGATGCGGTGATGATAGGCTTTGAGGAGCGCGACCGGGCGGTGCGGCGAGGTTTTCTCCACCCAACCAAGCACGCCGGCGACTTGCTCGGGTGACACCACGCCGTGCACGAGGCTCAGCTTGAAGAGCTGTTTCGCGAGGAGTTTGGTTTGTTTGTCGACGGCCATGGGGAGAAAGGTCTGAAGGAGAGAAAGACTGAAGGGCTGAATTACGAACGCGGTGATTGAAGGTTCAGCTTTTGAGCCATTTTTTCAGTTTTTAAAGAGCTGAAAGCTCTTTGGTGGCGGCTTCGTTATAGGCAGCGCGGTCGGCGTCGGTGAGTTTCTTGGCGAGGACGCGCTCGGTGGTGGTGACGACGAGCCGGGCGATTTCGCTGCGGGCCTGATCGAGCATTTTCTTGTGCTCGAGTTCGATGGACTGTTGGGCCTTGGTGAGAAGATCGGCGGCGCGTTGGATGGCCTCGGCCTGTTGTTTGTCGCCAAATTCTTTGGCGGCCTTGCGGGCTTCTTCGATGGCTTTCTGGGCGTCGAGTTGGGCGGTCTTGATGATGGCGGCGCTTTCTTGCGCGGCGGCGGCGAGGCGGATCTGGGTTTCTTCGGCGTACTTCAGACCGTCGGATATTTTCTTGTTGCGCTCCTCCATCGTGGCGATGGTGGGCTTGATGCCGAATTTGTAGAGAGTTACAAAGAGGATCAGGAAGCTGATCACCTGCATCGCGAGAAACTTCGGCTCGACGCCAAAGTGCACGAAGGTCTCCTTCAAGCTTTCGATGGGGCCAGGTACGGTGGCGTGGGCGGTGGTTTCGACCGTGGCGAGCAAGAGGTTCAGCATGGGAGGAAAAGGAATGGCGGCGAGGAGCGGTGAGCTACGCGCCGCCGGTAATTAATGACGGATTACTTAGCGAGGAACAGCGCGAGAATACCGAGACCTTCGGCGAGGGCCATACCGATGATGGCTTGAACGAGGATCTTGCCGGAAGCGCCAGGATTGCGACCGACGGCTTCAGCGGCTTTTTGGCCGATGAGACCGACGCCGATGGCGGCACCGAGGAGACCGAAGGCGCTGGCGATGTTGCCAGTAATTTCAGCGAGGAGGAGGTGGGACATGATGGTGGTTGTTTTGTTGGTTGCAGTTGTCGCCGTGCGCACGCGAAGCACGCTCCCGGCGAGAAAGTTTAGTGGTGGGATTCGGCGGTGTGGCCTTCGGCGTGATCATCGCCATGATTACAGATCAGGCCGATATAAACCGAGGTGAGCAAGGTGAAGACGATGGCTTGGATCAGACCGACGAGCAGCTCCATGAAATAGAAGACGAAGAAGAAGCCGGTACCGTGCAGCAGATTTTCTCCGCCAAACACATTACCGAAGAGACGGACGGAGAGGGTGAATGGGCGGATAATGATGGAGAAAACTTCGATGCAGCCGACGAACAGAAAGACAAGAGTGAGCAAAAGATAGAGCCAGCCGGGGGTCTCGGCTTTGTCGGCCTTGTTGCCGAAAAGATCCCAAAGGATGAGTTTCGGACCGGCGAATTTTAAAATCATGATCAGGAAGGCACCGAAAGAAACGAGCGCGAGGGCAATGGTGCCGTTGAAGTCAGCCGTGAAAGGGCGAATCCATGGGCTGGTGAGATGGAAGTGCCCATCCACCTCATGCCCCCAACCGATGGTGCCTACGCCGGGGAGAAGCCCCATCCAATTCTGCATGAGAATAAACACGAAAAACGAAACCAATAATGGAAAAGCAGCGGGGAAGGCTTTTTTGCCGACGATGGGTTCGAAGAGATCACGCAGGGCTTCGAGAACGGATTCGAAAACCGACTGAGCTTTGGTCGGGAGTAATTTCGGGCTGCGAACCGCAAAGATGATCAAAGCAATCAGCAGCGAGGAGACGAACCAACCGGTTGCCATACTATTAGTAATCGCCCAGCCATTACCCAAATCCACGAGCTTGGCTGCAGCCGGGGCCACGCCTTCACCTTCACTGGCATGAGCCAGCGTCGCCAGACTGAGTGCGGAGAGAAGGCTGAAAGATTTATTGAAGGACAACATGGTGACGGCGAGTCGCCGATTGATAAAGGGCCAACTAGGTAGGTTTTTGCGAAGCGATCCGTCAACCTCTGAAATGAAAAAACCTCCTGTTTGGAGTGTCATTAGCCGCTAAAGCGAAAATCTTGAGTCCGGCTTATTACGTAGTTTCAGGTCAAGTCTTGCCTAAAGTGGCTGGAGGGGACACTTGTACAACATGGATTTCTCCACCCAACAGATCTTCGAGCGCACCCCTCAGCCGCGCTATCCCAATGGTGAACGGAAACTGGCGCGGGATCCGTTTATGCAGGGGACGTGGGTGCTGTTGGGGGTGGCAGGCCTGGGGCAACTAATTCTATTGGCGTGGCTGGATGTGATGTCCTGACGGCCACGAGTGAGTGATAGGTCGGGGCGCGGGCCTGAAAAACAGTTTCCTGCTCCAAGGGCCAATGAGCCGCGGGGTCGCGGTACCAGGTTTTTAGTCCTGCCATGATCCCTTCGACTTCGGTGAAATAATCGAGGTGGTCGGTGCGGAAATAGAAACGAGCGCCCTCCCCTGCCCGGCTGGCGATGGCTTCGAAGAATTCGGTTTTCAACAAACGGTTTTTGTTGTGCCGGGCTTTGGGCCAGGGATCGGGAAATAGAATCCAGATCTCCTCGAAAGTATTTCCGGGTGAAAGCGAGAGCAGGAATTCGCGGGCTTCGGCGCGGACGAAGTGGCAGTTGTCCAGCTGGGCGCGATCGCGTTTTTTTCCGCTACGCTCCAAACGGTCGAGGATCAGGTCGACGCCGATGCAATATTTCGCCGGGAAAAGCTCGGCGTAGCGTACGAGAAAATGCCCATGGCCGCAGCCGATTTCCCAAACAAGCGGGCGCGGGGTCGGCAAAAGCGCGGCTAGTTCCGTCCGCAGCGCGGCGCGGCGCTGGGCGATGGTGGCGAGGAATTCTGGTTTATAACCCACGCAGCTTTGTGCCGTTGGCAGCGCGGACCGTGCAAGCCCGAAGCGGCAGACAACAGGCAGATCGGTGAACGGAATGTAGCAAGTGGTGCGTTTGCGGCACCTTGGTTGAGTTGCGCGACAAGCTCGCAACCTACGAAAATCAAACCCACAGGCACGGAGGCCTGTGACTACACCAAATCACGCAGATGGCGTGGACTTCTCAGTGAGATTTCGTGGCAGGCGAATGAGGATCGTGGTGCCCTGCCCCACTTCGCTTTCCGCCCACACGCGGCCGCCGTGGAGTTGGACGATGTGTTTCACGATGCTGAGGCCGAGACCGGTACCGCCGGTTTCGCGTGAGCGACCTTTGTCGACGCGATAAAAACGCTCGAAAATATGGGGCAAATCTTCGGCGGGAATGCCCGGGCCGTTGTCACGGACGGTGATTTCGATTTCGTTGGTGGTGGAGACGAGCGCTTGCAGCGAAATTTGCGACCCTTTGGGCGTATACTTCAGCGCGTTGTCGATGAGGTTGCTGATTACTTGGGAAATTTTTAATGGGTCGGCATTGATCGCGCCTACTGAGGGATTTGCGACGACGGAAATGGTGTGTTCGCAGGCGTTGGGGCGACGGCGATACTCACCACCCAGTGCTTCGAGGAGCGGCGCGAGTTCCATGGGTTCAAAATTCACGCCGGGGGTGGCTGATTCGAGACGGGAAAGCGTGAGGAGATCCTGAATGATGTCGTTGAGGCGATCACTGTGGCGCTGGATGGTTTTGAGAAAACGATCACGTTCCTCCGGAGCCATCGTTTCGTGGCCATCAATGACGGTTTCAACATAGCCTTTGATTATGCTTAGCGGCGTGCGGAGTTCGTGAGAGGCGTTGGCTACAAAGTCGCGGCGGAGACGTTCGAGTTTCCGATGCTGCGTCATGTCGTGAATCACGAAGAGCGCCCAGGAGGATTTGCCATCAGGGGAAGGAATTGGTGCCCCTGAAACTTCGATGCATAACGTGGATTTTCCCTCGGTAATTTCGAATTCCTGACGCGGGAGCACTTGGCCGTTGCGGGTGTTCTTCACGAATTCGAGAAACGCGGCGTGCCGAATGATAAGCTCGAGCCGAAGATTAACGAGATTGCGCGAGGCCGGGAAAATTTCGCGAAGGGCACTGTTGGCGAGATGAATGTAGTTCGATTCATCGACAATCAAAACGGCCTCGCGAAGATTACCGAGCGTCGTTTCCAGTTGAGCAAGCTGATCGGTGCTTTGCAGTGAGAGACGATTATTCTCTACAATCAGAGAGTTGATTGCCGCGATGAGCGCGGACCACGCGGGTAACATGTCAGCGGTCCCTTCATTTTGCAGATGAATCTGACCGGCTTTGATGGCATCGTACAAGGACGCCAGTCGCCGATTTTGTTTCCAAAGAAGACGGAGGACGACCACGAGGGCCACCAATAAGACAAACAGACTAGCGAACATCATGCGGATAATTTCTTATCCGCAATTCGATAGCCGACTCCGCGGATGGTTTCAATCCAACCCGCTTCCTCTCCGAGTTTTTCTCGCAAGCGGCGGACATGAGTGTCGACGGTGCGGGTTTCAATTTCGGTCGAGTAATTCCAAACGTTGAGCAAAAGGTGTTCGCGAGTTTGGACGCGGCCTTGGCGTTCCATGAGCAGATGCAAAAGTTTAAATTCCGTGGCGGTGAGATCAATTAATTGACCGCCGACTGTTACTCGGTGCGTATCGCTATCGAGCAAGATATCGCCGATGTGCAATTTCGCCGCTGTCGGTAAAAGTGGTGCAGAAACCCTGCGCAGAATGGATTCCACTCTAAGCATAAGTTCTTTCGGACTGAATGGTTTAGGTAGATAATCATCTGCCCCCGATTCCAGGCCTTCGATTCTGTCCTGAGGTTCAGCCTTGGCGGTAAGAAAGATAATTGGAATACGCGCCAGTTTGCTGTCGTTACGGAAAATCCGGCAGATCTGAATGCCACTCAAGTGTGGCATCATTATGTCTAATATTATCAGATCAGGATGATAATTGCGGGCTTTCGCGATGCTGGCGGTAGCATCGTTTAAGGTTTCCACGTGGAATCCTTTGGCCTTGAGGTTGTATGCCACCAACTCGGTGACATCTGGCTCATCATCGACGACTAGGATTTTCTTTTTTTCCATCGAAGGTGCTTAGTACGGGGAGAACAGCATGGGGGCCAGTGGATTTAGTGAGCGTCACCGGAATGTTACACGAACTTTTCTTCATAGCGCAGCGCGAGGGCGGGATTGAGTGATGTCTGATGTTTCAGGGTTCGCTCTGTTGGGATTTTTGGCGAGCGCGAATCAGGACCATGAGGATGCTGATGTCGGCGGGATTCACGCCACTGATCCGGCCGGCTTGACCGAGCGTGTACGGGCGAAATTGCTGGAGTTTCAAGGCGCTCTCTCGTCGCAGCCCAGGCACGTCCATGTAATCAAGGTCCGCAGGCAGCTTGATCACTTCCGCGTCTTTTTGCTTTTCGATCAGGCGCAATTCACGCGTGAGATAACCGCGATATTGCACTCGATAAAGAACCTCAGCTTGGACTTCTTTGGATTCCGCTAAAAAGTCGACAGGCAAGAGGACGGTATCTTTGTCTCGTCTGACCAAATCACCTAAAAGTCCGCCGGAAATGCGAATTGTTTCAAATCGATCCGACCATATAATAACTTTTGAAAGCTTTTCCGTTACACGCTCTAACCGACTATTCGACAGTAGCTTGTGACATTTAGAGTGAGGAAGCAGACGCAATTCCGCACTGCCGTGATTAAACAGTAACCTATACTCTGCCCTACTGGTAAACATGCGATAAGGTTCGGTGGTTCCTTTCGTCACGAGATCATCGATGAGCACGCCCAAATAGCCTTCGTGGCGTTTGATGATCATTGGGGCTACTCCCCTCACCTTCAGGACAGCATTGACTCCGGCAACCAAGCCCTGACCTGCTGCCTCTTCATAACCAGAGGTGCCATTGATTTGACCAGCCAAAAAGAGGTTTTCGATCTTACGGGATTCGAGCGAAGGAAACAGTTGGGTCGGCTGGGCGAAATCGTATTCCACTGCGTAGGCCGGTCGAAGCAATACAGCTTTTTCTAGACCAGGGATGCTTTGCACCAATCGAACCTGAATATCGAAAGGCAAACTCGTTGAGAGACCGTTGATATAATACTCGTTGGTGCTGCGGCCCTCTGGCTCAAGATACAGCATGTGTCGGGGCTTATCAGCAAATCGGACGAATTTATCTTCAATACTCGGACAGTAACGTGGACCCACCCCTACGATCTCTCCCGAGTACATTGCGGATAAATGTAAGTTATCGCGAACGATCTTAGCTGATTCGGAGCTAGTGTGGGTCATCCAACATGAAGCTGTTTGACTACCGGGTTTCCAGCCCAGTCTGATTTCGCTGCTCTGTTCCACATGGAACAAGTCTTCAGCGTCCCTTGTGTCATGAAACGCAAATAGGGTGGGCTCCGAATCGCTTTTCTGTTCCTGTAGGCCGGAGAAATTGATGCTTCGTCCTAAAATGCGTGGAGGTGTCCCGGTCTTCAATCTTTGCAACTCAATGCCCACCTCCAGTAAGCTGCCTGATAGGGTTTTGGCGCTAAAGTCGCCGAGACGTCCGCCTTCGTTCTTATTCTGACCGACATGCATTAACCCGCGTAAAAAGGTTCCGGTGGTGATTATCACGGTTTGCCCTAGGAATTCTATATCCAGATTCGTTTTGCAACCGACGACTTTCCCGTTCTGGAATATCAAACCCGTCACCATCGCTTGGAAAATCTGGAGATTCGGCTGCAGTTCAAGCGTGTGTTTCAGCCGAAACTGATAGGCTTTTTTGTCACATTGAATCCGGGGCGATTGAACAGCCGCTCCCTTTGACTCATTTAACAATCTGAATTGAATGCCGGTAACGTCGGCATTGATGGCCATTTCACCACCGAGAGCATCGATCTCTCGTACAATTTGCCCTTTGGCCTGCCCGCCAATCGCAGGATTACAGCTCATTTGGGCAATCGTATCGATGTTGCCAGTGAGGAGCAGGGTAGAGGCCCCCATGCGTGCTGCTGCCAGACAAGCTTCCACTCCGGCGTGGCCTGCTCCACAGACAATCACATCAAATGGTTTTTGATTATAGAACACGCAAATTTAAGTTGAATACCAAATCATGTATTTTGATGTAGTATTATTTACCGATGCAGAATGAAGAGAAGAGTTGATCGAGGATTCGTTCGTTATCAATTCGTCCAGAAATCTCGCCTAAAGCATTAAGCGCTCCGCGTAAATCGCTGGATATTAACTCAGTAGCTGTACTTGTCGTCAATTTTTCCTGTGCTGAAATGAGACACTGAGTTGCCTGAGTCAGCGCAACCGCATGGCGAGCGTTGATTGCGATCAGCTCGTCACCCACTTCAATCTGAAAGGAATCGGCAACTTTCGTGATCAAGAGGCGGAGTTCATCAATTCCGATCCCGGTCAAAGATGAAGCCTTCAGTATCAAAAAATGAATAGGCGAGGGGAGTGCCACATGGGGGGTGAGATCTACTTTATTCAAAACCACGATGGTATTCGCCGGTGTCATGTGGCGAGCGGCGGTGGGCGGCAAAATGGTTTGTGGAGCCGTGGCATCGATTACCCAAAGAAAAAGATCGGCGGTGGCGGCTTGTTCGAACGTTTTGTCGATTCCCCGTTTCTCGAGCGGGGAAGGTGACAAATTCAATCCGGCCGTATCAATTAAGCGCAAGGTATGGGGTCCCAGATTGATTCGCTCTTCAAGGTAGTCACGTGTCGTTCCTGGCTCAGGACTGACTAGGGCACGTTCCCTGCCCACTAAGCGATTCAGCAGACTGCTTTTGCCGGCATTGGGTTCGCCGATAATTACTGTTCGAATCCCATCGCGTAACAAGGTCCCATAGTGCCCGGTTGCCATGATTTGATTGATGCCTGTGAGCAATATTCCAATTCCCGCGGCCATCGTTTGTTTATTCTCCTCCGGTAAATCTTCCTCCGGAAAATCGATGTACGCTTCGATTTGCGCCAAGATATTCACCAACAAGGTGATAAGCTCTTCCATTTTCCGCCCCAGCGAACCGCGCAGTTGCTGATTCGCGGCCAGTAAGGCGCGTTCACTGCGGGCCTGGATGAGATCCATGACGGCCTCGGCTTGGCTTAAATCCATGCGGCCATTCAAAAATGCGCGTTGGGTAAACTCACCGGGCTCGGCCAATCGGCAACCCCTCGCAATTAAATCTTCCAGGATTTTTTGTGCAATGTACGGATTGCCATGACTGGAAATTTCCAGCGTGTCCTGAGCGGTGTAGGAATTCGGCGCGGCAAACCAAGTGAACAATACATCATCCACCAACATTCCTGACAGATTGCGATAATCGGCGTGTTGCGCCGTGCGGGGTAGGGGAGTCGCACCGAAAATCGCTTTCATCAGCTCCGGCACGAGTGGTCCACTCGCACGCACCACCGCAATAGCGGAGGTACCCACGGGGGTGGCAAGAGCGGCGATACAGTCAGTACTGGGCGACATCGCTCCACGCATACCGTCCTGATCGCTCGTGGCAAAAAGTAAAATGCCCGGTTTTTAAACCGGGCAGGAAATCAATCTGCGTTCGACGCAGAGTAATCAGAGAAATGCGGGGGGCTTACTTTTCGTCTTCAGTGGTCACGGCGGCTCCACCCTTGGTGCTCACTTTTTCCAAAATCCCGGCTTTCACTTTGGCCGCGAGAGCGGGGTTGTCTTTCATGGCCTGCTTCGCGGCTTCCCGGCCTTGGCCGACCAGCTCGCCATTGAAAGCGATCCACGCGCCTTTTTTCTCGAGCACCTTGTGATCGATGCCGAGATCGATGAGCGAGCCACTGGCCGAGATGCCTTCATCATACATGATGTCGAATTCCACCTCGGTAAATGGGGGCGCGACTTTGTTTTTCACGGCCTTCAGTTTGGTGCGATTCCCGATGACTTTTCCGTCCGGCGTCTTCAACTGGTCTTTGCGGCGAATATCGAGACGAATGGACGAGAAAAACTTCAGCGCGCGACCGCCGGAAGTTGTTTCCGGACTGCCGAACATGACGCCGATCTTTTCGCGAATCTGATTCGTGAAAATGCACACGCAGTTGGTCTTGCTGACCACGGCGGTGAGGCGGCGCATCGCCTGGGACATCAACCGGGCTTGGCTGCCCATCGTCATGTCGCCCATTTGCCCGTCGAGTTCGGCCTTGGTGATGAGAGCGGCGACGGAATCGAGAATGATGACATCGATGCTGTTCGAGCGGATGAGCGTCTCCATGATATTGAGCGCGTCTTCACCGCTGTCGGGTTGCGAGACGAGCAGATCGTCGAGGCTCACCCCGACGACGCGTGCATATTTGGGATCGAGCGCGTGTTCGACGTCGATGAAGGCGGCAAGCCCGCCCTGACGCTGCGCTTCGGCGATAACGCTTAAACAAAAAGTGGTTTTGCCGGAAGATTCCGGTCCGTAGATTTCAATGATGCGACCGCGGGGCAGCCCGCCCACGCCGAGCATCAGATCGATGGCGAGTGAGCCGGTGGACAGGGTTTCGACTTTCATCTTGGCATTGCTGCCCAAGCGCATGATCGAGCCTTCGCCGAATTGTTTGGTGATGGCCGAGAGCGCGAGATCGATGTTTTTTTCGCGCGCTACATTGGCGGACTTTTCTGCGGGGGCGACGCGAGCTTCGGACTTGGTTTTTTCTACTTTAGACATGGATGGGGGGGAGTATCGTGTGTGGTTAAAGAGACGATCCTAACAGAAGGCACTGACAACGGTATGTCAGGAGACTTTCCCTCGCATCGCTCTCCGGCAAGCGCGGAGTAATCAAATAATCGCCTTAAATCAGGCTCACCGGGCGCTTCAGTTAGATGTTTTTGCTCAACTGACCGTAGGCGTGGTCCGGTTAAACCCGAAAGCAAAGTAAACTGCCATGGCCAGACAGAGGAGACTGAGAGCGTAGTTCCATTTCAATTTTTCTCCCAGCACCACCCACGCAAAAATCACGAACACGGCCAAAGTGATGACTTCCTGGATGATCTTCAAATCGTAGCCCGTGAATTTTCCGTAGCCCAGCCGGTTGGCCGGCACCATCAGGCAATACTCGAAGAATGCGATGCCCCAGGAGAGGAGAATCGTGACCCAAAGCGGCTTGTCGTGAAAATACTTCAGGTGTCCGTACCATGCGAAAGTCATGAACATATTCGACGCACAGAGGAGAAAAATGGTGGCCATGTGCAGATTATGACCGGGCAATTTCAGGCGGCTAGGAGAAAATCAATACTCGTGGATGGTTCTGGGCTGCGGTTTTCCTAAAGATCAGGAGTGGACGGAACTTGAATCATTCCGTGAGTGCGTAGACCGCGTAGGAGGCGAGCCAGTGGGCGTGGCTGAAATCGCTCATGCTTAGCAAGGGCAATGCGGCTTCGAGATGTCGGGCTGCGGCCATCTGCGCCCGCGCGTGGCGGGGATCGTGTTCCCAGAGAGCCCGGGCGATGCGGCGCCAGCACCAAGCGCGATTTAGATTCAGCCCGATGAGATGCGCGATTTTGGGATCGGTGGGATTACTGACTTCCACAGGAATGAATAAATTGGCCGGATAACCTTCGACGAGACGGGGTAAAAATCGCTCCAGCCAGCGAGAGAAATTTTCCGGCGGGAGGACGGCCGCCATGACTTCCGCCTCCGTCAATGCCGGCGAAAGAAAATCTTCTCCCGAAGGCTCCCAACGTGCGCCGTAGTCCGTGTCGCGGCCAAACCAGTAAGCCATGCGACTGGTGCAAAAAAGTTTCAGCTCCTGATCGTCGACCGCGCGAGTATAGTCGATCACCAGCTTGACGGCAAAGGCCGTGTTGTTGTGGACGCCATGGCGCACGGGATGAGTGAGCGAGGGCAGGTAAGCGAACAGGCCTTCGCGCACGACGGCAACGAGTGGTCGCAGGTTGTCCGCCAGAGCGTGGTCATAGCGTTGCAATTCCTCGGCGAGCTTGAGCAACCAAGCCCAACCGTAAGGACGCTCAAAGTAACTATGACCGGGCGCGCGCATATAAACGGCTTCTTCCTCGAGATTATCTGCCGTCAGGTGTTCGCGCAGGACGCGGGCGATTTCGGTTTTCTCCGGCAAATCAGGAAACAACCGGGCGAGCCGGGCCAACATGCAGTGTTGATGCACACAGGAGTGCCAGTCGTAACTGCCATAGAAGGCCGGATGCAGCGCCCGGGGCGATTGCACATCAGCCGAGCCATTCAATACATGATGAAGATGATGCGGGTATTCGCGGCTGACATTAGCCAGGCCGAGCCGGGCAAACTCAGAAGCTTGCTGAAAAGAGAGAGCAGGGAAGGGGACTGGCACGGGGTTATGCGCTTGGGAAAAGTTTCAGTTGAAGATGAATAAACCGCACGTATAGTGCCAATCAGTAATTTTCATCTCACTTTTTATGAACATCAAAGCTTACCTAAAACCTCATTGCGGCTGGTCCAACGGCGTGCGCGCCATCATGGGCAAATACAGCCTCAAATTTGAGGATATCGATATCATTAACCAACGCAGTAATTACGAAGAGATGGTCCGTAAATCCGGCCAGCCGTTGTCCCCCTGCGTCGAAATCGACGGCGTCATGCTCGCCGATATTTCTGGAGAAGAGGTCGAAAATTACCTGCTCGCCAACAATTTGGTGAAGGCCGCCGGCGGTTCCGTTCATGTTGCCACCAACGCCGGCTGCTCCGACGAAGAACACGCCCGCATGCAGGCCAAGCCCGTGCGATTTTTCTGAGCGCGCGCCCAATCCATTGCAAAACGCCCGCCGGACTCACCCGAGTCCGGCTTTTTGTCGGCCAGAGCGATGCCGGGAGCGATACAAATTTCGTAGTGAAATCGGACTGTAGGGCCGGCCCTTGTCGCCGTGCCGAGATTCGTGAAGACGGCACGGCGACAAGAGCCGGCTCTACAAAAATCTCAAAGCAAATGATCACTGCGACCACGCTCAGCTCTGGACTCTGCGCCGTACCTCGCTCAACTCTCAGCTCTCAACTTATCGCCTTCCACCCTCCATGCCCTCGAAACCCATTCCTGGTTCCTCCGGTGAAGTGCTGACCAGCCTGCCCTCCGCCTATCAACCGCATGCCGGCACCGGTTTGTTGCATCTCCCGCGATTTCTGGCGAAGTGCCGCTACATTAAAAAGCACGGCGCGCTGCCCGCCAGTTATGCCAAGAATTACAAACGCGGCATGGATCGTTTTCTCAGTCTGCACCTCGGCATCGAGCCAGCCGCAGTGGAAAAAATCGTTTTCGAATCCACCACCGACGAGGAGATCGACGCGAAACTAAAAACTCTTTTCCCCGCCGAGGTCCGCGCCGCCAAATGGAACCGCGATTATATTCAGAAAGGCATGACACCCGCCGGCCGAGAATTTATTAAAGAAGCGCTGACCAACATGGGCTGCGCTGATCGCGTCGAACAAATCCTAAGCGTCCCCGATCTGATCGAGTTCGACGAAGGCCGGATCGAGTGAGATAACGCCGGGCACATCCGGCGGCGGCGGACCGTCTGGGAGGCGCTCCGACTTGGATATTCCCATCGCCCTTGCACCCATAACCTACGATAGGGATACCCCTATGAAAACGACCATCGAGATTTCCACGCCTTGGCTTCGCCGCGCGAAGAAGGCAGTCTCGTGCGATGGCACCACCCTCCGCCGGCTCGTTGAGGAAGGCCTGCAACAGTCGCTGAAGATCCGCGAACAAAAGTCGCAGAAACCCGAAGACAAACCCCTGCTCGTCGTCGGTGGACAGGGAATGAATCCCGAATTAGCCCAAGGCGGCTGGGAGAAAATCCGCGACGCGATTTACGAGGGACGCGGGGCATGATTGCGCTCGATACTAACATTCTCATCGCGCTGCACCGCGCTGACTCGTCCGGTCATGCCGTCGCGACCCAAGCCTATCACGACGCTGGCGGGGACCACGCCCCATAAGCGCTAACATAAGGATTGCGGTTTTGAAAAGACTGGGCTTGCTGAATCGGCAGAATGACAAAACCAACATTGGCGGATGGGAATTGGGACTACGTTCTGACGCTATTGCCTGCGGACTGGCAGGAATTAGC
>JBBRBC010000022.1:0-49915 GCA_038206205.1 Opitutales bacterium
GAGCAAGGACAGGACGCCAAGAGAAGGACATCACCGTTACCATGCTGGATGAAACGGTGAAACCGACGGTACTGCATCTCACGGTGGACATCCCGGAATCGCCCGTGCGCTTGAGCACGGGTTCGGTCGTATGGTTAAAGGGTGGACCGACGGATGAAAAAGCGGTGGACGTGATCCTGACCGATCCAGCCCACACGAAGGTGGAAAGCCTGCAGTGTGCCGATACTCGGGTGGCGGTGAGTTTGGTCCCGGGCAAGGCGCCCGGGGGTTACTCGATCTTACTCAAACCGACGACAACTGACGGGTTGATGCAGGCCATGGTGAGGCTGCAAGCCACCGTGAACGGTCAACCCCGCGTGTATCTGGTACAAGTTCAGGTGCGCTGAGGCGAGTGGCTCAGGGTCGTCAGCGGGCTGCCCGCATAACGTCGGGCCATTTGTGCGATGTGTTGCTGGGGGGGTGAAACGCTGGTCGGGAGCTGTGACTCCCCGAGATGTGCGACTTACTGTGTGCAGCGTGGTGCTGTCCCCCTTGGGTCAAACAGGAACATCAACAAGAGAGGAAATAAGCTGGTGCCCTCACGGAGAATCGAACTCCGATTTATAGAATGAGAATCTACTGTCCTAACCGTTAGACGATGAGGGCGAAAAGCTGAAGTAGCAGGAAAGCGCACCGGGCTCGCCTGCGTCAAGTGCGCAAATTAATCAGTTGAAGATCTCGTCGGCCTTGAAGAAACGGGCGATCTCGATCTGGCCGTTCTCCACGCTGTCCGAGGCATGCACCACGTTCTTCATCATCTCGGTGCCGAAGTCGCCACGGATCGTGCCCTTGGCCGCTTTACGCGAATCCGTCGGCCCGAGTAAATCGCGCACTTTCGCTACGATGTTCTCACCACGGAGCGCCAGGGCGATCACCGGACGCGAGCTCATGAATTGCTCGATCTCGGGATAAAACGGCTTGGCGGCCACATGAGCGTAATGCTCACGCAACAGGGCGGAACTCAGGCGCATCATCTTGCAGCCAATCACGTCGAAACCAGCCGCCTCAAAGCGTTGCAGCACTGTGCCGACAAGGCGCTTTTCCATGCAGTCCGGTTTAAAAATAATGAATGTCTTCTCCATATAAACCGCCCACCATACAAGTCGGAGGCCGCTTGGGAAGTCTCGATTTCAGGCAAATCAAGGATCGTCCAAGCCAGCTCAGGTCTGTGTTTTGCGGATTGATTTCAACGCCGCGAGCGCCGCCGCCCTCGCCTCGCCGTGCTCCACGACGGGTCGTGGATAATTACCGCCCAAGGTCACGCCCGCCTTCGCCAAGGCCGCCGCCGGAGCCATCCACGGCTCGTGGATGTACTCCACCGGTAGCCGCGCCAGCTCTGGCACCCAGCGCCGCACATAGCCACCGTCGGCATCGAACTTCTGGCCCTGCAAAATCGGATTAAAGATCCGAAAATACGGCGCCGCATCCGCCCCGCAACCCGCGCTCCATTGCCAGCCCAGCGTATTGCTCGCCAAATCCGCATCCACCAACGTATCCCAAAACCATGCCGCACCCTCCTGCCAGGATATCCGCAGATGTTTCACGAGAAACGACGCCACGATCATCCGCACGCGATTGTGCATCCAACCGGTCTTCCAGAGTTGGCGCATCCCGGCATCGACCAGGGGATACCCCGTCAATCCTCTTTGCCACGCGCGCAACTGCCCGGCGTTTTTCTGCCACGGGAAGGCCGCGAAATCTTCCCGCAACGGGACCACCGGAGTCGTGGGAAAATGATACAACAAATGATGGGCAAACTCGCGCCAGCCCACCTCACTGAGAAAAACCTGCGCTCCGCGATTCACGGGAAATACCCCGCTCTCCTTCGACAATGCCTGCACGACCGCCCAGATTTGCCGTGGCCCGATCTCGCCGAAATGCAGATGCGGCGAAAGCGCCGACGTCCCTTCCACCTCCGGAAAGTTGCGCTGCTCGGAATAATTTTCCAGCGCCTGTGCGACGAACTTCTTGAGTCGCTGCGCCGCTCCGGCTTCTCCGGGCTGCCAGGTCTTCGCGAAACCATCGGCCCAGCCCAGACGTGGGAGTAAACCGAGTGCACTCAACGAAATCGACTGCGGCCATTGCGCCAGCGCGGAAATATTTCCGGCGGGCAGCTTACACGGCGACGCAATCGGGAGCGTTTGGCAATGCTTCCAGTATGGAGTGAAAACCTGAAACGGTCCGCCTGATTTATTCTTCACCGTGTGCGGTTCGAACAGCAGCGCCGCATTGAAACTCTTCGCCTCCAGACCCGCGGCAGTCAGTTCAGCTTTAATGAGTTTGTCGCGCGCCATGCACGCCGGCTCGTAGCGTCGGTTCCAATAGACCGCCGTCGCGCCTGTCGTTTTGACGAGTGAGCGCAGCACCGTCCCACTCTCGCCTTGCGCCAAAATCAGTCGCGATCCTCTTGCACGCAACGCACCGTCCAACGCCGCCAACGAATGATGCAGCCACCACCGCGAGGCGCCTCCGGCCGGCCAACGTCCCTCGCCTGCGTCATCGAGAATAAACACCGGCACCACCGGCGCGCCGCGTTGCCCCGCCGCCGCCAGCGTCGGATTATCCTGCAAACGCAGATCCTGCCTGAACCAAACAATCGTGGGCTTCACGGACATGCGGGACGAGTACGTCAAAACGATCCGTTGTAAAGCTGCTCATAGTGCCCGACCACATTTTCCCAGGAAAAATCCTGCTGCATCGCACAGCGCTGTACGGCGACAAAGCGCGTCTGATCCGCATAGAGCTTCAGCGCCCGGCCGATTGCCTTGACGAATTCATTCGGCTCCGGGCGAAACATGATACCCGTGCCTTTTCCACCGGGCTCCGCCATATCGCGCACCGTGTCGATCAGTCCACCCACGCGGCTCGCCAGCGGCACCGTGCCATAAACCTGCGCATACATCTGCGTCAGCCCGCACGGCTCAGTATGCGATGGCATCAGGAAAAAATCCGCTCCCGCAAACGTCAGGTGGCTCAACTCTTCATCCACGCCGATACGAACCGCGAGGCGCTCCGGATGCGCCGTCGCAAGCGCCCGATGCGCCTGCTCATATTTCGCTTCCCCCGAACCGAGCACGATCAACCGGCAATTTTTCTTCAGCAAATATTCGATCACCCCGAGCAACAGATCGTGCCCCTTCGCCGTCGTCATGCGACTGACGAGGGCGAAAACCGGACCATTACACGGTTCGGTCCAACCCATTTTCGCCAGCAATGCGGCGCGGCAGACCGCCTTGCCCGCCATATCACCTATCGAGAAATTTGCGGGTAACATTTTATCCGTCGCTGGATTCCAGACAGAGGTTTCGATGCCATTCCGAATCCCGCTCACGGCCCCGCCGCGCAACGTCACCACGCCTTCCAAGCCGAAACCATGCGCCGCAGTATGGATCTCCTGTGCATAGGTGGGACTAACCGTCGTCACGCGATCCGCGTACAGCAGGCCGCCTTTGAGCAGGCTGATCTGGCCGAAATATTCGATGCCCTCCATCGAGTTGAGTGACTCATGCAGATTGGTCAGCGCAAACGAAGTCCGGGGAAACACGCCTTGGTAGCACATATTGTGGACGGTGAAGATGGTCCGCGTCGCCAGCTTCACCCCACCACGCTGCTCGGCATTCCGCAGCAGCAGCGGCAACAAACCCGTCTGCCAGTCGTGGGCGTGCAACACATCGTAGCCACCACTCTCCGTACGCATAAACTCCACCACCGCTTTCTGAAAAAAAATGAAACGCGCATCGTTGTCGTCGTAGTCGCGCTCGCCGTTCCCATAAAGATTTCGCCGGTCGAAATACTCATCGCGTGTCACCAGATGCAGCGTCAGGCCCGGTCGTACCGCCAACGTATGCACCTCGCCATCGAGCTCCTGTGCCCCCAATCGCACTTTCAACCGATGCGTCCGCTTCGCTTCCTTCACCAGCGACGAGTCCATCACCGCCCGATAACCGGGAAGGATCACCGCGACCTCGCGGCCACGTCCGGCCAAAACATGCGCCAGTGCACCGACCACGTCCGCGAGCCCTCCCGTTTTGATGTACGGGTACATCTCACTCGCCGCGTGAATAATTCTCATGTTGCCAAAGCTACGTTTGCGGCCTCATGGTTCCAGTCGAATCTGTCGGCGCCTAGCGCCTGGCTGCTCTTATTATGAATTACAGTGAAAGAATTATCTCTCAATTGAGTGAGCGGAGCTACGTGCCCGTCTCCGTCGAAACCCTCGCGAAACAGTGGCGGTTAAAAACCAAGGAGCGCACGCTTCTCTCCAAGGAAATGCGCGCGCTCGTCCAAAGCGGTCGCATCGTCCTCGTGAAAGGCGACCGCCTCTGCCTGCCCAAGGAAGCCGATCTCGTGACCGGCAAAATCAGTTTCCGCCAGAGCGGTTCCGCCATCGTCTTCCCGCAAACCCGGGCCACCGAACCGCGCAAAGATCCCCTCCAAGTCGCCGCCGAAAACACCGGCGTCGCGCTCCACGGCGACACCGTGGTGCTCCGCCTCATCGTCGGCCGTGAACGCGAACAATACCGGTTTCTCAAACCCGGCGAGCAAGCCGGCCGCGTCATCGAAATCCTCGAGCGCGGCAACGCCACGCTCACCGGCTCGTTGCAACAGGGTCGCTCCTATTTCTTCGTCACGCCTGATGATCCACGCGTGCCGCACGACATCATCGTCGGCGATCCCGCAGAGGAAAAACTCCGGCCCGTGCCCGCCGTGGGCGACAAGGTCGTGGTCCAGCTCCAGGAATGGCCGGATCGCAACCGCAACCCCACCGGTGAGATCATCGAGAAACTCGGCCGGGCTTTCGAACCGCGCGCCGAACTCGCCGCCATCTATCACAAATACGATCTCACCCCGCTATTTCCCCCGGCCGTCGTGAGTGAGGCGGCAGCCATTTTGCCTCAAGTCCAGCCCGAGGATCTCACAGGCCGCGAAGATTACCGGGCGATTCCCACCTTCACGATTGATCCCGACGACGCCAAGGATTTCGACGACGCCCTGTCTCTCGAATATCTTGCCGGCGGTGATCTGCGCATTGGCGTCCACATCGCCGATGTCAGCCACTACGTGAAACCCAACACCGCCCTTGATCGCGAGGCACAGCGCCGCGGCAACTCCACGTATCTCGTCGGCACCGTTGTGCCGATGTTGCCGGAAAAACTTTCCAACGGTCTTTGCTCCCTCGTGGAAGCGCAGGATCGGTTGACCAAGGCGGTGCTGTTCACCTTCACCGCCAGCGGCCAACTCAAGCACACCGCCTACGCCAACACGGTGATCAGTTCCATCAAGCGCCTGACGTACAAGCAAGCGTACGCGTTGCTGAAAGAAGACGACCTCAACAAAATCCGCCGCCTGCCTCTGCCCGCCGCCCATCAAACCGGCTCCACCGGCCGGGCGCTCAATTCGCTTTCCCACGCCGAACTCACGCAACTTCAGGAATGGGTCCGGCAACTCTGGTCCATCGCCAGTAAGCTTCGCGCCGAGCGCTTCAAAACCGGCAGTCTCGATCTCGACATGCCTGAGACGAAAATTTTTGTCGACGCCGAGGGCTACGCCGATCGCCTCGAACGCATCGAAAACGACGAGAGCCACCAGCTCATTGAGGAGTTCATGCTCCTCGCCAACGAGGCCGTCGCCCGCCTCACGCGCAAGCACAACCTCCCTTCGCTCTATCGCGTCCACGACGATCCCGATGAGGAAAAGCTCAACGAATATCGTCAACTGCTCGCCGCCTCCGGCATCAAAGTCAGCGATCTTTCCCGGCGCGAAGAAGTCGTCCGTCTGCTCGGTCTGCTCAAAGAACATCCGCAGGGTTATTATCTCCGCACGCAGCTCCTCCGCAGCATGCGCAAGGCCTGTTACCGCGCTTCCCATGACGGCCACTACGGCCTCGCGAAGAATGACTACACGCACTTCACCTCACCCATCCGGCGCTACTCCGATCTCGTCGTGCATCGCGTGTTCGAGCACTACCTCGTGAAATTCCAACACGCTACGCCCACCGGCGCGACGGCGAGCGGCTATAACATCGCGGGGGTCGATGCGCTCGCCGAGCACCTCAGTCTCACTGAAATCAACAGCACCGAAGCCGAGCGTGATTCCGTCAAGGTGAAGCTCATGGAATATTTCGAACGCGAGACGCAGAAGAAAAAGCCCACGCGCTTCAAGGCGATCATCACCGATGTGCGCAACCACGGTTTCTTTGTGGAGCTCTCCGAAGCCGGGGCCTTCGGTCTCGTGCCTATTTCTTCACTGAAGGATGATTTCTATATCCTCAATGGAGCGGGCACGGCCTTCGTCGGTCGAAAAACCAAGCGCCAGTTCGAACTCGGCCACAAAATCGAAGTCGTCGTCAAGAGCGTCGACCGCCAAAAACGCCTGATCGATTTCACGGTGCCGTAATCGGCGAAGGCCAAATCTTACACTCGAGAATATCTTTAGAAAATCTCTGTCCGGGTTCGCGGCCCCCGGATGTTGTTCTTCACGTCCCAGACCGGGGGCGGCGTCCGAGCCGTGCGCCCCACATATCAGCTCCGGACAAACCTTCAGCGCCTGCGAGCATGGCATCGGTGTAGAGACGCCCCGCCCCACGTCTCATAGCTCGCCGAAGCGATAATGCCACGTTCGCGACCGCCCACCGCCACGAGTTTGCCCTGTAGCGAGGATCAAGCGCCTGCTCGACCGCGACAAAACGCATCAACCTCCAGGTAAACGATAGTGGGCAGGCCAGTGGCCATTGCTCTCACCGATGAGAGGAACCACGCGAAGATCAACGCCGCCAAATGCGCGAATAATTCTCTCCGACCCAAGCGACGGCCGCCACTCTTCTCCCAGGCGAAGGCGTACCGAGTGTCAGGGACCATCTCCATCATCCCGGAACGAGCCGTGCACCAAGGAGGGCCCGTCCCCCGACGGGCCAAAAGAACCATGCCTGCACCCTGGATGTTGTAGTCTATTAAACTACAATCGGTCGGGGTGGAACTTGTAGTCTAATAGACTACTTTCCCTCTGATGTTTGCTCTGTAATCGCGCACTGACGGTGGGGTGAATCTGGCCGCGTGGTGCGACGACTGGCATTTTCGCTTTCCCTGAGTGCATGCCGCCGTAGCGTCGGCGCATGCGAAACATCATCGGTGGATTAATTCTGGCCGTTTTATTTTGATCGGCAGGCTGTCAGCTAGCACCGGCCAACACACCGCCGGTGGTCCTGCAGGACGGCGATATTCTGTTTCAATCGCTGCCGCATTCCGAACTCGTCGACGCCATCGAGGGCGCAACCGATTCCCCGTATTCGCACTGTGGCATCGCCCACCTGACGGATCATGGCTGGGTCGTTTTCGAGGCCATCGGTCCGGTAAAGGAGACCGCCTTGGCCGTGTGGATCGATCAGGGTCGGCGCAGCCGTTACTCCGTCTACCGGTTGCGCGAAGCCTATCGCGAGCGCATCCCGGCGATGATCGCCGCCGCCTACAAATACAAGGGCCGACCCTATGACATCCATTACGAGATGGATGACAAAAAAATCTACTGCTCCGAACTCATCTACAAGGCCTTCAAAAAAGCCACGGGCGAAGAGCTCGGTCAGATCGTGAAACTCGGGTCGCTTAATTGGGGACCGCATGAACACCTCATCGCCGCGATCGAACATGGCCGGATTCCCGTCGAACGACCAATGATCACCCCACGCGCACTCTCCGAAGCGAAACAACTCGAGCTAGTAGCACGCGACGTGCGCTGACGGATGGGCGTGGATCACAACTTATCCCGCTGAACCTGAGGAGGGAGGGTTGTGCGTCTTGAAAAAGATCCGGACTAAAAGCAGTGCGCAATGGGAGACACGAATCCCACGAATGGTACTTCACGATTTCCCGTGGCTAAAGCCTGGCCGCGCCCGTGCGAAAACAGAAACGGGAATGGAGTTAAGCGTGTTGCCTACTGCTGAACGCACGGGGTCTGTCCTGCGGAATCGACCGCGCGTTTACTCTGTGAAATATTTCTTGTCTTGCAGTGCGGGTGAAATACCCCGCCTTAGCCTTTAGTATAGTAACTGCCTGCTTGTCCCCTAGGGCCGAATCGCTACATGTCGGACATGAACTACCTCAACCGATTCCTCTGTCTGGGCGCTTTAGTCCTCACTCCGGCGTTATTCGCCGATACCTTTGCGGGCAAAATCAGCCTGACCATCACCGACGCCAAAGGGAAAACCACGGTCATGAACCAAACGATGAAGGGTACGGCCACCCGCTTGGAAACCGAAGGGATGCCCGGCGCCATGATCATGGATTTCTCCAAGAAGGAAATGATCATGCTGATGAACGACGATCACATGTATATGGTGATGCCGATCAAGGATGGGGCCGCCCACGAGCATCAGACCAAGCCCGCTGCTGAAGCGGAGATCGTGGTGACTGGCAAAACGGAAACGATCCTCGGCTATCACTGTAAACAAATCATGGTGACGGAAGGCAAGGAGACCACGGAGATGTGGGTGGCGGAAGGACTGGGTTTATTCGCGGGAATGGGTGCGCCCGCCGGTGGTGGCGGAATGTTTGGCTCGAAGAAAGGCAAAGCTGAGTCCGCCCAGTGGGAGCGGGCGCTCAAGGGCAAGGGTGGATTCCCTCTCCGCGTGATCTCGCGCAATGCCGCAGGCAAAGAGACCTATAAGATGGAAGCCAAAAAAATCGAAAAGGGCGGCGTCACCGACGCCGACTTCCTGCCCCCCAAGGATTTTCAGAAATTCGAGATGCCCGACATGGGCAACATGAATCCGTTCAAGTAAACATAACATCTCTGGCATATTCGAGTTATCAGGTACGGACCGTTACGCTCCAGTGTCCCCCCCTGATTATTAGCCACGCCGATTGGCGGTTGAGGTCAACCGCCTCAACCCTTCAGCGTCAGCAAAGCCTAATAATAGGCACTGGTGGCGCGCGCCGGGTGAGAGATGGAGCTCTATTTGAGCAAAGCCCCACCCACAATGACCTGATCCACGGGATTCCCGCCAAATTCATAAGCGAGCTGACGTTCGTCTTTGTGGCGGAGCAAAATCAGATCGGCCCGTTGGCCGGGTTCAATCGTGCCACGATCAGTCAAGCCCAGCAACGTCGCGGCGTTGATCGTGGCCGCCACGATAGCTTCAGCGGGCGTCAGCCCACCATGGCGCACGGCCAATGCGATCGCGAAAGGCATGGAATGCGTGGGTGCCGTACCCGGATTGCAGTTGGTCGCCAGTGCCAACGCACCGCCGGCATCCGCAAAAAAACCCGCCCGGGCATAGCGGCCGTGCGAATGAAATCCGGTGCACGGCAACACGACACCCATGGTGCGTGATTGGGCAAGCAGCAACAAATCAGCCTTGGTGGAGGCTTCGAGATGATCGACACTCCGAGCGTTAAGCCGGATCGCCTCGGGCACCATGCCGAGTGAAGAAAACTGATCTGCGTGCACCCGGAGCGGATGATGCTTCGCGGCTTTCTCAAAAAATCGGACGCACGCCTCAACACTCCAAGCGCCCGTCTCACAATAAGCGTCGACCGTGATGTCGGGAAATTCCTTGGAAACTGCCGGCAACATTTCTTTGACGACCATGCGGGCATAGGCATCCAGATCACCTTCGAACGCGTGGCCGAGGAGCGCGGTCGGCACGATGGTGCCGGGCCATTCATTGCCGGCCCGCACGATGGCGCGCAGCATTTTCAACTCTTCCTCAATCTGCAGGCCATAGCCGCTTTTGATTTCCACCGTGGTCGTGCCATCGCGCAGCAACGCATCCAGCCGGGTTTTAAGATGCGCCGCCAATTGCTTTTTTGTCGCCTCACGAACGGCCCGTACCGTCGCCAGCAAGCCGCCGCCATTTTGAATAATCGTTGCCGAAGGCACGCCTGAGAGTTTTTGCTCCCACTCGGTCAGCCGATCACCCGACCAACAGATGTGAGTATGGCAATCGACGAAACCTGGCAGGAGCACCCGGCCCATCGCCTCAATCACCTCGGCATCAGCAGGAGCTTCCAGTTTGGGACCGACCGCGCTGATCTTGCCGTCGAGCACCAGCACGTCGCCTTGGGGCAAGATTCCCAGCTCGCTCAGTTCCTTGCCACGCCGCGGCCGGCTGAGGGTCTTGGGTCCGGCTGGAGGGTTGGCCGCGAGGGTCAGGACGCGGGCGTTGCGAATAAGCAGGCTCATTTATGCCAGAATGGTGCAAATTTTTTTCAGGGATACAAGGCCGGGCCTGCGATAAGTTTTTTGCAATCAATGCGGAGATCTATCCCAAAAATTCCGGCATAATTTCGCCGCCGGTCCGAACAATATCCGCAGGCCGGCATCGCCTGTGCAGCCTAAAATCAAACCTCCCTCAATCAACCACCCCTTGAATGACACCGCCTTCCCCACGGTCAGCCTGCGCTCCCTGCAGAGATCGGCCGCATCATGAAAGCCAGTGCGTGTATTCTCAGTTTATTCGTTCTCTCCCTCTCTCACGCAGCCGATCTTCCTTTAGCCCCGCAATTTGATGCCACTCTGCAATCCCGGATTGGCTTTGATTCCAATCCCACCGGCATGCGTGATACGATCGCTGCCGTCCCGGGTGATGCCGATACCTTCAGCTTTGCCCTCGGGGTTAACGTCGGTATCAGCCTGCCAGCTCGAACTCCGGCCCTACCATCCCTGAAATTGTCCTACGCGGGCGAAGTGGTGCGCTTCGATGGTTGTCCCAGCGAGAATTATTCCACGCATCGCTTGGGGTTGAGCGGTCAACGCACTATCGGCGCCTGGAAAATCTCCGGGGATGCTTCATCTATTTTCATCGATGGTTCGGATGATACGCTGCTTTCGAGTGCGCCCTTGAACGCCAACGCGATCCCTCTCTGGCGCGAACGCCGCCACCAATGGCAGCACCGGCTGAAGTTGCTCACCCAAGTGGATCGCGAAACTTATTTCCTGCGCGCTGCCGGCACGCTGCTTGATTATAACTATCAAACCCGCGTTGCCGCCGGAAAAATCGCTTTCGCCGATCGCTCCGATGCCCAGACCTCCTTTGATCTGGGCTGGAAGCAGAGCGCGAATTCACTCTGGCTCGCCGGTGTCCGACTCGGTCGCCAGAATCAGGCCATCGTCCCCCTGCCGAATTGTGCTTTTGATTACTCGAACGATTACGTTCGACTTGCCGCCGGTTGGGAGGGGAAACCGTTCGCCAACACCACCGTCACTTTTGCCGCCGGGCCCGATTTTCGCCACTACACCGGGGCCATCGACCCCCGCGTATTTCTAGGCGGGCGGGCCCGGACTTCACTCTGGTTCGAAGGAAATTTCGCCACGAAACTATCCCCGACCGTGACGCTTACCGGCAGGGCCGCGCGGATGGACTGGCTGTCCAGCACCGGAAAGTCGGCCTATATCGACACCGGAGTGGAAACCGCGCTGGCCTGGAACTTGGTGCCAACGTGGACGCTGCGACTTAGCGCCAAGGTGCATCGTTGCGATTATTTTCCGGCCGGCCGCGACGACTGGGAATCCCTCCTCGGCGTCGGGGCCACGCTAAAACTTTCCCAAAACACCGTGCTGACTGTCGACCTCCTCCGTCATCAAGCATGGAATACCATGGCCACACTCACCGGACGAGAGTTTCGACGCCTGGCCATCAATATTGGAGTGAGCAGCAAATTGTGAACGGGCTGTCTTGCTGGGAAAAATTGCTTGAGGGAAAGCCTCTGCATTGGCCTCCCTTCCGCTATCTCAGCCATCCTGATCCCAGCCCGTGGATAGAAGAGAAAGAGGAAACGAGATGAGCCAGTCACGGCGTCAACCGGGTGAACGGTATCGAGGTGAGCGCGACCTTCCGACTTCGCCATGGCTACGACGGACAAGCCGGGTGCGCTGGGTGCCCGGAGTGTAGCCGGCGTTTTAGCCGCAGGCGAAAGCGCGGTGTCTAGGCGGCCCCGTTTTCGGGCTGCGCCCTCAAACGAAGCGACCAGCACGCGGCAAAACCATACCCCCGGGTCGGGAGACCCGGGCCACTTCCCCATCACGTCAGGCTCCGCGCTCTCCGGCCATGCGACAGGCTCAGGCCGTCCTGAGCGAAGTCGAACGGTCGCGTCCTCCGCGTTAATGGTATTTTATCCCGATTCGCGGCAAAGTTGAACTCACCCTCATTTCTCGGGATCAGAATGTCCGAGTCTATTTCGGCTGATTATTTTTGCAGGACCTGACGGACTTTTTCCGTGAGCGACTGGATTGTGAAGGGTTTTTGGATGAACTCCACGTCACTATCGAGCACTCCGTGGTGCGCAATGATGTCGGCGGTGTACCCGGACATGAACAGATATTTCATCGTGCGCCGTTGGGTCTTCAACTGTTCCTTGAGCTCCTTGCCGTTCATGCCCGGCATGACCACATCGGTCATCAGCAAATGGATCGGTCCTTGATAACTCGCCGACAACTCCATCGCGGCTTGAGGCGTCGAGGCAATCAGCACGTTGTACCCATGCTTGGACAAAATCATTTGGGCCAATCGCAGGATCGAATCTTCATCTTCCACGATGAGCACGGTTTCATGCCCGCTCTCGATCGGCCGCGCGATGGCTATTTCCCGGAGCGGCGTTCCTTCCCCGCGGGGGAAATAGATCTTAAAGGTCGTCCCTTTATCCCGCTCACTGTAGACATTGATCAAGCCGCGGTTCTGTTTCACGATGCCGAAAACGGTGGCCAAACCCAGCCCGGTGCCCTGCCCCACTTCCTTCGTGGTGAAGAACGGTTCGAAGACATGGGCGAGCGTTTCCGTATCCATCCCATGGCCGCTGTCACTCACTGAAAGCATCACGTATTCGCCGGGCAGACAATCCGGATTCGAGATCGTATAGGTGTCGTCCAAGGTCACATTGATGGTCTCGATGGAAATTCGGCCCGAATCGAGAATCACGTCCCGGGCATTGACGCACAGATTAGCCAGGATCTGGTCCACTTGACTGGGATCGATGCTGACGGGCCAGAGTTTGTCGCCCGGCAGCCAGACGAGATGGATATTTTCGCCGATCAAACGCCGGAGCATTTTGAGCATGCCTTCGATGACTTCGTTCAAAGCCAACACTTGCGGCATGATCGCTTGCTTGCGCGCGAACGTGAGCAATTGGCGTGTAAGATCAGCCGATCGTTTGGCTGATTTTTCAATCTCCCCCAGACTCTCGTTCAAGGGACTGCCGGGAGGCACATCCAGCATCGCGAGTGTCGCATGGCCGAGAATGACCTGGAGCATATTATTAAAATCATGCGCGACTCCCCCGGCGAGACGGCCGATAGATTCCATTTTTTTCGCCTGGGTAAGTTGCGACTGCAACTTCGCCCGCTCCTCTTCCGCCTGTTTACGCTGACTGATATCCCGCAGGAAATTCAGCGTGGCGGGTGCCCCTTTCCAGTCGATCATCACCACGTTCAACTCGACCCAGAGGGTCTGTCCGGTGGAGGAAACCATCCTGAATTCCGAGCGGTGCGCGGGAGCGGCGCCGGGGATTCTTTCCGCAAGGCGTTCCTCCACCATGGCCCGCTCTGCCTGATGTACATAATCCAACATTGATCGGGACACCAAGGTGTCAGCCGGAACGGCGAGCATCTGATGACTCTTGGTATTCGCGAAGGCGATCTTACCGCCCTGCACCACCACGATGGATTCGTCGGCATTCTCCACCAACACCCGATACTTTTTCTCGGCTTGTTCGAGGGCACTAAACGCCTGACGTTGTCCGGCAAAAGCCTCGCGGAGCCGGTCGGTCATCGCAACGACGCCGGCTTGCAAAAAACCAATCTCATCCGGCAAGCGTCCCTGACCGAGGATCGAGTCGTAGTTTCCCTCGGTCACCTGCTCGACCGCGCGGGCTATCCGCCGTAGCCGTCGGGTTACCAGATAATTTATCGCCCAGAGAAGCATTACCGTGCTGACAATCAGCGCCACCACGGAACCACCAATGACCCGAACCCGAAGTTTAGCCAACTCACGTTCGTTCTCCGTCGTGCGAAGCCGGACATAAGTGAACAACACGGGAGCATTCCCGCTCGCCGTCGTCACGGGAGCAACGCGGATAAGGAAGGTGTTTTGCCCCACGGTGAGACGCTCGGTGAATCCACCGGAAGCCGCCAGTCGCAGCCACTCCGTTTTTAGATTTGAAAATTCGCTCCACCGATGTCCCACCCGCTCGGATTCAAGGGCTACCAGAACAACGCCATCCGCCGAAGCGACCATGGCATCCTCCAAGGCTGCACCCACGACGCTCCGCAGGGTGTCCCGTTGACCAAACGCATCGATGGACAAGGCCCCTTGGGTGAGCATCACCCCCGGCTTTTCCAATGATTCGTCCAAGCGGCGGTCCACTTCCGCGCCAAACCGGTTCAGGTAGAAACTACCGAGTGAAAACAGCACCGCCGCCTCAATGAAGACCACGAGCCCCCCCAAGGTGAAGGCGAGGCCAAACTGGATGCGGAGTTTCATGGCTTGGTGGAGCCGGCGTGCTCGATAAAAAATTGGCAGGGATTAAAGGGGCCGGGATCAGGATAAAGCCAGGAATCGTAATGGCTCGCTGGGACATTGCGAAAGGCGGGATTACGAATGGCAATACGGTCCGGCTCAAGACAGATACCCAGAGCATAAAACTCATCCGCCGCCATTGCAATCACCTGGGCCATCAACGCGTCGCGGACCTCGCGTTTGGGTTCACTCAGCACCTGCCGGAAGACATTCATCTGCTTGATCACCGACGCGGGTGGTTTTTCCGCCCCCGGGTTTTCGGGATCAACAAACCAGCGGGCCCAGGGAATGCCATAGATGACCGCCTGGGCATAATCAAAAGAAGTCGGAACGAAAAAATCTGACTCCATGATGGCCGCATAGCCCCCGATACCCTTGATGACCGCCGCATCGTGCCGATTTTGGTTAACGTAGGTATCGAAATCCTCCTTCGGCAAAATCGTCGTTTGCATGGTCACCCCGATCGCTCGCCAATCTTTGGCCACGAGCTCCAAAATCGCCGGCCAGTTGGGGCTTCCCAGTGGCGCAGACAGCATCACTTCAATTTTGCAGGGCCGCCCATCCGGCAGATAGCGCAGACCATCCGGTCCCTGGGTTTTCAAACCGGCCTCATCGAGCAGTTGTTTCGCATGCTCGGGGGCATACGCCGTATATTGCTCCCCCAGCCGGCGATTGTAGAACGGCGACATCGGGCGCGGAGCGAGCTGCCAGGGTTTCCCCTCTCCTCCGTAAAGTTTTTGAATCAACCCCACTCGATCAATGCCCTCGGACAGGGCGATGCGCACTTTCTTATCACTCAGCATGGCCCTCATCCCGGGATCCTGGTGCACCAGATTCAGGCAGAGCGCCATTGAGTTGGAACGACTGGGGATAACCCGGACGGAGCAGAGATGCCCGGCCTTGATCGCAGCCGCAATGGCGGGCCCCGCCGCAGAATTAACGCTGGCAAAATCCTGCCGTTGGTAATCCACCAAGCCGTCGAGTGCCCGTTGCAAGGCGATATCATAGTTAGCCACCACCGTATACTTCACCTGATCGAGGTAAGGCAACTGGCGGCCCAAGGTATCCACTTTCCAGTAATAAGGATTTCGTACGGCATTCACGGTGGTGACCCCCGGAACATAAGCGTTCGTGACGATCCAAGCATCGATCGTGGGGATGCCAATATGCGCCCATCGCCAAGGTGTACTGAGGCTCCGAAACGCGGCCGCCCAAGGCAAATTCGTTTGCTGCATGAGCTCGGCCGCACCCACCGGGTTATGGCCGGGATGCATCTTCCGAAAATAATGCGCGGGATAATGCGTCATGTCATTGGAATATCCCGCCGCAAGTTGCTCGAGAAACAAGGGATTGGGCGCCGCAAAACGGAACACGACGGTGTAATCATCCGGCGCCGTACATTCAGGCAACCGCCCCCCTTGGGTAATCCAAAGTGACGGCACCGGCGTGAGCTCGGTGTTACGAACCACATCATCCATCCAGGCCACGATATCGGTGGCTGTAAAAGGATGACCATCAGACCAGCGCATGCCCCGCCGAAGTTGAAACCGATATACCGTGGCATCAGCATTGACCGTCCAGCTGCTGGCGATGTTTGGCACCACCCGAGTCCAACTGGGATCCCAGCGGACGAGATGCTCGTAGGACAGTGATCGAAACAGCATGGAGTTGCTATCGTACCCCACCAGCACCATGCGCCACGTGCCGCCGTATTCGCCCAGTTTCTCCACCGGAGAAATCACGAGGGGGGCAATGGGGAGACGCTGCTCCACCGCCGGAATGGTTCCTGCTAACACCTGCCGCTGCAGATCCGGCGCCTCGGAAAATGCGCCCGCCACCGGCAGTGTTGCCCTCACGGCCAAGATGGCCATAATCATATTAAATCGCAGCGCACTCATTCTAAAAACACATTAGAGGCCTGCCCTCGGACAACAAGGGTGAATCAGGAGTTGTCCGACCTTCGCAGAACAGCCGTTACGATAATAACGGTTCAAGCATCCGGATATTTTCGGAATTTCATAAAAAAACTTCAGGCCTAAGTGGCCTGAAGTTCGGGGATCAGCGCAAAGGCCGTGACTCAGCGGGCATTCTTCTTCTCGCGCTTGGCGGCTTTCTTCTGCGCCGGAGTCATCAGCGGCTGCTTCTTCGTTTGTTTCTGGGAGTCTTGGGATTTAGCCATGGTATTGATTAAGGTTAACGATTGTTGTGGTTGGGAGAGTGAAAAGTGAACTTACGGGAATCTTTTTCTGCACACGCTGTCTGCTTTCGGCGATATATTTCGGCGATGCACGAAGCCGAATATCCACGAAACTCCCACTGTATAGCGAGCAAAAGTCGCGATGGCACCATCATCGTCCGCCCCCCGCGCGTGGTCCGGCTAGATCCTTCGGTCAAACCGGGCTCACAAAAATCAGTTCGGCTTAGTCTCAAAAGAGTCCACGACGTCCTGAAAACGCGGGCGGTTCTCCTCTGCCGCATCGATGAGCGCCAGGTGGGCCGCTTGGATGAGATCGGAAGAGGCTGCGGGCGTTGCGTCACCCTTGACCGTGAGCGGCGTATCCGTCGTCGGTGCCGGGGCATCCGTAATCGCTAAGCGTCCAAATATCCCCATCTCGCGAAACTGGGCACATACTCGTTCCGTGGGTCGGTGAAAAACGAGCTGCTTGGCAAACTGGCAGAAGAGCCCGAGCATCGTCGAATCGAGCGCTTGGCAATCAACCAGCTCAACCCGGATCGGTCCCGTCCCCCCGGTCTCCGCCAAGGCCAAGAGCTGGCGCATCGCCGGTGCGACCTGCCACGTGACCAATCCGCTCAAGCCAATCACACACGTGGCTGCACTCCACCCACCCGTGATCCGGCCGGTCGCCAAAGGCGGAGCCGGTGGCGTATTCGACGGCAACACCACCCGCACTGATTTAGCGGCAAATGGGCTGCGACTTTTATTCGCAGGGTCGGCGACCGGCATCAAATTCGCCGTCCGGCTAATCACTAAAAACGTCATGTCGTCCGCCGGGGCATGCTGATCGAGATGCTGGGTGAGTACACTCTCCAACGCATGCCCGATATGCTTCGCGCTTTGGTCATGTAGCGCCGCCAAGGTACCACAAAGTCTTTCGGGGGTAAATTCGCTCCCGCCATCATAACGCGCTTCCGAAATTCCATCAGTGTAGAGCAGCACGGTATCTCCAGGATTAAGTGTCAGCGTGGTCGTGGTGAATTCCCCTTGATCGTTCAGCCCAAGCACCGTGCCCCCGACCGGGAGCAGATGCGCCTTACCCGGACCATCGACGATGATCGGTGGCGGATGCCCCGCGCTCGCGATGGTCAGGGTGCCATTCTTCGGATCAATCACCGCATAAACCATCGTGACTAAAATGGGCGGATCAAAGGCTTCCTCCAGCAAAGCTTGGTTAAGAAAAGAGAGCGCCTGTGCAGGGATGCCGAGGATTTCCTGCCGGGCTTGGAGTTGTCGTCGGGGCTGCAAGAGCTCGCGGAGAATAATCGTGATCATCGCCGCACTGACTCCGTGCCCGGCGACATCCACCAAATACAACGCGAGGCGCCCATCGTCGAGTAGCACCGCGCCAAAAAAATCACCGCCCAGCCGTTCACACGGGCCGAAGTAACCGAACACCTCGAAACCAGCCAACAAGGGGAAAGCTGCCGGGAGCAGCTTGCGTTGCACCCGCTGGGACTGGCGAAGATCGGAGGCGAGCGTCGCCTCCTGCTGCCGCAATTGCCCATACGCTGTATGCAAGCGGGCCAGACTGGTCTCGAGTTTGATATTTTGATTTTTTAAATCCGCCAACAACGCATCGCGTTCGCGCACCAGCCGGCGACTGGCCGCCGCTCGTTCCACCACCATGGCGAGGATCGCCAACTCGGGAAAGGGCTTGTCGAGAAAGTCGAACACCCCGGTCTGCATCGCGGCAATGACGTCTAGCCGCGTGCCTCGTCCCGACATCAGAATACAGATTGTCTGCGGTCGGAGCTGCTTGACGCGTCGCGTGAGTTCGATCCCATCCAGCCCCGGCATGGAGAGATCTGTGAACATAATATCATAATTATTCTGCTGAAGAAGCTCCAGCGCCCGGGCCCCGTTCTCCGCCAGATCACACCGCTCTCCCCTCTTGCCCAAATAGCTGGAAATGAGATTTAGGATCGAGACCTCGTCATCCACCACGAGAATATGCAGGTTGCTCATGGTTAATTAAAATGGGTCTGGTCGGATGTTCGCACGGGGAATATCAATCAATGAAATGGTTTTAAGTTCGTTAGCAACTCCCGGATCACCCATCGCTCCACGCCTATAAAAAATGAACCGCGGCACTCTTTCCTCGTCCCCGGCAGCTAAATACTTCCAGTGTTTTCCGTCGTTCCGTGACTCCTCATTCCCGGACCTCAACCGCGTCAATTTCCCCATGATCATCCGTCCTTACCGCGCCACCGACGAAGCCGACCTCCTTGCGCTCTGGCAGGCCTGCGAACTCCTCAAGCCGCAAAACGATCCACGCAAGGACATCGCCCGCAAACTTCACGTTAACCCGGAATAGTTTCTCGTCGGCGAATTCGATGGACGCCTTGTGGCGGGGATCATGGCCGGCTACGAGGGCCACCGGGGCTGGATCAATTACCTCGCCATCGCCCCACCCATCGCCGCACCGGACTGGGCCGGGCAATGATGGCTGAGGCCGAGCGGTTACTCCGGGCGGCCGGCTGCCCCAAAATCAATCTCCAGGTCCGGCCGGATAACCCCGGCGTCATCGAATTCGACCAGCGCATCGGCTTTGCCGTCGAGGGCTCCATCAGTCTCGGCCGGGGTCTGACGAAGGATTGACCCGCTTGGCCAGCCAATAATGCAGGTTCCCGAGAAAATTTCAGAGGGGAAATTTGCATTTTTTCCATTGCACCGCTGAAAAGCGCTGCCTGTAGTTTTCGCTTTCCGTTAAATGTATCTCAAGGCGCTAAAGCTTCACGGGTTCAAAAGTTTCGCAGACAACACTACCCTCGGTTTCAAACCCGGGGTGACTGCTATTGTCGGGCCCAATGGCTGCGGCAAGAGTAACATCGCGGACGCGATCCGCTGGGTACTCGGCGAACAAAGCGCGAAGGCTCTTCGCGGCGGCAAGATGCAGGACGTGATCTTCGAGGGTGCCGACACCCGCAAAGCCGCGCAGCTGTGCGAAGTCGGCCTGCTCCTCACCGAGTGCGAGAAACAACTCGGCAGCGAATTTCACGAAATCGAAATCACCCGCCGCGTCTACCGCGATGGCCAGAGCGAATATTTTTTCAACAACCAGCCCTGCCGCCTGAAAGATATCCATAAACTTTTCATGGATACCGGCGTGGGCCGCACGAGTTACTCGATCATGGCGCAAGGTCAGATCGACCAGATTCTCTCCTCCAAACCCGAAGAACGCCGGGTCGTATTCGAAGAAGCCGCCGGCATCACGAAGTACAAGAGCCAGCGTCGCGAGGCGATGAGCAAGCTCACCCTGACCGAGCAAAATCTCGCCCGCGTCTCCGACGTCATCAACGAAGTGGCCCGCCAGATCGGCACCCTCAAACGCCAGGCCGCAAAAGCCATGCGCTTCAAGCGCCTGAGTTTCCGCCTGCGTCACCTCGCGCTCGCGCAAGGCAGTTTTCAGTGGCGACAACTCAGCACCTCGCTGGCTGATTTCAACAGCCGCGTCGCTTCCCTCCGCAGCGAAGCCGATACGCGCCGCTCGACGCTGGACGAGCGCACGCGCGCCTTGGACACCAAGAAAGCCACGCGCAGTTCGTTGCACCAACGCGTGCAGCACGCCCAGCAGTCCGTCTTCGATCTTCGCTCACAGAAAGAGGCCGCCGAAAACCAATCCGGCCTCGCCCAAGTCAAACGCACCGGCCTCGCCGACCGCCTGGAATCCGGTCGCGATGATGTCTCCGAATTGGAAATGCAGCTCAAGGAGCTGGCTTCGCAGGTCGATACCGGCGCGAGCGACAAGCAAATGCAGCTCAGCCTGCTCGGCAGCTCCGATGTGGTTTTTCAGGATCGCAACCGCGAACTCGCCATCCTCGAAGGCGAACTGACTAAAGCCGAACAGCAGTTGAGTCAGGAAAAATTTCAGCTCTTGCAATCCGAGAGCATGGTTGCCCGCCTTCGCACCGAAAGCTCCGGCCTCGAAGTCGACGCCCGCACCAGCCAGAATCGTTTTGATCAACTCTCCACCGAACTCGCCGAGTTGCGCGCCGCCGTCGAAGCCGCACGGCAGGCGCTCGCGCAGGTCCGCAGCCGCGTCGAGGAAGCCCGCGCCGAACAAAGCCGCACCAACAGCGAGGCCCAGGCCGCCCAAACTGCGTTGCACGAGGCCACGCAGAATTTCCGCGAAGCCCAACGCAAGCTCCAGGAGATTGATCGCTCGCTCGCCCAGAAAACCGCGCGCCTGAAACTTCTTCAGCAATTGCAGGAAAAATGGGAAGGCTTCGGCGAAGGCGCAAAAGCCCTCCTCCAAGGCCGCCTCACCGCCACAATCGGTGAACAGAAATTCACCCCGATCACCCAAGGCTTGGAAATGCGGGCCGAGTACGCGAAAGCCCTCGAAGCCCTGCTCGGTTCCTCGGTCGAAGCCATCGCGGTTTCCGATCTCGCCACCGCCCAAAAAATCCTCACGCAGCTCGAAGCCGACAAGATCGGCAGCGTGTGTCTCCAGGTTCCAGGTTTGCTCAGCACTACGGCCGCATCCGAACTCCCCGCCGGTCTGCGTCCCGCCAGCGATGCCGTGGCTAATCTCGACCCAGCCCACCCCGCCGCTTCCATCCTTTCCGCGTGCTACCTCGCTGACGATCTCGCGGCGTTTCTCGAATTCTGGAAAGCCCATCCCGGTTTCAGTTTCCTGATGGTGGCCACGGCCAAGGGCGAATTGGTGGATCGCCGCGGCCTGATTTTTGGCGGGCACAGCAAGAAACCCGCGAACAGCATCGTGCAACGCGAGGTGGATTTGCGCGAGACCGGCAAGGCCGTCGTGGCCGAACAAATCGCCCACGACGAACAACGCGTGCTGATCGAACAGATCAACGTCGCGCTGAATCTTGCCGAGCAAACCCTCGAGCAAAAGCGCAAGGAAGTCCTCGCCGCTTCCCAAATTTCCGCCGGTCTCCACAACGAGGAAAAGAATGCGCAGCGCGCCCATGAAGAAGCGGCCCACAAGCTGCAACGGATGGAGCACGAACTTAACACGCTCAAACGCGATCACGACGAGGCGCAAGCCCGGTACGCCAAGGCGCAGGGCCTGTTGCACGAAGCCCACACAGCCGTCGAAGCCAAGAAGCAGATCATTTCCGCCACCGAAAACAGCATCGCCGAAAAACGCGCCGATCGCGATCTCCAGAAAGAGTCACTCTCCCAAGCCCGCCTGGACCTCGCCGAGCGCCGCCAGAAAGTCGAAGTCCTCGACCGCGGATTATCGGAGATGCAACGCCGTCGCGTCCAGATGGCCGATTTGCTCGATCAACGCCAAATCGAGATCGAGACGTGGGCTGAACAGGTAAACCAACTCGAACAAGAAAGCGCCGGCCAAAAAGCCCGCGCCGAGGAAATCGCCGTCACCCTCACTGAAGCGCAGGAAAACGTAGAGACGATCCGCGTCGAACTTTCCACCATCGAACAGGAAATCAACGAGGTCGAAACCGGCATGACCTCCATCCGCCGCGAGGCCGAGTCCTCGATGTCCGAGCTTTCCAAGAATGAGGTCCGCGTCGCCGAGACCAGCGCCCGGGTCCAATTTCTCACCGAGGAAATCACCCACGAATTCCAAGCCGATGTCACCACCCTCGATTGGAAAAACCTCCTCTGGCACGCCGATGACGAACCCGAAGGCCTCAAGGCCTTGGATCTCGATGAGGAAGATGAAGCGACCACTCCTCCGATCCCCACCGCTCAGCCCGCTCTGACGGAGGCCGCTCCAAAGCGCCGCAAGAAAGACAAAGCCAACAAGGGCGAGCCCACCGAGGCTGATCTTGTCGCGCTCGATGCGACCCAATGGGATGAATTCAAATCCGAAATTGATGCACTCCGTCAACGCATCGGCACGATGGGCGCAGTCAATCTCGTGGCCATCGAGGAATACTCGGAACTGAAACAGCGTTACGAATTCCTCAAGACCCAGTGCGACGATCTCACCAACGCCAAGACCGCGCTCCTCAAGGCCATCGACGACATCAATCAGACCTCACTTGAACAGTTCAAGGTCACCTTCGATCAGATCCGCAAAAATTTCGCCTACACCTTCAACATCCTCTTCGGTGGCGGCCACGCCGATATCGAACTCGTGACCGCTGATGATCCGCTTGAAAGCGGCATCGAAATCGTCGCCCAGCCGCCCGGCACCAAACTGAAAGGCATCACGCTGCTCTCCGGTGGACAGAAAACGCTCACCGCCGTCGGTCTGCTCTTCGCCCTCTACATGGTGAAGCCATCGCCGTTCTGTTTGCTCGACGAGTTGGATGCCCCGCTCGACGAGTCCAACATTCACCGTTTCACGAATCTCCTGAAGCAGTTCGTCGGCGAGTCCCAGTTTATCATCATCACGCACAACAAGAGCACCATCGCGGCGGCGGATGCGTTGTACGGCGTGACGATGCAGGAACGCGGTGTCTCACGCACGATCTCAATGCACTTCGACAAAGAACGCGGCGAAGCCGAAGTGCTGCCGGTCACGATCGCCGACGCCGTCCGCAACGCCCGCCACAATTCCGCCAGCAGCTTCCAGCCTGAACCCGCCGTCGAATCCGGCCCGGCTCCAGTTTCAGCTCCGGCTCCAGTCGAGAGTTAAGCCACCCGCAAGGAAAGGTGCCGATTGGAACAGTGGGCATTGATGGCCCCCGAGCCTCCAACCCTATTTTGATGCTGAATCCACCGGCGCGTGCCTTTAGCTTCTATTTCCTCGCCCATGATCTCCACGCTTCGCCACCTGCAATATGCCTCGGGCTTTATTGAGCTGGGGATGTTCGTGGAAGCTTCGGCGGAATTGGAAGCAATCACGCCAGCTGATCAGAAACTTTCCGAGGTGATCAGTGCGCGCATCGATCTGCACATGCACTCGAAACACTGGGATGCGGTGATGAAATATTCCCAAAAACTCATGCGCCTCAAACCCGAGGATGATAAGGGCTGGGTCAGCCGGGCCTACGCGCTGCGGGAACTCGAACTGATCGAAGAGGCGCAGGCGGTATTATTGGAAGCGGAGCCACTGCATGGGAAAAAATGCGGGGTGCTCCACTACAATCTCGCCTGCTACGCCTGTCTGCTGGGCAATAAGGCCGAAGCCAAACGACGGCTCACCATCGCCTTTCTCATGGACAAATCATGGAAGCAGTCAGCGCTCGAAGACTCCGATTTGAAAACGATGCGGGCGACGATCACGGCCATGAAGTGAGAGGCTAAAGGTGGAGCGACTTGAACTTGGCGACGCTAGCCCGGATGCATCGCAAGTTTTTTTGTCATCGCGAACCTGCCGAGGGCAGGCAGCCTTCGCGCAATCCCGGCACGGCCACAAGGGCCGGCCCTACAATACGGAATGCATCCACCATGGCCTTCCTCTGCTCAGCACTTGATCCTCGTTACTGGTCACTTCGTCGAATGAGCGCCGCTCACTCGACATTGGCGATCTGCTCTTTCACGCGCTCAAGCTCGTTTTTCAATTCGATCACACGCTGGGAAATCTGGAGATCGTTGGCCTTGCTGCCGATCGTGTGAACTTCGCGCCCGATCTCCTGCAAAATGAACTCAGCCTTGCGCCCCACTTCATCGCTACTCCGCAATAATTCGTTGAATTGCGCCAGATGACTGCGCAACCGGGTAAGTTCCTCGGCGATATCGCAACGATCGGCAAACAGCGCGACCTCCTTCAGGACCCGATCGTCACTCACGTCCAGCGTCAGACCGGCGGTCCTCAGTCGCATCATCAACTGTTCCCGGTAAGTACTGACGACCTGCGGCGCCCGCAGCGCGATCACCTCAATATGGGCGCGAATTTTTTCCAAGCGTCCGAGAAAATCAATCAGCAGCGCCTCGCCTTCCCGCGCCCGCATCGCCGCCAGTCCGCGCAGAGCCGCTTGCAACGCCGGTTCCACTTCCGGCCAGGCACTCGCGGCCTCGGGCAATTTCTCCCGACCCGTGGAATCCTGGGCAATCCGCCACAACAGCTCGGCCGTGGGCGCGAAAGTGATTTTTTGAGACTGGGCCAGCGAACGAAGTCGGGCCAGTTCCTCCGCAACCTTGCTCTCATTCCAATCCGTTTCCTTGGCCCCGCCATCCACTTCGATCACGACATGGATTTTACCGCGGGAAACTTTTTTGCGGACTTGCTCAAGGACCACACCTTCGAGGCTTTCCCACGCATCAGGCAATGACACCGAGAGATCGAGCCCTTTGCGATTCACCGAATTGATCTGCACGGTAAGCGCGTGCGCATCCAACGAAGCCGTCCCACGGCCAAAACCGGTCATAGAGTTCATAGGAGAAAGTCCAAACGCCAAACGGCCAAAGGCCAAACAAAACCCGAAGTGAAGTGCTTCATTCTAGTTTTTTAATAATACTGGTGAAGATCAGTTTCAGCTCATGCGTCTCCTGCCAAAGTTCCTTTCGGCCAGTTTCCATCGCGGCATTATCACCCAAATACAACAATCGAAGCCAGAGCTGGCTTTCCTTGGCTTCCTTGCGAGAGATACGAAATTTCATGACCCGGTCCTTGCCCCCAAGCGCCTCATTAGCCTCGATGCAGTTCGCAGCCACCGAACCAGATGCCCGCACCAGTTGTTTTACATCTTCGATATTCGCTGTCGTTCGTGGCAACTGTCGCACAAAACGTCGAACGGCCTCGGCAAACAGCGCCGTCCTTTCCTCCAAGTCCTTTATTTTTTCAGCCATTTAAGTGGTTTGGCGTTTGGCGTTCGGAGTTTTGGAGTTTTGTGATTTGGCGTTTATGCCTTCTCATCCAGCAGTCGCTGCACTTGCTGGACATCTTTATCCCCGCGTCCGGATAAATTCACGATCACGATCTTATCCTTCGCCAGGGCGCGGGCGCGCTTCATCCCATGCACCAATGCGTGCGTGCTCTCAAGCGCCGGGATGATGCCTTCCATCCGCGAGCAAAGTTGAAAGGTTTCCAGCACTTCATCATCGGTGGCGTAGGCAAATTCGATCCGGCCGGCATCGCGATAGAACGCATGCTCGGGCCCGACCGCCGCGTAATCCAGCCCGGCGCTGACCGAGTGCGTGAGTTCGATCTGCCCTTCCGCGTCTTGGAGGAGAAATGTTTTGCAGCCTTGCAACACCCCCAGCCGTCCGCCGGCGAAGCGCGCGGCGTGTTCGCCTCGCTTGATGCCGTGGCCACCGGCCTCGACCCCAAACAGACGGACATTTTTCTCATCGAGAAATTCGAAAAAAAGACCGATGGCGTTGCTGCCGCCGCCGACGCACGCGACCAGTTCATCGGGTAACCTCCCCTCGCGGGCGAGGATTTGCTCCTTGGCTTCCTGACCGATCACGCGATGAAAATCCCGCACCATCATCGGATACGGATGCGAACCATACGCGGTGCCGAGAATGTAGTGCGTGTGGCGGACGTTGGTTACCCAGTCGCGCATGGCCTCGTTGATCGCTTCCTTAAGCGTCTTCTGGCCGGCTTCCACGCCGACGACTGTTGCGCCCATGAGCCGCATGCGAAACACATTCAGCGCCTGGCGCTCCATGTCGTGCGCGCCCATGTAGACGACACACTCCAGACCAAATTTCGCGCACGCCGCCGCGGTCGCCACGCCATGTTGGCCCGCACCGGTCTCGGCGATGATACGTTTCTTGCCCATGCGTTTCGCGAGAATCGCCTGCGCGAGTGCATTGTTGATCTTGTGCGCGCCCGTGTGCAGCAGGTCCTCGCGCTTCAAATAAATCTTCGCGCCGCCGCAAAGTTCAGTGAGCCGCTCTGCAAAATAAAGCTGGGTTGGCCGGCCCGCAAATTCCTTCAAATGATGGCGCAGTTCCTTTTGGAATTCCGGATCGTGGCGCGCCACCTCATAGGCGGCGGTCAGCTCTTGCAGCGCGGTCATGAGCGTCTCAGGGACAAACACCCCACCATAGGGGCCGAAATGCCCCGACGCATCGGGTTGGTTGAAACGAGAGGCCTGTGCGGCGGTGGTAGCGGAGGCTGACATAGGGCTGAATGACTAGCCCGGTTTTTTCGGCCCTACCAGTGCGAAATTAGAGTTATGATCTCAACCGGAGCGGCCGGCGTCCCGGCCTGCCGAGGATTGGTAGCCGTGTTTGAGCCGAAGGCGAAAACGCGGGAGCGGCAGCAGTGTAGAACCGATCCGCGTTGTCGCTGCGCTTCAACGCGGCGACTCATTCAAGCTTGTCGCGCCATTCTGCTGGCCAGCAGAACGAGACAAGCTCGCAACCTACGAGATCCCGCCCAATCCCACAGGCACGGCGACCTGTGGCTTCCCCCTCACACCCGCTTGATCGTCAGCAGCGTGAAGTCATCACGCAGGCCGGTGCCGTCGGTGAAACGCTGCGCGGCTTGCAGGACGGCGTCGTTGATTCCTTTCGCGTCGCTTTGGTAGGCACCACGCAGGGCATCTGATAGTCGCGCGCTGCCGAATTCCTTGTCTTCGTGGTTGGGCGCTTCCGTCAGACCGTCGGTGTAGAGGACCAATACATCACCTGCGACAAAGGGCACCACTTTGTCGGCGATTGCTTGGTCGAACATCCCAGGCGGCACCAATCCGAGCGGCATGCCTTCCGAGACGGCGTACTCGCAGACCGGCAGGCCCGTGGTACGATCGCGTCTCAAAAACAGTGGCAGCTCGTGGCCGGCGCGCGCGATGATCACGTGGCCCGCCTGCGGATCGATGATGGCGTAAGCCATCGTGATATAAATCCCGTTACGGATATCGGCCGCCAGCGCTTGGTTTAATTCTGACAGTGCCCGGGCGGGAGAATCGTAGCGACCCGCGATCTGATGCAGGAGCGTGCGGCAAATCGCCATGTGCAGCGAAGCGGACACCCCTTTGCCGGAGACGTCGGCCACAGCCACGCCCAACCGGCCTTCACCGAGATGAAAAACATCGTAGAGGTCCCCCGTCACTTTTTGCGCCGCCATGTAGCGGGCATCCACCTCGAGTCCGGGCACCTGCGGCATCGTGTGCGGCAGGAGTAATTGCTGCACATCGCTGGCCAGCGAGAGATCCACATCGAGGCGCTGTTTCTCCACTTGCAGGTCGATGAAATCAGTATTGTGGACCGCGAGACCGGCCTGCTCAGCGAGGGCGGCGACGAGCGAATAATCGGTCTGGGTGAAAGGCAGGCCGTCGGCGGAGTTGCACACGCATAACACGCCGATCAATTGCTTGCGCACCATAATGGGCGCCGCGATTACCGAACGGACGAGGAGTGCGGGATCATCGTGCCGAACCACCCGGGGATCAGATGGCGCATCGCCGATGAGTTCACCTTGTCCGGTCGCCGCCACCCGACCGACCACGCCTTCGCCGACGGGAAATTCCTCGGACTTCAAAACCTGTTCGATAAACTTCGCCCGTCCCATCCGAAGCTTGGCTTCATCCGGTATCGGACGGTGCGGCGGGAACAATCCCTCGACCGCGACCCCACGCATCATGTTGTTCGCGCGTTTTTCAAAAATGCACGCACTCAACGCCCCGGTGCTGAGAATGGAAGCATGCACGATGCGTTGAAAAAGTTCGTCGCGGGTGAGCCGGTCGCCCACGGCATCGACCATGTTGTGCATGAAATCGAGCACGATGGTCCGCTCTTCCAGCAGACTGAGTTTTTCCTCTTCCAAGCGCACCGCCTTACTGCGCGCCCGCCAATAGCTCTGGTAGATCAGCACCGCGCCCAACATCAGGCCGAGAATAAAGTACATCATGAGTGGGACTTAGCAGGGACGATCACGACAGGTGGAGCGTATTGACCCCAATGCGCTGATCGGTGGACGACACGGTACCCGCATGGGAGCAAAGCGACAATGTGGTCCGCTGGCGTGCAACCCGCGCTTTCGGGCTGCGCCCTCAAACGCGGCTACTCCAAAAGAGTCCGTGCTCGCGTCGCAGGAGAAGGAGTTCATGCGACGAAGTCCGCTCCCTCAGGGCGTGTTCAGTTGGTTGCGCAAAAAGGCCATCACGTCCTGAAACTTGGCGGCGTTGGCCGGCTCGGCCATAATCAGATTTTCGTGCGCTTCCAGGACGATCCGGGTTCGCTCAATTTCCGTGCGCATCTGCTCGGTCAAGGCTTGGGCTCCACCCCCCAAGTCCATCGAGAAGGCCCCCGCCTCGACGGTCGCGAGCCGGTGCAATCCGAGATTGCGAATGAGTTCGAGATTGCGCTCACCCACCCGGACCAGCGTGAGCGTGCCGGCCGGAACGAGCTTGCGCAGGGCCAGAGCCGCACCAGCCAGAACGCCGAGGAACGTGCTGTCCATGCTCGTGCAGTTTTGAAAATCCACCGCGATCCGCGGTTTGCCCTGCTTGGCCATTTCCGTGAAAAACTCCTTCAGGCTGCCGCTGTTCATGAACGACGCCCGGCCCTCAATGCGCACCAACACCGGGTCAGCGGAGACATCGACAAGAAAAACAGGTTTGGCAGGATTGGGCATGGGTTGGGGAATAGTCGGGGTCACGGCCCCCGATCCGGCTGGAGTGAAGTCCGCGCGTTTAGTTCTGGGATACAATTTGGCGCAGGACATAGGGCAAAATGCCGCCATGTTGATAATAATCAATTTCGATTGGCGTATCGATGCGGCAGCGCACGGATACGTTTTCCACTGCCCCATTTTTTCGCGTGATTTTTAAAAACAAATCCTGCTGCGGCTTGATCGCCGCGGTAAGGCCCACGACATCGTAGGTCTCCGTGCCATCAAGTGCCAGCGTTTGAACTGTCGTGCCTTCCTTGAATTGCAAGGGCAGCACGCCCATGCCGACGAGGTTGGAGCGGTGGATGCGCTCGAAGCTCTGCGCGACGACGACTTTCACGCCGAGCAGATTCGTTCCTTTCGCGGCCCAATCGCGGGAAGAGCCCGTGCCATATTCCTGGCCGGCAAGAATGATCAACGGCGTGCCGGCTTTTTGATACGCCATGGACGCATCGTAGATGGAAGTCTCGATGCCGTCGGCACCGATGGTGTTGCCACCTTCCTTGCCGCCGAGCATCAAGTTTTTGATGCGGACATTGGCGAAGGTGCCGCGCGTCATGATGCGATCATTGCCGCGGCGGGAGCCGTAGGAATTGAAGTCCTCGAAGGAGACTTTGTTATCGAGCAGGAATTTCCCGGCGGGCGAACTGTTCTTGATGGCACCGGCGGGCGAGATGTGGTCGGTCGTCACGGAGTCACCGAAGATGCCCAGCGCCCGCGCGCCCGTGATCTCGGCGATGGAGCCGGGCTTCATGGAGAAGTTCGTGAAGAACGGCGGCTCTTGAATATAAGTCGAAGCGGCATCGAACGCGTAGACGTTGCCCGTGCTCGCGGGAATTTCGTTCCACTTCGGGTTTTGCGCGGCGAAATCGGTGTAGAGTTTGCGAAACACCTCAGGCTTGAGCGCGGCAGCCATCTGGTCGCGAACTTCCTGCAACGTGGGCCAGAGATCGGTGAGGAAAACATCTTTGCCGGCCTGATCTTTGCCGAGCGGTTCTTTCGAAAGATCGATGTCCACGCGGCCGGCGAGCGCGAAGGCGACGACGAGCGGCGGCGACATCAGGAAGTTGGCCTTGATGTTCTGGTGCACGCGGGCCTCGAAATTGCGATTCCCGGAGAGCACGGAGGCGGCGACGAGATCGTTCTTCACCACCGCTTCCTCGACGGGTGCCGCCAGCGGGCCCGAGTTGCCGATACAGGTGGTGCAGCCGTAGCCCACGGTTTGGAAACCAAGTTTGTCGAGATACGGCGTCAGGCCGGTCTTGTTCAGGTAATCCGTGACGACACGTGAGCCTGGTGCCAGCGAGGACTTCACGATCGGATTAACCTTCAGTCCCTTCTCAACGGCTTTCTTTGCGACCAAGCCAGCGGCCAGCATGACGCTCGGGTTGGAAGTATTCGTGCAACTCGTGATCGCCGCAATGAGCACGGAGCCGTGGCCCACTTTCTGGCCGTTTACTTGCGCACTTATCGTGGAGAACTCCTCGGCCTTTTTGCCAAAGCCATTTTCGGTGACGGGTTTGGAAAACGCCGTAGTGAATTCCTGCTTGAGATTCTTCAGCTCGATGCGGTCTTGCGGACGCTTCGGACCGGCCACGCTGGGGACGACCGTACTGAGATCGAACTCCACCACTTGGGAATAATCGATCTGCCCCTTCTGTGGGATGCCCCAGAGATTCTGCGCCTTGTAATAGGCTTCGTAAGTGGCAACTTGTTTTTCGTCGCGGCCAGTGGCGCGGAGATAAGTGCTGCACTCGGCGTCGATCGGGAAAAAGCCCATCGTCGCACCGTATTCTGGCGCCATGTTGGCGATGGTCGCGCGATCGACGACCGGCAAGGCGGCGGCACCGGGTCCGAAGAATTCGACGAATTTGCCGACGACCTTTGTCTTGCGCATCAATTGTGTGATCGTCAGTGCGAGATCGGTGGCGGTGACGCCTTCTTTGAGTGCGCCAGTCAGATATACGCCGACCACGTCAGGGGTTAAGAAATAAACGGGCTGGCCAAGCATGCCGGCCTCGGCCTCGATGCCGCCCACGCCCCAGCCCACGATGCCGAGGCCGTTGATCATGGTGGTGTGCGAATCGGTGCCGACGAGCGTGTCGGGATAATAAACATTACCCGCGCTGAGCACGCCCTTGGCGAGATACTCGAGATTCACCTGGTGAACGATGCCAATGCCGGGAGGCACGACCTTGAAGGTGTCGAAGGCCTGCATGCCCCACTTGAGAAATTGATAACGCTCACGGTTGCGCGAGAATTCCAGCTCCAGATTCTTTTCCATCGCCTCGGCCGAGCCGGCGAAATCCACCTGCACGGAATGATCGACCACGAGATCCACGGGCACCAGCGGCTCGATGATCTTAGGGTTCTTGCCCATCTTCGCCACGGCGGAACGCATGGCGGCGAGATCCACCAGCAGCGGCACGCCCGTAAAATCCTGCAGCACGATGCGCGCGACCACGAAGGGGATTTCCGCCGTGCGGGCCTCCACGGGCTTCCAGTTGGCGAGCTCCCGGATATTCGACTCCATCACTCGCTTGCCGTCGCAGTTGCGCAGCACGGCTTCGAGCACGAGGCGAATACTGACCGGCAAACGCGAAATAGGGAAACCGGCTTTTTCGAGGGCAGGCAGCGAGTAGAACTGCTTGCCGCCAGCGAAGGCTTGAAGGGTGTTGAAGTGATTCGGGAGACTCATGGTTTGAAAAATCGAAAGAACTGAAGGGCGGAAAGGCTGAATTCTGAAAATGAGGGGACATCCTCAGTTCTTCAGCCTTTCTGTTTTTTTAGCCTTTGGTAAGCGCGGCCTTCACTGCGGCAAAATTCGGCAAATCTTTCGGGGTCGCGGTCTGCTCGGCGTATTTGATGACGCCATCCTTGCCGATGACGAATGCCGCGCGGGCCGAGGTATCGCCGACGCCAGCGAGCATGGGGAATAAAACATCATAGGCCTTGGTGACGGACTTGTTCAAATCGCTGACCAGAGTGACCGTGATGGCGTTAGCCTTAGCCCAGGCTTCCTGCGCGAAAGGACTGTCGACGCTGATCGCAATCACGTCGGCCCCGAGACCGGCATAAGCGGATAAACCGCTGGTGACATCGCACATTTCCTGCGTGCAGACCCCGGTGTAAGCCAACGGGAAGAACAGCAGCACGGTTTGCTTCTGGCCAAAATTAGCGCTCAGCGTGACGTCTTTAAGACCGTCAGCAGCTTTGGACTTGAGAGTGAAATCAGGGGCTTTGGAACCTACGGCGAGTGGCATGGGAGTGAAGGATTGAGTTACTTGAATGGGACGACGGTCGCCCGTCGCGTGAAGCCAGATAAATAGAACCTCCGGCGTACCTGCGGCAATCCCTTTTCTAGCAATATCAGGGTGATAACTAAATTGCCCCCACCGGTCATTAGTTGTGCTGCATGGTGTCATCGTCTGGAAGGGGTGACTCGATCTCACCCCACTGGCGGGAAAATCAAATCTCCGGCAGCACCAACCTCAACCGCTCAGCCTCCTGCTGCAACCAGACTCGATCCAACGAATCTCCCAGCGCCACCCTCATGGCCCGGATATCGCGCAGATGCTTTTCACCCCCGCCTTCACGGTGAAATAGCAGTTTATGCAAAATAACCGCCTCGGGTGCGGCCACCCAGACCTGTCGACCGGAAACCTCCAGCGGGCGACGACGAGAAAACCACGCGCGTTGGGCCGTCGGTAATGGATAGAGATCGGCTTTGGTCATACCCTCCAGCGCAATGATATTCAGGTGCGCGCCATGTCCACGGCCCAGTTCCACCAAGATCACCTCGACCGGCGGCACATAAAACAAATCGGAAGGAAAGGCCTCCACCAACTTTGCGGCATCCACCGCCCCGATCTGGATCACCATATCCACATCATTCGTAGCCCGTGGTTCACCATAAATCGATGAGGCCACGGAGCCGACGAGCGCATACGGAATACCGGCCTTTTCCAGCGGATCAATAAACTGAAACAGCCAGGACCACATACGTCCAATTAGTCACGCGCCGAGAACCACCAGCGACGTAAGGCTGCCTGACGCTCGTCGGCCGTCCAGTCGGGATAGGTCGCGGCCAATTGCGCCGCCTTCAATCCTTGCAAAGTATGATTCATTTGCATCACCACCGTGAGCTTTTGCTCCGGTGTGGCTGCACGATAAAGCGCCATCAGGCGCGGATCACACGGATCTTCCACCCCCGGCATTTGACGGGATGACGACACTACTGGCTCTGCGACCTGTGACATGGCCGTAAACTACGCGTCAGAGCGTCACTCACAAGTTATTTGCTGCGGCGATTATAGCCGTATCCGCGTTTGAGCCAACGGCGAAAACGCGGTCAGCATGAACGTTGCTCCCACCCCACCGCGTTATCGCTTCACTCCAACGCGGCTACACGAGCACATCAACAGCCCAAGCTATGATGTATTCTGGATCGTAGCCGCTTTTTGTGGCCATTCAGCCTCCATGCTGCTTACTGCCTTGCTCCTCGCTTCCCACTTCTCGCTCCTCGCTCCTTCTTCGCCCCCCCTCCCCCATGTCCGACATCCCATCGCCCATCACCGTTCGCGAAACCAAAGCTCTCCCCCGCGACGGCGGCGATACTTTTGCCAGCGTGCTCCTCGTCCGCCGCGTCAACAGCAAGACGGCCAAGAACGGCAACCCTTTCCTCGTCGTCGAACTCGGCGACAAAACCGGCAGCATCAACACCAACGTTTTCGGCGACAGCCCGAGCTTCGAACTTTTTTCCTCGATGAAGGAAGGCGGCATCGTCCGCATCGAAGCGCGCGTGGATTATTATCAGGATCGTTTTTCTCCCCGCCTGCTGCGCGCCGAGGCGCTGAGCACCGAACAACTCGCCGGCTCTCCCTTCATGGCCAATCTCGTCGAGACTGCCCCCGAAGATGCCGATATGCTCTGGACCGAATTTCAATCGCACATCGCCGCGCTCCAACACCCCGAAATCCGCGCGACCGTGCAATCGGTCTTCGACGAGATCGGCGAACAGTTCCGCTCCGCGCCCGCCGCCGTCGCGATGCATCACGCCTACCGGCACGGCCTGCTCGAGCACACCACGCACATGGCCCGTGCGTGTCGTGCGCTGCTCCCGCTCTACCCCGAAGTCGACGCCGACCTCGCCCTCGCTGGCATCCTCGTGCACGACACGGGTAAAGTCATCGAGTACGAAGGCGACCTCGCCACCACCCGCAGCCGCAAAGGGATTCTCCAAGGTCACGTCGTCCTCGGCTATCAACTCGTCCGCAAAGCCGGCCTGAAAGCCAAACTCTCCACTGATCTTTTAGAGCGCCTCGAGCACATTGTTCTCAGCCACCAAGGCGAACTCGAGTGGGGCGCTGCAGTAATCGCCGCCACGCCTGAGGCCGTCTTTGTCTCCAAGATCGATGATCTCGATGCGAAGATGGGCATGGTCCAACGCCTCCTCCGTCAAGGCTCCGACAACGGCGAGTTCTCCGAAAAACATTTCGGCCTGAATTCCCCGCTGTTGCTCACGAAGCCGCAGAAGTAGAAACCGCAACTGATTCGTCAGACTAAGCGGACTCAGGGAATTGTCTTGGGTGGAACGCGACCTCCGGGCGCGTTTTCCCGCTGCGTCTCCAACCAACCCGCCCGGAGGTCGGGTTCCACCTTTCAATTATCATTCGCTTGAGGACGCCTGTAGGGCCGGCGCTGGTCGCCGTGCCGTCTTCGCGAGTCTCGGCCCGGCCGCAAGGGCCGGCCCTACCGTCCAATTTCAATGCGCAACTAATTTCAGACCGTAGATCTGCCGCGCCTCCGCGATTCTCGCAATTGACCTTCACGGCAAGACCATGTGCGTCCGCCCGATGTCCGGTCGGACTTCGCGACGCAGAGTAGCATTACCTTTTCGAACGTATGTTTCGCCTAATCCTTCTAGTTAACAGCCCTTGAAATCGCCATTAACTATTCACTTGAGTCGTCTGTTTGGGTCTGGCTTAACCGGAGGCATGTGCCGGCGTTGTCCTCAGCTAAACCAGATCAAAGGAGCCTCCCGTGGCTAACGGCGCTCCCACCGCGGTGCTTGATCACGCGCACGTCTGGCATCCGTTTACGCAGATGCAGGAATACGTGGCGCAACCTCCCTTGGTCATCGTATCCGGTCAGGGCGGCTGGCTGACCGATACCGAGGGCCAGCGCTACCTCGACGGCAACGCCTCGATCTGGACCAACGTGCACGGGCACAACGATCCCGAGCTCAACGCCGCCCTCCTCCAACAGCTCAGTCGCGTCGCGCATTCCACCATGCTCGGACTCGCGCATGCTCCGGGCGCGGAACTGGCCGCCGAGTTGAGTGCGCTGGCTCCGGCGGGGCTCACGCGAACTTTTTTTTCGGACAACGGCTCCGGCGCGGTGGAGATCGCGCTCAAACTGTCGTTTCAATTTTGGCAACTGCTCGGCCAGCCGGAAAAACGCGCAGTGATCGGCCTCGCGCACGGCTACCATGGCGACACTTTCGGCACCATGGCGGTGGGTGATAGCGGTTTTTTCCATGAGCGTTTTCGTTCATGGTGTTTTCCGGCCAGTCATTTTCCCGCTCCGCGTTGCCATGAATCCGCTGGCGTCGTTCATCAGGCCGAGGCCACCGCGAGTCTCGCCGCCCTCCGTCACCTGCTGGAAAACCAAGCCGAGCGTACCGCCTGCTTGATTCTTGAACCGTCCATTCAAGGTGCCGCCGGCATGCAGTTGCAACCACGGGGATTTGTCCGCGCCGTCGCTGAACTCTGCCGGGAATTCGACGTTCACCTCATTCTCGACGAGGTCTTCGTGGCCTTCGGCCGAGTCGGACCCCTGTTCGTTTGCGCCGAGGAAGAAGTCGTTCCTGATTTTCTCTGTCTCGCGAAAGGACTCACCGGCGGTTACCTGCCGCTCGCCGCTACGCTGGTGCGCGAGGAAATCTATGAAGCCTTTCTCGGCGACTACGCCAGCGGTCGCGCTTTTTTTCACGGGCACACCTTCACCGGCAATCCGCTCGCAGCCGCCGTCGCCTTGGCCAACATCCGCAAACTTCGCCCGCTCATCGACGACGGCACAATCGCCGCCCGGTCGCGACACTTCGGTTCTATCCTCACGCAAACCTTGGCGAACTGCGCCTTCGTATCTGAAATCCGGCAGCGTGGCCACGCCGCCGCCCTTGATCTGACGCAAGCCGACGGCACGCCCTTCCCCGTCGCGTTGCGCGCCGGATTGCAAGTGTGTCTCCGGGCCCGCGCGCACGGCCTGCTCCTGCGTCCGCTCGGCGATTCGCTGCTCCTCGTTCCTCCGCTCTGTCTCACGCCGGCCGAGCTCACGCTGTTGGTCGAACGCACCCAAGCCGCCCTGCTCGACGTCCTCCCCACTCTCTCCTCCCCATGAAAAACATGCTCAACCTCACCGAAATCAAAGCACTCTACGACTTGCCTTTCCCTGATCTGCTCTTCCGGGCTCAGGAAGTGCACCGCGCCAATCACGATCCGGCCGCGATCCAACTGTGCACGCTGCAATCGATCAAGACCGGCCGCTGCTCGGAAAACTGCAGCTATTGCCCGCAGTCCTCGCATCACCACGCCGATCTCGTACCGGAACCGTTGATGGTGGTCGAAGATATCGTCGCCAGTGCGCAGCAAGCCAAGGCCGGCGGCGCGTCCCGTTTTTGCATGGGCGCCGCGTGGCGTGAAGTGCACAACGGGCCGCAGTTCGATTCCGTCCTCGCCGCCGTTCAAGGCGTCGCCGGTCTCGGTCTCGAAGTGTGCTGCACGCTCGGCATGCTCGACGATCAGCAAGCCAACCGCTTGAAAGATGCCGGTTGCAGCGTCTACAACCATAACCTGGATACGTCGCGCGAGTTCTACCCTGAGATCATCACGACGCGTACTTACGATGACCGGTTGCGCACACTGGAATCAGCTCGTTCGGCCGGTTTGGAAGTGTGTTCGGGCGGCATTCTCGGGATGGGCGAAGCCGTGGAAGATCGCCTGAAACTTCTCCTCGAATTGGCCCAACTCGATCCTCAACCCGATTCGGTTCCGATCAACGCTCTCGTCCCAGTCGCCGGTACTCCTCTCGCCAACACGCCGAAGGTTGACCCCTTCGAGTTTGTCCGCGTGATCGCCCTCGCTCGTATTTTGATTCCGAAGGCAATGGTGCGTCTCTCCGCCGGCCGGCGTGAGATGAGTCCGGAATTACAGGCGCTGTGTTTCCTCGCCGGTGCCAACAGTATTTTCCTCGGCGATAAATTACTGACGACGCCCAATCCGGAACGCTCCGACGATTTCCAATTGCTCGAGCGCCTCGGCATGCACCCGCTCACTCCCGCGAACGCCGCCGTCTAAAAATATGCGTAGCGTTCTGGTTACCGCGACCGACACCGGGGTCGGAAAAACCCAAGTGTGCGGTGCCCTGGCCCGTCTGCTGGCGAGCACGGGCGCGCGAGTACAAATCGTCAAGCTCGTCGAATGCGGCCAGGCGTCGCTCGCTGACGGTGATGCGATGCGCGCGCTGCATCTCGCGAGTTGCCCGGGCGTCGTGCCCATCACGGGCATCTCCTTGGCTGCGCCCATCGCGCCACTGGCGGCAGCGGTGGCCGCCGGCGAAGAGTTGTCCCTGCCACGCTTGCTCGCTCTCTATGATTCCCTCCCCGCCTGCGACTGGCGCATCATCGAAGGAGCCGGTGGTATCGCCGTACCGCTGGATAAAAACGGGAGCGACTGGGCGGACTTTGCCGAACAAGCCGACGTCGACGAAGTGATCCTCGTCGTGCCGGATCGCCTCGGCGCGATTAACCAAGCCCGCTTGGCTCACGCCTACGCGAGCAGTCACGGACTGCGTCCCAAAATTTGGTTTAACGCCACGGCTCCAGTCGATGCCGCCGTCGCCGTTTCCAATCGCACCAGCCTGCACCAAGTCGGCCTCACTCCGTTGGCGTCGCAGGCTTTGGGCGCAAACCTGCCCGAACACCCCGAAGCAGTCCTCGCCAATTTTATCGCCACTGAAACGTCGCCACGACCGACCGCAATGCCCGGCGACTTCGTCACCCGGCGATCAATGTCGGCGCTCGCGGAGCGCGATCAACGCGGACTCCGACGTCAACTCCGTGTGCTCGAGCGTTCGATCCAGCTCCTCAATCTCGCCGACAACGATTACTTGGATCTCGCCCATGATCCGGTGGTGCGAGCCGCCGTGCAGACAGCTGCCTTGGAATACGGCACCTCGGCTTCGGCTTCTCCCCTGATCACGGGATGGCAGGAACCGCATGCGCGCCTCGTGCAAGAGCTCTGTGCGTGGCATGGCTTCGAATATGGATTGTTGTGGAGCAGCGGCTACGCGGCCAACTCCGCGATCCTCGGCACCCTGCCGGAAAAAGGCGACGTCGTGCTGGCCGATCGGTTGATCCATCACAGCATGATCGCCGGTCTGCTCCGCAGTGGAGCGCGCGTAAAACGCTATCCCCATCTTGATCTGCCCCGGCTGGAAACCGAACTGATCGCAGCCGGATCACGCCCGACCTTTGTGGTGACGGAATCCGTCTTCAGCATGGATGGCGATTTCCCCGACCTGGCACAGATGGCGGCGCTGAAAAAGAAATATGGATTTTTTTGGGTCGTCGACGAAGCCCACGCTCTGGGCTGGTACGGTCCGGGCGGTGCCGGCCTCGCACGCGCTGCCGGGGTCCACGAGCAGGTTGATATTGTGGTGGGCACGCTCGGGAAAACTCTGGCCTCCGGCGGCGCCTATTCCGTTTTCAAAAGCGCCGCGATTCGCGATCATCTGATCAATCACGCCGGGGAATTTATTTATTCCACCAGCCTGCCGCCCACGGCCGTCGCCGCCGCGAGCGCCGCCCTCGCCCGCGTCAAAGAACTCTCCCGCAACCAAGCCGCTTGGCATAAATTGTCGCGCGAATTTCGCCAGCGTCTCCGCGAAGCCGGTTGGATTGTGCCCGACGGTGATTCTCCCGTGGTGCCCGTCCACGTCGGGCCGGCCGCCGAAACCGTCGAACTCGCCGCCGCGTTGCGGGCCGAAGGCATCATCACGGGCGCGGTCCGTCCGCCCACCGTGCCGGAGGGCACGAGCCGGCTCCGCTTCTCGTTGAAACGAACATTGACCGAAGAAGATCTGAACCGGGTGATCACGATTCTGACCCAATGGAAACAACGCCGATGAAAATGGGCTGGCTGCTCGGTTGGGCGGTTCCCTCGAGCTGGTTCGCGAACTATGTCGCCGCCATTTTCCCGGAAGCCACGCATGTATTCATCGAGCCCGGACCAGAGAGCGGGGAACGATTGGAAAAGGCCGGCCCCTTCGATACGCTGACCGGCTACTCACTCGGTGCCCAGCTCATGTTGGAAAATCCCGAACGAGTTTCGCGCTTGAGCACGAAGATTGGCTTACTGGCCCCGATTTTTGCCTTCGCCCAGGAAATGAATCTCGGTGGAAAAATTCCGCACACGCAGGTGAAATATTTATCCCGCTGGTTGCGCCGGGATCGCGCGGCAGCGCTGACCGATTTTTATCAACGCGCCGGGCTCGGCATACCAACCGCGTTGAGTAGCGATATTTCCCTCGAGACTCTCGAATGGGGCCTCCACCGACTGGAAAACGGGGCCGTGTTACCGCCGGCTCCGAGCGGTTGGAAATTGTTATGTGGCGCCGCCGACGCCCTGCTCGATGGTGAACAGCTCGCGCGCCTCGATTCGGCCGTGCGCTTGGTGGCCGGTGCCACCCATCATCCGGAAATATTGTTGCACGCGTGGGCGAAGGAACTGCAGAAATGAACCCGCTCGCCAACCACAGTTTCTCGCGCGCCGCGCCGCACTACCGTCGGTTTGCCCACGTGCAGATAGCCATGGCGGAGTGGCTGGCCGAGTGGGCACCCGAGTCGCGCAATGGCTCGGCACTCGAGATCGGCGCGGGCACCGGGCTGTTCACGCAACGCCTGATGCCTTGGGCCGGTCAGTACGTCGCGACTGATTTGTCCCCGGAAATGTGCGAGGAAGGCCGGCACTTACTCCCCAAAATTGACTGGCAGGTCATGGCGGCGGAGCAACCGCTGCCCGGCCCATGGGATTGGATCATCAGCGCCAGTATGCTCCAGTGGGTGGAAGATCCCGTCGCGGTTTTGGATGCATGGCGGCAGACGCTTCGTGCCGACGGAAAAATCCTCGCCGGTTTTTTTGTCGAGGGCAGCCTGCCGGAATTACGCCAGCTCACCCAAGGCTGGGCGCCCCTCGTCTGGCATTCGCCGAGTTTCTGGGAGGAAACCATTCGTGAAGCCGGACTGCGTTTAACCCGCAGTGAATGCAGCGAGCGAGTCTTCCAGCACGACTCCGCCTTGGAGTTATTGCGCGGGCTCCACGGCGTGGGTGCTTCACCAATCCGCCGTTACGGCCACCGGGAATTGCGCAACATCATCAAGCAATACGAATCGGAGTTCCGAGTGGGCGAACAAGTCCGGTCGACCTGGAAATTCTACCGTATCGAAGCGACGGTCTGATTTTGCCCCCGCTTTCGTATTAATACTCACGTGCTAAGTTGACAGGTAGGGATGGACCGCTGGGCCGTTCGTTTTGGTGAATTCTCCTCGGCAATCCCGGTGGTTCCAGCCGCGAAGACGATGCACAGCATTTACGTATTGAAATCGGACAGTAGGGCCGGTCCTTGTGGCCGTGCCGAAACCTGAAAGACGGCACGGCGGCAAGCGCCGGCCCTACAAAAGTCTCAAAACAAATGAAAATGGTATCACACACCCCTATCCAGCCCTGCTAAATGACGTCTGTCGATTATGCGATTCTCCCTCGAGGAAAGGAGCGCACCCGACGCCGGAAATTTCACCGCCAGCACCGCCAGCAAATAACGCCGAGACTTGATCAATCGGTGCCGAGCCGGAAACGGAACGAACAGGTAGAGTACAACAACTCCATCCAATTCCACTATGGCAAATCTCACTGATCGCGTCCCCCAAAACATCACCGGAAAGTACTACGTCGATTCCACCTGCATCGACTGTGACCAATGCCGCGCCATCGCGTCCGATTTTTTCGGCCGCACGGAAGACGGCATGTCCTTTCTCACAAAGCAGCCGATGACTGACGAGGAAATCACCCTCGTCGATGAAGCGATGACGGCCTGCGCGACGAGCTCCATCGGCAACGACGGGGAGTGAGGATTGATGGGGGAACAGTAGAGAGTCGAGGGTCGAGAGCTGAGAGCCCGATCTTCAGAGGTGAAGGCCGATACGGGAATATGCCGGAGGTGGACGTCGGTCGCCGCACCGACGCTCTGCAACCGAATATAACGCGGAGCTCACGAAGGACACGGAGGACAATCACGGCAAGCTCCGCGCTCTCCGCGTCCTCCGCGTTAAATTTATTTCATCCCGATTCGCGGCGAAATTGAGCTCACCGTAATTCCTCGAGATCATGATGCCTGGGCCTGGGCCTGGGCCTTGGCGAAGCCTGATCCACCTGCGCAATCAGCGTCGGTACGGAGACCGACGCCCACCACGGAAGCAGTCCGACTCCGTGCCCTCCGGTTCGACTCCTGCCGTCTCTGTGACAAAAAGCATTCTGGCGTCCGACCTTCAATCCCTCAGCGACAAAGCGCTGCCAGCCGCTTCACGCCTTCGCGGATGCGGTCGGGGGTGGAGTTTGAGTAGTTCAGGCGCAGGTAATTTTTTCCGGCATCGGCGGGGAAGAAATCCCGGCCGGGCACAAAGGCGACTTTCTGCACGATGGCTCGCTGCAACAGCTCCATCGCATCGAGCGTTTGCGGGCCGGTGACCCAGAGGAACATGCCGCCTTCGGGCTTCGTCCAGGTGAAACCGGCGGGCATCTCGGCGCGCAGGGTGGCATCGAGCACTTCATAGCGCTCGCCGTAGGCGCGGCGGATTTTCTCCAGATGAATGGTCTGGTCGTTCTGTGTCAGGAAAGTATGCGCCACGCGCTGGTCGAAACTCGAGGTGTGCAGATCCGAAGCCTGCTTTAAAATCAGAGTCTGATTAAAAAGTGAAGTCGGCAGCGCCAACCAACCGATCCGCAGACCGGGCGCAATCGTCTTGGAAAAGGTGCTGGCATAGATCACCCGATTGGCGGTGTCCCAGTGTTTGACGGGCAAAATCTCCGCACCGCGATAACGCAATTTGCCATAAGGATCATCTTCCAGAATTGTCAGTCCATGTTCGGCGGCGATCTTGGCGAGCGCCTGACGACGCGGGGCCGACAGCGTGAGGCCGGTCGGATTCTGGAAATTGGGAATCGTGTAGAGAAACTTCGGACGGTGCTTTTTGATCAGGTCCGGCAGCGTCTCGGGAATCAGGCCGTCGTTGTCGGTCGGCACCGGCACGAAATTCACCTCGTAAGTTTGGAATGCCTGAATGGCTGCGAGGTAAGTGGGATTCTCGGTCAACACCACGTCGCCGGGATTAAGGAAGAGTTTGCCCAACAGATCGAGACCTTGCTGGGAGCCGTTCGTGATCAGGACATCGTCGGCTGGGGTCTTGGCTCCGCGCGTGCCCATTTCCGCCGCGATCCATTCGCGCAAGGGCCGGAAGCCTTCGCTCTCGCTGTACTGTAAAGCCGAGGCGCCGTTCTGGGACAAAACAAAATCCGCCGCCGCCTTGATCTCTGCGACCGGAAACAATTCGGGCGCGGGCAACCCACCGGCAAACGAAATGACTTCCGGTTGCGCGGTGACCTTGAGAATTTCGCGGATGGTCGAGGGACGCATCCGCTCCATCCGGCGGGCGAGATTGAAAGTGGCTTCAGACATAGACGGGAATTACTCCAAGGCATTTTTCGTCACAGAGAAAATACCGGAGGAACACAGAGGACACCGAGGAAATCCCTCCGTGAAACTCTGTGCCCTCTCTGTGAACTCTGTGACTAAAAAGAGAACGACCAGACAATCCGCACTCCTGCTTCTTTCGGAGCGGGCGGCGGGAATACGACTGGTGGTGGATGATCATTAGCTCTAAAAAACGGCCTCAGCGCTTGAGGCGTTCGCGGACGGCGGCGCCCATTTGGGTGGTGTTGATCGGCTGGGCGGCGCCGAGATCGGCGGTGTGTTTGCCGTTGTCGATCGCGGAGCTGACCGCTTTTTCGATGGCCTGCGCTTCGGCTTCGAGACCGAGCGAGTGACGCAGCAACATCGCGGCAGAGAGAATCGTGCCCGTAGGATTCGCGATGCCCTTGCCGGCGATGTCGGGAGCGGAACCGTGGATGGGTTCGTAGAGACCGAGTTTACCTTCGCCGAGCGAGGCGCTGGGCAACAGGCCGAGGGAACCAACGAGCACGGCGGCTTCGTCGGTGAGAATGTCGCCGAACATATTTTCGGTCACGATCACGTCGAATTGTGCGGCGTGCGTGATGAGGCGCATGGCGGCGGAATCCACGAGCTGGTGCTCGAGTTTCACGTCGGGGAATTCCTGGGCGACCTCGTTGGCGATCTTGCGCCAGAGGCGGGAGGATTCGAGGACGTTGGCCTTGTCGATCGACGTGACGAGCTTGCGGCGACCGCGCGCGAGTTCGAAAGCGAGGCGCACGATGCGGCGGATTTCCACATCGGTATAGATCAGAGTGTCGACCGCTTGCTCGCCGCCTTCCGGCGTCGCGCTGCGGCCCTTGGGCTGACCGAAATAGAGACCGCCGGTCAGTTCGCGAATGACAACGAAGTCCACCCCAGCCACGCGTTCGGGCTTGAGCGGGGAAAGTTTGGCAAGAGCCGGGATGGCTTTGACCGGACGAAGGTTCGCGTAAAGCCCGAGGCCCTTGCGGATGGCGAGCAGGCCCTGTTCAGGACGAACCTTGGCTTGTGGGTCATCCCATTTCGGCCCGCCGACGGCGCCGAGCAAAACGGCGTGCGACGCTTGGCACGCAGCGAGTGTGGCGTCAGGCATCGCGGTGCCGGTGGCGTCGATGGCGCACCCACCGAGCAGGTGCGTGGTGTATTCAAAGGTGTGACCGAAAAGCGTCGCCACGGCATCAAGCACGAGGCGCGCTTCATTCACCACTTCAGGACCGATGCCGTCACCCGGCAGTAAGACGATTTTTGCGTTCATGTAGAAAAATAAATTAAGTTTGGGGGTATTAGTTAGCGGCGCTTGCGCTCAAGCGCCATTGCCGCAGGTCCGTTGAGGGCAACGGCCCCTACCGATATCGGCACGAAGACTCACGCGCTCGCCTCCGTTTTGCCGGCGGCCGGCTTGGCAGGTTGCGTCAGGATATATTCGTAGCCGTCGGCTAGCGCGAGCCAGGTGGCGTCGAGGATGTTGGTGCTGGCGCCCACCGTGCTCCAGTAATGTTCCTGACCGTCGTGCCAGTCGATCAGCACCCGCGTCACCGAGCGCGTACCCTTGCTGCTGTCGAGAATGCGGACCTTGTAATCGGTGAGTTGGATTTGCGCGACCTGCGGAAACATCGGTTGCAGCGCTTTGCGGATCGCTTGATCGAAGGCGTTCACCGGGCCATTGCCCTCGGCGGCGGTATGCAACTCGTGGTCACCGATCTTAAGCTTGATGGTGGCCTCGGCGATATGGCGATCCCCGTGGCGGCTCACCATGCTGCGGTAATCCAGCAACGTGAAGAGCGGTTGGTAATCCGGGGCAAGACGGCGAACGAGCAATGCCACGCTGGCCTCGGCGGCCTCAAAGGAGAAACCCTCGCTTTCCTTCGACTTGATCAGCTCGACGACTTTCGCGCCGGTCTGATCATCGAGTCCGGTGAGACCGAGTTCGGTGGCTTTGGAAACCAGATTGGCCCGGCCGGAAAGTTCGCTCACGACCACGCGCATCGCATTGCCGACCTGAGTCGGATCGATGTGCTGGTACGCGAACGGGTGCCGCTGCATGGCAGAAACATGGACGCCGGCTTTGTGCGCGAAGGCGCTATTGCCGATGTAAGCCATGTGCTCATCGGGCGAGAGATTGGCGACCTCGGCGACGAAGTGCGCCACTTCGTGCAAGTGCGGCAAGGCCCCGGGCGGCAACGCGCGCAGGCCCAGCTTCAATTCGATATTGGGAATGACGACGCACAGGTTGGCATTGCCGCAACGCTCGCCATAGCCGTTGATCGTGCCCTGCACATGGCGCGCGCCGACGCGGATCGCCGCTACACTGTTAGCCACACCGCAACCGGTGTCGTCGTGCGCGTGGATGCCGATGCGCTGGCCCGGACCACAATGCGCGAGGACGGCCTTAACGATTGTCTCGACCTGCCACGGCAGGTGTCCGCCGTTGGTATCGCACAGCGTGATGGTTTCCGCCCCGCCTTTCTGTGCGGCCGACAGCGTTTGAAGCGCATAGTCTGGGTTGGCGTCGTACGCATCGAAGAAATGCTCGGCATCATAGATGACGCGTTTCCCCTGCGCCCGCAGGTAAGAAACGGTATCCGTGATCATCGCGAGGTTTTCCTCAAGGGTGGTGCGAAGGACTTCCTCAACCTGCATCACCGACGATTTGCCGAAGATGCAGCAAACCTCAGTGCCGGCATCCACCAGCGCGCGAACACTGGCGTCATCCTGCGGCTTGAGCTTGGCGCGACGCGTCGCGCCGAAAGCAACCAACTGGGAATGTTTGAATTTTTCCGTGCGGGCCCGCTCGAAGAATGCGGCATCCTTGGGATTCGAGCCCGGCCAGCCACCCTCGATGAACATCACCCCGAGATCGTCGAGCTTGCGCGCGATGCGCAACTTGTCGTCGACGGAATACGAGATGCCCTCGCGCTGGGAACCGTCGCGCAGTGTGGTGTCGAAAACTTCAACGAGAGGTGACTGGGTGGAGGCGGACATGGGCGGCCTTAGGCGTTAACCGGGGGGTTGGTGGAGTTTTTCTGCGGATGCTGGGCGCGGCCCGTAGGCGGGCGCGAGAGCACGTGATTGAGCGACGCGAGGTAAGCCTTGGCGCTGGCGACCACGATGTCGGTGTCGGCACCGTGGCCGTGGCTGGCGCGCTGGTCGTCGTGCCGGACGCGGACCGAGGCCTGGGCGAGCGCGTCGATGCCCTCGGTCACGGCGTTGATGCCGAACTCGAGCAACGTGACCGGCGTGTTGACGATGGCGTCGATGGCCTTGTACGTGGCGTCGACCGGACCGGTGCCGACACAAGCGTGCACGTGCATTTTCCCATCGGAATCACGAAGACGTACGGTCGCGGTGGGCAAACCGGTCGTGCCGCAAATCACTTGGAGATTATCGAGCGCCCAGAGTTCGGGCACCGTCGTGCGCTCGTCGGAGGCGAGCGCGACGAGATCCGCGTCGTGCACGGATTTTTTGCGGTCGGCGAGTTTTTTGAACTCTTCGAAAGCTTTATTCAACGCGCCGCCTTCGAGCGAATAGCCGAGCTCTGTGAGCCGCTTGGAAAACGCCGCCCGGCCGGAATGTTTGCCGAGCACGAGCATCGTCTGCGCCGCGCCGACATCCTCGGGCTTCATGATTTCGTAGGTCTGCGCGTTCTTGATCATGCCGTCCTGGTGGATGCCGGACTCATGCGCGAACGCGTTGGCGCCGACGATGGCCTTGTTGGGCGGCACGGGATAACTGGTGCAGCGGGAAATGAGTTTGCTCGCGCGACAGAGTTGCGTGGCATCGATGCTGGTTTCGAGACCGACCTTGTCCTTGCGCGTGCGGAGCACCATCACAAGTTCTTCGAGGGAGCAATTGCCCGCGCGTTCGCCGATGCCGTTGAGCGTGCATTCGGCCTGGCGCGCTCCGGCGCGGAGACCGGCGAGAGAATTCGCCACGGCCATCCCGAGATCGTCGTGGCAATGCACGGAGATCGTCACGTCCTTCGCCCCGGGAGTGTGCTGGATAATGCCGGCGATGAGCGCACCGAACTCGTCGGGCATCGTGTAGCCGACGGTATCGGGAATATTGAGCGTGGTCGCGCCGGCTTTGATGACGGCTTCGAGCACCGGGTAGAGAAATTGCGGATCGCTGCGGCCGGCGTCTTCGGGGGAAAATTCAATGTCCGCACAGAGCGAGCGGGCGTAACCGACCATCTCAACGGCACGCGCAGTCATCTCCTCGCGCGTCATGCGGAGCTTGTGCTTCAAGTGAAGATCGCTCGTGGCGAGGAACGTGTGGATGCGCGGATGTTTCGCGCCCTTCACGCCGTTCCAAGCGGCGTCGATGTCGTTCTTGGTGCAACGCGCGAGACCGCAGATGATCGGCGGCTCGGATTGCGGGCGGCCCTCGACGGATACTTGGCCGACTTCGGCCGCGATGGTTTGCACGGCAGCCAAGTCGTCGGGTGACGCGGCGGGAAACCCGGCCTCGATCACATCGACGCCGAGGCGCGCCAAGGTGCGGGCAACCTCGAGCTTTTCAGCCGAGGTCATGGACGCGCCGGGAGCTTGCTCGCCGTCGCGGAGGGAGGTGTCGAAAATTCGAACGTAATTTTGAGAGGAAGAGGACATGAGAGAAGTGAGAGTGAAGGTGGACGGAGTTATTTCGTGGCGGCTAACTGGAGGCGCAGCTTTTTTATACTGGCTGTCAGGATGCCGATGATTTCGTCGCATAGGGCGACGCGGATCGCGGGCAAGTCGGCTGGCAGCCAGTGTCTAAGTCGTAGGTAGCGGCCGACAGTTTCCTGCGCGGAGCCACGGGCGATGATTAGATACTGGCAGTACTCCTTCTTGGTCCCACGACCGTAACCTTCCTCAATATTGGAGGGGATGGAGTCGGCGCTGGCCAACTGCTGTCCCATCAGCCGCTCGCAACTTCGATGCGGGGCGAGAAACGCCATGTCCGCCACGACAAAATCAAAGAGCTCCAGCGCCTTGGAGTAGGCGCCGAAAGTCATTAATTTTGTGCGGGCGTTCATGGTGTTTTCACTCTCACTTTCACATTCACATTCACTTTCACTTCACGATCACTTGCTGATCGTGATCGGATTCAAGAACGGCATCATCGCGCGCAATTTGGCGCCGACGACTTCGATCTTCTGGCCGCGCTCTTTGTTGCGGAACTTGTCCATGGTCTTGCGGCCATATTTGTTGTTCTCGTCCATGAAGCGCTTGGCGAATTTGCCAGTCTGGATGTCCTTGAGGATGCGTTTCATTTCCGCCTGCGTCTTCTTGGTGACGACGCGCGGGCCGGAAACATAATCGCCCCACTCGGCGGTGTCCGAGACGGAATAGCGCATGTAGTTGAGACCACCGCGATACATGAGATCGACGATGAGCTTCAGCTCGTGCATGCACTCGAAGTAGGCGATCTCGGGCTGGTAGCCGGCATCGACGAGGGTCTTGAAACCGGCCTTCACCAACTCGGCGCAGCCGCCGCAAAGCACGGCCTGTTCGCCGAACAAATCGGTCTCGGTCTCTTCCTTGAAAGTCGTCTCGAGTACGCCGGCGCGGGTGCAGCCGATGCCGCGACCGTAGGAGAGCGCGAGCTTCTTGGCGTTGCCGGTGGCGTTCTGATAAACGGCGATGAGGCCGGGGACGCCGCCGCCCTCTTGAAACACTTCGCGCACGCGATGGCCGGGGGACTTCGGGGCGATCATGGTGACGTCGACGTCCTTTGGCGGCACGATGCCGTTGAAGCGGATATTGAAACCGTGAGCGAACATCAGCATCTTGCCGGCGGTCATGTGCGGAGCGACGGACTCGCGATAGAGCCGGGCAGCCACGTGATCGGGCACGAGCATCATGATGACATCAGCCCAAGCGGAGACCGCTTCGACAGTGCCGACGGTAAGGCCGACTTTCTTGGCCTTCGCGACGGATTTGCTCTTGGGGGAAAGGCCCACTTGGACCGTAACGCCGCTGTCCTTGAGGTTCAGCGCGTGGGCGTGGCCCTGGGAGCCGTAGCCGAGGATCGCCACGGTCTTGCCGTCCAGGACGGAGAGGTCCGCGTCGGAGTCGTAGAAGATCCCGTCGTCGCTCATCGAGCCGATGATCCTACGGGGCGGGGCGCTTCACATACCACTCGGTGAACTTCGTGCAGCGCCCCTCGTCGTCGAACTCGATCACGTAGCAGTTGTCGTAGAGGCGGATCACCTCGCCGCCCGGATGATCGAAATAGGTGCTGGTGCCGACCGCGACGGCGACGTTCCCGTCGACTGCGACCGGGCGGTAGGCGGCCTCGTAGGTTCCCGGCTCGTCGCGGGTCGAAGCATCGTCGCTGTCGCTCTCGCCGAGCCAGGAGGCGACGACCTCATCGCGCCCGGAAATTGGTTCGTCATTTGGGTGGTAGCGGTACTCGACCTGCTCCGCGAACAGCGCCTCGATCTGCTCGCGGTCGTAGGTCAGCCACGCCTTCACGTAGCGATCGAGCCAAGCCTGTAGTTCGTCGTAGGTCATCGCAGTGCCCTTCGCAGCAGCTTCCCGGAGGGGGTGCGGGGCAGCGCCGAGGCGATCTCGATCCGCTTCGGGACCTTGTAGCCGGCCAGCTCGGCGGCGCAGTGGCGGCGCAGCTCCTCGGCCGGGAGGTCGGCGTCGTCGTGCAGCACCACGACCGCGGTGACCGCTTGCTGCCACTCGGGGTCCTCGCGCCCGATCACCGCCGCGTCGGCCACCTGCGGGTGGCGCAGCAGCACCTGCTCGACCTCGGCCGGGACGACGTTCTCGCCGCCGCTGACGATCAGGTCGTCGATGCGGTCCTCGACGTAGAGGAATCCCTCCTCGTCGATGCGGCCGAGGTCGCCGGTGTGAAGCCAGCCGTCGGAGTCGGC
>JBBRBC010000023.1:0-49914 GCA_038206205.1 Opitutales bacterium
GTCTCTTACCAACAACTCAGCGCCTATCAGGAAATGCTCAACGAGCGCCCCAGAAAAATCCTCGGCTGGAAATCCCCAGCCCAATGTTTCCAAGAACTTAAATCAAAAGCTTCTTCAAGTTGATCCTTGAATGTGCCGAGCAATCACAGCCGGTGCATCAGCCTTCGCCAGGGCTACGGCCCGACATTGGCGAACCGGCTTTGACCCACCACGCTGTCGCTTCGCTCCAGCGCGGCTACGATTCAATGCACGTTCAGCGTCGGTGCGGAGACCGACGTCCGCCGCGTGGTCGCTCTGCTCCAGCGCGGCTACATCCCACTCACATCTGCTTCACTGCGTAGGCCATGGCGGCGGAGATCTTTTCGAAATCTTCATCGCTGTGGAGCGCGGAGACGGCGGTGCGGATCAGATCCTTTCCGGGCGGCACGGCGGGCGCGATCGACATGACCGTGAACACACCCTTCTCGAGCAGCGCGTGCCAGAAACGATAAACGAGTTCCTTCGAGCCAAGGACGATCGGCACCGCCGGTGTTTCGCTGCCCCAAGTATCGAGCCCCAAACCCTTGAGCATTTCACGGTAGCGCTTGGTGTTTTTCCAGAGACGTTCGAGATGCTGCGGCTCGGTTTGCATGACGTCGAGTGCGGCAGAAGCCGTCGCAGCCATGCTGGGACTGATGGCGGCACTGAAGAGCGTTTGCTTCGAGTTGGTGCGGAGATATTCGATCATGTCGCGCGAGCCGGCGACATATCCGCCCGTACTGGCGAGGGATTTCGACAGCGAGCCACAGATGAGATCAACCTGTTCGTTGAGCTTGAAATGATCGACCGTCCCGCGACCTTGGCGACCCAAGACGCCGAAACCATGGGCATCATCGACGACGGTGAAGCAGCCGGCGTCCTCGCCAAGTTGGGCGAGTTCGGGCAGACGGCAGATGTGGCCTTCCATCGAATATACGCCCTCGACCAACAACATTTTGGGCGTGTTGGGCGGGACGCTTTTCAGAATCTGGCGCAAGTCCTCGGGGTTGTTGTGACTGAAACGCTCGACGCCGGCCATCGAAAGCCGGATCCCATCCCACAGGCACGAGTGGATATTTTTATCGGCCAGAATCATGTCGCCCTTCTGGGCAAAGGTGGCGACGGCCGAAAGACAGGACACATAGCCGGCCACGCTGACGTGACAGGCCTCGCGTCCGAGAAACGCCGCGAGTTTCTCCTCAAGCGCCACATGGTAGCCGCGGGAACCATTCGAGATGCGCGCGCCGGTGGTGCTGGTGCCCCAAGTCTTCGCCGCGTTGCCGCAGGCCTCGATCACCTTCGGGTGAAACGACAGGCCCAGATAATCATTGCTCGAGAGCATGACCATATCCTTTCCATTCAAGCGGACATGCGTGCCCTGCTGCGATTCCATCGCGTGGTAGTACGGCTTGTACTTGAGCCGCATCTTGGTGACGTAGTCGTCCTGCGCGCGCTCAACGATTGCTTTTTTGGTTTTGGTGAAGAGGGAAAGAGCCATGGAAACTTGTGCCGTGACTAAGAGAGGTCCGCATTTTCATGGCAACCGCAAAGCCAGCTTCACGAACGGCGCGGCAGCGTGTGCATCCATGCGGTGAATTCACCGGCATACGCGGCCCATGATTTAAATTCTCTCTGACGCGCAACGGCGGCAAGCGCAGTAAGTTTAACCGGTTCCGTCAGCAATTGCCGAATCGCCGAGGCCTGGCTGGCTGCGTCCAGCGCATCGAGGGCGAGGCAACCGCCACCACGCGCAGATTCACCCAGCGCCCCCTGCGCGGAGCAGATACAGGGCTTGCCGTATTGCAGGCTCTCCAACACCGGCAGACCGAAGCCCTCGATCAACGATGGGTAAACCGTGAAACTACATTCCCGATAGGCGGCGCACAATCTGGCTTCCGAAACGGAGCCGCCGAAAAGCAGCGGGCGACCGGCCTGTTGCAGCGCGCCGATGCGTTCGAGCGCGCGTCCTGCGGTGTCGGCGCGCGCGAGGCCGATCAACTGCAGTTCAAAAACCAGCCCCTGGCACCAGAGCGCTTCGCAGGCATCAAGCAACGCGAGATGGTTTTTGCGGCCCTCGATCGTGCCGACGGAGAGAACGCGCGGCCTAGTTGGCGTGATTGTTGTTTCACCTGCATCTGGCACGACGATGCGATCTATTCCAAGAGGAATACCGTGAACCGGTGGTGGGTTCGCCACGCCCAACCATTGCCAGTAATCGCGCAGACTGGCCGCCGAATCTTCGGAGATCGCGGCGACGCCGTCGAACCGGAGCAACTCCCGCAGGTACGCCGGAAAGCGCGCGACCGTGCCCGCCGGGGTGAGCTCGGGAAATTTCAGCGGGATGGCATCATAAAAAATGGCCACCCGCGGACCACTCACCACCTTGAGCAATTCCGGAAGATGCGCCCCCACCTTGGCGGAAAATAGTTCCGGACAGATCAGCCCGGTAGCCGGCGGCAAATCAGATCGCACTCTGAGCCATCGGCGCGAGGCTCCGGAGATTTTTTGCGCAAAGGTCCATTTCGCCCCACGCGATTTTCCCGCCCCCCCGCTGCGATCGCTCAAGACCGCCAGCTCGCCGAGCGTCAGCGGACGCCAGCCGGTCTGGTGCGGATCGTAACAAACAGACGTCGCGCCGTCACCCTTGCGCAATTCCGCGAACAAGGCCCGGCACACGCGCTGAATCCCCGTCTGCGCCGAGGTGTGGCTGGTGTGGGTGGCGTCGAAGCATAGCATGGCCGCTTATTTTGCCGGCATGCTCTCGAACCTGATGTCCCAGAGGCCCAACGCGCTCCACCGATCATTCGCCGGGAGCGTGAAAGAGGTGGAATAAAACGCCCTCGGGAAACGCAATTCAAGCACGGCCTCCGGCTCGGAATTCCACAGCGCCCGGGGCACCGTGACCGCAGGTTGCTCATGCTGGGAGACGGTGACGGCACCCACCAACTGGCCGTTGAACCGCACTTCTGCGACCTGCGCGTCGGGGGCACCAGGCGGCTGGCTTATCTTGGTATCGAGCACCAATCGAACGTCGGCGGAAGTGGGGAGCGGTATCAACTTGAATGAGAGCAGTTGATCATTGGTCCAGGCGTACTCAATATTTCCCGCCGAAAGTCCATTGATAAGATACCGAAAGCCGTTCGCCCGGAGGGAAAAACTGATTTGTGTTGTGTTCGGATCTACCGTCGCCGGCTTGGTGAAAATTTGGAGGGTTGAACTGATCGTCACTCCGCCAGGTCCGTGATTCGTGATCCACCAAACATCCGCCTTCCTTTCCGGTGCCTCTCCGAGCAAGTGCAGATCGTGACGACGGCCAAACATAAAATTCCAGCCGGAAGCGACATAAAAGGGGACCCCGCGCCGCTGTAGTTCGAGCCCAACCGACGCAGCCTCCGGCCATGCATAGTGTTCGAATACTAGTAAGACCGGGCGCTGACCCGCGTGGGTAACCAACGCCGTTTCCACTCCCTGTCGCAGCGTGAGGCCACTCTCATCTCCGTTCAACCGCGGAGCCCGAAACAACCAGCTGGCACTGATACCGGCCACCCCGCAGAGCGCAGCCGTCACCGGCACGGGAAGCAATCGGCCCGGAATCGAGCAGACCACGCCAATGCTTAGCAGTCCGGCAAAATAGTAGATTCCGAAATAAAAATACCCGTTAAATTGCATCATGGGGCCAGCCTGCATTTTCCCCCACATGACACAGAGCAGGACAGTGACGCCCAGAATGGGATAGGCCGCACCGAGAAAGTGCCGGGTAGCTTCCGACAATCGCTTGCGGTGCCACACCGCAAACGCGGCAGGCAAGGCCAGAAAAACAAACCAGGCAGACAACACCGCGAGGTGCTCACTAAAGAACTGATAGGATTCGGGTCCCAGTTTGGTGAACCGATTCTCTTGGTTGTCCGCATAGGTGGCAAAAGAAAGAAAGTACAACAGCGACTGGAGTGCTCCCTTCGATTCCTCCGTATTGATTATGATCCGCCGCACAATGGTTGAAACGTTGCTCCGCACGCCAAAGAGGATCAGATCGATGGCCAGCGGCAGCAAAAACAACAGGACCAATCCGCCACAAACGGTGACCAGCGGGCGATTGCCGCGCAACCAATTCCGACCGTCAACCCAGCCGGCTGTCGCCTTCAGCCGCCGGTAATGGAGGAAACACGCGAGGCTGCCCAGGCCACCCACGAACAATGGCTGTGCCACGTGACCATGAAACAGCAGTCCGCCCGTCACAACCATCAGGACAAGGTCCCATCGGCGTCCGGCAGCAAAAGAGCTGGCGGAGGTAATGAAGCACAGGAACGGCATCAACAGCACATGTGGTGGCCAGATGCTCGTGAAAGCAGAACGTGCCAAGGAAAAATGCCAAACCCCGCCAAGCAAGGCCAACGCTACAAACGTCCATGAACCAATCCAACTATGCACGATGGCCACCGCCAAACTGAAACAAGCGACCTGAATCAGAAGTGAGGCCAACAATTGCGCATTATGAGGTGAAGGGACCAGACCCAACCAGTCATGCAGCACGATCTCCCCCCCCGCGTAGACATAAAACAAGGCGGGGCCAGGATGATTGAACTGAAAACGCGAATAGTTGCCGTAAATTTCCGTACCATGCCGGGCGTTGTCGATCTGCAGGGAATTGACCGCCACGTCGCCTATTTCAAGAATCGGGGTCTTGAAGTACAAATCAGCTCCCCCAATAACAAGTGCTACCATGAACCCGAGGGTTATGGCGCAGGCTAAAGCCCATGGGGAGCGGGAGGCAGTGTCGTGATCCATGTCAGGAAAATAGAATGGGCGATAAGCAGGCTCGGCAATGGTCTTTTATCTGATTTGGCTGTAAGGGCATTGGTGGAAGAATTCGATACCGGGGAAGTGGGCCGAAGCTCAGGACTTGGCGATATCTCGCTTCAGGGCTATGTAATCGAAACTGCTGAGGGCCAGGCCAGCGGCATCATTCCAGTACGTGTTGAGCAAGTGGGCGCCATGGTGCTCTAGCAAAGAGCAAACCTCATCGTGAGGAATCCCGTACATTTCCATCTCCTTTTTCGTCCGGATATAGAGCCTGATCCACTGGAGGGAAATCCGTTTTAGCCGCATCCAAAGCGTGGGGGGCCACCAGGAAAAACGCAGCCGTTCCAGCCGCTCGGGCGGGCCAACATCCGGGCTATGTTCAGGAAGCTGGAAGAGGATGATGCCGCCGGGCGCACAGACTCGCACGAACTCGGCGATGTAGGCCCGGGCGTATTCCGTCTTCATGTGCTGAAGCGTGATGAGACTACACACCAAATCGAAGCGGCCAGCCTCCAGCCGGCGCAAATCGGAGCGGGCATTGTGGAGGTATTGGACCCGCTCGCCCTGCCGATTGTACTGGCGGGCCAAGGCAAGCATATCGTCGGCGATATCCACCCCCACGACTTTTTCAAAGTGCCCGGCCAATGCCTGGGAGAGCCGACCTACCCCACAGCCGAAATCCAAGGCCTGTCCGGTTCGCAACGATGGATAACCTTTCTTTATCGCGCCGAGCTTGGCCTCAATTTCCGCGACCCCCGTGGCGAAAAATTCGTCGAGCTGCCACCGCTGGCCGCTTTTTTCCGGAGCGGTCAAGACCGCCCATAACGGGTCGTGGCGGGCCAGGTGATTCCAAGTACGACGTAAATTAAAAAGACTCATTTGTTCCGCTACCAGCTGGCGATCGCTTCCAGCCGGCGGCGAAAGCGCGCGCCGATCACGGCCGGGGAATAGTTTTTTTCCATGCGGACGCGCGCCGCCGCGCCCAAACGGGTGCCCAGCGCACGGTCCTCGAATAACCGCTTCATCCACTGGCCCGCGTGCGCCACGTCGGGCTCGGCCCACCGCTGGCCTTTCGCATACGGGCCGTGATTGCGATCCAGTGTGATGAGTTGGCAGCGCACCGGACAGCCACAGGTTTCATCCACAAACTCCGCCGTGGCCGACCAATCCGTGGAAATCACCGGCTTGCCGAGATACATGCATTCCGCCACCGCCAGTCCGTAACCTTCCGAACGGTGCAATGAAACGAAACAATCACACACTGATTCCAGTTCGTAGATTTCCCCGCGTGAGAGGGTTTGCGTAATGAGTACCGTGCCGGGCAGCGAGGCGGCAATGGCGCGAAGCTTCTCGAAGTCAGCCTCGTTCCCGACCACATTATGGATCTTGATCACCAGAGCCGCCCCGGCTCCGGCCAGACCGGAATGACGGAATGCCTCAATGACCGCGGCGGGATTTTTCCGCTCGGAATAGGAGTTGAGATCGTAGAGAAACAAAAACAGATAGCGGTCACGCGGCAGTCCAAACTTTTCCCGGAAATCACCCACGGGCCGCTCGAAGGCAATCGCATGCGGCATCACCAGCACCGGGATCGCCAGTTTTTCCGCGATGGCATCAGCGGTGAAATGCGAAGGCGTCCAGATCTCGTCAAAATAATCCGCGTACTGCGTCCACGCATCAGGAAACTCCGGCAGCTCCCACGCCCAATAGCCGATGTTGTATTTTCCGGCGCGGCAGGCCGGTCCGTGATAGTGGTCGATATCGCACGACACCGGGGCATCGAGATGAAAAACGTTTACCGAATGCGGGTTGTCCGGTCGCAACCGCAGGGCAAAGGCATCATCGGTCTGCGGATTCTTGCAGGGTAATTTGAGTTCGATGCAGGCCAGCGGCAGACCGGCTGCATCCGCCGCGCGCGCGGCGCAACGCACGGACTCACCCACGCCAAGGATCGCGCGGTAGAAACCCATGAGATTCATCCCGACATGCAGCGAGCGCCGGGCGAGCGCCTGATTCCAAGGTGAAGCGCGGTTGCCGAAATCAAACAGCACCTCGCCGCCCGCCTCAATGCGCTGGATCCGCAACCGGCGGTTACGCGGTAGCCGGCGCCATTTTTGCAGGAAGCCGAGCCCGCTCACGCGAGCGAACCACGCGAGCAGATTGCTGCCCGCCACGCCCAGCAGGGTAAGTTCCAGTCTATGACCAGCAGGACTGGTACTCGCTGGCCAGGGTGATTCGAAACGAAAAGGACCCAGCGGGATCTCGGATCGGGTGAGGAGCGTCTGACCATCGAGCTTCAGTTCCAGACCCAATTGACCCGTGACCGTTGCCTCATTCGTGATGGGCGGGAGCAGTTCACCGATTACGACCAACGTCGGTGATTTTTCCAAGGCCGGCAGTTCAATTGCTCCGGTTTCCCGAATCCAAAAGGAATCCGTGACAAATTCGTCAGGGAAAAGTCCGGTGAATCGGGTGGAGCGGCGAGGAGGCATGGGCGATGGGTGGGCGCGTTTTATTGTCGAGCGACCAGACGTTGTAAACTTGGAACTACCCCGGCTGGACGAAGTTTTCCCCTTCCCAAGGCGGCACCGGTGCGCAAAGTAGCAGCACCCCGCCCATGATCTATTATCTGACCGCCGCCGGATTGCTGGCCCACACGCTTTTTTGGGGCGCAGGAATATCTCGGCTGGTCATGCCACCAGAGTGGCGGCGCTGGTGGTGGGTCTTTGCGCCGGGGCTCGGACTCGCCTTGCAATCCGCGGTGGTCTGGGGCGGAGCCCACACCGCACTCGCCGGCACGGCAACGTATGCCCGATGGAGCGAACTGATTCCAGTGGTCCTGCTGCTCTGGGCCTTGAGGGATAAAGAAAACCTGCCGTGGAACCTCACGAGAAGGCGTGGTCGGATCGCCCTTGTCTGGCTGGTGGTGTTGTTGGTCGCGGGCTGGATGTTGATTCAACCTCTGGCGCAACCCGGTCCCGGTCTGACCACGAGCTCGCTCGGCAGCTGCGATCAGGCAGACTACGCGGCGGGGGCAAGGGTGTTTCAGGAATTTTCCAAGAATGATCGCACGGGATTTCTGGGTCTGTCCGAAGTGACTCAGGTGCGCTCTGCGGAATATTTTTTCGATTTCTGGCTGCGCCTGAATCATTTCACGCCCTCGGCCTTGCTCGCCCATAATGCGGCGGTCTGGGGCGTCGAGGCCTACCGCTTGATCAGCGTTTCCGCTGCCACCTTGGTCCTGCTCAATTTGCCGATGCTGTTGTTTCTGGCGCGAATCACGCTGGGCTTTCGCGGCGGCTGGCTGGTCGGGGTGGTGTTGTTGTACGCGGTGTCGCCGCTCAATGCGTACGCGGTGCATCATGGTGCGCTCGGCCAGTTGTACGCCGCCCAAGGCATCGGGCTGCTGACCGTGGCGATCTTCGGCGCCAGCCGCGCCACCCATCATCGGCGCAGCGCGTGGCCGTATCTGGCGATGATGCTCGCGGCCCTCTGGTTGCTCGCCGGCAGCTATAATTTCATTCTGCTCGTCTGTCTCGCACCAGCGGGCGCGTGGTTGCTGGCTCTGCTATGGTATCAACGAAATTGGCGCGCGGTGGGTCGGGTCGTGAGCGTTCTGCTCGTGGCACTCGGATGGTGCGTCGCGCTTTTCTGGGGACGCTTCGACGGGCTGATCGAACGCTTCAGTTTGTTTGAGCAATATAATTTTGGCTGGGCCGTACCGCTCTTTTCACCCGAAGGCTGGCTGGGAATTTTGCGCAACCAAGGTTTGCACGCATGGCCTTTCACTCTGCGAGTCGCGCTCAGCGTTGTCGTCATCGGACTGTGGTTCGCGGGATTGATTGTCCTGTGGCGGCAAAAAAGCATGCGCGTCTGGGTCGCGATTTCCTGGACGTTGCCCATATTATTGGGCTGGGGCATCCTCGCGTGGGAGTCGCGGGTGCGCGCGAACGCGAGCTACGATGCCTTCAAACTTTTCTCGGTATTTTATCCCGGATTGCTGATCGGCTTGTGCTGCTGGGTGCCGGCGGCCAGTCACGCGCGCGCGGGTGTGAAAAAAGCGGCGCTGGTGATTCTCGGGTTACTCGTGGCGGGGAATTTTCTAGGCTCTCTTGATTTTCATCGGCAAATGGCGAATCCGCCACTGCGGGTGGGCCGAAGTCTGGCCGAGCTCGGTCGCCTGGAACAGGAGCCACGCGTGACCTCGCTCAACATGCTGGTGGAGGATTATTGGTCGCGGCTGTGGGCCAACGCGTTTCTCCTGCGCAAACCGCAGTATTTTCTGACGCATACCTACGAAGGTCGGCTGAATACTCCACTGAAAGGAGCATGGAATCTGAGCGACAGCTTTCTGACTTTTCTCCCACTGCAACCCGAGGACCGGATCGTGCTCAACGCCCGGTTCTATGTCGAACGGGTCGCGGCGCCCGGCCTGATTCTGGGCAACTTTGGCCGCGGTTGGTATGATGAAGAACAAAGCGCAGACATTCGCTGGCGCTGGTCCAACGGCAACAGCCAGATCATTCTGACCAACCCTGCGGATGTCCCGGTCCGGGCTGCGCTGCGGATGCGGGTGCGGGGGGTCTCACCTCGCCCACTGGAGCTCCGGCTCGGTGATGTCCCTATCGCCGCCACTCCCTTGAACGGTTCCGAACAGGAAATCGTCGTCGGCTATTTGCGGCTGCTACCCGGGCAAACCGTACTCAGTTTGCTCAGCGCCGCGGCCACCGGCCCATCAGCAGCGGACTCGCGCCCCCTCGCCGTCGCGCTCTATGGATTTGAATTGCGGGCTCTTTCGCTGGTTCCGTAGTTCTCAAACCACTCATGCATCCCGAGGAATATCGCAAGATGGCCGAGGTCGAGGACCAGATGTGGTACTACCGCGCGCTGCACCGACACGTCGCGCGCGCTAGTTGCAGGAGCACTGCCGCCGGATGCCGCCGTGCTCGATGCCGGTTGCGGCACCGGCGGACTATTGCGTCACCTGCAAACCGTGCAACCAACTTGGCGACTGAGCGGATTGGGTTTTTCACTCGAAGCCGCGCAACTCGCGCGCGTCCGCACCACGGCAGAAATCACGGTGGGTTCGGTCCAACAGTTGCCCTTCGCGGACGAGTGCTTCGACGCGATCACCTCCTGCGAGGTGCTCTGCCAAGTACTAGATCCCGCGGAGGCGCTCCGGGAATTTTCCCGCTGCCTGAAACCCGGCGGCCTCGTCGTGCTCATGATGCCGGTGTACCAATGGCTGTTCTCCTATCACGACCGCCAAGTCGCCAACTTACGGCGCGACTCGCGCCGCGAGGTCAGCACACTCATGCTCACGGCGAAACTGCACCGACATCCTCCACCTACTGGAACACCCTGCCCTTCCCGCTCGCCGTGCTGCGCCGGAAAATTTTCCCGCCAGCCGATCCGACCAGCGATGTGCGCTTGTATCCGGCCCCGCTGGAAGCCATGTTCAACGCCATGATGGCAAGCGAACACATCTGGATTCACGCGGGTGGGCATCTGCCGTTTGGCAGCTCGGTGCTCGTCGTCGCCCGTAAACCGGACCACGCATGAAACACCTGAAGCCTTTCGAAAAACATTTCCGGGGTCGGCGCGTGACGATTACCGGCGGGCTCGGTTTCATCGGCTCCAACCTCGCCCGCGCCCTCGTGGGCTTGGGCGCGAAGGTGACCTTGATCGACAGCCTGATCCCCGAATACGGCGGTAATCTGCACAATATCGCCGACATCAGCCGCCGCGTGCAGGTGAATATTTCCGATGTGCGCAACAACCACGCCTTGCCCCATCTGCTCAAGGATCAGGATTTTCTTTTTAATCTCGCCGGCCAGACCAGCCACATGGATTCGATGACCGCGCCGGAAACGGACCTCGAGATCAACTGCCGCGCGCAGCTCGCGATTTTGGAAATCTGCCGAAAACATAACTCCGGCATCCGCGTGGTCTTCGCCAGTACGCGCCAGATCTACGGCCGGCCGCGCTACCTGCCCGTCGACGAGAAACACCCGCTCCAGCCCGTCGATATCAACGGCATCAACAAGCTCGCCGGCGAACAATACCATCTCCTCTACAGCGAAGTACACGGGATCAAGAGCACGGTATTGCGGCTCACCAACACGATCGGCCCGCGCATGCGCGTGAAGGATGCGCGGCAAACCTTCGTCGGCATCTGGATCAATCAGGTACTCAGCGGCCAACCCTTCGAGGTGTGGGGTGGTCGGCAACTCCGTGACTTCACCTACGTCGATGACGCGGTGGAAGCATTTCTTTTGGCCGCGAGTCATCCCAAGGCCGTCGGTGCCGTCTACAATCTCGGTGGCCGGGGCCAGATCAGCCTCGGAAAACTGGCCAAGCTGGTGGTCGATTCCGCCGGTGGCGGCAAGTACACCGTGAAAAAATATCCGGCCGAGCGGAAGAAAATCGACATCGGGGATTTCTACGCCGACGACTCGCTCATCGGTCGCAAGCTCGGCTGGAAACCCCGCACCAGCATTCGCGAGGCGATCGAGCGCACCGTGGAATATTACCGCGCCGAGCTGCCGCATTATCTCTGAGCATGCATTCAAAAACCGCCGCCAACCCCGGTGTCCTTGATTAAATCCATCATGCCGCCTGTCATTCACCGCCTCCTTCGTGGCACGGACATTCCTGTCCGGGTGAATCGGAATCACGGGTCGGGAGACCCGTGCCACTTCCACCCTGCGCAGAACTTCCGCATTATCTCTGACCGTGACGCATAAACCAAAAATCATTCCCGCCGATCCCAAGGCCGGTTATCTCGCAGCCTCCGCCGAAATCGATGCCGCGATCCAACGCGTGCTGCAGAGCGGCAGTTACATTCTTGGCGCGGAGACCGAAGCCTTTGAAAAGGAATTTGCCGCCTATCTCGGGGTCGGCGGATGCGTCGGCGTGGCAAATGGCACCGATGCGCTTGAGCTCGCTCTGCGCGCTGCCGGCATCGGCGCGGGCGACAAAGTCCTGACCGTGGCCAACACCGTCACCGCCACCGCCACCGCGATCATCAGCGCGGGAGCAACTCCGGTCTTCGTCGAGATTGATCCGGCCACGATGCTCATCAGCCCAAGCGCAGTGGAGGAATTGCTCACCCGGCAGCGCGATCCTCGCATCAAGGCCATCGTGCCCGTGCATCTTTACGGCCAGGCTGCGGACATGCCGCGTTTGATGGAACTCGCGCTCGCGCACCACCTCGTCGTGATCGAAGACTGCGCGCAGGCCCACGGCGCGATGGTCGGCGGACGCCATGCCGGCGCGTGGGGCCAGTTGGCTTCGTTCAGTTTTTATCCGACAAAAAATCTCGGCGCCTTCGGCGATGGCGGTGCGGTGGTGGGCAGCGATCCGTTGCTCGGGGAAAAGCTGCGGCTGCTCCGGCAATACGGCTGGCGCCGCCGTTACGTGAGCGATCTGCACGGGCGCAACAGCCGGCTCGACGAGTTACAGGCCGCGATTCTCCGCGTCCGTCTGGTCCGGCTCGATTCGGAAAATGCCCATCGTGCCACCCTCGCGGCCCGCTACCTTGAACGCCTGCGCGACTCTGCCTTTCAACTGCCCGTCCTCGCGCCCGACACGACCCACGCCTGGCACCAATTCGCCATCCGCACCCCGCAGCGCGACGAACTTAAGGCGCGGCTGGAACAGGCGGGCGTGCTCTGCGGCATCCTTTATCCCGTGCCGATCCATCGCCAACCGGCCTTCCACGTCGCGGAGCTTGCCTTACCCGAGACGGAGCGCGCCTGCGCCGAGGTGCTTTGCCTGCCGATGCATCTCGGGTTAAAAATTGCCGAGGTGGACACGGTTTGCGACTTGCTGCTGAACGGCGTTGCCGGCAAACAAACCGCGTCACCCCACCCATGAGTATTCCTGCGCCCGAGCCAGCGCTCAGTTTCGTCATCCCTCTTTACTACAGCGCCAACACGATTCGGCCGTTGGTGAAAACGATTGAAGCGCTCCACGTCGAGGGCGGACACGAACTCATTTTAGTGAACGACGGCAGCGCGGACGACACCGTGGCGGTCTGCCGCGAGTTGGTGCGCGAGGCGAAGATTCCGATTATCCTCATCAACCACTCGCGCAATTTCGGCGAACACAACGCCGTGCTAACCGGCTACCGCCACGCCCGCGGCAGCTTTATCGTGAACCTCGACGACGATGGCCAAAACCCGCCCGCCGAAGCCGTGCGCCTCTGGCAGCATGCCCGCGAAAAAAATCTGGATGTTACTTACGGTTGGTACGACACGAAGAAACATTCCCTCTGGCGTAATCTGGGCAGCAAGCTGACGAACGCCATGTCTGATCACATGCTCGATAAGCCGTCCGGCTTTTACCTGTCGAGTTTCCGCGGTGTGAGCGCCTTCATCGCGAAAGAAGTCAGCGCGCACGCGGGCCCGTATCCGTACATCGACGGTTTGATTTTGCAGGTGACGCAGAACGTCGGTTCGCTCGAAGTGCGCCACGAGGAACGCCACGCAGGGGAAAGTGGCTACACCTTGCGCCGGTTGCTGAGGTTATGGGTCAGTACCTTCGTGAATTTTTCCGTCATGCCGCTGCGCTTGGCGACGCTGCTCGGTTTGGTGATGGCCGTAGCGGGTTTGCTCGGACTCGGGGTGGTCTTCTACCTGAATTTCACCGGACGAGGCCCGACCTATGGCTGGGGATCGCTGATGGGCGCGCTGCTGCTTTTGTCCGGCACGCAGTTGGTGATGCTCGGTCTGATCGGCGAATATATCGGCCGGATGTATCTGACCGTAAACCGCCGGCCGCAGTCGGTCGTGCGCAGCGTCGAACGCTCGAACACCTAAATGACGGGTGGGTTCTCGGGAACTTTTGGAAAAAATTGCCAAGCGAGCTCGCGGACCGGCTTGTCCGGCGCGCCAGCGAGGAGATTCGCCCATCGGGCCAGTTCCAGCTCCAATGAAGCATTGGCGGCGGACATAATGGCGGCGGGGGGAAGCGGCAGCAGACGGGCAGAATAAAAAAATGCGTCCACAACCAGACGAATGTCAGGAAAATTCCTGGGTTCGTCCCAGGAAGCCTGCAGACAAGCCCGACTGCAATGGCGGGCGATTCGCGGGATAATGACCGTGCGCCAGCGGGAGACCAGCCGAGCAGTGTTTTGTTCATCTCGAGCTTTGCGACCGATCGAGGCGCTGATGTGGTGTCGAACAACGCTAGGCAAGGCCACGTAGTTGGTGAGACCAGTCTCCTGCGCGCGCAGGGCCAGATCCACATCTTCACAGCCATTGTGATAGCCGACGTCAAAACCACCCAGTTGCCTCCAAGTGGCTCGCCGGAGAGCGAGGCACGCCCCGGTAACGGCGAGGACCGGACGATAGGATCGCCAAGCCCAGCCCCGCGAAATGCGGTGCTCCGGCTTGCCCTTATGGTTGAAGAAAACCCCCGCGTGGTCGATGGCTCCGCTCGCGTGGTTTAGCTGGACATTGCCCACCAGTCCGGCCCGTGAGAATCGAGTGAAGGCGGCCAACATGGGCTGAAACCAGCCAGACTGAAAAACGAGATCGTTATTCAAAAAAAACAAAACCTCTCCCTGCGCCTCCGCCGCGCCGCGATTACAGGTCGCCGCGAAGCCACGATTACTTTCATGCAGAAAAACCCGGCAAGGCGAGACGGGCGAGAGCGCCGGATCAGACGTGCACACCGCCGGATAATTGAGGCCAGGCAGACCCTTCAACGGCCACAAACCAGCCAACCATTCCCTCGTGCCGTCGGTGCTGCCGTCGTCCACCAGAATGATTTCGTGCGTGAGTCCGGCCGGCAACGTGGCCTGCAACGTGCGCAAACATTCCTGCGTGAGCGCCAGGCAATTATAGAGCGGGATGATGAACGAGACCTGCATGTCGGAGTGGCCCCGCCAGTCGCGAGGGGTTCGCGCTGTCGATGCCGGGTGCGAACGCATACTCGCAGTTCCGTGGATTTCAGCAACGCGATAAAATGGAAAATTGGAAATGGCAGCAAAAGCGAGACCAGCATCGCTGGATTTTGGCGTAGGGCCGACCCTTGTGGCCGCGCCGAGCAAGGGAAGACGGCACGGCGGCAAGCGCCGGCCCTATAAATTCGAATACAGGGCAAAACAGGCATTCGTAGGTGGCGCGCTCGTCGCGCAAGATGGCGCGCCCAGCGGTCACGCCCTACCCTCCGACACAAAAAGAAAAAGGCCGCGGACTTTCGTCCGCGGCCTTGAAGGGTTTTCGCTTTGAGTGGGGTGAGGGCACCCCGCCCATATGAACCTGCTTACTCCTTCTTTGAAGCTTCGTCGAAGATATCGCCGAGGCTCGTGAGGTCGGTGCCGTTCGTGTTCTTGGTGAACTGCTCGTACGAAGCCGTCTCCTGCGCGAGCTGCTCGGACGAGTAGTTGGCAGCCTTGATCGAGAGACCGATGCGACGGCCATCACGATCAATCTTAACCACGCGGGCGGTGACCGCCTGACCGGGCTTGAGCACGTCCTTGATCTTCTCGACGCGGTCTTCCTGGATCTGCGAGATGTGGACGAGGCCATCGATTCCATCCTTGAGCTCCACGAAGGCGCCGAAGTTGGTGATCTTGGAGATGGTGCCGTTCACGACGTCGCCGGTGCGGAAGAAGCTGTCGATGTCCGTCCACGGATCGGTCGCGAGCTGTTTCATCCCGAGACTGATGCGCTGCTGCGACGGATCGACGTCGAGGACGATAGCGTCCACTTCGTCGCCCTTCTTGAGCATTTCGGACGGATGGTTGATCTTGCGGGTCCAGGACATGTCGGAGACATGCACCATACCGTCGATGCCTTCCTCGAGTTCCACGAACGCACCGTAGGTGGTCATGTTGCGAACCTTGCCGCGGACGCGAGCGCCGACGGGATAATTGTGGCGGACCATATCCCACGGGTTCGGCTCCAACTGGCGGAGACCGAGCGAGATTTTCTGTTCGTCCTTCTGGATACCGAGGACAACCGCGTCCAATTCCTGTCCGACCTTAAGCAGCTCGGAGGGCTTGGTGATGCGTTTGGTCCAGGACATCTCGGTGATGTGGACGAGACCTTCGACGCCGGGCTCGAGTTCGACGAACGCGCCGTAAGGCACGAGATTGACGACTTTGCCGTGGACCTTCGCGCCGACCGGGAACTTGTGGTCGATGTTGTCCCACGGATTGTTCTTGGTCTGCTTGAGACCGAGGGAAACGCGCTCTTTCTCGCGGTTGATGTCGATGACCATGACCTCGATTTCCTCGCCTTGCTTGAGGATTTCGGACGGATGGCCGATGCGGCCCCAAGACATGTCGGTGATGTGGAGCAAGCCGTCCATGCCGTCGAGATCGATGAACGCACCGAAATCGGTGATGTTCTTGACGATGCCCTTGCGGACTTGGCCGGGCTGGAGCTTCTCGAGGAGATCGCGCCGTTTGCTGTGGCGTTGCTCTTCGATGAGCTCGCGGCGGGAGAGCACGATATTCTTCCGCTCGTGATTGATTTTAAGAACCTTGAAGTCGTAGGTCTGGCCCACGTACTGATCGAGATTCTTCGGCGGTTGCACATCGATGTGCGAAGCTGGCAGGAAGGAATCGACGCCGATGGAGACGAGGAGACCGCCCTTGACCTTGCCCTTGACGCGACCGGAAACGATCGTGCCTTCGGCGCAACGGGCGAGGATGTTTTCCCAGTTCTTCTTCTGCTGGGCTTTTTCGTAGGAGAGGATCGGATTACCTTCCTTGTCCTCGAGTTTCTCGAGGAGAACTTCGATGGCGGAGCCGATTTGCAGCTCGCCGAGATCGAAGAATTCATTGGCGGGGATAACTCCCTCCGCCTTGCCGCCGATATCGACGACGACTTCGTTTTGACGGATTTCAGTGATGGTGCCCGGGACCATCGCGCCTTCGATTAATTTATCGATGGAGGATTGGGCGAGCAGTTCTTGCATTAACGAACTCATGGGACTGTGAGCCGAAGACGCACGCCGCACTCCAGTACGGACGCCTACCGGCGGGGTTTCTTGCGAAACCATTGGTTGAGGTTTACTGACATGTTAAGCCGGAGGGAGTGCTGCGGCAGCACCGGCTTGACCAAAGAACGCCGCGTAAGGGGTCGAAAATCCCCCTTCCCCCCTCATCCGGCAAGCAGAAACTTGGGTTTTCTGAGATTGCCATCAAACCGCGCCAAATCCATGGCCAGCAATTATCACCGCAGCGTACAACTTATTCCCGCTCAGCAGAGATTGTGTAGTTGGTGGGCGTCGGTTTCCACACCGACGCTCTGTCGCCGATATGGAAATCGGCGACCACCCTTCATCTTTTATCTCACTCCCCAATCCGCTCGAACCGCGCCACCCACCGCCCGCCGATCTCGACCGACTCAGTGAACATCGCCACCGGCCGCACCCACATCCCCTTCGCGCCGTACAATGCCTGATAAACCACCACGGCTTCTTCGGTCTCCGTATGCCGCGCCAGTCCAAGGACGCGATACTCGTTGCCCTTGTAATGACGGTAGAGACCAAGCGTTGGTTCAGTGGGCAATGGAGGGAGCTCGCTCATGTCGTAGAAGCCAGCAGTTGCCCCGCAGTCAGCAAGCCCGAAGGGCAACCGCCTGATTTTTTCTTAACACCGGCCCGGAGCAATCAACCTCAACGATCAACCTAAACCCCACCGCTCGCGGCCTGCCCCGAACCCGATTGTAGTCTATTAAACTACAATTGGCCGGTTGCTGCTTTGTCGTTTAATAGACTGCTTTGGGCTCGAGTCGCGCCGCACTTCGACGAAGTCGGATTTCACGTGAAACAGTCGCGCCATGAACAACCAGACTCCCGACTCGCGGCGCCGCAACGGAACACCGAGGTATCCGCCGCACGCGCACCTGCGATTGACGCCGCCCAGCGCGTCACCTACTGCTGGCCCGTATGACCGCCACCCGCCGCCTCTCTGATTTTCTGGCGCTGCGGCGCGACACCTCGCTCCTGTTGGTCGCGCTCGTGCTGGCCTTGACCGGCGAACGTCTCTGGCTCGGCTTCGCCCCCAAATATCTCGAAACTCTCGGCGCCGGCGTATTCATCATCGGCTTGTTCGACGCGCTGCAAACTTTGCTCGGCGCCGTCTACGCCTATCCCGGCGGCTGGCTCACCGATCACTGGGGCCAACGCCGCTCGCTCCTGTTATTCAACGCGCTTTCGCTCGCGGGCTACATCATCGTGCTGCTCTGGCAACACTGGCTCGCGCTCGTGCTGGGCGCGTTTCTGTTTCTTGCGTGGAGCACGCTGTCTTTGCCAGCCACACTCAGTGTCATCGCCACGTCGCTCGACAAACGCCAACACACCATGGGCGTCGGCGTGCAATCCATGGTCCGCCGCATCCCCATGATGATCGGTCCGCTCATCGGGGGCTGGCTCATCACTCGCTTCGGCTGGGAACATGGCATTCGCTACGCGCTCTTCGGCTGCATCGCGCTCAGCGTCGCCACCGCCGTCTTCCAATGGCTCATGACCGAACCGGTCGAGAAGGTCGCGCCCACGACCCAACCACCCACCCTCGGCTTCTTCGCCATCGTTCGATCCTTCAACCCCACTCTGCGTGAGCTGCTCGTCAGCGATATCCTCATCCGTTTCTGCGAACGGATTCCCTACGCCTTCATAATTCTGTGGGCGATGAATCACGGCGGCGTAACCGCGCAACAATTCGGCCTGCTCATCGCACTCGAGATGATCACCGCCATGCTCTGCTACATTCCCGTCGCGCATCTCGCCGACAAATATGGCCAGCGCCCCTTCGTCCTCGCGACCTTTGTTTTCTTCACGCTGTTCCCGCTCTCTCTCCTCTGGGCCGACAACTTCGCGTGGCTCGCCGTCGCCTTCGTGGTTCGCGGCCTGAAGGAATTCGGCGAACCCGCCCGCAAAGCGCTCATCATCGCCCAAGCCAAACCAGAATATCGTGCCCGCACCTACGGCGCCTACTATTTCATCCGCGATTGCGTGGTGACCAGCGGTTCCTTCCTCGGCGCGTGGCTCTGGAGTTTGGGGCCGCACGCCAACTTCATTGGCGCGGCCGTTTGCGGCGGACTCGGCACGCTCTGGTTCTGGAAAAATGTTTATCGTCAGGGCCAGCCGGCCTGACGGATCGTTGGTTCGGAGTAGTGGCGGGCGTCCCTGCCAGCCGAGGTAGGTAGCGTGCTTGCCGCGCTACGTTGCGAGACAAGCTCGCAACCTACGGGAGACAATCAGCCATGTAGCCGCGTTGGAGCAGCGACAACGCGGGGCCTCTCGTTCGCCAACCGCGTTTTCGCCGGTGGCTCAAACACGGCGACCAATCCAGCCGCCACCCCGGTTGCAAACCCGCCGTTGACGACTTTGCTATATTCACTCAGCCCTTCAGTTTTTCAGTCCTTCACTCTTTTTCCTCCGCATGTCCACCGCTCCCATTCCTGTCACCGTCCTCACCGGCTTTCTTGGCGCCGGTAAAACCACTTTGCTCAACCGCATCCTCACCGAGCAGCACGGCAAAAAAATCGCCGTGATCGAAAATGAATTCGGCGAGGTCGGCGTCGACAACCAACTCGTCATCCAAAGCGACGAGGAAATCTTCGAGATGAACAACGGCTGTATCTGCTGCACCGTGCGCGGCGATCTCCTTCGTATTCTCGGCCGGCTCATGAAGCGCAAGGACCGCCTCGATGCTATTCTCATCGAGACCACCGGCCTCGCCAACCCCGCACCCGTCGCCCAAACCTTTTTCACCGATCCGGAGATGAAGGAAAACTTCCGCCTCGACGCCATCGTCACGCTCGTCGACGCCAAACACATTCTCCTCCATCTGAATGACTCTCCCGAAGCCGTGAAACAAATCGGATTCGCCGACGTGATTCTGCTCAACAAGACCGATCTCATCACCCCCGCCGAACTCGACGCCCTCGAGAAACGCATCAAATCCGTCAACGCCGTCGCGAAGATCCACCGCACCAAGAACGCTGAACTTCCCCTCGACAAAGTCATCAACATCGGCGGCTTCAATCTCGACCGCGCCATCGAAGTCGATCCGCAATTCCTCGAAACCGAGTATCCCTTCGAGTGGGCCGGCGCCTACGAACTCGCCGCCGGCATTTACGAACTCGCTCTCGGCCACGCCCACCACGGTCATGACCATGGTCATGATCATACCGGCCACGATCACGACCATTCTGCTGACCAGCAGAACGGCGAAGACTGCGGTCACGATCACAACCAAATCGACGTCGTCGTGATGCCACTTGGAGACGCGGCACCCCCGCCGCGTTCCGACCCACTTGGAGACGCGGCGCCCCCGCCGCGTTCCGATCGCGCCGAGGGCGGCGCGGCTCCAGATTATGCTGCGGCGATCAATCAGGCCGTCCTCGCGTTTTCCGACTGGGAGAAAATCATTTTGCCCGGCGAGACCATCGAGCCCGGCGGCACGATGCACCGGTTGAAACTCAAGGATGAGCACGGCCACTTCCCCGTGAAGATCACCACCGCCGGTCACTACTTGCTCGTCACCGGCCACGATGTCCCGACCCATTTGTATCGTGTTTCATCTGGAGACGCGGCGCCCTCGCCGCGTTCCGACCGCGCCGAGGGCGGCGCGGCTCCATCGGACCGTGAATTACTCCGCTACATCTGGGATAAAACCTTCCGCCACGAGCACTCCCACGACGGAGATGTCTCCTCGGTCGGCATCAGCACACCGGGAAATCTCGACGGGAAAAAACTCAACCAGTGGATTGACGAACTCCTCAAGACCAAGGGCGGAGATATCTTCCGGATGAAAGGTGTGCTCTGCGTGAAAGGCACCAACAAGCGCTTGGTTTTCCAAGGCGTACACATGCTCTTCGACGCCAAGTTCGACCGCGAGTGGAAGGCCGACGAAAACCGCACCAACACCCTCGTCTTCATCGGCAAGAACCTCGACCGCGCCGCGCTAACCGAAGGATTCAAAGCTTGCCTGACGGCAGGCTGAAGGAGCGGGCATCGAGAAGCGTGAAGCGAGAATATCTCGCGTCGTAATCTTGCCTGATATTTGTCCTCGCTTCTCGATTCGCGCTTCTCGCTCCTTTCCCCCATGTCTCTCACCAAACACTGGTCCGCCCTGCTCGATGATTACGTGATCGATCTCGCATGGGCACCCGACGGCACGCTGCTCGCCGCTGCGTCGCAAAGTGGCGCAGTCACGCTGTTCGATGCCGCGACCGGCGCGGTGCGCCACGTCCTCTCCGGCCACACCGACGGCGTGAATGCGTTGGCGTGGATGCCAACGTCCAACTCTCAACTCCTTGTCGCGACGAAGCCAGGCGAAGGCGGGTCAACTTTCAACTCTCAACTTCTTCTCGCCACCAGCGGCCAAGACGGCTGCGTGCGTTTCTGGGATGCAACGACCGGCCAACAAAGCACCGAAACCAAACTCGGCACCGCGTGGGTCGAGCATCTCGTCTGGCAGACTGCTGGCTCTCAACTCTCAGCTCTCAGCTCTCAACTTTTATTTGCCTCCGCCGGCAAAAAACTCGTCGCGCTGAAACCTGACGGTTCCATTTTCCACGCGTTCCCCGACGCACCGAAAACGATCACCGCACTCGCAGTCTCTCAGGTTTCAACTCTCAACGCTCAACTCTCAGCTCTCAACTCTTCCCCGCCCCTCCTCGCCGCCGCCTACTTCGGCGGCGTGTGTATCTGGAACGCCACCACTTTCGTCGCCTTCAAAGAATTTCCCTACGGCAACACGATCCACGCGCTGACTTGGTCGCCCGACGGCAAGTGGTTGGTCGCGGGTTGTCAGGACAACGCCGTGCATCTCTGGGTCCCGGCCGAGAAGGACTTCGAGCTGCACATGAGCGGCTACGAAACTAAATTAAAAGAAATCTCGTTCAGTCAGGATTCGAAGTGGCTCGCCACCGGCGGCGGCCGCGACGCCTGCGTGTGGGACTGCGCCGGCAAAGGCCCCGAAGGCCGCGAGCCGTTGCAGCTCCCGCACAGCGCCCGCGTGTGCGCCGTGGCTTTTCAAAATTCCCACGGCCGTCTTGCTACAGGCTCGACCGATGGCGTATTCACCCTGTGGGATCCCAACCGCAAGAATCCCATGATCGCCGAAGCGCGCATGCCTTCCGCCCTCAGCAAATTCGCGTGGTCCCCCGACGACACCCTCCTCGCCGCCGGCACCGAAAATGGCGCGCTGTTTGTGTTCAAGACGGACTGAGGCCAGCGATCCAGTCGAGAGTCCAGAGACGAGAGTTGAGAGCCAGAATCGTTCACTCCGGTCCGAGATCGAATGTAGGGCCGGTGCTCTTGTCAGGCCATAGCCTTGGCGAAGGCCGATGCGCCGGCCTTGGGTATCCACCAACCGGCCGCCGCAAGCAGCGGCCCTACCGCTGAACTGATTCACCGCATCCGAGAGCCCAGAATCGTTCTCGTTTTCTTACTCTTAATCGTTCTCTCCGCTCAAATTCTGCTGAGAACCAAAGAGGAGAACGAGTAGGAGTACGATTATGAGAACGATTTTCCCGACCACTACGCCGCAAAAACTTTCCGCCGCTCTACTTCTGTCAGCACCCGCCATTTTCCCGGCGCGAGCGCCAGCGACTCCAGCGTCAGCCCGCCGATCCGCGCGCGTAGCAGACGCAACGTCGGATGCCCGATCGCCGCCGTCATCTTTCGCACTTGGCGATTTTTGCCTTCGGTCAGCTCCAAACTCAGCCAGCAATCCGTCACCGTTTTCCGAACCCGCACCGGCGGATCGCGCGGTGCCACGCTCGGTGCCGGTTCGATCCGCCGCACCTGGCACGGCTGCGTGCGGTAACCCGCAATCTTCACTCCAGCCGCGATCTGCTTGAGCGCGTCGTCGGTCGGCACGCGCTCGACCAACACCCAATATTCCCGGCTATGTCCCTGCTCGGGATCGAGCAACCGCGTGTTCAGTCCGGCTTCGTCGCTCAACAGCAACAACCCTTCCGAATCCGCATCCAGCCGACCAAGCGGATAAATATTCTTCGGCAAACCAAAATCCGCCAGTGTCCGCCACTGCGAGCCCAGCTCCGGCGTAAATTGCGAGAGAACGCCGTAGGGTTTGTTAAGGGCGATGAGCATCGAAAAGAGGCGAACACTACAACGCACGCCCTCGTCGATGTCCACCGCCGACCTGCTGAAATTTCTGAGCTATGCACTTTCGCTCATCGCGTCACTACGATCTGCAACTGGCAAAAAATGCCTTTGATTCAATCCGTGCCATCGGGGCAATCCGTGGTTGAATTGCTTCATCACGCTCGGAATTCCTCTTGCCTGTTCTTTCCCTCGACGGCTACCACCTTGCATGGAATCTCCGCTCGCTCCCACCAAACCGACTTTCAACGAGGCGTTGAAAGTCTGGTGGAAGATCGGGCTGCTGAGTTTCGGCGGACCAACCGGGCAGATCGCTCTCATGCACACCGAACTCGTCGAGCGCCGGCGCTGGGTGAGCGAGTCGCGGTTTCTCCACGCGTTGAATTATTGCATGCTGCTCCCCGGCCCCGAAGCGCAGCAACTCTCGGTCTACATCGGCTGGCTGTTTCATGGCCGGTGGGGCGGGATCGTCGCGGGCACGTTGTTCGTGCTGCCGGGCGCGCTCCTGCTCTGGTTGCTGTCGTGGGTGGCCGTGGCTTATGGACAAGTGCCGTGGATTGCCGCAGCCATCTATGGGCTCAAGCCGGCAGTGATGGGCTTGGTCGCACATGCCGTGATCCGCATCGGCGGCAAGGCGCTGAAAAACTCCGCGATGTGGTCCATCGCCGCGGCGGCGTTCGTGAGCATCTATTTTCTTCACCTGCCGTTCCCACTCATCATCGCTGCGGCGGGACTGATCGGTCTCGCCGGGGGGCTTTGGTGGCCGGCGGTTTTCAACGTCGTGCAGGGCCACGGCAAATCCAGCGGCGGCACGGCGGTGGATGACGATGCGGCGGCATCCGCTCATCCCTCGATCTTCGCCACCTTTCGCACGGCGCTTTTCTGGTCGGTGATCTGGGCACTGCCGGTCGTGGCGGCGTGGTTTATTTTCGGACCGCAACATGTGCTCACGCAAGAAGGCTTGTTTTTCTCCAAGGCCGCAGTCGTGACCTTTGGCGGCGCGTACGCGGTGCTGCCTTACGTCGCGCAACAGGCGGTGGAAACCCACGGCTGGCTCACCGCGTCGCAAATGCTGGACGGGCTTGGTCTCGCCGAAACGACCCCGGGGCCGCTCATCCTCGTGCTGCAATACGTGGGCTTCCTCGGCGCGTGGAATCAGCCCGCGCCCTTCAGTCCGCTCGTGGCGGCGACGCTCGGCTCGGCGATGACCCTGTGGTGTACTTTCATTCCGAGCTTTTTATTTATCTTCACCGGTGCGCCGTACATCGAGGCATTGCGCGGCGCGAAATTATTAGGCTGCGCGCTCTCGGCGATCACCGCCGCCGTGGTCGGCGTCATTCTTAATCTCGCGGTTTGGTTTGCGCTCGGCGTGTTGTGGCCGAAGGGCGGTCCCATCGACTGGTTCGCCGTCGCGCTAAGCGTGAGTGCCTTTGCCGGCCTGCAATGGCGAAAATGGAATGTTATCGCCGTGATCCTCGGTTGCAGCGCGCTCGGTGTGGTTTACCGGCGGTTGCTAGGGTGAGACAACAGAACTCATTTTTTCACTTTCCGTGGGGTGTTACAGCGTTCCTCTCCGCTCTCTCCGTCCACACTGGTCCCGTCGCTACGGCGTGGAATTCGCCAACATCTACCGTCCCGTCCCTTGGCTCGCGCTCGATGCCGATCTCGCGTTCAGCCACGGCCGCTATCGGGACGAACCTGCCGGAGCGGATCGTATCGCGAACTCCATCGCCACCGTCATCACCGCCGGAGCCACGATTGCTTTGCCGCGAGGATTTTTCGGCAGTCTGCGCACCCGCTATTTCGGTGCGCAGCCGATCATCGAGGACAAATCCGTCCGCGCGCCCTCGTCGATCACACTCAACCTCCGCACCGGCTGGCGCAGTCGCGAAGGGGAATTGGCCGTCGACGTGCTGAGCCTCCTCGACCGAGCGAATCCCGACATCGCTTATTTCTATACGTCCCGACTGTCCGGCGAGCCAGCGGGCGGAGTAGACGACATCCATTTCCACCCCGCCGAGCCGCGCACCGTGCGCCTCAGCGACACCCGACGGTTCTGACGACGGAAGACTGAGACGAAATTATCGGCCTAACTGGGTGGAACACGTTGACCCAACGCGATGCGCCCGACGCCGGCGCACCCAGCATCTTGGGCTCAAGCCGCTCCATCCCATGACAGGGAGTTTCAGAAATTCAGCCGCACGCCGCGCGAACACGTTTACCCACAGCAACGCGAAAAGGACCAATGAAACAGTACGGCGACGCATCAAAGAAATAACATCCACCGGTACGTTTCGTTGAAGCCTGGAGTGCGGCGCTCATTTCAGCTCCGTCCGCAGAATCGCACTCGCGCGTTTTTCCAAAGTCGCAAGCGTAGGTTCGCCTTTGCGGTGACGGACGATGCGGTCTTGGGGAACCTTCATACAATTCAGATGGAAGTTGGTGTGACTCCGAGTCGTGCCGTCGTAGGCTCGGGCGATGGCGAGGCCGCGCTTTCCCGGAGAATCGAGCAGCGTACTGATGATTTCCGACCCGATAGTCACCCCAGAGCCCGGCGGGCCAGGCTCTGGGGTAGTGGGCAAACGTGCGCTTAGATTCGCGCGAAAGGTGCAAGAAAAACGTTTCGTTGCGGATCTGGAAAGCGAGCCGGGTGGCGGAGTCAGAAATTAGCGTCTCCAGGAGCCAAAATCCGGCCAGCAACAGGCACGCAGCGAGCAACACGAGGAGCAGAATGACAACAATGCGGCGGAAGATGCGACGAAGCTGGCACGCCACCAAGACTATTTAAGCCGGTTTGCGGCCACCACTGAAGAGAGCGATTATTCATCTGCGGTCATGGTGGAGAATTAAAGCAGCCGAGCGGAGACCACCGCCGCCAGACTTACGACTTGATGTGGTTTCTGTCCGGCACGCTCGTGCTTGTGCTTGTTACCGAGAAATTAAAAACGATATCAACGAACCGCGTGCCCTGGATTGAAATTTCCATCAACTCTCCTTCGAATGACTTCGCCGCCGTCAGCCATTCGGCGGGGGCTTCAAACAGCGAGGTGTTTCCTACCGTCTCCCCGGTCAGGGGATTGTCGGTCGCCTTGAACTGCAGTTGATAGGTCTGCCCGTCCGCCCGGGCCACCACCTCGAAACCCGCCAGCGCGCCCCGCACAGGACGCTCGGCGTGGGCATTCAGCACCCAAGCCTGCAACACGCCGCGTGTCTCATCGAACAGAAACTCCAGGTTGAATTGGTGTTTGCCCAGTTCAACGAGCGTGCCGCCGTTCGGTGCTTTGTGCACGTGTCTGGCGGATGGAGCCGCCGGAGTCTCGGCTGTTTTCTTGGCACAGCCGATGTCGAGCAAGGCGATAAAAATAAGTAGAGTGATGGAGTGAAGTGATTTCATCAATTTGAGAATTCTCGAAATTAGTGCGGGATGACGACGGTCGCCACACCGAGGAGGCAGAGCATGCCGCCAATGAGGCGTTCGTCGAGCTTCACCAGCCAACTCCAGCGCAGACGCTGCACCCCGTGCAGGGTGAGCCAAGTGAGGGTAAGCATGCCACCGAGCGTCGCCACCGCCAGCACGGCACTCAACCAAGCAATGCCGAGCCAGCCATAGGGCACGGCGGTGAGATACACCGGCAAAAATAGTTCGCACGGCGATAACGTGAGCGTGAGAAATAGTCCCCACAACGCCGCCTTGTCCGTGGCATCGGGCAAAAGTTTTTCCGGGTGTCCTTGGCAGTGATTGCACCCCGTGCCGTGCGGCTCGCGGAACGCCAGCCACAAGCCGAGACAGACCAGAATCGCCGCCACGACCCAATGAAAGGCGTGGTCAAAGCGCTCGCTTAACTCGAACCCAAACCACGCGAGCCCGACCCCGAGCGCCGTCGTGGCGAAAATATGTCCGCCACCAGCGAACGCGACAGCCCAGAGCGTTCGCCGGTGAGACCAGCCGCGCGCGCGGCCGATGACGACGAACGGCAGCCAGTGCGTAGGAATCGCGGCGTGGAGAAACGCCACGCTGAAGCCCGTGGTCGCAAGCGTGTAGAGGAAGGTTTGGTTCATGGTATTATGGAGTGGAGGCGGTTTGGTTTAGTCAGAAGTGTTTTCATGGATTACGTAAAATCAGTGTGTTTTAGTTCGGCGAAAAGAAAGGCTGCGCTCTAGGCGCGCCCGTCACGCGGCCAAGGCTACGGTCGTGGCCGATGGCGCTCAGACGAGCAGACAGGACTTGAACCCGGCGATCAGGGCCGAGCGGTCGAGGTGGCGACCAATGAAGACGAATGTGTTTTGGCGCGGGTCTTTGCCCCACGGGCGGTCGATCTTGGCGTCGAACAGCATGTGCACGCCTTGAAACACGAGGCGCTTGTCCGTGCCGCGGATGGCGAGCACTCCCTTGCAACGGAAGATGTCGTTGCCCTTCGTGCGGAGGAGTTCGCTGATCCACTCGTTGAGTTTTTTGCCGTCCATGTCTCCGCCGAGTGTCACGCCGACGGAAGTGATTTCCTCGTCGTGCTCGTGATCGGGAGCGAAGGCATGTGACCAGACCGGCGCGAGCCCCTCGCCCGCGACCTGCAGCGCGGCATTGAATTCGTCCGGGTGGTGCTGACTGAAGAGCGCATAAAGACCGGCATGTGCGAGGCTCAACGGGAAAATCGCGGGGAAAGAGGGGAACTGCAACCGTTGCAACTGCAGCCCCGGCAGCACGCCCGAACCGGGGCGCAGGGGAATCTCCCATTCCGAGAAAACGCGCACGGCGGCTTCACGGGCGGCGGCGAGATCGGTTTCGGTTATTCCCTTGAGCGGAAGCAGCGCGATGTCCATCTGCGGGTCCGGGCCTTCGTTGATGACCAACTGCGCTCCGCCGACCGGCAGCTGGTACACGCCCGCCCACTCGAACGGATACTCCGGCTCGAGGAATTTTGGGTCCATCTCGGTGGCGCGACTGAGGTTGAAACCGCCGATGTTGAGCACCCGGTCGAGTGCCACGTCGGCCTCCATCGCGCGGTAAATCTTGGCGGCGATATTCATCTTGCGCAGCCGCGCCTCCAAGGCATCGAGGCTCTCCGGGTCCACGAGGTCCACCTTGTTGATCACGATGACGTCCGCAAAAGCCACCTGCTCGCGGGCTTCGTCGCTGTCGCCGAGGTGGAGGGAAATATGTTTGGCGTCCACGAGGGTCACGATGGCATCGAGCCGGTATTTTTCACGGATGTCCGGATCGGTGAAGAACGTCTGTGCGACCGGGCCGGGATCGGCGAGGCCGGTGGTTTCGATGAGCACGGCATCGAGCGGTTCCTTGCGCTGAGCGAGGCGCGTGAGAATCCGCAGCAGATCGCCACGCACGGTGCAGCAGATGCAGCCGTTGTTCATCTCAAACAACTCCTCGTCGGCCTGGATGACGAGCTGGTGGTCGATGCCGACCTCGCCGAATTCATTTTCGATGACAGCGATTTTCTTGCCGTGGTTTTCAGTCAAGATGCGGTTGAGGAGCGTGGTCTTGCCGGAGCCGAGAAAGCCGGTGAGGACGGTGACAGGAATGGTAGCCGTGGTGGTATTCATGGGAATTTTTAATTTTTCTTTAGGTGGGGGACAGGATGGGAAACTCGGCCTCAGCCAAGACGCTGGCGCAGTGCGGCGACGGGGAAATGTCTGCCGGGGCAAACGGTGCGGCCAGGGTCGATCTCGCGATGCACGGCGAAGCGGACGGGCGTTTTCAGCACGTCGCGCTTGAGACACTCGACGAGCGCGGTGAACGAGCGAAGCTGTGCTGGCGTCGGCGTGATTTCTTCGAAATTACCCACGCAACAGATCCCGATGCCGATCTGGTTGACGTGCTCATTGCGCACGTGGCCGCCCGGGAGTTGCTTCAGCCAGCGACCGCCAAGCTCGATTTCGCCGTCGCCGGACTTGGTGCCGTTACCGATGACGAAATGATAAGCCAGTCCGTGTTCCATCCCGCGCAGGCGGTGGGCGCGGTCGTAGATGGCGGCATTTCCGGTGCCAATGCCACTGTGGTGACCCACGATGATTTGCCAGCGCCCGGGCACGACGAGCAACAGGCGGGTCGCGTTCACCACGGAAACGAGCGCGGGCAAAACGGGCGGCAAAGGCAGCGGCTTCACCTCAGTCGGAGGGATTTGTGGAGGCTGAGGCGCGGGCACCAGAACCAAGGCTGGCCGGCGTTCGGTCGCGCAGCCCGCCAGCAGCAGACCCAAGGCACCCAGGAAATTGCGGCGATCAAAATTCATTGCGGCGTGATTATTTGCGGGGCGGCGGGATCGCCAGACGTTTTGACGTAGCGCCCCTTCCCTTCCCTTCCCGTTCATAACGGGTGAAGCCACAGGGTCTTTGGGTTTGGCGTCGAATGGAGCCGCGCCGTCCTCGGCACGGTGGGACGCGCAAACGCGGCGAGGGCGCCGCGTCTCCAGCAAGGCTGGCGTAGGTAGTGGGAATGGTTTCGTCGGTCATGGTCATTGCCTATCGTGCGTAAAATTGATCTTGGCTATGCAGCCCTCCGGCAGGGTCAGGCGCGCATTGTTTCCAGGTAGAGTTTTTCGAGACCGGTGTGGCTGAGTTCGGCGGCGGTGAGAGTGTGGGCGAGTTTACCGTGGCGCATGATGCCGACACGGGTGGCGTCTTCCTTCGCGCGGAAGAGGTCGTGCGTGGCCATCAGGATCGCGACGCCTCGCTCCCGGAGTTGGCGGAGGAGCTGGCTGAACTCATGGCTCGCGCTCGGATCGAGGCCGCTCGTCGGTTCGTCGAGCAGCAGGGCTTTCGCCTGTTTGGCAAGCGCGATGGCAATGCCAACTTTTTGTCGCATGCCTTTCGAGTAACCGCTGACGCGGCGATCATGCGCTTCCTTCTGCAAGCCGGACTCGGCGAGAAAGCGCCGGAGCTCGGCGTTCGCATAATGATGGCCGGCAAGTTCGCTGAAGTAGGCGAGATTTTCCACGCCGCTGAAATAGCCGTAGAGATTCACCTGCTCCGGGATGTAGGCGAGGCGCCGCTTGGTTTCGAACGGCTGGGTGACAACGTCAAGTCCGTCGATGAGCGCGCGGCCCGAATCGGGCGGGATGAAACCGAGCAGGCAGTTGATCGTGGTCGTCTTGCCCGCGCCGTTGGGGCCGAGCAAGGCGAAGAGTTCGCCCGGCGCGACGGTGAGGGAAAGATTGTCCACGGCGACGTTGCCGGCGAAACGCTTGGTGAGATTTTCGGCAGTGAGCATATCAGGAAAAAAATGACCGACGGCAGACGGTCGAAATCGCCAAAAATGAGGCGGCGAAGAGTGCGACGATGGCAGGGAATGCGGCGGCGGCGCGCTCGGTTAAGGTGAGATGCACCGGTGTCGGTTCGGGTTTGCCGTCGTAGTCGGCGAGCGTGAGCGGGCGCATCGAGAAAAGTTTCAGGTCGAAGTGGGCGCGCCAGAGTTGCTGGAAGGCGCGGGCGTGGTCGATGAGGCGGCCTTGTTGCGCAGGCGTGGCGCCGGCGAGTTGTTCGGTGGCGAGGCGGAGGGCGAGCGTGGGCGAGAGCCACGCGAGGCGGTGCCACCACGTGGCTTGCGCAGCGCGGGCGGTGGCGAGGCGGTGGAGCGTGGGGGCGAGCGCCGCATCGGCAGCAAGAGCCCGCGGGTAGAGATTTCCGACGAAGTAGGTGTCGTATTCGTTCAGCGCGATCGTGGGGCGCCGCGCGGGATTCTCGGCGTAGTAGGCGTCACGGATCGCGTCGGCGCGGGTGAAGAGGTCCGTCTCGATGGCGCGCGTTTCGAGGACGAAGGCACGGCGGTCGGGCGGCGGGGCGACCGTCTGCACGAGGGTTTGCACGAGCGTCGGGATGAGAAGAACGGCGGCGAGCCACGCGCCACTGAGGATGAGGGCGTTGGTGGCGGCCGGCCATGCGTGGAAATTCGCCCACGCGGTGAGCGCCTGCCAGAAGACGAGGTAAGCGGCGGCGAGTGCGAGCCAGACGGCGAGTTCACCGAGCGCGGGAGCGAGCGGGGCGGCGGGCGCTTGGGATACGGCGATGGTGAAAACGGCGGCGACGGCGAGCGGCAGCCAGAGCAAAATAAAATGCACGGCGAAGCGCGCGGCGACGATGCGGCCGAGGGCGACTGGCTGGCTGGCGAGCAGCGGCATGGTGCGCGCCTCGCGTTCGCGAGCGAGGACGTCGAAGCCGAGAGCGAGCACGAAGAGCGGGAGCAGCGCGGCCACGACGAAGTTGAAATCGAGGGGGCCGGCGAGGCGGTTGGCGGGATTGTCGATGCTTTGCGCGGGGAGAAAAACCTTCGTGATCATGCCGACGGGACGGATGGACGGCGCGAGGTCGCCGGGGCCGGCCGCGAGCGCGGAGAGCGGCGCGGGCTCGAGCACGATGGGATTGTCGGCACGACCGCCCATGATGCTGTGAGTGGGGCTGCGCGGATCGCCGTAAGTTTCGGGCTGCGCGCGGCCCGCCTCGATTTCGATGAGAAGAGCGCGCTTGGTGGTCCACGAGGACGCATTGGCGGTGCGGGCGGCGGCGATCTCGGCGTGGCGCGCGCGCGTTTGAGTGATCCCCTGGTGCGCGGCGAAGGCGAGGAGCACGCACCACACGGCGGCGAGCACGAGGCCGGTGCGCTCGGCGACGAGGCGGCGCCACTCCCAGTGGGCGAGACGAAAAAAGTTTGGAGTCATAGCGGCGACAACCTCCGGGCTCCGGCCCATGCGAGGGTGAGCGCGAGCACCAGCCATGCGGTGACGAGGGCGAGTGGAAGCGCGGCCTCGCGGAGCGCCCATGTGGCGTGCGGCATGGCGTAGGTGAAGGGAGGAACACGCGACCAAACTTCGTGCGAGACGCTTACCTCCCATTTGTCGCCGACGAGTTTGCGTTCGAGGAGTTGATCCATCGAGGCGACGACGCTGCGGCGATAGACTTCGGCGGCTTCGGCGAAATGGCGGTAGTGCGGCCAGTCCATGCCGGCGAGTCCCTGCGAAAACGCGCGCATCGCCACGAACGGCCCGAGCGCGGCGGTGGCGAGGTGCCAGCGGGTTTGCGCGGTGTAGATTTCTTCGAGGTGTTGCTGCTGGCGGTCGCTGATGCGTTCGCTCCAAGCGTCCATCATCTGCAACCGCAGGCCGGAGAAACCGACGGGCACGTCGTCGAGTTTTTCCATGCCGTATTTTGCGAGCGTGCTTTTTTCGAGCGCGGCGAGACGAGCGTCCCAGCCGGGCTCGCCATCGAAGCCTTGGTTGAAATCTTTCCCCTGGGCGGCGCGGAATTCGGCGAGCGTGGGCACGGGGGCGAACGAGGAGGCGAGAGTCGACGCGAGGCGCGGGGCGAGGACGCCACCGGCGACCCAGAGCGCGAGCAAAGTTGCGAGCGCTCCGCGGGCGCTGCGCGACCACGCAGAGACGGCGACGGCACCGGCGAGCCACGCGGCGAAATAGAGCGCGTGGCCCGCGCCGAGCGTGAGTGCGCGCCACGCGACATCGCTCGTGAAGCCGCCGGGCTGCGCGGCGATGCAGAGTGCGAGCAGACCGAGGGCTACGGGAGTGGCGAGGGCGGTGAGCGCAAAGGCGAGGCCGAGGCATTTACCGGCAAACCAGCGGAGGGGCGGCACGCCTTGTGCGAGGAGGAGACGCAGCGTGCCGTCCTCGCGTTCGCGGGCGATGCTACCGTAGGCGGTGAGTACGATGAGCAGAGCGCCGAGGAGTTGAAGTACTTCCGCCCCATTCGTGAGACCGAGGATGGCGGCCGCACCAGCGTCCTCAACGGGTGAGTACGTGAAGGCGCTGCGTTCATGTGCTTCCAGCCAGAGCACCTGACCGGTCGCGGGTTTGAGACCCGAGTCAACGAGGGCGAGGGGCAACTCCGGTTTCGTCAGATAAAAACCGAAGTGGGCAGCACGGTGCGGATGCTTTTCCCCCTGATGGTCCCATTGTTCGCGGGCGGCAGTTTCGAAACTCGCGCGTTCGCGCAGATCGCGCCGCCACGTCTGCCAGCCGAGCAGGACGAGACCTGCGAGCAGGCCAAGCCCGAGCCACCCGGCCGCGCGAAGGCGGCCGTCGCGGCGCAGGTGCCGGATTTCGTGGCGGGCGATGGTCCAGATCATGGCGGGGGCGCGGCGGGCGGTTAGAACGAGTAGCGGCTGCTGACCAGCCAGGTGCGCGGCTCTTGGGGCATTAGGCCGGTGCCGGTGACATTATAGATGCGATCATCGGCCAAGTTCTTGACGTTGAGCTGCACGGACCAGCGGTCGCGCGCGTAGCTGACCATCGCATCGAGCCGCGTGTAGGAGGGAATCCACCACACCGGATTTGGCAGGGCCACCTTCCGCTTCGAGGCGCTGTAAACGCCGAAGCCGAGCGACAGGCCTTTGGCCGCGCCGGATTGGATTATATATTTCGACCACACGCTGCCGCTCCACTTGGGGGCGCCACGCAAGAGCGAGCCAACGGCGAACCGGTTGTCTTTGCTGACGAAGGCGTCGTCATAGGCTCCGTTGGCAATCACGTCCCAGCCGGGCAACAGGGAGCCGGCCACATCGAGTTCGAGGCCGTTGCTTTTCTGCTCGCCGGTCTGCACGCGAAAAGCGGTGTTGGCCGGATCCGGAGTGCTGACGTTTTGCTTTGCGATCCAGTAGGCGGCGAGCGTGGTGTTGAGTTTTCCGCCGAGGAATTCCTGTTTCACGCCGGTCTCGAACTGCTGGCCCTTCTCGGGATCAAGGGAGGTGCCGTCTGATTTCCTCCCGCTGTTAATCGCGGAGAAAGACGTGCTGTAGCTGGCGTAGAGGCTGGTGGTGGCGGTGGGTTGAAAAACCAAACCGGCCTGCGGGCTCACGGCGGAATCCGAGCTGAGGCGCGTTTGCGACTGGTCGAGGCGGTCGTATTTGTCGTGGTGGACGGTGTCGTAACGCGCGCCGAAGAGCAGCTTCACGTTATCGCGCACGGCGACGAGGTCCTGCACGTAGAGGCCGAGCACATCGTTCGTCGTGTCGTCGCCGAAGAGCGGAAATTTGTCCGTGGGTTGCGCGCCATAGACGGGATTCAGGATGTCGAGGTTGGCGAGATCGCCGTAAATGAAATCGTAGGCATCACGCGAGCGATAGACTTCCACGCCGGCCACGAGCTGATGCTTGACCCCGAGCCCGTCGAAGCGGCCGACGAGTTCGTGCTGGAGGTTGAGATTGTCCGACCACTCAGTGGTGCTGTAGGCCACGCGGTTTGCGGTGCGGTTGTCGGCAGCAATCGCATAGGCGGAGCGGAGCTCGTAGTCGCCCTGCGTACGGGCGAGCCCGATGTTCTGGCGCAGCGTCCACTGGGCGTTCAGGCGGTGTTCAAGAATGGAGGAGACGAAGAGCGAGGTCACATCGTTCTTCGCGTCGGGCTCGCCGAGGAAGCGGCTGATCGGCAGCATCAGGACGGTGGGATTGGGCGGCAGGCCGAGATCCCAGGTGAAGTTGGTGTGCTTGTATTCGACCTCGACGGTCCAGCGGGTGCGGTCGCTCAGCGCCCAGGTGAAGACGGGGGCGAGAAACTCGCTTTCATTTTTCACGCGGTCGCGGAAGCTGCCGGCGTTTTCGTAGGCGGTGTTGAGGCGGTAGAAGACGTGGTCGGAGAGCGGGCCGCCGGTGTCGAGTTCGCCGCGGTAGTAATCATTATCACCCACGATGGCGGTGACACGCGATTGCTGGCGCGCAAGAGGCTGCTTGGAAAGCGTGTTGGTGATGCCGCCGGGCTGGAGCGCGCCATAGAGAATCGAGCCAGGCCCCTTGAGGACTTCGAAACGTTCGACGTTGGCGGAGTCGCGTAGCGTGTAGAAACCGAAATCGCGAAAGCCATTGCGCAAGGTGATGAAGCCCGAATCGAAGCCGCGAATGATCGCGCCGAAATTTTGCGTGCCGCCGTAGCCGAGCTTGCGCTGCGCGCCGGAGACGTTGTCGAGCGCTTCGCCGAGGTAGGTGAGCTGGCGATCCTCGATGAGTTCGCGTGGGACGACCGCGAGAGACAGCGGCAGATCGCGCAAATCCGCCCCGCTCTTGGTGCCGGTGAGCGCGTCGGTGGCGCGGTAGCCCTCGATCGGCTGGCCGACGACGAGGTATTTTTCGAGAATGATGGTTTTATCATCCGGCGGAGCGGCCGGAATGACTGGAGCTGTTTGGGCACGGGCGAAGGTGGCCGCGAGCGCGAGGAAGGTGAGGACGAGGTGCTTGGTTTTCATGAATGGATAGATTGCTGGCGAAAAATGAGGGAAGCCCGGCGAGGGCTCAGAACGCGAAGCCGGCGTTGACGTAGAGGGTGCGCGGACGCACGGGGCCGTAGAAGTACGTGGGATCGCGATCCTCGCCGTTGTTGAAGATGTCGCGCTGGCGTTGATCGAAGAGGTTGCGGACGCCGACGCCGATTTTCAGATACGGACCTTTTTCTCCGAAGCGGATCGTGCGCGCGACCCCGAGATCCACTTCCCAAAACGTTGGAGTGCTGGCGCGGAAGGTGGCGCTCTCCTCGCCAACGGCGAGCATTGAACCCGTGTAGTTGACGAGCGCATGCGCCTCCCACTGCTTGGGCAGATTATAAACCAGCGTGGCCACACCGGTCCACTTCGGACGCTCGACGAAGTCGCGCGTGACGAGACCGGTGACGCGCGCAACCGGCTCGTCGAACCGGGCGTTGATGTAGCTGACGCTGGCGTCGAGCCGCAGATGTTTAGCGAGGAGCCAACCGAAGCCGTTTTCCCAGACAAAAACTTTGGAGTGAGGACCGTTGACGCGCAGCCAGTTGATCGGGTCGGTATCGTCGATGTCGAAGGTGTCGCGTAGGCGGGTCGCATGAATCGTCGAGCTGAGGGCAAGGCGGTGGCCCTGCGAAGGCACCAACCAGTCGGCCCCAAGACTGAACGTCCGCGAGTTTTCCTCCTTCAGACCAAGAGAGTTAGTGAGCAGGATGCCGCCACCGGAGCTGACGCCAATGTGAGCATCCTCGTTATAGGCGCCGGGAGCGTTGAAACCGGTGGAGAATGATGCGCGCACCGTGAGGTCGTTGGCGGTGTGATAACGCAGCGCGAGCCGAGGCGAGAAAATGGTGCCACTGACATAGTCGTGCCGGTCGAAGCGGAGGCCGGGGACGAGTTCGAGGTGGGGATTGACCGTCCAGATATCCTGCACAAACACGCCCCAAGTACTGAAGCGGCTGTTCGTATCGGCGATGGCGGGATCATAGGGGCGGTGTTCGCTGAGTCTTTCGGTGCGGTGTTGCGCGCCGTAAACTAATTCATGCGCGTCGGCGATCCGGTGCGTGAACTGGGCGTCGAGAAAATAGACCTCATTGTCGGTTTCACTCCTGATGCGATGAGCTACCGCATCGATGCCAGCCTGATTCGCGGGAGCCGAGGCAAACGTTTCAAGATCAGGCGCGGGCTGGCCGGCTTCGGCATAGGCCAGGGACTCCGCATCGGCGCGCGCGCCGTAGTAGGCATTGCGCGCCACCGAGAGGAAGGAGCCGCGCAACTGGAACGTGAGATCGGGATTGACCCGCTGTTCCCAGCCGAGACCCAACGTGTGGATGCGGTGAGCAAGGGACTCGGCCACGCGAGCCTGTTCCTCGGGCAAATCAAGCTGATCGCCGCCGCGATGGGTTTCATCGAGGTATTGGTAGGTGGCGCGGAGTTCACTGTCCTCGCGCAGTGTGTGAAAGAGCTGGAGGCCGGCCACCTTGTTTTTAAACTGCGGCAATTCGGTAAACCCATCGGTCGTGAGATCGAGGCCCTGACGGTCTTGATAAAACGCGTAAGCGGTGGCGGCCGTGTGACCGTCGGCGCTGACCTGACTGGTGCGGGCGGCGAATTCAAAGTCGCGGGCCTCACCGGCCAGTTGGCTCAGGGTGGTTTCCACGCGCGAGGAAGCGCGCACCGGTTTTATCGTGACGAGATTGACGACGCCGGCGATGGCTTCCGCACCGTAGAGCACGGAGCTGCCACCCTTCACAATTTCAATGTGGTCCACGAAAATCGTGGGGAAAAGTGAAGCGCCATAAATCTTGGCGAGACCGGAATAGAGCGGCGCGCCGTCGAAGAGGATGGCGGTGTAATCGGTGCTGAGCCCGAGAAGCTGGATCTGATTGAGCCCGCAGTTCTGGCAGTCGGACTCGAAGCGCGCGCTCGGGATGAGCCGCAGGCTGTCCGCCAGCGTGACTCCGCCAAAAACCTCGATCTCACTGGCGAGAAAGACATCGGTCTTGACCGGAACGTTGGACTGGGCGCGCTCGGTGCGCGTGCCCGTGGTGACGAAGGTATCCAGCTTGTGGACATCGCTGGCCGATGGATCGTGAGCCCGCGCGGCCGTGACCGTGAGTGCGAGTAAAGAGAGGAGTGAAAGAAAACGATGAGACATGAGGGAACGAAGTTGCGGGAGACGGGTGCGCGCGGACATGGCACAGCCCGACAGGAGAAACGGGTGCGCGCCGTGTCCAGTACGGTACGCCAACCCAACACTGACGGATCAACTCAGACCAACGGAGGCGCGTGCGATGGCACGAGCCAGTAGCGGGGGTACGCGGCCACCAACCAATCACGCGCACGCCACACGGTGCTGCGGACCAGAGGCCGCACCAGCACCAATAGGAAAAACACCAGCAGCGCTTCCACGCCGTGGGCAAAAAGAGTCACGGCGCAAACGTGATCATCAGAACCGACGGGCGCTCCATGCTCGTGCTCGTGCTCGTGCTCGGCCGGGGCTGCCGACTCGCTGTGCCCGTGCAGCCAGGCATGCAATGAGGGATTCGCCGCCAGCACGGTCAACGCCAGCACTAAGGCCACCGCAAAAAGAGCGGTGGCGCGAGTGATCAAACTAGGTTGAGCGAGTGGCATCGGTCGAGAGTGTAGCAAAGCTGTCAAGTGCCTCAGAAATTAAACCGCACGCCAAGCGACACGTCGCGGCCAGGCAACGGCGCGAGGTCTTTCAGGAACGAGGCGTGCACGCGCGCGGTCTGGTTGAGGAGATTCGAGCCTCGGACGAAAATCTCGCCTTTGCTCTGCCCGAGGTCGAAGCGCCACGAGGCGCCGAGACTCAGCAACTCATAGCCGGCGGTCGCGGTCTCGATCGGGGCGATGCGTCGTTGGTTAGCGACGTGGCGAAGTTCCGCATTGAAAGACCATGGGCCGGTGCGCCAGTCGAAGGCGGCGCCGAAGCGCACGGGCGTGATGCGGGGCAAGGGCGTGCCGTCAGTCGTGTTGGTCGCGCGCACGGTATCAGCGAAAAACCGCAAATCGGCGTTCATGGTTTTCGATTCGTGGAGATGAAACGTGAGTTCGACTTCCCCACCGTAGAGCTTCGCGTCGCGCTGCACGTAGGCGAAGACCGGCAGGCCGGCGTCGGGATCAAGCACCCCGGTGTCCTGCTCGAAAATGTAGCCGTTGAACTGGTTCACGAAGAGACTGAGCTCGCCGGTGACGAAGCCTTTTCTTTTGCGCAAACTCACATCGATGCCGACGGATTTCTCCGTGCCGAGCGCCGCATCACCGACCTCGTAAGAGCCGGTACCGACGTGCGGACCATCGGCGAAAAGTTCCTGCGCGTTGGGCGCGCGTTCGTTGGCGGACAGCGAAACGGCGAGCGCGTAATCGGCGTTCAGCTTCCACACCGCGCCGCCGGTGAAGGTGGCGAGCGAGTGGCTGCGCCGGTCGAAACCGCTGCCAGCCTCGGGCGTGATCGTCTGCCGCTCGGCGCGCGCGCCGAACTGCCACGTGACGGGTCCGCTCGCCGCTTCCTCGTACAGGAACACGGCGTTGCCCTGCGTGACTGTCGGCGGCAGAAACGCCTCCTCCCCGATCGCCGCGAAATCACTGCGCGTGGATTGGAAGCCGAGCGCGCCCTCGAAAGCCCCGAGTTTTTCGTGCAACAGCTCCAGGCGTCCTTCGTAGCCTTGGTTCGTGAAACGGGTGCCGAGTGCCGCGCCTTCCAACTCGTCGTGCTGGTAGTCCGCGTGGCCGAAATTAAATTTCGCGGCGCGCAGCAATCCGACCGGTTTCAACCATTCGCCGTGCAAATCCCAGCGACGCTGGCGCAGCTTGATCGTCACTTCCTGCTCGGCCACGGTGCCGTAGAGCGAATCAAATCCGTTGTAGGAAATGCCGAAGTGACCGGCTTCGCCGAGGTAGTTCAGGCCGGCCGAACCGCCGCTGGTCTTGGTCGCGCTGTTGATCAGTGTGCCCTTGGAAACGGTTTCGCCGTTGGCGATCATTTCCTGCGCGAGCGCGGGCGTCGGCCCGATGCCGGGGATTTTCACGTCGTCGGTCTGGCGGCGGAATCCGTCGAGCCGCCACGCGAACTTCCCCGCCGCGCCCGTAAGCACGCCGGCCCCGGCGCGTTCGTCCGCGCTGGAATTACCACGCACTTCGAATCGACCGATGACCGGAGCAACGGGCAACGTTTCGGGAATCCGACCGTCGATGATATTGACGACCCCGCCGATGGCGCCACCACCGTAGAGCAGTGAGGCCGGTCCGCGCACAATTTCAACGCGATCAATCAGCAACGGATCGAGACTGACCGCGTGGTCGGGACTGATCACTGACGCGTCGATGGTGCCGACCCCACCAGTGAGCACGCGGATGCGGTCGCCGCCCAGACCGCGAATGATTGGCCGGCTGGCACCGGGACCGAAATAAGTGGAATCGACGCCGGGCAGGCCAGCGAGAGTTTCACCGAGCGTTGGCCGAAGACGCTGAGTCAAAGTAGCCCTGGCTACGACCGAGGTGGGCGACGATATTTCGTCCGGTGCCCGTGCCAGTGGGCTGCCTGTGACGACGAGCTTTTCGAGATGCGTGATTTCGTCCGTTGGTGGCGGATCAACGGGAACGTTGGTTTGAGCCCGGGCCGTAGCGGCGAGAGCGAGGGAAAGAGAGATGATCGGGAAAAATGATTTCATGCTGAGTCAGGGTTGAGGCATAGCCGGCCACGCGCGCGACCGCGCACGATGCTCCGGCAGAGGAGGAAAACGCCCGGCCTGAACACAGGCGGACGCGACGGACCGTCGATGACTCAGCTAATTGGCGGACCGCACCCGGGCGGTAACTGTGGCGCGCGCGCGGCGCGAACCACCTGATCAGCCAGGGCAATCACCTCCGTGATCACCGGCTCGGGTGCCGACAGCACCACCGCCACCGTCAAACCGGATCCAATACCCTGACTAAAAAGAGTAACCGCGCACGAGTGATCAGGCTCCGCTGGATTCGGCGCATGCCGGCATGACTCCGCAGTTTCCCCATGCAACGCCGCATGAATCTCCGGCGACACCGCCGCGAACGAAAGCAGTCCCACCAGCAGCGCGCAGCCCAGCGCGACGAAGCGCAAGGGCCACGAGGGCAGTGAATGGCGGAGTTGAGTGGACTTTAACATCGGTATGTGGCGCCCAACTTATAGCAGATGTGTCAAGCGCCTCATCAGATCATGCGTGCGCGCACCAATCAGATGAACGGTATCGGAGGTGGAGCGCGACCTTCCGACTTCGCCAAGGCTACGACGGACCAGCCGGGCGCGCTGGGTGCCGGCTCTCGCAACAAAACCCGCCCGGAGGTCGGGTTCCACCACCGCAGAGGCCTGCGCAGTGAATTCTAAAACGGCGCACCACTTCAGCGGCTGGCCCGCCCCGGGGAGTACCAATACGCGTTTGAGCCGCAGGCGAAAGCGCGGTGTGCGTGTATCCCCCGTTTCGGGCTGCGCCCGCAAACGAGGCTACACGCACACGGCAAAACCTCCCTCACGGATCGGGACCCGTGCCACTTCCTCCCAGTCACGTCAGGCTCCGCGCTCTCCGGCGTCCTCCGCGTTAAATGTTTCTTCCGATTCGCGGCGGAGTTGAGCTCGCCCTTATGCCTCGGGCTCAGGAGGCCTGAGGATGTTTGCGCCTGAATGACGGCGGGACCCTGCGGGAACGAGGCCGAGCCGGGTGAGCGAGTTTCATCTGACGGCAAGTGAGCCATGGCGGTTGGGGGCAACCGCCGCTACCCCGGGAACCCCGAGCTATCGAGCGGGGCAGACGTTCGCCCTGCTCGCACGCCAATAAAAAGACCGGTCGGAATATCCGGCCGGCCGAGGAGAAATCCGGCAAACCACCGCCTTACTTCCAGTTCAGAATGAGATTGGTGAAATAGGTGGTGTCGAGCCGGTCGGTGAGCGCCGGCGGCTTGCTGTTATAATCATTGGCCACACCAAGCTTGAGCTTCCACATGCTGGAACCGATTGGCAGTTCCCAAGCGGACTCATGATGCAGGCGATAATTGCTGAACGCCTTGAAGGCAGGCGTGAAGGCGATCATGTTCGTGAGTTTGGAGTTCGGGAAATTATAGGTGTGCAAAAAGGCAAGATCGAGACCGGCCGAGCTGAAATTCGAAGCGGGCTGGATCAGAACCGGAACAAGCGCGCTGGAATAAATCGCCGCATAGGAATCGTAGAGATAACTCACACCCACGCGAAACTCGAGATCCTGTTTCTCATTTTTGATCAGCCGACGGCTTAAACCGAAGGCGCTGGAGGAGCGAAGATCCAAATTCTTGGTCGCGTCCTTTTCCAGTGAAGTGCGGGCATACCAGCCATTTTTGGCGGAGTAAAACGAGGAATAGTCCATCCCGCCAAAAGCCCGATCGGCCGTCGTGACGCCATTGTCAGACGCGTTCTCCGTCGCGAGGGCGAAAATCAGTTTGTCCTGCGCACTGGCGAGTGTGGCCTTGAAGCCGAACGCCGCCGCAAACTTATTGGTCGTGCTCTGGCGGCCCGCAATGGCGATCGAGGCCTCATAGGCCCAATTGCGATTATTCGCTTCGGACTCCGCTTTCAGTTTCTTCGTGTCCGGGCTGTCGGCCCCTTGGCGCCAGACGGCAGCGACGTTGGCGGTGGGGGCGGACATCTGGCCGTCGTTGGCGACGACCTTGATGCCGGCGTCGGTCACTTCCACTTTGCCGAGCACCTGACTGCCGCCTGCGAGACCGACATTGACAGCTTCATCCGTGGAAAAGTTTTTCACGCTCCCCTGCTTGATTTCGATCATGCCGGCGAAGGTGGTCTCGACTTTCAACTTGCCGGCTTCGGCGGAGAGCAACTTGCCGTTGATCACGGATCCGTCGGTGAGTTCGATCCGGTCAGCGAGTGCCGTGGTGACCAGCGCCAGAGTAAAGACAGCACGAAAGATATTTTTAAGATGCAGGTTTTTCATAGAGAACAGGTGATGAATCAGCGCCGACAAGGCGGATCAACCAGAAAAAACGCATTATTTGTGTTTGGTCAGATTCGCGCCGCCGCCCGATCACCCAGAGGTTAACCCCACTGGTATTTGCCCTGGTCACCGCCAGCAAAATCGCGTGCATTCACCGGTGGGACATGGAGGGAGCACGCTAGAAATCCAAGCCGAACAACAATTTCAGTCGCGAATAATCCTGGGTTGTACCATCAGGATTATACTGGCGGTTCTCATGCCGAATAGAAGTGCTCAGCGTCTCGGTGAATTTCTTGCTGAGCTCGATACGATTTTCCCAACCATCCTTGGCTGAGGTGAAGGAATAGTAGTACACGCCGCGTTCTGAAAGGCTCATCCGCCAGGGTAGTTTTAATTCCGCTTCGAGAAACAGGGACTCGCCCGTGCGGGAAGAATGAATCCCGCCGGGAGTGGTATTCCATACGTCGAATAAATTCTCGGACAAACCGATGCGGAGCTTGCGGCGCGCATCGGACAGAATATTCATGCCGGCACCAATCTCCTGCTGCAACTGCACATAGTCATTGGGCACGCCGTTGTTGAAACTCGCGCGGTTCCATTCCACGGTGGGCCGGTAGAGGGCAAAATATTTCCGGGGAAAATCGTGCCGCCAGAGTCCATCGGCCTTGATCACGTCCGTCGTGGTGAGTTTGTTCGTCTGGCTGAAGTGGTAGCGCCCCTTGAGCTGCACCTCGTCGGATTTCCCTTTGCGCAGCAAGGTCATTTCCACTCCCGTGTTAACCTGATCCGCCGTATTGGAAACCTGCTCCAGGGAAAAGGCAAAACGCCCATGCCACGGCCCAAAAAAGTCACCCAACTTCGCGGTCAGGACCGACAACCTGAACCGTTCCAATACGGAGAGCCGCTCCGCTTCCGCGCGTTCGGCGGCCTGCTCATTCTCCAAGGCCACTGCGGCCGGCGTGTTGGGCGCGATCGTGGACCGTGATTTGTTCCGTGGCTCCGCCTTGTTGACCACCGCGTTGCCCACCAAGACACGCAGCACCCCGAAGCGGTCCGAATCAAAGACGATTATCTTGTCAGTTTTATCGATTAACCGGCCCTGCACGCGATCACCATCCTTGTAAACGAGCGTATCACGGGTGTTCTCCTCCGGTTCCGTCGCCCAACCCGACCGGGTCTGCAGCGAGCAAAGCAATGCGATCATCAGGCGAAGCGTGATTTTTTTAATTCTTACAAGCGGCATCCTTCATACGACGCATCCCGCATGCCGATGTTGCATACTCTTTCGGGAATCTTCCCAGCGTGGCCCGCAGGGGTGAAGGCGGCTGAACAACGAGGCGGCTTACGAGTTGCGCTTATCTGTCGAAACAGATTAATCCAGATGACATGCCCACCCGCGCCTGGTTTCCCACTTATATCTATCACGAGCCCCTGCAACGCGCGGGCTTGATTAAATTTAATGCTGAACTGGCCGACGAATGTCACCGCATCCGCGACTACGATGTCGCCGGCCAACGCTGGTCGAAGAAAAATTACCCCGGCGGCTACACCTCATACGCCTCGCTTAATCAGTTGCACAAAATTTCTTCCACCTTCGGCGATCTCGAACAACGCATCACCGCCCATGTGCGGAAATTCGCCCGCCACCTCGACATGGATTTGCGCGGCCGCACCATTTTTATGACGGATTTCTGGGTGAACATCATGCCGGAGCACGTCACGCATAGTCTGCATCTGCATCCGCTTTCCTTCATCAGCGGCACCTACTATGTGGTGACGCCGAAAGGCTGTCCCGGTTTGAAATTTGAAGATCCACGTCTGAGCAAATTCATGGCCGCCCCGCCCAAGACCGCCAAGGCCCGGCCGGTCAACCGGGCGCACATCACCTACGCCGCCACCGCCGGCCAAGTGATTCTTTTCGAGAGCTGGCTCCGCCACGAGGTCGCGCCGAACCGCTCCACCGAAGAAAGAATCAGTGTGAGCTTTAATTACAACTGGAGCTAAACGTCGTGTCCTTGCCCACACCACCACCGTCCCAGCCTCGCGATTTCTGGCATTTCATCCGCTCGATGCGGCATTCGCTGGCGGGCTTCGCGGAAGCCTTCCGTCACGAGCAATCATTCCGGGAAGATCTCGTCTTCGTCGCCTTGCTGACACCGTTTGCGATCATTCTTCCCGTCAAAGCCGTGTCCACGGCTATCATGCTCGCATCCCTGCTCCTGATCGTCGTCGCCGAGCTGCTCAACTCCGCCATCGAAGCCACCATCGACGATATCTCGCTCGAGAAACGCCCGCTGGCCAAACGCGCCAAAGACATAGCGAGCGCCGCTGTCTTCCTCGCGTTTCTCAACTGCCTCGCCGTGTGGGGCATCATCATTTATGCCAGTTGGGACCGGATCAAGACCCTCGAATTCCTCCGCTGGCCCCCGCTGTTTTTGCAATAGTGGCAGGTGTGGCACGGGTCTCCGACCCGTGAAGTGCTGAATCATGGGTCGGGAGACCCATGCCACGCACCGCACGCCGCTCACCGCATCCGCCCGAAGAAAAACGTCGCCACGCCGATGAAGGCGATGTTCGGCACCCACGCCGCCCAGAGTGGATCCATGTAGCCATTGCCCCCCAGATTTACCGCCAGCGTGTTCAGAATATAATAGAGGAAAAACAACCCGATGGACTTTGATACCCCGACCGTCGGACTCACCCGCACACCGGAAATGGCGAAGGGAATAGCGATAGCCAGAATGATCAGCGGCACGAGCGTATCAGCGAGCACCCCATAGTAACGCACCGCGTACGGCAGCACCTTGGGATTAGATTCCGTCTTGAAATAATCCACAATCTGCTGGAGTTCGAAAAGCGACAACAGCGACGGTCGACGGTCAATCAGCAGCATCAAAGAAGGTTCCTCGTTGAAATGCGGCACCGCCTTCCGGGCGAACACCACGGAACGCAGCAATTCGCCGCTCACCGCATCGAACCACATTTCCCGCCCCTCGGTAAACACCCAAGACCCGGCCGCGACATCGAAGTAAGCCTCCCGCGCCATCACCCGCGATCGTTCGCGCCGCTCCTTGTCCAACTCCGACACAGTGACGCCATAGGCCTTCTGGGTGAACCGGCTATAGCGGTTAAAAAACCACATGCGCCCCATCCGCTGGTTATCGAACGTCACGCTATGCACCAGCCCGAGGTTCACGCCCGGAGCAGCTTTCCGCGCCTCGTCCCGAATTTCGAAACCCTCCATCAAGCGCCGCGACGCCTCGATCGACGAAGGCACGACCCGGGCATTCAGCAGCAGGGAAATCCCACAGAAAACCATACAGGCCACCCAAAGCGAACGCGTGACCCCAAAAACATTTAGTCCGGCCGAACGCATCGCAGTGATTTCGTTACTCCGGTGCAGCTTGCTCAGCACGAACAGCAGTGAAAGCAGCAGCGAGATGGGCAACACCACTGAAAAATAACTCGGCAGATAGGTCGCATAATAGAGGAGGATGTCGCTCGTGTTTACGCCCAGATTGATCAGATCGCGGAAATCATCGTATAGCGCCTGGATCATCATGAGTCCCATAGTGGCACCCATGATCAGGCCGAGAATTTTCAGCCACTCCTTAAGAATATAACGGTCGAATACAGTCACGCCCCCTCAGACAAGCAAGCGGGCAACAGGTGTCCACGCTCAAAATCTCCGCCGCGCGAACGAATGGGGGTGGCTTGGTTGACCCGCTAAAACAACCCAACGCATGAAACCGCCGCGAGCCGCCATTCTTAATCGTTCTCATTCTCCTACTCGTACTCGTACTCAAAAGCAGACACCCCCGATCCGAGAAAGATTACGAGTAAGAGAACGAGAATGATTACGCCTAGCAGTTGAGTAGCCGCGTTGCCTTTCGATTCTACTCAAGGCCCTGAGCTTGTCGAACGGGGAGCGCAGCGACAGCGCGGTTCCGCAACCACGCGCGCTCCCCCAACCCCATCCCCTAACTTGCGATCACCCTCATTCTCACTATCACTCTCACTATCACTCGTCCCCATTGGCCCCGCCCGCCCTCATAATGCCCACCCGACAGCCTGCCCATTGCCCATGTCGCTGTCGGGCCAGACAATTTGTCAACATTCCACACGTGTCCCCTGCTGAATCTCCCATTTAAAAAGAATACCATGCAACTGTCCAAACTCATCCCACAATCCTTCTGGACGCCACCGATTATTCTCGGCCTTGCGGGGGCGATTTTATGCGCGGACTACCTGACCGGCCCAAGCATTCGCTTTTCGATCTGGTATATACTTCCGGTGGGTATCGCCGCTTGGCGCGTCCGGCGCATCTGGGCCTTGGTGCTCGCCATTGTCATGCCTGCTATTCGCTTGGTGATTGAATATAACTGGCACGGACTGACCCCGCTACTCCCCTATCTGATCAACACCGCCGTTCAATGCACCATACTCACCGGCGGCGCCCTGCTCATCAGCAAGATTGTGGCGCAACAAAAGGAGTTACGCGTGCTAAAGGGAATAATTCCCATCTGCTGTTTCTGCAAAAAAATCAGAGACGCCAACGATCATTGGGAATCGCTTGAGACATACATCAGCTCCCATTCCGAGGCGGAATTCAGTCATAGCTTTTGTCAAGAGTGCGGCCGCAAACATTATCCCGAGGTCTTTCCCACTGATCGGTCTGGTTCCAGCCACTGATCCCGTTCTCTCTTTTGAATCCAACCGCTTGTCCTTAGCCGAAAGGGCGTGCCCCTTGTGGGCGTGCCGACGTGGCGCATTCCGGCACGGCCACAAGGGCCGGCCCTCCGTCGAATTCAGTCTGCCTTGGATTTTAACTCAACGGCAGTGCCATCCGACTCTGCTCAAGAAGTTCATCGGAAACACCCTCCCCAATGATTGCACCGTTCGAATCGTTCAAAGTTTGAACCCTGCGAATCGTTCTTGGGATCGTGCAGATGCCGGACTTGTCCCCATGACGAGTCTGGTGGAACGAGCGAGGTTTTGTTTGCCAGGTGTTGGTCATGGGGCAGGCTGCCGTTCACGGGCCAACGATCATTCATGCTGCACTCCTTATTCCCCTCTGCCGGTTGGCGATTAGCCGGCTGTTTGCTCCTTTGGGGGCTGGGCGTTGTTACGTGGAGCCGGGCGGCCACCCCCGAGCAATTTTCCGGTGAATCGGCCAAGTGGCAGCACTATCAATCGCCGAACTTCGAACTCTATAGCGGAAACACCGACCGGGAATCACGCGACCTCCTGTTTAAACTGGAGGTTTTGCGGGCGATTTTCATGGACCGGGTTAAGCTGAAGGAAAAACGGCCGTTGCCTGTGACGATTTATTTTTTTCGCACCGAGAAAACTTTTCGCGGTTATACCCCGGAAGTATACCAGCAGAACGATAGCTATGTCGGCTATTATATTGCCCGTCCCGATCGAGCGGTGATTGCCATGGCTCCGGCGGACGATGATAAGAGGGCGCAACAGGTGATTTTCCATGAATACATTCATCATCTGATGAAGGTCACCGAACAGAATCCACCTGCGTGGTACAATGAAGGGATGGCGGAAATCTATTCGACCATCCAGTTTGACGAGGGAAAGGTGGAGCTGGGACATCCTGCGGCTGGCCGACTCTATGAGTTGCAGCAAAAAAAATTGCTGCCGCTGGAACAACTTTTTGCCACCACTAACGGATCGAGCGTGTTTACGCAGAGCAATCATACCGGGACATTTTATGCGCAATCCTGGGCGTTGCTGCATTATTGCTATTTCGGGCAGTCCGATATTTCCCGGGAAAAATTCGATCTGTTTCTCAGGGTAGCGGCTGCACCCAAGTATGCCGATCCGGTGAAGCTGCGGGAAATTTGCCAGGAATTACTGGGATTGGATTATCCGCGACTGAACGAGGAGTTGGATAATTATGTACGCAACGGTCGGTACCGATACGTGGCGTTTCCCCAGCCGGCAGTGGCGGCAGGCAAGACTTACGCGATGCGCGTGGTGTCGACGGAGGAGATTCACAACCGGCTGGCAGAGCTGGAATTTCGCATTAATAACACCGGTCGGGCCCGACTGGCGATGTTGCAACTGGCGGAGCGCAGCCCGGCGGATCCGCGACCACACGAGGTTTTGGGATCGCAGGCTCTCTTGGAAGGGGACTTTGTCCGGGCCCGCGAAATATGGAGCAAGGCGATCGACCTCGGTTCGCAAAATCCCGCAATCTTTCATGAACTGGCGCAATTGGAGAGTCAGCAGTGGTTCAGCCGGGTGGATTTGTATTTCCGGTTACCCGATGACCTCGCCACCCATCTCCGTGATCTGCTTCACCGTTCCATCAAAGTAGCGCCTCGGCAGAGTGCCGCCTATGAATTACTGGCCTGGGTGGAAGCCACAGCGAAGGAACCGGAGATCGCCAACATCAATCTGGTGCAGGAGCATTTTCCGGAGATAACGGATAAAAAACGTTCCTTGCTCGCGCTCGCACTCATGCGTTGGCGGAAGGATGATCCGACCACCGCAATCTCGATTTTGGATAAACTGGCAAACATGGAACCTGATGCGTGGATGAAGTCGGGGGCCGAGACGCTGCGGGCCAAGATCGAAGGGCGAAGCCCGGTGCGATCAGCTCCTGACGGAAGCAAACGCCCGCAGATAAAGGTGCGACCAATCAAGCCGCCCCCGATCAAGCTGCCGATGAGCAAACCTCCCACCGGGAGTTGAGCGGTGGGGAAACCGGCCCGCGCATGGGCGCGGGATGGGTTACGTCGAGTTGTGAGTGTGGAGCTGACAGGTCAACTGGACGGCGTGCCGGACCATAACCTGCGCCGGTACGCGTTTTTCGCCGGACTCGCGGCGCGGCGTACGGTCTGCACGCCGGCGTCTTTTTTTTCACTGACCCGGCCTGTGCCAGCGGAGACGATCCGAAGGGATCACGTGTTGAATCTTGACAAACACCCCGATCAGTTCGCGTTCGCAACGTCCTCAATGTTCCAAGCGGCACGTCTCGTGCCAGCAATAGCTGACACTCGCCCTGCTTCCTCCTTGCGCTCCGCTGGCGCTCCGGCCCTCGGCTCCGGTCGCTTCGCTCCTTACGGATGGGCCGCATGGCCCCTCACTGTTCTTCAACGCAGGATATCCGCGATCTGTTTCTCGCTGTACCCGCGGCGCTTCATCTCCGCCTCCGCAAACGCGCGCAGCTCCAGGCTCTCGCTCTTCATGAACTTCCGGAGATTAGTTTGAACCATCACCTGCACAATTCCGGGGTCAGAGGTGCCGGATGGGGTCAGGCTTGGTTGTTTGCGCTTGCGCTGATGCGGTGAGCTGGTTTTCTGGCGGGCATGGCGAGACCATTGCGCTTGGAGTCGGCGGCGGGGGTGTACCACGTGTTGAACCGAGGGAACTACCGACTAGACCTCTTTCGCTCAGAGAAGGCGAAGGCGGCATTTCTGCAATGTCTGGATGAGGCCTGCGCGAAGACCGGTTAGGAGGTGCACGCGTGGTGCCTGATGTCGAACCACTATCATCTAGCGATCTCGACACCCCGCGCGAACCTCGTGGAGGGCATGCGCTGGACCACCGTAACAAATCGCTGGCTGGGGAAAGCGCTGCACATGGGCGGACTGCACACCGTGAGCCGACTGGTCAGTGCCTGGCAGAAGGAGCACCACCGATGAAGCAACAGAGCAAACAACCAAACCGGGTGAGCGGCTCCTTTCCCGAATGAGACCGACCAAGCCTAGAAACCTGCAAAGTGATTTCGTGGGTCAGCAAGGTCAGTTCGGGAACCATGTTAAAACTCGAACCGTTGGGTGAGCGACGACCGCAAGGC
>JBBRBC010000024.1:0-48652 GCA_038206205.1 Opitutales bacterium
CGGGACCTCCAAGCCGGTCCCGCGTTGGGGGCTGAGCTTCATGGGCTCTGACCGAGGTATGACTACAGACTACGGCTGGTTTCCGATACTCACGTTTTTGCTTCAGGTTGGACATTCAGCTTCATCCTTGAGCGCGCCAACCCAAATCCCACAGGCCCGGAGGCCTGTGGCTACGACTGGATTTGTTTTCGATTCCACCACCGGAGTTGCGAGGCGAGCTCGCAACCTACGGGAGGTCGAAACACAAAAGACAAACGCGTTCGGAGGCCGCGTTCCACCTTGGGTGTTCGGGCGCGGTCACGCCCTACCCTCAAGGACAAGGCGGCACGGCGACGAGCGCCGGCCCTACAAAGACAGCCAGAAAAAAGCCGCAGATTTTTGGGTCTGCGACTTGAGAGTGGTTCGCCTGCGAGCAGGCTCCGACGTTTATCAGCTGGCGCTGGCTTCGGTTGGGACGGGCGTGGCGGCGCGGGGGGCTTCTTCCATCGGGATCTCGCCACCGAGCGGAAGCGTGACTTTCAACTTCTTGTAAGTTGGTAGTCCCGTACCGGCCGGAATCAAGTGACCCATGATGACGTTTTCCTTGAAGCCCTTCAGCCCGTCGACCTTGCCGAGAGTGGACGCATCGGTGAGGACGCGCGTGGTCTCTTGGAAAGACGCGGCGGAGATGAAGCTTTCGGTTTCGAGCGATGCCTTGGTGATGCCCAGGAGGATCGGCTCGGCCTCAGCGGGCTTACCACCGGCGACGTCCAGGCGCTTGTTTTCGCGCAGGAACGTGGTGCGGTCAATCTGCTCGCCCCAGAAGAACTCGCTGTCACCGGGATCAGAAATGCGGACCTTGCGGAGCATCTGACGGATGATGACCTCGATGTGCTTGTCGTTAATCGACACGCCTTGGAGACGATAGACTTCCTGCACCTGACCGATGAGGAATTCGTAGACCGCTGTTGGCCCGAGGATTTCGAGGATCTCATGGGGATCAGCGGAACCTTCGGTCAAGTGCTGGCCCTTGTGCACGACGTCACCCGGTTGGATGATGATGTGTTTCCCGTGCGGGATGAGATGCTCTTCTTCGGCGCCGGCTTCTTCGTTACGAACGACGAGCTTGCGCTTGCCGCGGATCGAACCTTCGAAGGTGATGACGCCATCAATGCGGGCCATCTCGGCGGCTTCCTTCGGACGACGGGCTTCGAAAAGCTCGGCGACGCGGGGGAGACCACCGGTGATGTCCTTGGTGACGGACGCCTGACGAGGCGTCTTGGCGAGCAAGGAACCGGCTTGGATGATGTCGCCTTCGTTGACGACGATTTGCGCGCCGGTCGGAATCGCGTAGGCGGCCACGGGTTTATTGTGGTCGTCGCGAATTTCGATCTGCGGATTTAAGTCTTCCTTGTGCTCGATAACGACGGTCGCGAGACGGCCGGTGGCTTCGTCGAGTTCGCGCTTCACGGTCACGCCAGGGATCATGTCCTTGAAGTGGAGTGAGCCGGACTTTTCGGAGAGAACCGGAATGTTGTACGGATCCCATTGCGCGATGGACTGGCCCTTGATGACCTTGTCGGCATCGTTCACGGAGAGAACCGTACCGACGACGATCGGGTAAACTTCGAGCTCGCGATCGTTTTCGTCCAAGATTTGGAGGGAGCCAGTCTTGTTGAGCACGATGTTGAGGCCTTCGGTCTGCACGAGACGGAGTCCGCGATATTTCACGGTGCCGCTGTTACGAACCTTGATTTCGGGATTCTTCATCGCGCCGGTGGCCACGCCACCGATGTGGAACGTACGCATCGTGAGCTGAGTGCCGGGTTCGCCGATCGACTGGGCGGCGATGATGCCGACGGAGTCACCGATCTTCGCGACCTTGTTGGTGGCGGGATTGATGCCGTAGGACTTGGCGTCGATGCCGAGTTCGCTGGTGGAGGTGAGCGGGGACATGACTTTGACGCGCTCGATTCCGGAGTCTTCGATGCGGTGGGCCATTTCCTCGGAAACGAGATCACCGGAGGCGAGGAGCAACTTAGTGGGAGCGAGCGGATCCTTGATGTCGTCGGCGGAGCAGCGACCGACGATGCGCTCGGACAGGGAGACGAGGAGGGTTTCACCTTCGTAGATGGCTTTCTTCCAGATGCCTTCGCGGGAACCGCAATCTTCCTCGGCGATGACCACGTCCATGGCCACGTCGCAAAGCTTACGGGTCATGTAACCGGCATCGGCGGTCTTCAGCGCGGTGTCGGCGAGACCCTTGCGGGCGCCGTGCGTCGAGATGAAGTATTCCAGAACGGTGAGGCCCTCGCGGAACGAGGACAGAATCGGACGCTCGATGATTTCGCCGGACGGCTTGGCCATCAGGCCGCGGAGACCGCAGAGCTGACGCACCTGCTGTTTGTTACCGCGGGCACCGGAGTCCATCATGATGTACACCGGATTAACCTCGGGCCGGCCGTCGTTGTTTTCCAACTTCGCGAACACGGCTTTGGCAATGCGATCGGTGGCGCCGGTCCAGATATCGATGATCTTGTTGTAGCGCTCGCCGGAGGTGATGATACCTTTTTTGTACTGGGATTCGACTTCGTCGACCTTCTTGCTGGCATCGTTCACGATCTCCTTTTTGTTTTCAGGAATGATCATATCGTCGATACCGATCGAGATGCCGGCTTGCATCGCAGTCTGGAAGCCGAGCTCCTTGAGCTTATCGAGGGTGATGACAGTAACGGGCGCACCCGCCACCTTGTAGGTGTTGAGGATGAGATCGCCGAGTTTGCCTTTCGGCGTCGGGAAGTTGATGAAACCGAGACCAGCGGGCCAGATTTCGTTGAAAATCACGCGGCCCACGGTGGTGCGGATAATTTTGCGCTCCTTGTTACCGTAGACGGTGTCTTTCTTGTAATCGGGATTGGGGATATCGACCCAGTCGTGAACTTTGATCGCCCCGTCGGCCTTCGCGTAGAGCACTTCCTGCAAGCCGGCCATGAGCGGCACGCGCACGCCCTTGGCGGGCTTGGTGCGGGGCTCGATGCTGAGGTAATACGCACCCAACACGATGTCCTGTGACGGGGTGAGGATCGGCTTACCGGAGGATGGCGAGAAGATGTTGTTCGTCGACATCATGAGGAGCTTGCACTCCAAGATGGCTTCGAGGGACAACGGCACGTGGACGGCCATCTGGTCACCGTCGAAGTCCGCGTTGTAAGCGGTACAAACGAGCGGGTGAACGCGGATCGCGGAACCTTCGATGAGCACGGGCTCGAAAGCCTGGATCGAAAGACGGTGGAGCGTCGGCGCGCGATTGAGCAGCACCGGATGGCCCTTGGTGACTTCCTCGAGAATATCCCACACTTCGGGAGATTTCTTCTCGATCATCTTGCGCGCACCGCGGACGGTGTGCACGAAGCCGAGTTCCTTGAGCCGGCGAATGATAAACGGTTCGAAGAGCACGAGCGCCATTTTCTTCGGGAGCCCGCATTGGTTGAGCTTGAGCTCGGGACCGATGACGATGACGGAGCGGCCGGAATAATCCACACGCTTGCCGAGCAAATTCTGACGGAAGCGACCCTGTTTACCCTTGAGCATATCGGACAGGGACTTCAACGCACGGTTGCCCGCGCCAGTGACGGGACGGCCGTGACGACCGTTGTCGAACAAAGCGTCAACCGCCTCCTGGAGCATGCGTTTTTCGTTATGAATGATGACGTCAGGCGTCTTCAACTGCATCAGATTCCGCAGACGATTATTGCGGTTGATGACGCGGCGATAGAGATCGTTCAGATCGGAGGTAGCGAAACGGCCGCCCTCGAGAGGAACGAGTGGACGAAGGTCAGGCGGGATGACAGGCAGAACTTCCATGACCATCCACTCGGGACGGGACTTGGAGCTGATAAAACCGCCGATGACCTTGAGGCGCTTGGAGAGCTTCTTCTTGATCTGCTTCGAGCGCGTGGCGCGCATCGTCTCGTGCAACTCGGCGACGACGGCTTCCATGTCGATCTGCATGAGCACATCGCGCACGGCCTCGGCACCCATCTTCGCGGTGAAGGCATCAGCGCCGTACTCTTCCATGGCCTGCTGATATTCCGTTTCCGTGAGGAGCTGCTTGAGTTCGAGCGGAGTTTTGCCCGCGTTCACGACCATGTAGTTCTCATAGTAGATGACGCGCTCGAGCGAACGGGCGGTCATATCGAGCAGGAGACCGAGGCGGCTCGGCATGCTCTTGAGGAACCAAATGTGGGAGACCGGCACGGAGAGCTCGATATGGCCCATGCGCTCGCGACGGACGCGGGCGATGGTCACTTCGACGCCGCAGCGATCGCAGACGACATCCTTGTACTTGATGCGTTTGTACTTGCCGCACGCGCATTCGTAGTCGCGCACGGGGCCAAAGATTTTTTGGCAGAAGAGACCACCTGGCTCTGGTTTGAAGGTACGATAGTTAATCGTCTCAGGATTTTTAACCTCACCCTTCGACCACGCGCGGATAATTTCCGGCGAGGCGACGGTGATGGAAACGCTGTCGAATGGATTCTCGTCAGATCCGAGGACCTGACGGACTTCTTCACGGGCTATTTCGTTGCTCATTGTGTGATGCTCCCAGTGTTGCGTTTAATAAAGATTAGCGGTTACCGCCGAGGGCTTCGGACAGTTGTGTGCGCTTGCCGAGTTTAATGTCGAGGCCGAGGGCCTGCATTTCTTTGACCAAGACGTTGAACGATTCCGGCGTGCCGGCGCTCAGCGTGTTGTCGCCCTTGACGAGCGATTCGTAGATCTTAGTGCGACCATTAACGTCGTCGGACTTGACCGTGAGGATTTCCTGCAGCGTGTGCGCCGCGCCGTAAGCTTCGAGCGCCCACACTTCCATTTCGCCGAAGCGCTGGCCGCCGTATTGGGCTTTGCCGCCCAACGGTTGCTGCGTGACGAGCGAGTAGGGACCGACGGCACGGGCGTGAATTTTGTGCGAGACAAGATGGTTCAGCTTCAGCATGTAGATGTAGCCGACCACGACCTCCTGATCGATCTTGTCGCCACTGCGACCGTCGAAGACCACGCTCTTACCCGTGGTCGGCAGCTTGGCCTCCTTCAGGTATTCACGAACGCGCTTTTCAGGAATGCCGTCGAAGACCGGTGTCGCGACCTTCAAGCCGAGCTTTTTGCAAGCCCAGCCGAGATGGGTCTCGAGCACCTGACCGACGTTCATGCGTGAGGGCACGCCGAGTGGGTTCAAGCAGATTTCGACGGGAGTACCATCGGGCAGGAACGGCATGTCTTCTTCGGGCACGATCTTGGCGACCACACCCTTGTTCCCATGTCGACCGGCCATCTTGTCACCGACTTCGAGCTTCTGCTTGGTGGCGATGTAAACTTTGACCTGCTTGATGACGCCGGCGCCTTCAGTGTCGCCGGTTTCGATCGAACCGATCTTGCGTTCGCGGTCACCTTCGAGTTCGTCGAACTTGGATTGGAACGAGCTGATGATCTCCATGATCTTGATGCGAACCGGTGAAGGATCGATCTCGACGTGCTTCGCCACGGCGGCGAGCTTGCGGAGGAGGGTCTTGGTGATCTTGCGATTCGCCGGGATGATGATTTCGCCGCTCTGGCCGTTGATGACGTCGAGGGGAATCTTCTCACCGAGGAGAATGTTGGAGAGCGCTTCGGTCAGCTGCTCGCGCAGTTTGTCCATCTGCGTCTTGTAGTCTTCCTGGATTTGCTTCACCTGACGGCGGCGATCAGAAGGCGACAGGCGGTCGCGCTCGGCATCGAGCCGGGAAGTATTGATCTTTACGTCCATGATCATGCCGGTCACGCCGGAGGGCACGATGAGGGAAGTGTCCTTCACGTCCGCGGCCTTTTCGCCGAAGATGGCGCGGAGGAGTTTTTCCTCTGGAGCCAGTTCGGTTTCAGACTTCGGGGTGATCTTACCGACGAGAATATCGCCAGGCTTCACCTCGGCACCGATGCGGATGACGCCGTTGTGATCGAGATTCTTCAGCGCTTCTTCACCGATGTTCGGGATGTCGCGCGTGATTTCTTCCGGCCCGAGCTTGGTATCGCGAGCGGTGACTTCGAATTCTTGAATATGGATGGAGGTAAAAATATCCTCCTTCAGCACTTTCTCGGAGATGAGGATAGCGTCCTCGAAGTTGTACCCATTCCAAGGCATGAACGCGACAAGGATGTTACGGCCGAGCGCGAGCTCGCCGTGATCGGTCGAGGGACCATCCGCGATGCATTCGCCCTTCTTGACCTTCTGGCCCTTCTTGACGATCGGACGTTGATTGAAGCAAGTACCGGCATTCGAGCGCATGAATTTACGCAGCTCGTAATAGTACATGTGATTTTTCGGATCATGCTTCGGGGTGCGCGGCAGTTCACCGTCTTTGGTGATGATGATGCGTTTCGCGTCTACGGAGGCGACGATACCAGCTTCCTCGGCGACCACGACGGTCTTCGAGTCACTGGCGAGCCGGCCTTCCAAACCGGTGCCGACGAACGGCGATTCAGTTTGGAGGAGTGGCACGCCTTGGCGTTGCATGTTCGAGCCCATGAGCGCGCGATTCGCGTCGTCATGCTCGAGGAACGGAATCAAACCGGCGGCCACGGAGACGACCTGCTTCGGTGAGACGTCCATCAAGTCAACCTCGTCGGCCGTGACTTCAAGGAAGTTACCGGAGTTACGAGCGGTGACCTTGCCGACGTAGTGACCCTTCTCATCCAACTCGGAATTCGCCTGCGCGATGGTCTTGCCCTCTTCTTGGTCGGCGGTGAGATAAACAACTTTGTCACTCACGCGGCCTTTCTCGACGATACGGTAAGGAGATTCGATGAAACCGAATTCGTTAACGCGGGCGTAAGTGGCGAGCGAGTTGATCAGACCGATGTTCGGACCTTCCGGCGTCTCGATCGGGCAGATGCGGCCGTAATGGGAAGGATGCACGTCGCGCACTTCGAAGCCGGCGCGTTCGCGGTTCAAACCTCCTGGCCCGAGTGCGGACAAACGGCGTTTGTGCGTGAGCTCGGCGAGCGGATTGATCTGATCCATGAACTGCGAGAGCTGGCTGCGCGCGAAGAAATCGCGGATCACGGTCGTCAGAGCTTTCGGATTAATCAGCTTCTGCGGAGTGATCGAGTCGACGCTCTGGTCATAAAGGGTCATGCGCTCGCGGACGAGACGCTCGGTGCGGCTGAGACCAACGCGGCATTGGTTGGCGAGCAGCTCGCCGACCGTACGGACGCGACGGGAACCCAAGTGATCGATATCGTCGACGATACCGTCGTTCTTCTTCAGGCGGACAAGATACTTCGTGGCGGCGACGATGTCAGCGGCCTCGAGAATGCGCATTTCGAGATCGGTCTTAAGATCGAGTTTCTGGTTGATCTTGTAGCGACCGACGCGACCGAGATCATAGCGCTTCGGATCGAAAAACAGGCGCTTGAGAAGGGCCTTGGCGTTGGCGGTCGTGGGTGGCTCGCCCGGACGCAGCTTCTTGTAAACTTCCTTGAGCGCTTCCTCTTCGTTGCGGGTCGGATCTTTCTTGAGCGCGCGGATGATGGCGCCTTCGTCGGCGGTGGTGTCGATCAGACGCATCGACTTGATGTCGTGCTTCTCGAACGTGCGGACGATCTGCTTGGTCAACGGCTCGAAAGCGCGGGCCAGCACGACGCCCTTCTGGGCATCGATGACGTCTTCGACGAGGACGAGGGTCGAAACATTCTCGAGATCGAGCGCCTTGGAAACTTTGAGTTCCTGGACGTCGTAGAAAAGATTCAGGATATCCAAATCGTTGCTGAAACCGATGGAGCGAAGCAGCGTGGTGATGAGGAATTTCCGGCGGCGGCGGCGGCGGTCGAGATAGACGTAGAGCAGATCGTTATTGTCGAACTGTACTTCGAGCCAGGTACCGCGGTCAGGAATGACGCGGAAAGAGTGCAGGAGTTTGCCGTTCGGATGTGTGGCAACCTCGAAACAGATTCCGGGCGAACGATGAAGCTGGGAAACGACCACGCGCTCGGCACCGTTGATGATGAAGGAGCCGCGTTCGGTCACCATGGGGATGTCGCCCATGAAAATTTCCTCGTCCTTGATGAAGTCTTCTTCGCGCAAGCGGAGCTTCACGTAGAGCGGAACGGCGTAAGTCGTGCCTTCGCGCAGGCACTCGATCTCGGAGCTCTTCGGCTCGCCGATCGTGTAGGAGACGTACTCGAGGGTCAGACGCTCGTCATACGAGTTGATCGGAAACACTTCACGGAATACGGCCTCAAGCCCGACTGGCTTGCGCTGCTTCTCGGGCGTATCTTTCTGGAGATATTCGAGGTATGAGCTGATCTGCAGCTCAATGAGGTCCGGTGGAGGAATTACTTCGCGCAGTTTGCCAAAGTTAGCGCGTTCGTGATGTTGTGTGCGGTCGGCCATGGGATCTTCCGATTAGGTGTGAAAAAAGGAGCAGAGTCAGTTCGCGCCAGCGAGGGCGACGAAACTGGCAGAAAAGCACAGCGAGAAGGAAATCTCGTCGCGCCGGGAAAGAACAAAATTAAAGCCGAAGGCCAAGCCGTGTTTGCACGCGGCCTGACCCCGGGAAGTGGAACTGTAGGCGTTGGTCAGGGCCAAACGCGGGTTATTTGACCTGAACTTTGGCACCAGCGGCTTCGAGCTTCTTCTTGATGTCCTCGGAGTCGGCTTTGTTGACGCCTTCCTTGACCGCTTTCGGAGCGCCTTCGACGAGGTCTTTGGCTTCCTTGAGACCCAGGCCAGTGATGGCGCGGACTTCTTTGATGACGCCGATCTTGTTGGCCCCGGCTTCGAGAAGCATGACGGTGAACTCGGTCTGCTCTTCAGCGGCGACCACGGGACCAGCAGCGGCAGCGGGACCGGCGGCGACGGCAGCAGCGGCGGAAACGCCCCACTTACCTTCGAGAGTTTTGACCAATTCGGCCAGTTGAAGAATGGTCTTACCGTTCAGCCATTCGATGCCCTGTTCGTCTGTGATGTTGCTCATGTTATTTTTTTCCTGAAGCAGCTAGCGGTTTCGAAAAATGAAACGCGTTTAAGAGACGTATCTCCTAGCGGCCTCCTTGGATGTTTGCTCTCCGGCTCGCGCCGGAAAAATGTAATTGTTGCAGTGTGGGATTAAGCGGCCGGAGCAGCGGGCTGCTCCTTCTTGATCTTGGCGTCGAGGACGCGCACGAAGGCGGCGCCTTGCATGGTGAGCAGGCCCAGGAACATCGAACGCAACACCTCGAACGAGGGCAGCTCGGCTAATTTGTCGAGTTCGGCGGCGCTGAATACTTTCTTTTCCAGCATACCGACCTTCACTTCCAACTTTTGCTTTTCCTTGATGTATTGCTTCAGGACCTTGGCGACGCCGGCGGGATTTTTTCCGCCCACGACGACCGCAGTCTGACCGCTCAGGCTCTTGTCCACTTCGGGCAGGCCAAAGGCCTTGGCCGCGACGCGGAACGAGCTGTTCTTCACCACGTGAAACTCGGCCTTTTCAGGCGCGAGACGTCTGCGCAGTTCTGCGGCATCAGCCACAGTCAGCTTGGTGAAATTGGTCAGGATAACGTAGTCGGACTTCTTCAGATGCCCGGTGACCTCGTCGATCAAATATTTCTTTTCGGCTCTCATGGTACAGGTGTTCCGGGTTAGATTTTGTTGAGTTCGGCGGCGGCGAGTTTAACGCCGGGGCTCATCGAACAGGAGATAACAGCGGTCCTGAAATAATGCCCCTTGAAGGAAGCGGGCTTGGCTTTCGCGACCGCGTCGAGGACGGCGGTGGCGTTTTCCGCGATCTGCGCCGCGGTGAACGAACGTTTGCCGATGCCGACGCCGATGTTGGCGGTCTTGTCCATCTTGAATTCCACGCGACCGGCCTTAACAGCCTTGATGCCGGCGGCGACATCGTCGGTCACGGTGCCGGACTTGGGATTCGGCATGAGACCTTTCGGTCCGAGTACGCGAGCCAGAGTACGAACTTGCTTCATGGCATCGACGGTCGAGATGGCGACATCGAAGTCGAGCCAGCCCTCGTTGATCTTGGCCATGATGTCGGTCAAACCGGCATGGTCGGCCCCAGCGGCGAGCGCTTTCGCAGCGTCGTCCGTGAAGACGAGCACGCGGATCTTCTTGCCGGAACCATTGGGCAACGGCGTGGTGCCGCGAACCATTTGGTCGCCTTGAGAAGGATCGACGCCGAGGCGCAGAGACAATTCGATGGTTTCATCGAATTTAGCCTTCGGGAATTTCGTAAGGATTTCGACGGCTTCAATGAGCGCGTAGTCCTTGGTGAGATCAGCGACTTGAACGGCGCTGCGGTATCGTTTGCTATGTTCCATTATTAACTCCTTGCGGTGCGAACGTCCCGGGTGGGACTCCCGCGGTGAGCGGTTGTGGTTGAGGGAAAAATCAGTCGATGACTTCGATGCCCATGTTGCGGGCGGTGCCGGCGATCATGCGGATGGCGGCTTCTTCGCTGTTGGCGTTGAGGTCCGCCTTCTTGAGTTTGATGATCTCGATGATCTGCTTCTTCGTGACCTTGCCGACCTTGTCGGAGTTAGGCTTGGCCGATCCGGAAGCGATGCCGGCGGCTTTCTTGAGCAAGACGGCCGCGGGTGGCGATTTGCAGATGAACGTGAAGGATTTATCGGAATAAACCGTGATCACGACCGGAATAATCATTCCGTTCTGGTCTTTGGTTTTCGCATTAAACTCCTTGCAGAAGCCCATGATGTTGACGCCTTGGGCGCCAAGAGCTGGACCGACCGGAGGTGCTGGATTAGCAGCACCCGCTGGGAGTTGGAGACGAACGTAGCCTTGAATTTTTTTGGCCATGGTGAGTGTTTTTTGAGGACTGGTTGGTGGTGGGCGGCGGATCAGCTTTCAGAGGCGCGCTGGACCTGCCAGTATTCGAGTTCGACGGGCGTAAACCGACCGAAAATGGAAACCGAAATCTTGAGCTTGCCGCGGGCGGGATCGATCTCGTCGACGCGGCCGGTCAGATTGGCGAAAGCGCCATCGGTGATCTTGAGCTCTTCACCGACTTCAAAGGAAACCTTGGGCACTTCCTTGCCGGTGGCTGCTTCGATGCGGGCCTTGATCTCGTCAACTTCCGTCTGCCGGAGCGAAGCGGGATGTTCGCCGCCAACGAAACCGATAACACCCGAGGCATCTTTGACGAAATAAAACGGCTTGATGATGACCTTCTTTTCCTCGTCGTAGAGCTTCATGTTAATGAAGACATAACCCGGATAAAGTTTGCGGACCTTCGTGGATTTTTTGCCGGCCTTTACTTCGGAAACCGTCTCGGTGGGCAGCAGAACTTCGAAGATGTAATCATCGAGCTCCTCAGCCTTCTTGAAGCGCTCCAAGTAAGTTTTCACCTTGTTCTCCTGGCCGGAGAGGGTGTGCAGGGCGAACCACTGGGCGGTCGGGGTGGAAGTCGAAGACATCGTCGGAAAGGTTCGGCTTAGCGGCTGACCAGTTGGGTCACCGCATCGACAAAGTTATAGAGGGCAAAATCGCTGATGCTGGTGAACGCGCCGAGGAGCAAGCAGGCGACGATCACGACGATCGTGGAATCTTTGAGCTCCTCGCGTGTTGGCCAACTGGCTTTCTGCAACTCGGCGAAGAGTTCGCCGAAAAAAATACGAGCACTGCGGAATGGATTTGCCATGATGTTTGCGTAGGTCGGGCGGTGAATGGTGGCAGGGGCGGAGGGAATCGAACCCCCAACCAACGGTTTTGGAGACCGCTACTCTACCAATTGAGCTACACCCCTGTGATAATTTCTTTTAGACGACGCAGCCGGAGCCCTGAAAAGGGACCCCGGCGCGTGAGTCTGAAGGTTGTTGGTCGCTTATTCGAGGATCTCGGTCACGCGGCCGGCACCGATGGTGCGGCCACCTTCACGAATGGCGAAGCGTTGCAGCTTCTCCATGGCGATAGGCGCGATGAGATCGATTTCGACGCCAATGTTGTCACCAGGCATGACCATCTCGACGCCTTTCGGCAGATGGGCGACGCCGGTCACGTCGGTGGTGCGGAAGAAGAATTGCGGGCGATAACCGTCGAAGAACGGCGTATGGCGGCCACCCTCGTCCTTGGAGAGAACGTAGATTTCGGCCTTGGCCTTCTTGTGCGGTTTAATCGACTTCTGGGCGGCGATAACCTGACCGCGCTGGATGCCTTCCTTGTCGATACCACGGAGAAGAATACCGACGTTGTCGCCAGCCTGACCTTGGTCGAGGAGCTTGCGGAACATTTCGATACCGGTAACGACGGTGGCAACGGTGTCCTTAAGACCGACGATTTCAACGTTGTCGTTGAGCTTGCAGATACCGCGCTCGATACGACCAGTGGCGACAGTGCCACGACCCGTGATCGAAAACACGTCTTCAACGGACATCAGGAAAGGCTTATCGAGTTCACGAACGGGCTCTTCGATCTCGCTATCGATCGCTTCCATCAGTGCCTGAATGGCGGCATTACCTGCAGGGGTGCCTTCTAGGGCGGCAGTGGCGGAGCCACGGATGATCTTGGCGTTCTTACCGTCGAATTGATACTTGGTGAGCAAGTCACGAATTTCTTCTTCAACGAGCTCGAGGAGATCTGGATCATCGATCAGGTCGACCTTGTTCAGGAAAACTACGATCTTTGGCACGCCAACTTGGCGGGCGAGCAGCACGTGCTCCTTTGTCTGCGGCATTGGGCCGTCAGCGGCGGAGACCACGAGGATCGCACCGTCCATCTGGGCGGCACCGGTGATCATGTTCTTGATGAAATCGGCGTGGCCGGGGCAGTCGACGTGCGCATAGTGGCGCTTGTCTGACTCATATTCCACGTGGGCGACCGCGATGGTCACGGTCTTGGTGGCGTCACGCACGGTACCGCCCTTGGCGATGTCAGCATAGGTCTTGACTTCAGCGAGGCCTTTGCGGGCCTGAACCGCGAGAATTGAGGCGGTTGTGGTCGTTTTACCGTGATCGATGTGGCCGATCGTGCCAACGTTGACGTGCGGTTTTTTGCGTTCGAATGTTGCTTTAGCCATGTGGAGTTGTGTTTTGGATTTGTATTGAAGTGGTTGACTTTGATTAACGTCGGTGGAGTCGGCCGACGTGCCTGGAGCCCAGAACGAGATTCGAACTCGTGACCTCGTCCTTACCAAGGACGTGCTCTGCCAACTGAGCTATCTGGGCAGACTGAAGTTAAGGCAAAAAACAAAGAGAACGAAGAGGCAATGATTCAAAAAAAGGACCGTCAACTAGATTCTTACTCTTTTTAAAAAAATCTACGGTCCGATCCGAACCACGTAGCGTCCAGGCGCAAGACGCTCTCCGATTCGATAGCTATTCACTAGATAATCCCTCAATTTCCCGTCGATTTCGTCGTTGCCGGACGTGGTGATCATCACCGGATCACCGATCAATCCAGCACTGGCCACCGCGACCAAAAATTCCACCGGGGCATAATCGATCAGGCCTAAGTTAAGATTTTTCAACGCTTCTGATGAAGCCAACACCCCGTATTTCAACGATTTAACTTCAATAAATCCATCGCGCTGGATTAGCGGCTGGCTGGCACGATCACTCGCTCCGAAGCCGGCGAATGGGGCCACGTTGCCCCGCTCCAGAACCTCCGATATGCTGTTGCTGTTCGCCTCATCCGTTGCGCCGTAATCCGGGAGCGCACTCTCCGCAAAGTTTAGCTTGGATTCAAAATCACGAAACACCTGTCCCGGCTGCTTCACGACCCAAGCTGGCAATTCCCGTTGTTGAAAATTTCGATTTGTCGGCAAAAACAGTGGAGTGGGATCGAAAAACTCTGCGCGTTCTTCCATCACTCGATCGCTCACGCCCTGCCCTGCCCCAACGACTCGGACAAAGGGTCCGGTTTGTCCCCCGATGTCCGCCGTGACTTGCGGGTGCTTTGAACGGCTCCAAAAAAACCAAGCGCCCGTCACGGTAATCACCAGCCCCACGCTGACGAAAAACCGACGCCTAATTTGGATGCCAGCGATCTTCATGTTCCGCAGTTATCGCAACGGCTTGATCAAACCCGACTCCTCCGCCACCTGTGGCTCAGCCGCGACCAGCACGCTCAACCCCGCCGCCCGGGCCAAGTCACATAAGTCCACGAAGCCCTGCATCGACACCGCTTTATCATAACGCACCAGCATCACTGAACCAGGGTGATCCTTGCCATATTGCTGAATCCGTGGACGCAAATCCTGCAGATCAAAAATCCCCCCTTCAAAAATCACCATATTATCCCGGCGGTAACTAATCACCACCGAAGCCGCACTCTGCGTCGTGGATTTACTCACCGGCAAAATCAGATTGCCCAGCTGCACCGGCAACCCCGGCGCCAGCACAAAGCGCGAACCCAGCAGACTGAAAAACAACATGACCACCCCGACATTCACCCAGAACATCATGTCCAGATCGCGCGGCACCGCACTCAGCTTGGATTCCAGATCGAGCGGATGCGTGATCATGGATTTTTCTCCGTCGCGTCCGGGGACTTTTGATTTTTTCCGTATTCCCGCAGCAGGTAACGCATCAATTCATTGCTCACCCACTCCATGTCATGCACGAGCGCGCGCACCCGTCCGCTGAGAAAGTGCCGCCCCAGATGCGCCGGGATCGCGATGGCCAGCCCCGCCGCCGCCGTCAGCAACGCCTCCCACATCCCGCCCGCCAGCACCACCGGCGTCGCATAGTTGCCGCCTTGGTTAAACATCCAAAATGTTTTGATCATGCCGAGCAGCGCGCCGAGCAATCCGAGCAACGGCGCGATCTGCGCGATCGCCGCGAGCGAACTGATGCGCCGTTCCAGGACAGGCAACTCCACCAAGGCCGCCTCCTGAATCGCGAAACGCATCGCCGGCTCGTCATCCGTCGCGTGCCGCAAGCCCGCTTTCACGATCGCCGCCACGGGACCGGGAGTTTCTTCGCACACCGTCAAGGCCTCCATGAGCCGGTCCTTCTGCAGCAGATTTTTAATGCCGTTCAGAAACTCCGTTGAACTGATCTGCCCGCGGTGCAGGAACAGCGCTCGCTCGATAAAAATCGCCAGCGCGATCAGGCCCACGATCACCAACAGCCACATCACGGGGCCACCTTTGGCAAATAAAGCATAACTGAAAGTAGTCATAAAAATTGTCGCCCATCATGCGCCTCCGTCTGAGCGCGTAAACCGCAATCTAAAATCCCGACAACCCCGCGCTTAAGTTGAATCCGTAGATGGCGCGCTCGTCTCGCCACGTGCCACGTGCCGCGTAGGTTGCGAGCTCGCCTCGCGACGCGCCACGTGCCACGTTGCTCGTAGGTTGCGAGCTCGCCTCGTAGCGCGCCACCGACGACGGTGCGAACACCCAAACCACGGCTGGTAAATATCCGGGCCACGTCGAATACCACGATGACCCAAGGTGAAAAGCCCCGCTGGTTGATTTTTCTCATGGCTTCGCTCCCTCCGTCACCCGGAAACGCGCCAGCTTTTCCTGCACCGTGGCGGCTCCCCCCAAATGCTGCTCGATAATCAATTTATAGGCCTGCTGCGCTTCATCGAACCGACCGGCTTCCTCATGCGCCTGCCCGAGCTCGAGCAAACAACGCGCCATCCAGTAGCGGCCCTTCGCCCCCAGCGTTGCCGCCTGCACCGGATCGAGCAGAAAATCCTTCACCACCGACCACCAGACCGTGATCGCTTTTTCGGTTTTCGCCGCGTCGCCCGCCGATTTTTCCTGCGACCGCCGCTTCGCCAGACCATAGCCCCACTTGTAACCGGCTTCGACCCGCAGATCCACGTAAGCCGAAGGCAAGGGCAAATCCCGCAAGCGTTCGTAGATCGCCGCCGCACTCTCGGCATTCACCACGCTGCCACCTTGGGCAAATAAACTGTCGGCCAATCCGATCTGCGCGAGCAACACATCGGGATGCTGCCCGTTGCGATTGATCAAATCCTCGTACACCTGCCGCGCGGTCCCGAAGTCATTCAGCTTGCGCATGAGATCGCCCTGCTTCAGCCGCGCGTAGAACACGAGTTCGTCCTTGGGATATTTCTGAATGAGCCGCTCCAGCAGTTTTCCGTACGCCTCGGTCAACGCACTATCCAAACCCCGGCGCTCGGCATTCAACGCCGCTTCGTAGAGTGCAAGCGGCGCATATTCACTCTCCGGATGTTCATCCGCCAGTTTGATCAACAGTTGCTGCGCCTTGACGGTCTCGCCCTTGGTCGAAAGCCGCGAGGCTTGTACTATATAAGAGTACACAGCCGCCTTGGTGCTCTTGTAATCGACGCGCAGTTTTTCAAGCAACACCCCCGCCGCCTCATCCTGCGCCAGTTCCAGCATCGCTTGGGCCTTCACCAACAAAGCGGTACTCGCCACCTCCGCCCGCAAGGACTCTTCGATTTTTTTCCCCGTCAGCTCTTGCACCAATTCGTCCACCTGGGTGACCGCCGATTCATACTTACGGGTGTCATAGGACAGCTTGGCCCGCAACCACAGCAAGCGGATCCGCAATTCAGCCGTCACGCCCTGCGCGCTTTGCTGCAAAAGTTTTTCCACTCGCGCCTGCGCCGCCACCGCCTGCTGCCGCACCTGCATCTCCTTCACCAGATTCCACTCCGCCTGCCAGCGGCTGATCGTATCAAAGGCCGGTTGGCCCGCCATCTTGTCGAGTAATTTGGCGGCCTCCTCCAGTCGCTCCGCTTTGATATCGGACAACACCCGTTGAAAAATCAATTCTCCCGCCGGCTTGCCTTCGGGCACTTCCCGCAGCGCCGCATCGTAAGCATCCGCCGCGTTCTGGTAATCACCCGCGAGGAAAAACGCCTCGGCCAGCAACCCGCCCAATTCGCTGCGTTCGCGGCCCTCCGGGAGAACGATGCGCAATTGCGCGCTCACAACCGCCGCATCGCGGTAGCGCTTTAATTCCCACGCGACTGACAACCGCACCCCCAGCGCCGCCGGTTTGAGTGGTGAGCCCGGATAACGTTCCAGCAAGATCCGCGCGTCTTGCTCCGCTTGATTATACATCCGGTCGGCCAATGCGGCCTGCGCTCGGGCCAGCAACAAATCCTCGATTATCGGATGGAGCACCGGAGCACTGATCAGGAGCGTCAGATTATTCCGCAGGCGTTCATGCTCCGGCCCCGTCTTCGCCGCCTGCTTGATCAGCAATAAAGCCACCCGCTGGATTTCCGGCTGCTGACTCTTGTTCAAGATCTCGAACAAGGCTCGCCACCCATCCTCGCTCCCCGCGCCCGCGATCAAACCAATAAACAAATTGAGTTGGTCGGAACTGTTTCGCTCCGTACTGGGCAGCAAGGCAAGTTGCCGTTGCAACACCGCCAGCGCCTCGGTCTTCCGTCCCAGCATACTCAGCGCCGCCGCATAAACCCGCGTGTAATCGTAACCGCTGCGCGTGCCCTGCAAACGCTCCATGTTGAGGCGATACGTCGCCAACTGGGCCTCGTTCGGCGGTTCGACCCGCAAGCGCGCCTGCTCCTGCCCCAAAACAAAGCGCAGCCGTTGCAACTCCGATACCGCGACCTTCGCCGCTTCCTCGTAAGCCTTGTTGCGCCGCTCCAGATCATTATCCGCATCCGCCAAAGTTGCCTGCAAAAAATGCCACCACCCCCGATCCACCGGCGCCAGCTCATCGAGCTTGCTCGCATTCAGTGCGCCCTTCGCCTGCGCCCAACGCCGGGCATTCGCCGCCAGCAGGCCGGCGCGCAAATGATACGTCGCGTTTTTCGGCCCGTCATAATCCTGCAGCACTTTTTCCGCCGTCACGATTTCGCCCGCATCCATCAGCGCCGAGACCAGCGCCAGCGTCACCCGCTGCTTCGCCCCCCCCAGCAAAAATGGCGATGCCAGTATTTCCCGGTAGCCGATCACCGCCGTCGCGGGAAACCCTGCTTGCAGCGCCTCGTTCGCGCGACTCTCCGCCACCATCCCACCACCGGGCACCGTCGCCGCCACCGCGCGCTCGGTCGTGAACGGACTGGGAATTTGCGCGCGCGCAACAGCCGACAGCAATGAAAGGAAAATCAGGGGACGGAAAAACTTCTTCATCAACGCGCGCATCGTGATGACCTGCCCCCAACGTGGCAAGCCCGACGCGATACCGGTCGGCAACTGCGTTTTTATTTCGACAGAACGGGAGCCGCGCCGCCAAACGGGAGCCGCGCCGCCCCCGGCGCGGAGCAGGCCGCGTTACGCCGCGAGCGGCGCAGACTGCGTTACGCCGCGAGGGCTCCACATCCCCCAGGGCTCCTCAGTCTGAATATCGAGCATGCGCCGCCGGATTCAAAAAATTCCCGGGCCGTGTAATGGAAAACTTCTCGCCCATGTTCCCCTGATCCGACAATGATGCCGACGTTTCGTTCAACCCCTTCTCTCATGAGCATCGCCTTAATCATTCTTATTATCATCGCCGCTATCGCCCTCGTCACCACCGTGATGGTCGTCAACGCCTACAACAGCCTCGTCACCCTCCGCAATCGTTTCAAAAACGCCTTCGCCCAAATCGACGTCCAATTGAAACGCCGCTACGATCTCATCCCGAATCTCGTCGAGGTCGCCAAAGGCTACCTGAAACACGAGCGCGAGACGCTTGAAGCCGTCATCGCCGCCCGCAACACCGCCTTCGCCGCCTCGAAGGCCGCCGCCGCCAATCCCGCCGATCCCGCCGCCATGAAAAGCCTCCTCTCCGCCGAATCCGGTCTGGGCGGCGCGCTCTCCCGCCTCATGGTCGTCTCCGAGCAATATCCCGAGCTCAAGGCCAACCAGAACATGATGCAGCTCACCGAGGAGATGACCTCCACGGAAAACAAAATCTCCTTCGCCCGCCAAGCCTACAACGACGCCGTCATGATTTTCAACACGTCGCGCGAATGTTTCCCGACCAATCTGATCGCCGGCATGTTCAACTTCGCCGAAGCCCAACTCTTCCAAATCGAAAACGCCACCGAACGCGAAGCCCCGAAGGTGAAATTTGTCTGAGGACGTCGGATGCAATCGCAACCTCCGATCCTGCATAAGACGGGCACCGAAAGGTCGTCGCCGATTTCCACATCGGCGATAAACGTCCGCCCAAGCCATGGTCTGTGCACCAGCGTCGGTATGGAAACCGACGCCCACCCACGGCATCATTCTGGCTAAAGATCCTCACCCCACCTCACCACCATGTACCGCAGCCTCGATCCCGCGCGCGTCGTCGAAACCGCCGGGACTCTTCAACGGCGCATCACGGCGCGTTTTCCTGAGTCAGGTCTCAGCCGCGTTGCCACCGAACTTACCGCAGTGGCCGATGAAGCGGCCGCCCTCTCCCAGTGGCTCGCGAAACCGCAATGGCTCATGCGCGTGCTGGCCGGCCTGGGCATTGCCTTGCTGCTGCTCGTCGTCGGCACTGCGGCGATGACGGTATATCAAACGCTCCACGCGAATTTCGCTCCTTCCTCCCTCTACGAACTCCTGCAAGGCGCCGACGCCGCGATCAACGAAACCGTCCTCCTCGGCGTGGCCATCTTCTTTCTCCTGCGCATGGAAACCCGCATCAAGCGCTCCCGCGCCCAGAAAGCCACCCATGTTTTGCGGTCGATCACGCACATCATCGACATGCACCAGCTCACGAAGGATCCGTATCGCGTCCTGCAATCCCATCCGACGCCCGCCTCCTCCAGCAAACCACCGCTCACCGCGCTCGAACTCGAGCGCTACCTCGACTACTGCTCCGAACTTCTCGCCGTCTGCAGCAAGATCGCTGCGATCTACGTCCAACATTTCGACGACGAGGTCACTCTCTCCGCCGTAAACGATGTCGAGGATCTCACCTCCGGCCTCTCCCGCAAAATCTGGCAAAAAATCATGATTCTCGACCGCGCCCTCGCCCTCGCCCCGAGCGCCGAACGCTCCGCTCCCTGAACCGCCCCCGCCCATGGATTTCTTCGAAGCCCAGGAACGCGCCCGCAGCCGCACAAAGCGGCTCGTCTTTCTATTCGGGCTCGCCGTTCTCGGCACCGTGCTCGTGGCTTACCTCGGCTCGATGCTCGCGCTCAACGCTCGCGACTATTCCAACCGGCCGTCCAATCGGCCCTTCAATCGGTATGAACCCAACTCTTCACCCGGCTTCTGGTCGGACTACGCCCAACCGCGCCTCTGGTGGAATCCCGAGCTGTTTGCCTGGATCGCGGGCGGCACCGCCGGCGTCATCGCCCTCGCCTCGCTCTACAAATGGTCGCAAATGCGCGCCGGTGGCAGTGCGATCGCCGAAATGGTCGGCGGCCGCGCGGTTGATTTGCGAACCACCGACCTGCGCGAACGCCGCCTCCTCAACGTCATCGAGGAAATGTCCATCGCCTCCGGTATTCCCATGCCCACCGTCTACCTCCTCGACGAGGAACCGGGCCTCAACGCCTTCGCCGCCGGCCTCAACACGAGCGACGCCGCCGTCGCCGTCACGCGCGGCACGCTCGACAAACTCACGCGCGACGAACTCCAAGGCGTCATCGGCCACGAGTTCAGCCACATCCTCAACGGCGACATGCGGCTCAACGTCCGCATCACCGCGATCGTGTTCGGCATCCTCGTCATCGGCCTGATCGGGCGCGGCCTCCTTCGCTCCGTCGGCCGCGGTCGCGTGCGCGGCGGGAAGAAAGACAACAGCGTCGCCTTTCTGCTCGGCATCGGCGTCGCCCTGATGATCATCGGCTACGTCGGCTACTTTTTTGGCCGTATGATCCAAGCCGCTGTTTCCCGCCAGCGCGAATTCCTCGCCGATGCCTCCGCCGTCCAGTTCACCCGCAATCCCTCCAGCATTTCCGGGTCCTTGAAAAAAATCGGCGGCTACGCCCTCGGCAGTTCTATGATCAATTCCCATGCAGGTGAGATCGGCCATTTTTTCTACGCCCAAGCTTTCAAATCCAACTTCGGCGGACTCTGGGCAACTCACCCTCCACTCGACGAACGCATCAAGGCCGTCGAGCCCACGTGGGACGGCCAGATGTTCGCTGTGCCCGAGGCCGTCGACGTCGAACGCGAAACCTTTGCCAGCGCCGGCTTCAGCGGCGGCCAGCGCTACGCCGCGCAGGAAACCCTCCAACGCATCCTCGAAGCGCCCGCCGATCTGCCGCCGCCTCTGCCGCAAACCCGCCTCAAGTTCACCCCCAGCTCCGCCGTAGCCGACATCGGCTCGCTCACCGATTCGCACTTCCGCCACGCACAGGCGTTGCTCGCCTCCATTTCCACGTTGCTCCGCGATTCCACGCGCGACGCCAACTCCGCGCAAGCCCTCGTCTGCGGTCTGCTCTTGAACGGTGACAAATCCGCCCGCGACGCCCAACAACTCCTCGTCGAAAAACACGCCAGCCCCGCCATCGCCACCGCCGTGAAGTTGCTTCGTCCCTCTCTCAGTGTACTCGATCCCGCTGCGCGCCTGCCGCTCCTCCAACTCGCCTTGCCCGCTCTGCGCCAGCTCGAACCCACCGCGCTCGACCGCTTCGCCACCACGCTCGACGAACTCGTCCATGCCGACAATCGTGTGACGCCCTACGAGTATGCGTTGCAAAAAATGCTCCTGCATCAACTCCAGCTCGCGCAGACTCCGTCGCAACGCGTGCAATTCGATTCCTTCGACGCCGTGCATCGTGAAATATCCATCCTGCTTTCCGCTCTCGCCCGCGTCGGCGGCGAGGCCCAGGCCGCCTCCGCCTTTCTCGCCGGCGCCGCCCAATTGCCCGTGATCGCCACCCAACTCACTCTGCTCGCCGCCGCCGAGTGCGGACTCGAGCAACTCGACGCCGCGCTCGACAAACTCATGGTCAGCTCCCTGCCCATAAAAAAATGCCTGCTCCACGCCGCCGGGCACGTCATCACCACCGACAACTCCATCACCCTTGAAGAAGGCGAACTCTTCCGCGCCCTCACCGCGACCCTCGACTGCCCGATGCCCACGCTGGCAAACGCCACTGCTGCTTAACGCGAACTTCCACCCTCGCGATTAAGCCAGATGCTTCATCTCTTCCCAATCAGTTGAATTTTGCAGGGTCGGCCCTTGTGGCCGGACCGCCCATACTCGGCACGCCCACAAGGAACGGCCCTACGAAAAACACCCGCCCACCCCACTTTACCCATGAGCATCATTGATCTCGTCGGACAAAACCTCGGATACGTCCTCCTGACCGTTCCTGGGCTTATTCGTGGCCCCGCACTGGATGATACCATCGTTTGTGGTTTTTTAGACTTTGCCGGACCTGAACGGTAGTGGCGGTTGCCCTCAACCGCCAATGACGCAGCCTTGTATTCTGCAAGGCCGTTGAGGGCAACGACCCCTACTTGATAAGTCCAATGATCATGAGCCGTTGACACGACTCCATCCCCCACGGAAAAAACAATTGGTCCTTCCTTGAGAGAGGGCTCATTGCTTTCCGGGTCTTTCATAGTACGATTTTTCACCATGAAAACGAAACTCGGCATCGTCTGGCTCATTATCGCCGGCTGTCTATTAGTTGGTGGGTGCAACTACGAATTTTCACTCACCGCCCAGCCCACCCGTAAAATCAATGAGCAACTGCTCGGCAACTGGGCGTCGTTCGACAAAGATGAACAGAAGGTCGAACACCTGAACGTGCGCCGGTGGGACGAGTTCACCTACGTTGTCGCCATGGACGGCGATATCTACCGCGTCTTTCACTCGGATGTCGCCGACACCGCCTTTCTCAGTGTGCAGAATCTTCGACCCGGGAGTGATGACCGCAAATACGCCTACTACACTTGGCAGCTATCGGCCGACGGGACGGAACTCAGTCTCAAGGGTGTCAGCAACAAAGTCGTGCCGGAGGAGACCAAGGAACGCGATGAGATCCAAAAGCTGATCAAAAATAACCTCACCAATCCAAACCTGTTCGGAGACGTGATCGTTTACAGCCGGAAGAAATCGTAACCCCCGCAGCGCGTTTCACGAGTAAGACTTAGTCCAATTTGCATTCAAGATGAGACGAGCAGGTTTTTGTCGGAGCCTGCTTGCCGAGCTGAAAAAGGGTGAGCTGAAAAAGAACTGAAAAAGGGGGTCTGGCTTAGATGTTTGATTCTGCGCCACTGACAATATCATAGGACTAAGCCCGACCGGTTTATTCGATCCTTTGAGCCGTCTGAATTTCGTGATCAATCAAATCCTGAGGGATCTTGATGTGAGAGGGGCTTTATGCCCCGACATGGTGCCGGAAGCAAAGCCAAGCTGCTGGAGCATCAGAAAGGTTCTGAACGCGGTAGCCCGGCCCATTTGTCAAGATTCAACATGTGACCCCTTCGGGATTGTTCCCGCGTCCTTCGGGTTAATTGTCTTCTATTCCGAATCACGGCGAGTTGAGCTCACTCTCATTCCTCGGGATCAGGATGTCTGCGGCTCCGGGGATGGGGGGATTATAACTCCATGCCTGGCTCGCCGAGTGCGACGACGGCTTGCAGGGAGGAGATGTAGGCGGGGTTTTGCCGCCAGTGCCAGACGAGTTGCCCGGCGGGCGTGTATTCCAGGATTTGCACTCCCTGCGCGCCGAGGTTTTCGCCGTGACCCTGCCAGTTGGCGAGGAGGATGTTGCCATTGGCGAGCAGGCGGAAATCGCAGTAGAAAAATGGCTGCACTTCGGCGGGGCCGGTGATGCTGCGACGGAAGACGCCGCCGGGGCCAAACCATTGCAAAGTGGCGGCGTAGCCGGCAGCCACGAGGGTTTCGCCGTTCGCGAGGCGCAGCACTTTCCAGACGTGCGGGTCGGTGACCTTGCCCTCGACGCGGGAGCGCCAGAGGATTTTACCGGAGTCGTCGGCTTCAAAAAATTCGCGGTTGGCGGAGACCAGCCAGGTGCCTTGCGGCGTGGGGCGGACGAGGCGCACGTATTCGAAGCCGGGGATGTGGATGCGACGTTTCACGTCGCCGCCGGGGGTGACTTCCACCAGCACGATGCCCTTCAGGTCCTGCCAATCGAGTCCGGTGAGCAACGTCCCGCCATTGGCCAAACGGAGTGCGGCGAGGGTGCCGGGGAAACGGGTTTCCGCCTTGAGCAGAGCGCCGTCCTTAGTGCTGCGTTCCTCAAAACCATCGCCGGTGCCGATGACGAGGCGGTCGTCGCCGACAAGCTGAATGTCGCGGCCGGCGGGAGAGGGCACGGACCAAAGCAGGGCTTGGTCGGCGGGCTTGCCGGTATTCACGCAGTGGAGACGGAGTTTGCCTTCATCGCGGACGATGAGGATGCGGGACGGAGCGGGTGAGGAAATCGGGAGTGTCATGGAAAGTGCGGCCAAGCCCAACGCTTTCGCGGACCCGGGCGGCGGCAAGAAAGAAATAGCGCGCGGTTGGCGTTACAGGAGTGGCAGCGCCGTGTGGTCCACGCCACCGGAAAAAATGCTCCAATTCCCCGCACGCATCCTCCTCGTTTCTTCCACAATCACGGCTTCCTTGGCCTCACCACCCAACACCAATGGGGGACCGTTGATGGCGGAGAGCAGGAATACGTCACCCGGCTCACCGCACCGTGGCGTGATCGCATCCGCCAAAACACCAAAGTTGTTCGCGTCACCCGCCGTCCTGACGGCGCCTACGTCACGACCGAACGTTTTGATCGCGTGATCCTCGCCGCGCATGGCCACGAGTTGCTCGCCCTCCTCGCCAATCCCACCGTTGACGAATCCCGACTCCTCCGCGAATTTCAATATCAGGCCAACACCACCACGCTCCACCCCGATGCCTCGGTCATGCCGCGCACCAAGCTCGCCTGGTCCGCGTGGAATTACTCCCTCGCCCGCGATGCCTCCGGCCGCCCCGACCCCGATGACGATCTATTGGATAAACAAACTCCAAGGCGTCTCCGACGGCGAAAACTATTTCGTCTCCATCAACCGTTCCGAAGCCATCGATCCCCGGCGCGTCCTCAAAACCATTTCCTACGAGCATCCGCTCTTCACGCTTGGCGCGATCCGCGACCAAGCCGAAATTCCCGCGCTCAACCAATCCGCCCGCAGCTCCACCGCGTCGTACTCCTGCGGCACCTGGACCCGCTATGGTTTGTACGAAGACGGTATTCTCTCCGCCGTAAATTTATCCCGCCAACTCCTCGGCCGCGATCCGTGGCCGGTTTGAAAACTTCCCCGGTCCCACTCTGAATCGTTCTCCTGCTCCTACTCCTTCTCATCCTCAAAAGAAGCCACACCGAACCGAGAAAGATTACGGGTAAGAGAACGAGAATGATTACGACGAACCGCCAAGTAGCCGCGTTGAAGCGCAGCGACAACGCGGTCCCCGCCGCCACCCCAGGCTTGCGAACACCTTCCCGCTCGCTTTCACTCCGCCCATTCTACCCTTGATGCTCCGCCACCATAATTCGCCCCCGCCAACCCACCCATTTCCCATCACCCCGTCCGACCAAACAGTTTGTCAACATTCAACACGTGACCCCTTCTGAATTCTTCCTTCTGAATTTCTGTGACCCTGCTGAATTTCCCCGCGCGAACTGTCCCTTCACCCCCTGATGCCATGTTGAAAAAACAACAGATTCTGGTGACCGGAGCGACCGGCTACGTCGGCGGGCGGCTGGTGCCCCGCCTGCTCGATGCTGGTTATCGGGTGCGTTGTCTCGTCCGCGATCCGTCGCGTTTGCAGGGCCGCGCCTGGTTGAACCGGATCGAAATAGTTACGGGCGATGGCCTACAACTGGAATCTTTGGGCGACGCGATGCGCGACGTGGGCGTGGTCTACTATCTCATCCACAGCCTGGGCGGCGGCACCGATTTCACGGAACGAGATCTGCTGGCCGCGCGGAATTGCGCTGCCGCCGCGCAACAGGCCGGGGTTGGGCGGATCATTTACTTGGGCGGCCTCGGAGATCCGAAGGCGGAGCTATCCGCGCATCTGCGCTCCCGCCAGGAGACGGGCGCGGCGTTGCGCGAAGCGGGCGTGCCGGTGACGGAGTTTAGAGCGGCGGTCATCGTCGGTTCGGGCAGCTTGTCGTTCGAGATGATCCGTTATCTGACGGAGCGCTTGCCGGCGATGATCTGTCCACGCTGGGTGTTCACCCGCATTCAGCCGATCGCGATTCGCAACGTGCTCGATTACCTCGTGTCCACGCTGGATTGCGCTGAAAGTATCGGACGGATAATCGAGATCGGCGGGCGGGATGTTCTCACCTACGCCGAGATGATGACGGGGTACGCGCAGGCCCGGGGACTGAAACGGCGGCTGATTGCCGTGCCCGTGCTGACACCTCGGCTGTCGTCGTACTGGGTTCATCTCATCACACCGATACCGGCGAACATCGCGCGACCCCTAATCAAAGGATTGGGCAATGAAGTAATCGTGCACGATGAAACCGCCCGCCGACTTTTTCCCGCGATCAAACTGCTGGACTATGCCACTGCGGTGCGCCTCGCCCTTGAGAAGTGGGAAAGTGGTGACGTCGAGACCGCCTGGACTGACGCGCTTAGTTCCAGTCAGGGCGCGCGGAAGCCCGTGGCGCTGATCAGCAGCGAGGGCATGATCATCGAACGGCGGCAGATGACGGTCGTTGCCGGACCCGAGGCGGTGTTCCGGAGCTTTGCGGGGCTGGGCGGTGCGCGCGGCTGGCTTTATCTGAACTGGACCTGGCAATTGCGCGGAACCTTTGATCGCCTATGTGGCGGGGTCGGAATGCGGCGGGGCCGGCGCGACCCGGATAATCTGCGCGTGGGTGACGCTCTGGATTTCTGGCGGGTGGAGGCCGTTGAGCCGGGGCATCGGGTCCGGTTGCGAGCCGAGATGAAAGTGCCCGGCCGAGCTTGGCTCGAATTTCAGGCGATAGCGCAACCGGACGGGCGGACCCTCCTCTCGCAGACAGCGTTTTTCGAACCGAAGGGTCTGTCAGGGCTGCTCTACTGGTATGCGCTCTATCCGGTCCACAGTCTGATTTTCAGCGGTCTCATCCGGAGAATCGCCGAACAGGCCGAGGAGTAGACTTTCGCGCGGTGGCGGGGCTCGTCTATGGTTTGTCCGGCCAGCGCTGGGGGACCTTCCGTAGTTTGGTCAAGTCATACCCTTGGGCGGTCAGTACCTCGAGCAACCGCTGGTAGTCTGCCTCGGGGATCTGTGGACTGCGCGCCATGATCCAGACGTAATCCCGCTTGTTCCGGCCGATCACGGTCTGACTGTAATCCGGACTCAAATGAGTGATAAGAAATTCGGATTTGAAGGGCCAGATGAACTGCATCCCCCAAGTAGAACGGTTCACCTGATCGACGACGAAACCGCGGGGAGTGTACCGCTTGGCCGGACCGTCGAAGCCGCCCTTATTGAAGGTGAAGACCGTGTCGATGGTACCGTCGGAGCGTAGCCGATAATCTTCAATCGCGTTGTAGGCTTCCGTCTCAATGAAAGTCGGAATGCAGGCGATGACATACCAAGGCCCCATGTAGCGAGGGAGGTCGACGTTTTCGACCGTCTTCAACGGAGGAAGGGATGTGGTGCAGCCCGTCAGCAGCAGCAGGCAAAGTGGCAGAAGATTGGTTTTCATGTTATTAGTCGTCGTTAATCGCCCTCAGGGCTAGGAAGCAGCGCACAACGCCGGGAGCGAGCAGGCCCGGCAGCCCGGCGGTGGTGCAGGCCCATTTCAGTTCGTCCAGCAAGAGCCACGTACTGCGATATACCAGGATCGAAGCAGCCGGGAGCACCGGCCACCCAACCGCTGAGATGATTTCGATTTTTCATGGATACGCCTTTACGCTGCGTCATCCCGCACAATTCGCAACTGCTCCTGACCTAAAAATTATTTGCCGCTACAGCCCTCTTGGCGGACAATCGGGCCGCAATGGCCGAATCGCACATTTTCACCTGGCACAGCACCGGGCAGAGCCTGCTGGAGGCCAAACTGCAAGCCATTCATGAGGCGGGCGCATCCGTCGTGATGGAAACCTTCATCTTTCGCGATTCGGATATCGGCCAGCGGTTTCGTGACGTCCTCACAACGGCGGCCCGGCGCGGAGTGCGCGTCCGGCTACTGCTGGACCCGGTTGGCTCGTTCATGTTGCGGCGGGACTACTTCAATGACTTGGTGGCGGCCGGTGGAGCGATCCGTTGGTTCAACGAACTTCGCCTGCCGTCGTTCTCCTTCCGAGACCACCGCAAATTGCTGATCGTGGACGGGAGCGTGGCGCTTGTGGGCGGATGCAATATTGGGCCTGAATACTGCGGCGACGGCATCACTAAAGGGTGGCACGATGTCGGTGTCAGCGTTCGTGGACCGGTGGTGCCGGTGCTGGAGACGGAGTTCGACCGGCAATGGGAGCGTGCCTTGGGCCATCGCTGGCAGTTTCCACTAGGCGGTCGGCGTCAGCACGAGCGTGTCGCGGGCGAACCAGAGGTGGAGGCGCTGTTCATCAAACCCGGTTTCGGCCGGAATCCATTGCGCGAGGCGTTGCGACGGGATCTGGCCACCGCCAAGGAGGTGGCGATCACATCAGCGTATTTCCTGCCTTCGCACCGTTTGCGGCATCATCTCGCGCAGGCCGTGGCCCGTGGGACGCGCGTGCGTTTGCTATTGGCAGGCAAAAGCGATGTCCCCCTTATGCAACTGGCGTCACGGTCACTCTACCGGCGCCTCGTGAACCAGGGCATCGAAATCTGGGAATACCAACCCCAGGTGCTGCACGCGAAATTGATCGTGGTGGACGATATCTTGTTCGTCGGTTCCTCGAACCTTGATCCGCGCAGCCTACGCATCAACTTCGAGATCATGCTGCGCATCCACGACGCCCCACTGGCCGCAACCGCGCGGCAGCAGTTCGAGGCCGACTTGGCGCAGCGCGCCATCGCGATTACCCGTGCCTCGCTCCAGCATGGCTGCTCGTGGTGGCAACGGCTCAAACAGCGTTTTGCCTACTGGCTGTTTGCCCGGCTCGATTCGGACTTGGCGGCACTCAAGTTGCAGACATGGCACCGTCGCAAAGAGCGCTTGGTGCAACGCGTGAAACGGGTCCGCCGCGCGGCCAGCCGCCAAGGCGAGTAAGCCTTCACCGTCAGCCATGCAGGCCGACACCGTGTACATGTGCCCAGACCGAGCAGGAACACCAATCCGTCTTCTTGTATCGCCGACGCAGCAAGGAGCAGAATGGACACGGCGGGGGAAAAGTTGCTCAGCGGCTCCGGCAGCAGGAGTTTCAATCCGCAGACCCTGCTCAATCCCAGCAAATCGATCCGATGAAGACCATTCTGCTTTTCGTTCAATTGTTGACGCTCGCGAAAGCGATCCGATGGAGTGCGGCTTTTAGGAGGCAGGGGAAGATCAAGTCGAGGTCGTCACGTCTTGTTCTTTGGCAAGGGGAATTCTGCAGACAGGCCGATGGGGACCATCAACTTCACCGCTGACGCTCACCATGGCCATCGGTGTAGAATGGTTGCAACCAAAGTGAGCCGTGGACCGAAGATTTTGGGAAACCCAACTGGCGGCAACAAACACTTCAGCGAACCCATGAACGAAAAAATAGCCGCCATGCTCCGCAGGTTTGGCGGGAAGCGGCGCGAGAAATAAATGCATCCGCCGTTTACCTCCACCCGTTGTATCTGCGCAACCGTGGCCTTTCGGCCAACTAGTGGTGCATCTTCCAACAATTAAAAAACCTCGTTCCCATGAAGCTCCTCTCCCTCTTCGCCTCTCTCCTCCTTTGCTCTGGCCTCGTCGCCAATGCCTCGACCAAAACGGTCGTCGATATCGCCGCCGGTTCTCCCGATCACACCACGCTCGTCGCGGCGGTTAAGGCCGCAGGTCTCGTGGAAACCCTCAGCGGTCCCGGTCCCTTCACGATTTTTGCGCCCACGAATGCCGCCTTTGCCAAGCTGCCCGCCGGCACCGTGGAGTCGCTGCTCTTGCCGGAAAACAAAGCCAAGCTCGTCGCGATCCTCACCTACCATGTCGTCCCGGCCAAGGTTATGGCTGCCGACGTGAAGTCGGGCGAGGCACCCACCGTCAACGGCAAGATGCTTAAGCTGAAAGCCGATGGCATGGGCGTGATGGTCAATAACGCCAAAGTGATCGCGACGGATTTGGTCGGCAGCAACGGGGTCATCCACGTCGTCGACACCGTCCTCCTCCCGTAATCTGCGGGCACGTTTATCCGGTTTTTCCGAACACGAACACACTCTCCTCTCCCGGAACCGGCCTGTGGTCCGTCGGCCTCAGCTGCAGACCGTTTTCCACGCCCGTTTGATTTTTATCCGATTGCCGGCGTCGCAGGCTTCGATTCCTATGAAGTGTCTTCGAAATAAGGTGAGTCCTGCTGGAAATGCAGGACCGGTGCTTGCACCGGCCTTTAGGCGAGGCCAACTGGGTGTTCGTACCGAGGCCGGGGCAAGCACCGGCCCTACATTAAGCGACTTTTTATCTATTTCGAAGCCACGCCCTCAAGCCACATGAAAATAATTATTCCCCTGCTCACCCTCACTGCTTCCCTCATGGCCATCGAACCAGCGTTTCCTCCCTCTCCCCTCGCCGCACCGGAGTTGAAGACGCTGCCCGCCGGGGTGCGGCTGAAGGCGACTGGCAAGGGAAATTATTTCGACCAAACGAACGGCCTGCTTCGCCCGCTGTTCAACGACATCTCCTCGCCGGTCTCAGCTAGGCATGCGACAATCTGAACAGGTAATTCCCGTGGTCATCGACCCAGATGGTGTGACTTCGCCAAACTTAGCCGCGCGATTGGCGCTGCGGCAATCCCCCGCCTCCTCGGCGATTGGCCGCCAGCGTTGGAGTGACTTGCTCTTCTTGCATTGGAAAATCGACCCCCGAGCGATCCAAGCCACTCTGCCGGAAGGCCTGTTCGTGGACACTTTCGCCGGCGCTGCCTATCTCGGCATCGTGCCTTTTTTCATGGAGCGGATCCGGCCGGCGTGGCTGCCTCCGCTGCCGTGGATTTCTTGGTTCCTCGAGCTCAACGTCCGCACCTACGTGCACGACGCCGATGGCCGGCCCGGCGTGTGGTTCTATTCCCTCGATTGCAATCAGCCGCTCGCCGTAGAGATCGCGCGACGCTGCTTCCACCTGCCGTATTTTCATGCGCGCATGGCTGCGTCGCATCGCGGCGGCACCGTGCATTACGAGTGCGCGCGCCGCTCCGAGGCCGCGTCGCGCGGTCGCTACACCTGGACGCCGGGGCGGGACGCCGCCCCCGCCGAACCCGGCTCACTCGCGTTTTTTCTGGTCGAACGATATCTGCTTTTCGCGGCGGACGGCGCGGGACGACTCTTCACCGGCCGCGTACACCATGCGCCCTATCGCCTGCACACGCCGGAGGTGGCGGAGTTCTCCACCGCACCGGCGCGTCAGGCCGGATTCGATCTCGACGGCGAACCGGCGTCCGTGCTCGGCGCGCAAGCCGTCGATGTCTCGATTTTCCCGCTGCGCCGCACCCACTCTTCCGCCCGATGAACGAACAAAACGATCCACCGGTCTGGTTTATCACCGGCTGCTCCAGCGGTCTCGGCCGCGCGCTGGCGCGCCGCGTGCTGGCTCGCGGCCACCGGCTCGTGGCCACGGCGCGCCGACCGGAGACGCTCGCTGATCTCGTCACCAGCCATCCCGACAAGTGCCGTGCGTTCGCGCTCGACGTTGCGGTCGCTGCGCAAATCCCACTCGTCGTCGCGCAAGCCGCAGCGGCGTTCGGCCGGCTGGACGTCGTCGTAAACAACGCGGGCTACGGCCTCGTGGGCGCGCTCGAGGAGGTGAGCGACGAGCAAATCGCGCGGAGTTTCGAGACGAATTTTTTTGGGGCGCTGCGCGTGATACGTGCGGCTCTGCCCTTCCTGCGCGCACAACGCTGCGGTCACTTCGTGAACATCAGTGCGGCCGCCGCCATCGCCAACTACCCGGGCTTCTCGATCTACGGTGCCACCAAGTGCGCGCTTGAAGGCGTCTCCGAATCGCTCGCCGCCGAAGTCCGGCCGCTCGGGCTTAAGGTCACCATCGTGCAACCCGGCCCGTTTCGCACCGACTTCATAGCGCGTTCACTCGAGCGAGCGTCTGTCCGCGTGGCCGACTACGAGGCATCGAGCGGTAAGTTCCTGCGCTTTCTCGAAACGATGAGTGGCCGGCAGCCCGGTGATCCCGACAAAGCGGCCGAGGCGATCATCGCGGCCGTGGCGTCGGAGCATCCGCCGCTGCGGCTGGTGCTGGGAAAATACGCGAACGAAAAAGCCCGCCGGAAATTCAGTGCCGCCGCGCGTGAGCTCGACGCCGGGTCAGCTGCGGGGCTCGATACGGACTTCGATCCCCCCAGCCCGGACGAAGCACCGCGCTGAAGCGCAGCGACAGCTCCGTTAAGCAACAAAGCTCATTCCCTACCCCATGCTTTGCCACCACTCGTTCTTATTCTCCGACTCCTTCTCGTTCTCAAAAGGAGAACCAACCGAGCCGAGAAAGATTACGAGTAAGAGAACGAGAATGATTCAGCGGACCAAGCAGTGGCCGCGTTGAAGCGAAGCGACAGCGTGGTTCAACAGCAACGCCCCCCCGCCACCGCAAGCTTGCGATCACCTTCGCTCTCATACTCACCCCACCCACCGCACCCTCGATCTCCCGCCGCCATAATTCCACCCGTCAGCCCACCCATTTTCCAGCTCCCCGTCTGGTCAGACAGCTTGTCAAGATTCAACACGTGACCCCTTCAGAATTTCCCTAAAAGCCGATGCGATGCCAGTCTGAAGAAAATCGTATTGAGTCAGCTTGTAGTTTGTGGTCGCTGCTGCGGGGTTCCGTCAAATCAGGGAACCCTATGAGTTGACAATAGACGTACCGCCTCAGTCAGAAATTTCCAGTTAGTATTCAATATACACCCCGCCTGAATCTCGTTGTGTCCCACTTTCGCGGTGGCCTCAGACTCCGGAGCTTTCGGCGGCCAGTTTTTTCCGCCGCGCCAGTTCCGCTTCCGATGGCGAGTCCGGCTGAGCTGACCCCTGCGGCAGAGGACTGGCCGGCCCGTAAACCGCACGGCGTTTGAGCAGGTTCTGCTGGAGGCGGCGCTGCGGTGTGGCTGGCGGCTCCATGGGTAGCGATCATGCGGAATTATTTTCATCTGGCGGTGGAGCGGACTCAGCCAAACCTGAGCGTCGGCATGAAGTGGCTGCAAGGCACGTGGGTCGATCCGAAGTGGTCTGGCTTTGGGGTGGTGACGTCCGCAATGAACCAGCGCGAAGATCGGGCAGGTGCGCCACGCGAAAAGGAGGCGATAGATCTGATGCCTGCGTACGGCTTCAATCAGTCGTAACCGCGTCGTGATAGCGTGTGGCGATGGTCGTTGCGGCGACGTGCGTTAAAGGCGATGCCGGGTTGCTCGCGGAAAAATGCGACGTGAGCTACGCGAGCGAGGCGCGGGCGCGCTCAATATTTCCACTCGAACGCAACGCTGGCGTAGAGGGCGGCGCGGTCGGCGGTCGCACGGTAGTTGCGCTGATGGTAGTCAGCGCGGAGTAGCGGCACGGCACCGATGGAGGCTCGGGCGGAGAACGTCGGTGAGGCGCGCCAAGCCAGGGCGGGGCCGAGGCGGAGCGCTTGGTATTCGAGGCGCGTACGATTGAGAGTGGGCTTGTTGAGGCCACCGGGGAGCGGGTCGTCCTGCACGTAGAAGGTGCCGAAGTCGGCTTCGGCGGTGAATTCGATATCGAGGGTTTTGCTGGCGGTGTAGATCACGCCGGTGCGCGGGAATCCGAGGGTAACGCGCCACGCGGGGTCGGGCTGCCAGTTAAAGGTGGCGACCGGCAGGATGCGGCCAGTTCCTCTGGAGAGGGAATCGTAGACGAAGCCGAAGCCGGCACCGAAAGTGGGGGTGAACTTGCGACTGGCGATGGCAATCACGCCGACGCCGAAGCCCTTCGAAGAAAAGGTGTAACCGGCGTTGTGCAGCCCGGGGCTCACGCTGGCGAGGAGCGACCAATCGGCATCTAGTTTAGTGAAGACGGTGAAGGCGGCGCTGAGCGACTGGAGCTTCTCCGGGAGTGGCGTGCCGGCGTCGCGGTCGAGCGAGTAGTGACGGTATTTGAGACTGACGATCGGAAAAATCTCGGAGCCAATGGGCGGGAGCGGCACCGCGATTTCGAAACCGGCTTGGGCGACGGAGAAGCCACCGGCCGAGGTGCCGCGCGCGGTGAAAGGCGTGTGGCCGGTGTAAGCGGTGTCGAACTTGAGCGTGACGAGCGCGTCGGAGGGCCGGCCGGCGGGAGTCGTAGCAAGAGCGTTGGGTGCAGATGAAGCGGGGGTTTGCGCGAGGAGCGGCTGCGCGGCAGCGAGCGCGAGGCCAGCGGCGAGGATGACGGAGGGGAGGAGACGAGGCATCATGGTGTGGCCATGGATACGAGTGAGGTGGAGGCACAGATGCACAAGGCAGAAAAATTTTCGCGGAAACGGCCAGAGCGTTCCTCGCGAGCTAAGAATCAAATCGAGGGGATGATCCGTAGGGGTTTGGGCAAATGGCCACATCGCGTTCACGGATGTTTGCCGCTCCAGGGCTCTTTTCAATTTGCTCGCCATACACCCTCGCGATACCGGTAACACTGATTCCCTTCGATGGCTCACAGGTGCAGCCAATCGTGATCGAAAAGTTGCTTCACCTCCGGGTTCTTTTTCAGGATGGCGGCGATCTTGACGGAAGGCGCATCGCTATACACCGCCCACGACGTAGTGCAGGACTTTGTTGCCCGACCTCCGGATCGTTGTGGGTGGCCGCAGCCAGGCGCGCATTGATGTCCCCGGGGTGCCCGCCGCATGATGACGCGGGCGAGCGCGTTTCCGCGTTCGCGGATTTCGCCACCCAGTTTTCGAAGCGGGTTTTCAGTCTGCAGGGAGTGCCGTTGCCTCCGCAGACGCGATACCCGGGGACCTGCCGGTCTGCCAACGGACGGCCTGGAGCAAAGGCGCGTAGAGATCGTCTGCCGGTTTAATGTGCAGTGCCGCCAGGCCTTCGACGGACGGCTCGTGTTCCGAAAAGACCAGATTGGAAAGATCGCTGATCATGGCCAAGGGCGTTTGCTCGGCTCCCTCGCCCATGGCGAAGACTGCGGCGGCGGCCAGCGCATCAACCACGTTGACTCTGGTCACGCGCAAGCGCCGTCCGAACAGATCGAATGCGCCGACGTAATCGTTGACGGCCTGAAATCCACAGTGCGCGAGCGCGATTCCCGTGACGCCATAGCGCAGAGGCGCGGTCGTGCTGTCCGTGATCAGGACACCGAGCCGTTGCGTCGCGAAGCGCTGGCAAAGGTGGCGGTGGACGGCGCGGGCCGTCGCGTAGGGGTTCGCTGGCCAGAGGATGTAGTGACCGTCCGCGTTCGACTCGTCGATCCCGGCATTCGGAATGAGCCGGTGCTGGTTGATCGTCAGCACGATTTCGTCGCGCGCCGTCGGGAGAAACCACTCGGCTTCGCGCTCAATCAAGGTCGCCTTGGCCACGGTCTCGCGCGGGACGAACCGACCCTCGCAGATCGCGACGAGCTTCGAGGTGATCGCCAGGATGCTTCCTTCCGCCAGCGCGCCGACGTAACGATCCAGCAGTCCGAGCAGGTCGGTCGGCGCGATCGGAATGCGATCCGTTTTGATGGGATGGACAATCATGGCAGACTCCCGAGGGATGATGAAATCGGATGGTTAACGGTGGATTTAGATCGCGGCACGACCCAGACGGAGCCGTGCGGTTCGCGCCCCAAGCGTTGGGCCGTCGCCCCCGTCAGCGAGCGGATAATTTCATGGCAAGGAGTTCGCTTCGGGCGTTGCTCGTGGTTCGGATCATGGGTGCGTGCTTGTCGGATGCGTGACGTGGCGTGGGAAAGTTTTAGTCCGCGCGTCCACGCCGGCTTAGGTCCAACGGTTGGTATTGGCCTGTCGGATGGGCTGCGGTGGTTCACAGAGTTTTGTCCGTCACCGCGCCCTCGGAGGCGCTGGCGACCGTGTGAGCGTATTTGGCGAGAATTCCGCGGGTCACTTTGGGTTTCTTCGGCTTCCACGCTTGGAGGCGGGCTTTGATTTCTTGCGCGGACAAGGCGAGGGTGAGTTTGTTTTTCACGGCATCGATCATGATCGGGTCGCCGTTTTTCACGATGGCGAGCGGACCGCCGGTGAACGCCTCGGGTGTGATGTGGCCAACCACGAAGCCATGGCTGCCGCCGCTGAAGCGGCCGTCGGTAATGAGGGCGACTGAGTTGCCGAGACCCTTGCCCATGATCGCGCTGGTGGGTGAAAGCATCTCTCTCATACCGGGACCGCCGCGCGGTCCTTCGTTGCGGATAACGACGACGTGGCCGGCTTTCACTTTGCCGTCGAGGATCGCGTCGAGCGCTTTCTCTTCTCCCTCGAACACGATCGCCTTGCCGGTGAACCGGAGGCCTTCCTTGCCGGTGATTTTCGCGACGGCGCCGGTCGGGGCAAGGTTGCCGTAGAGGATGCGGAGGTGGCTGTCGGGCTTGATCGGATTCGAGAGCGGACGGACGACGTCCTGGTCGAGCGGGTAGGGTTGCACGTCGCGCAGGTTTTCCGCGATGGTTTTGCCTGTGACCGTCAGGCATTTTCCGTGGAGCAGTCCGGCGTCGAGGAGGACTTTCATGAGCGGCGGCAAGCCGCCGATGCGCGAGAGGTGGACCATGCTGTATTTGCCGGAGGGCTTGAGGTCGGCGAGGACGGGAACTTTTTTGCCGATGCGCGTGAAGTCGTCGAGGGTGAGCTTGACGTGCGCGCAGTGCGCCATGGCGATGAGGTGGAGCACGCAGTTGGTCGAGCCGCCGAGGGCGATGACGACCGTGATGGCGTTCTCGAACGCTTTTTTCGTCATGATGTCGCGCGGCTTGATGCCAGCCTTGAGGAGCGTGAGGGCGGCAGCGCCGGCGGCGCGGCAGTCGGCTTTTTTCTCGGGACCGGTGGCGACTTGCGCGGAGGAATTCGGGAGCGAAAGGCCGAGCGCCTCGATGGCGGCGGCCATGGTGTTGGCGGTATACATGCCGCCGCAGGAGCCGGGGCCGGGGATGGAGCAAGCTTCGATTCTCGCGAGGCCGGCGTCGTCGATTTTACCGGCGGCGTGCTGGCCGATGGCTTCGTAGACGGAGACGATGTCGCACTCTTTTTTCGTGTCGGGGTGAAGGCCTGGGAAAATGGTGCCGCCGTAAACGAAGACGCCGGGGCGGTTGAGGCGCGCGAGGGCCATGGCGCAGCCGGGCATGTTTTTATCGCAGCCGCCAATCGCAACGAGGGCATCGAAGCCCTCGGCTCCGGTGACGGTTTCGATGGAGTCGGCAATGACTTCGCGCGAGACGAGCGAGTAGCGCATGCCGGGCGTGCCCATGCTGATGCCGTCGGAGACGGTGATGGTGCCAAAGATGATGGCCTTGCCGCCGGCGGCGTTGGCCCCCGCCTCGGCCTCGCGCGCGAGTTGGTCGATGTGCATGTTGCAGGGCGTGACCATCGACCACGTAGAAACGATGCCGACCATGGGCTTCTTGAAATCTTCCTCGGTGAAGCCGACGGGGCGCAGCATCGAGCGCGCGCCGGCGCGGGCGGGACCGTCGACGATGACAGAGGAATAAGAGCGGAGAGGGTCAGGAGATTTGCTCACGGAAAAAATGAAGCGGAGGGTTGAGGTGTGTTGGAGGCTGAGAAAAAGTCATCCTTCAGGGATTGCAGCGTGGACAGAAGTCCTCCTTGGCGTATTGCAGTCCATCGCTGCGCAGCTTGACGGCTTGGTGGTCGCACCGGGCGCAGCCGAAGATCTCCTGCTTGATCAATTCGGTATGAGCGCCGCACGTTTCGCACAACAAACCGCGCTCGACTCCCGTCCCGCCCCAACCCGGCGTGCCGCACGACGGACAAAGCGAGGCCAGGCGACGGGCGAGCCGGAAGGCGACCTGCCGAATCGCCGTTTGGCGGGTGGGGTTGACGTGGGCCCGCATGTCCGTTTCCACGTGGGCGAGGCCGTCCGCCGACGCTGCGGCGCAACGCCGCACCGCGTGAGCCAGCGCGGCGTGGTCGGTAATGCCCTTGAACAATAGCTCGGGCTTGAGGCCCTCGTTTGGCCGCACGGTGAGTGCGTGGGACGGGAACCGCGCCTGCGGCAGAAAGTCGGCCAAATCATCCACAGTCCAGACCTCGCAATGCCCGAAATTCGTAACCTCGCTCAGGATTCCCTCCACCACGATGATGCCGATTTCATCATCCACGAAGGCCATCAGCTCATAGTCCGACGCGGATGAGAATGGCATCAGTGGATGCGGGCCGAAACTGCCTTCGCTGGCGAGACCCAACGGGAGCCCGCTCGCACTCATGCCCAGCCGCGCCTTCCGGATCGCTACCTCCCGCGGTGTGCCGGTGCGCTTCACGTCACCGGTAAAGGTCCCCAGCAGGTCCGTGTTGATTTCCGCAGGCACGGTCACGCTGAGCCCGAGCGCCGCGCGCAGCGGGCGAGCCACGACGCGTTCCTTGCCGTGCTGGGTAGCGAGCACCGCCGTGCGGCCGCGATATGGCCCGGCATGGGTTATGCGGTTTTTCCCTGTCATCAGTGTTGTTCATTCGGTGCTGTTCGCCATACGCCATCGCGATACGGGTAACACTGATTCCCTTCGATGGCCCAAAGGTGTAGCCAATCATGATCGAAGAGTTGTTTCACCCCCGGGTTCTTTTCCAGCACGGCGGCGATCTTGGCAGGAGGAGCTTCGATATAGACCGCCAACCGCCGTGGTTCGTGGACAAATCGCTCCCCGTCATGGATGGATTGCATCGGTAGTCCGACTTTCAGGTCGCCGCCGTTGCCTTCCAACACACCCAGGCCGCCGACGACGTTGTGCAGAACCTTGTTGCCCGAGCCGTAGCGCAGGGGATCGATGCGCGAGGCGTAGTATTGCAGATTGATCCAACTGGCGACGACGACCGGGGCGCAGAGAATGAGAGTGAGCACCTTGCTTTCGGGGTCCGCCGCCGAGTCGTAATCGTGGAGGAAAACTCGGCCGTCGAGTTTTAGTTTTGCCGTGCGATGGCGTGGCGCAGCGACGAGCGCCGCATTGTTGGCGAGGCCCCACTCCGGCCGGACTTGGGCGATATCGACCGCGCGGGCGCGCACGGCGGCGTCAATGTGATCTTCGGCCAAGCCTGCCAAGCCCAGCAAGGGTGCGCGCTCGCGACGAGCCGCCGCACCCGCGACGGCCAGCGACCGCCGCAGATTGACCAAGTCGACCAAATGAGTGCCCGGCACGGTGTCGAAATTGAAAAGAATGACGTCGTCCGTCGTGGTGTTGTGCAGTCCGGCGAGGAAAAAAGTATCCTCCGGAATCACCAGACCCTCTCGGGCGAGCGAGGCGCGGACCTCCGGATCGTTAAGGGTGGCTGCGACCAGGCGCGCATTGATGTCCCCGGCGTGGCCGCCGCAGGCGCCGCAGTCGAGGCCAGAGGCATAGGGGTTGTTCGCGCTCTGACTGCCGTGGCCGCAAATCAGCACGGTGCGGGCGAAGTTGCGGACGAGCCCCATATTCCTGAGAGCGCCGGCGGCCAGCCCGGCGCGGATTTCGAGTGGGGCGGATTCGAAGTCGGGTGCGACCCGCGAGCACGACGGGCCGTTGAGTTTGCGGGCGCGGCTCAACGTGGCGCCAAAGGCGAGGCCAGCGGATTCGACGAACGAGAAGCAGGACGCGGCCGAATTTTGGAACGCCTTCCACGCGCCGGCCTCGGCCCGCGCAGAGACGGTGGCGGCAGCAGCAGCGGCGGACAAAGGCTCACAGGTGTTGACCGGCGGAACGAGCAGCACGGGACAGCGCGATGCAGTCGCGGTTGCTCCGGCGGGTTGATGCGCCACGGGAAACCCAAAGAAACCGGCGAAGCCGATGGTCTGCGTGCCCGGCAACGCCGTCTCCAAGTGGCGGCGAAAAACCTCCGAACGCACATCGATGCAGAAGACGGCCTGAACGGCGGGTCGGGCGGCGGAATCTGCGGCAGGCTGAGCGGCGAGAGCCCGCCCGAGACGGCGTTGGTAGCCCGTCTCGTAAGCGAATTGCCAGCGCGCGAGCGCGGCGTAGCGCTTCGACTCCAAACCATGAACTGCCGGCCGGCTCCATTCCGGCTGAAACGTCGCATCGAGGGCAAAAGTCTGGAACAGCGCCGCATCATAGGCCAAGCGAATGGCGAGAAGTTCTTTGAGGGCGGGATTGGGACGGCCTCTCAAGGCGTCTTCGCGCACCAGATATTGCACATAGCCCGCCCATCCCGCGATGGTGGCCAACTGTCGGTGAAGGAAGTCGGCGAGATCCACGGATTGCGGTTCGAGGATGGCAAGGCATTGCGTGATAGCCGCATTGGTTTCCACCGGCAGCGAGGCCACGAAAGTTCGGAATCCAGATAGGCCGAAAGCCTCCGGGTTGTAATCATGCATCGCGGCCTCGCGCCATGCGCCATAGAGCCCGTTCGTTTTCCAAGGACTATTCCAAGTGGTCTGATTCTCGTCGAAGGTCACGGCGCACCACTTGGAAATCTCCTCGACGACGAACACACTCCAGTGAGCGCGCGGGCGGGATTGATCGAGCCAATCGGCCACCGTGGCGAGAGGCGCGGGTATGGTCTCGCCGCTCGCCTCGTCCAGGGCCTTCAACAGAGCGGCCGATGTCCACTCGGCATCGCCGGCGGCAGCGAGATCGGCGGCGGCGATGCGGCCTTCGTCAAAGTCCCGCCGGTAGTCGGCGGGACTTTGCAGCGGGGCCGCGCCCACGGTGCGTTGCAGCAAAGCGCAGGCGACGTGAAAGGGTTGATTGACGAGGCCGACGAACGGGTTGACCGCCACGAAATGACGCAGGGGCCAGAGCGGCGGGATGCGCGGAAGCGCGGCTTCGAGTGCAGCCTCAAGCTCGGGGGATGAGACCGAGCTAGTCGGCTTTGAGGGGGACTTCGTGATGGACATGGAGGGAGGTGGTGCAGGCAGTTTGTTGGGCAGGGAATGGAGCTGGGGTGGATTGACGCGGCCAGAGCCGGCTGAGAATTCGGTTGAAGACCGTGCCAATGTAGAATCCGTTCAGGGCGTGAACGTAGAGGCGACGGCCGACCGGGTGCTGATTTGTTCGCCACAGCAGGGACTGAAACAGGAAGAGTCCGGCAAAAATCATCCCCACCGCGACGAGCAGAAACGTGGGCGTATGGATCACCGGCAAATCGGCGAACAGGGATGAAGCGATGGCATGTAGGCTCAGGCTCAACACCGTGATGGCTGCGCCCGCGATCAAGCTGCGCACGATGGTGCGCGTTCCTCCACCGGATGACCAGGCGCGCGCAATGCCGTAGGCGACGGCGAGCGCGAGGACGACGCCGAAAACACGAGGGGGCGTCGGCATCATGGGCGCGAACACATGCGCCGCGGTTGCCCCCAGCGCGACAAGGAGTCCGCCCACGAGCACTCCCACCGTGAGCGCGGGCGTGCGCAGGGGCACCGCCGCCCGCGGAATCGCCCCGATGGTGGAACCAGCCGTGAGAAAAGCGTGCGCCTTGTAGAGCGAGTGCGCGGCGATGTGCAGCAACGCCAACCCGTAGGCACCCAAACCGCATTGCAGGATCATGAATCCCATCTGCGCGATCGTGGAGTAGGCCAAAGCCCGTTTCACGCTCGGTTGGGCGAGCATGACAATGGCGCCAAAGGCTGCGGTCAGCGCCCCAACAACGGCCAGAAGGTGCGAGGCTTGCGGGGCGTGCGCGAAGATCGGAGCTAGCCGCACCACCAGAAATCCACCGGCGTTGATGATGCCCGCGTGCATGAAGGCCGACACCGGAGTCGGCGTCTCCATCGTATCTGGCAGCCAGCTGTGAAAGGGAAATTGCGCCGACTTCAACATCGCGCAGCCAGCCAACAGCAGACCGGCGGCGGCGGCGCCCTCCGTCCGGCCGTTAACCACGCCCGCGAAAATGGATTCGAGATCGAAGGTATGATGATGAGCGTGCAAGATCAGCGCAGCCCCCAGCAGACACGCGTCGCCGAGCCGGCTGACCACAAATTTCTTGCGAGCGGAAAAAACCGCACCGGGACGCTCGGGATAGTGCAACAGAAGCCGGTGCAGACACAGGCTGGTTGCTATCCCGGCGGCGAGCAGGAGCAGCAGGTGACCCGAGAGCACCAGCACGACGACCGAGCCCAGCGTCAGGCTCATCCACGATAGAAAACGAGCTTGGTGCGGATCGCCTGCCAAGTAGGGCTGGGAAAACCGCAGCACCACCGCCCCGAGAAGGGTCACGAGCGTGACCATGAGTGCCGAGACGGCATCCAGCCGCAGCGCGAACGCGAAGGCCGCGTCCTCCCCGAAGGGTGCCCAGCGGGCGGTCTGCGGCCCATGCACGAAAAGCAGAACTCCGGCCAGAACCGCCAAACTCAACGCGCTCATGGCAGACCAGCGGACCAACCGGCCCGCGAGGACAGGTTGATGACCACGAGCGATCAATCCGGCGGCGAGGGGCAGACCCGGGAGGGCCAGCAGAAGGAAGTAAACATACGGGGTCATCGCGGCAGATAATAGCGGCGGCTTGTGTTTTAGTCTATTACATGGTTTTTAATCAGATGTTATATTTAACTTAACCCTCTCTCGCATGCCCGCCTTTTTGAACTATCATCACCTGCGCTATTTTCGGGTCATCGCGCGCGAACGGAGTGTCACCCGCGCCGCCGAAAAGCTGAACCTCTCCGTGCCGGCCCTCAGCATCCAGTTGAAGAAGCTCGAAGAGAGTTTGGCGCAGAAATTGTTTGACCGCGGGCGCGGTGGAATTCGCCTGACCGAGGCGGGGCGCGTCGCGTTCGAGTACGCCGAGACCATCGGCCGCGCCGGCGAGGAATTGATGGATGTCATGCGGAACCGCGCGCCCGGTGCCGCGCGGCAGGTGCTGCGGGTGGGCGCCGTCGCGACCTTGTCGCGCAATTTTCAGGTGGAGTTTCTTAAGCCTGCCCTTCATCGGGCTGAGATCGAGGTCGTGATCCGCTCCGGCGCGCAACGGGAACTGCTGGTCGCGTTGCACGCGCACGAGGTCGACTTGATTCTGTCCAACTCACCAGCGCGACGCGACACGGAGACGCCGTGGCACAGTCACCTGCTCGCGGAGCAGGCGGTCGGCTTGGTCGGCGTGCCCGCTTGGAAGAAGAAGCGGCTGCGCTTCCCGCAGGATTTTCGCGACGTACCCGTTATTCTGCCCAGCCTCGAGAGCAATACCCGCGCGGCTTTTGACCGCCTGACGGCCGCAGCAGGAGTGCGCCCGCGAGTGATGGCGGAAGTGGACGACATGGCCATGCTCCGGCTCTTGGCGCGGGAGGGAGAAGGTCTGGCGCTGGTGCCCCCCGTGGTGGTACGCGACGAGATTGAAGACGGTGTGCTGGTCGAAACGCACCGGATCACGCAGATCCGTGAGACCTTCTACGCCATCACCCCTAGCCGACGGTTCCCCAATCCATTGGTCGGGGAGCTGGTGAAACGGATGGCGAAAGAATTCGTTTAAGACCTCAGGCCTTGAGTGCGAGTGGCCCAAAAGGCGATCCGCAGGAATCGGGCTTTGGAGCGTGGGGTCGTAAAGTCCGCCATGAACCATCGCGATGATCGGGCTGGAAAGCTACGCGAAAAGCACGCGATCAAGCTGATCACGACAACGTATTTTTTCTCGTCGTAAATTTCTCCCCGCAACTCCTCGGCCGCGACCCGTAACCAATTTTAAAACCCATCGATCCCACACTTAATCGTTCACGTTCTCCTACTCCTTCTCGTTCTCAAAAGTAGGCATCGCCAAACCGAGAAAGATCACGAGTAAGAGAACGATAATGATTACGTCGAACCGCCAAGTAGCCGCTCCACATCCTTCCTGTAGCCGCGTTGCCTTTCGATTCTACTCAAGGCCCTGAGCTTGTCGAACGGGGAGCGCAGCGACAGCACGGTTCAGCAGCAACGCCCCGCCAACAACCCATGCCTGCAATCACCTTCCCTCTCCCTTTCACTCTCACTCCACCCCACTCCACCCTCGATGCCCCGCCACCATAATTTCCACCCGCCAGCCCAACATTTCCCCTTCCCCTGTCTGGCCAGACTGTTTGTCAACATTCAACACGTGACCCCTTCAAATTTCAGTGACCTCTTCAAATTTCCCCGACAACTTCGGTCGATTCAATCACCTCAACTGCACCCTCTGACTACTCTAGCGTCTTCGCCCGTTTTGAGGATACACCACCGTTGATCCCTCTTCCCTTTTTTAGGGTTTTTTTGGGCGATACGCTGCGACGTAGCTCGCGTGGGGTTTGCCCGTAGATCGTTTGGAAGACCCGGTTGAATTGGGAGAGCGACTGGAATCCCGAACCAAAGGCGATGTCGGTGATCGAATGGTCAGTGGTGGTGAGTTGCTCGCGGGCGCGCTCGGCACGCAGTCGGCCAACGTATTCGCGAAAACGTAGTCCGGTGGCGTGGTGGAATGTACGGCACAGATGGGCGGTGGTCACGCCAAGCTTTCGTGCAATGTCAGTTAATGACACCTCGTGCAGGAAGTTCCGTCGCACCTGATCGCATAGGGTGCGGACCATGGGCGGAAGCTTTTCCGTGGGTTGCGCCAGATTGTCGGTGATGATCAAAGTCAGATGCGCGGCGGCCATGGAGAGGATGCGGACCATCGCGGCATGGCGGCCCGCGTCGACGACGGGAGAGCCTGAACATAATTCGTCGATGGTGGCCGGCGCGACCGGAATCTTGAGGCGTTCGAGCCGGTGACGAATACCGTTTTTCTCCGCGACCGTGGGAGGCGTGGTGAAATAGCCGCCCACCAAAAAGTATCCGAAGACTTGTCCGCCAGCGCGCAGAGGAACGGCCGATTCGCGCAGACCGGCATCGCATTGCAGTTCTGCGGGAGCGCACTGTGATCGTTCGAGAAGATCTTGTACGGTGGTCGTGCAAAGCCGGCATCCGCCGGGGTTGGCCTGAAGAAACCGGCACAGCGGTTGTTTCCCCTGCACCGCAGCTCGATCACCGAGCTGGCCGACAAACTCAACCGCAAGTCCGGTCGCGGCCTGAAAATCGTCCAGAAATTCACGCAGCGCCGGTAGTGTTCGGATTCGGTCGGAGAGTGCTTGGCGAATGGTCTTTGGCATGGTGCTAGGCCGCTGGTGGCACGGCGGATGGAATAACGATCATCAATTGACATCAAGTAATGCACAAAAAGAAGCAGAGGGCGCGTATTTTCCACGAGCAAGACGTGCTATAGTCACCGCGCACCCAAACCTGCGATGACATCGACACCCATACCGACCCAGAACACCGTGCTGCGGGGCAGTCATCAATCGCTCGTGCCCATGCGGTTGAGCGCCGCCCGGATCTTGCCCGTGGCAGCAATGTTCGACTGGGCGGGATACGCTGGAGTGAAAATGAGGCGCGGGGCGACGATGGACGCATGCCTGCGTTTTCTGGGAGAAAATCCACTGGATCGTCTGCGCGCGCTGGGGCGTGCGGCACGGCGGCCCGCCGTCAGTGGGTTCCGTCCCATGATTTCCGTCCCATGAAAATCACTCAAAACTCTTTACCATGAAAAACCCATCCATTCCTCTACAACGCCGCATCGCGGGGTTGCCCTTTAACGTCCCGGCTGAAGTCGCCGACATTCTTGAGGCAGCTCCTAAGGTATCCTTCGCCCGATCCTCCGATGATCTGGTGAAACTTGCCGTGCGCGACGCTCGGGCCGACGGTTGGCACGAAGTTGCCTATGACGTCCCCGGGCGAGGCAGCGTCGTCGAGGCGCGGGTCTGCCGCGTCCGCAACGGTATCGCGGCAAATTATCTCGAATCCTACATGCGCCGGCGCGATCCGGATTGCATGGTCATCGGCGACGAGCGTCCGACGGACAAGCCCACTTATCGGGAGCGCTTTGGCGGCGAGTTCGAATCGCTGCGCCAGGAAACTTTCGCGTGGCTCAAAAAGCAGCCGCTGGCGGTGTTTCCGTTTCATGCCGGAGCCGTCGGCAAGGGCACGGATGCGATCGTGATCGCGCCGGACAATGCCGGATTTTTCGCTCTCGGGCTCGCGCTGTTGCAGGGGATACTGAAGCCGGAAGAGATTCCGGAAAATTTCGATCCGCGGGCGATCATCTTCGTCGCGCCGCCCTTTCGTCACACCCATTTTGAGGGCAAACAGGTCGTCGTGCATAATCGACTGCCCGGCAGCCACGAGTTGTTCAGCTACAATCTCTATCCCGGTCCCAGCGCCAAAAAAGGAATTTACGGTGTGCTGCTCAATCTCGGCGAACAGGAAAACTGGCTGACAATGCACTGCTCGACGGTCCAGGTCGTCACGCCCTACGACAACAAGATTGTCATCTCCCACGAAGGCGCGAGCGGCGGCGGCAAGAGCGAAATGCTGGAGCATGCGCACCGGCAGCGCGATGGTTCGCTCTTGCTCGGACGCAATGTGGTGACCGGCGATGAGCGCACGCTCACCCTCCCGCGCACCTGCGACCTCCGGCCGGTGACCGACGATATGGCGCTGTGTCATCCGTCCCTCGACAAGGGCAAGGGGAAACTCTCCCTGCAGGATGCGGAGGACGCGTGGTTCGTCCGCGTGAATCATATCACGCGCTACGGCATCGATCCGCATCTGGAGGAGATGACCATCCATGCCAAAGAGCCGTTGCTGTTTCTCAACATCGAGGCTCATCCCGGGGCCACGGCCCTCATCTGGGAGCACATCGAGGATTCGCCCGGTTCGCCGTGTCCGAACCCGCGCGTGATCGTCCCCCGCAGTCTGGTGCCCAACGTGGTGAACGGTCCGGTCGATGTGGACATCCGTAGCTTCGGCGTGCGCTGCCCGCCCTGTACGCGCGAGAACCCCACTTATGGCATCGTCGGGATGTTCCATGCGCTGCCGCCCGCGCTCGCGTGGTTGTGGCGGCTCGTTGCACCGCGCGGCCATGCCAATCCCAGCATTGTGCAGACCGAGGGCATGTCATCCGAGGGAGTCGGTTCGTATTGGCCGTTTGCCACGGGCCGGCGGGTGGATCAGGCGAATTTGCTCCTCAACCAAATCCTCGAAACTCCCGAGGTCCGTTATCTGCTGATGCCGAATCAGCATGTCGGCGCGTGGAATGTCAGTTTCATGCCGCAGTGGATCGCGCGCGAATACCTCGCGCGGCGGGGCAGTTCGCGGTTCGCGCGCAGCCAAATGAAGACCTCGCGTTGTCCGCTGCTTGGCTACACGCCAGGCAAGATCGTGGTGGAGGGCCGCACGATCGGAGCCTGGTTCTTCGAGGTGGATCTGCAGCCCGAGGTCGGCACTGCGGCCTACGATCAGGGTGCGGAGATACTCCAGGCATTCTTTGCTCGTGAGCTGGAGCAGTTTCTCGTGCCGGACCTGCTCCAACTCGGGCGCCGCATTATCGAGTGCTGCCTCGCGAATGGCACCCTGAGTGATTATGAAAAACTCATCGATCACGAGACGCTGACCACCGACAATTAAACGCCCGCCACATGGAACGCTACCAGTTGCGTTTTCTGCGCAGACGCCGGCCGGAGTTCGATGAACTTCCGGCCGGCCACCGGCGCACTGCATTCGGCGTGGACTATGCGTGGGTGCGCGGCCTGCAAGGCGGAGAAATCTTCTTCACGCGTCACGGATGGGCCATCGCGGAATCCTTGCTGCCGGAGTTCTGGTACGACGAGGAGCGGTATCGCCGCGTCGGGCAGGCGCTCACCGCCGGCACGGGTGCGGTTTACCACGTCCCCATGGCCCACCCGCGCCGTGCACGTTTTGGACTGGTGGTGAAATTCTGCCGCTTTGGCCAAAACGTCGGTCTGACCGTTGTCGGACGCGGGGCGAATTTCGACTGGTCGCGTGACCTTCTCGAGGGAGCGGAGTTTTCCGATCCGTTCAGTGAGTTTGGCCACCTGCAAGTGCTGCGCAATCGCGCCCACGGTCGTATCCGCACCAAGCGCCCGCTGGCGATCTATTGTCCGGCGGCTCATTATCCCGCGTGGCAACTCGGACGAACCACTTCGACCCGCTGGCGCACAAACCTCAGGCTCGCTGACGACCAAGCTGGCGTCCATGATCATCCGCGCATCCAACTCGAGTGGGAGCGCGTCTATATTCTCGTTTATCAGTGGATCGATGGCATCGATCTCGCACAAGCGGAGCGCGGTGGCTGGTTCGACGCTGCGACGGTGGCATCGCTGACTCGCGCCACGGCCCGCGAACTTTTCGCCTGCAGTTTCGCGGTGCTCGATCACAAACCGAGTCACATCATTGTGCGCCCGGACCGAAGGGCCAATTGGCTGCGCCATCACAACGATTTGGCGTGGGCCTTGGTCGACTACGAGTTGCTGGTGCCCAATCCGCTGGCTGCAACCCCTGATGCTTCTCGCGGAATGAGGGAGGAATTGCCGTGCCCATGAAACAAAGCCATACGGCTTGTCTGAGACGAGCAGAAGGGGGCACGAGTTGACAATTGACAAACGCTCCGACCAGCCGCGTCCGCAACGAACCAGCGCCAAGATCGGACTGGTGCGCTACGCGAATATCACGTGATCGAACTGTGGCCTCGTCACAGCCGCGCTTTTAATTTTTGCGCTTGGGCCAAGGCCGCATCGGCCGTCTCGGCGCGCACGGTGAAATGGCCCATCTTGCGGCCGGGCCGGTGTTCGCCTTTGCCGTAAAG
>JBBRBC010000025.1:0-48611 GCA_038206205.1 Opitutales bacterium
CTACTCTGCCGAGCGCGGCAACGCCGACGCCGCCAATGAACTTCGCAACCACGCCAGCAGCGACGACCACCCCAAAGATCCCGCCGCCGAACGCCACTGGGCAGCCGTCATGGTCATGGCCCGCGCCTACGAACAACTCCCCGTTCCCCCGCGCCGCCTCGATAACGACATCATCGAACTCACCCCACTCCTGCCCGCGCTCGAAGCCGCACTCACTGCCGCCCACGCCAACCTCCCCGCGCTGAAAGCGAAAAAGTTAACCGAAGAGGAAATCGGTGCCGCCTACGACCGCTACACCACCGCAGCCCAAGAAGCCCGCCGCACGCCCACCACCGGCATTGCTCATCTCGCGCAGATCGCCAGCACCGGCAACCAAGGTGCCGCCTTTGCCACCGCGCAATTCCTCGCCGGCGGAATCAGCGGTCTCCGCCCCGATCAACCGCTCGCCCGCCGCTTCCACGCCCTCGCGCTGACGCTCCAACAAACCAGCGCCGAATTCGGCGACGCCGACGACGCGTATCGCCTCGGCCTCCATCACCTCGAACTGGCTGAGAAACGCGAGCTCGCGACCGCGATTCGCTGGCTCACCTACGCCGCCGAACTCGGCAACGGCGAAGCCGTCGTCTGCCTGCGCACGCTCTACACGACCGGCGCGCCGGGCCTCGCTCCCGATCCCAAAGCCGCCGCCAGCTGGACCGCCTCCGGCCAGCCGTTCAGCACCGAAGATTTCAAACCACGCGCACCGCTGCGCTGACGCGCGTCTCAGCCGGACTCATGCAGCCGTTTCGACAGGCTCAAGGCCCTGAACAAAGTCGCAGGGCTGGATCGCCACGGCGCGCTTCGCGCCCCTCGCGATGACAATGCGTAAAAGCTATTGGCGATTGGTATCAAGAGCATGCGAATATCCTGAACGGCGCGTTAAGGATAACGCGCCCTACCTTTTTCAAACGCGTCGCCTTCGCTTGACTCACTCCCGAAGCTTCACCGTGCCTCTTCCCGCTTAAGCAACCGCCAGGGGAAGAAATACACCGCAGAAACGACCGCGTAGACGAGGAAGTTGTCCAGTCGAGCGAAGTGCGCGAAGGCGAAGAAGAAAATGAGCAGATGCAGTCTGATCACGTTCTTGTAGGGTGCCATCATGCCGCCGTTGTCGACAGCCGTCTTGGCCTTCCGGATCTTCCGGTTCGCGCTGGGCTCCGCCGTGACCGAGGTGGCGGCCGGCCCCGCTGGCGTGAGCCGGAACGCCGCGCGCTCCGCGATCGCGGCGGCCGGCAGAAACCACCAGAAGCGCTGGAAAACTTCTCCGTAGAGCGCGAGGCCGGGAAACGACTGTGCTGCGACCGGATCTACCGGAAAGAACGTTTGCAGGAAAACCGAATGCACGAAGTGAAACATGCCGAAGTGCACCGTGAAAAACGCCAGCAGGAACAGACCGCCCGAGAGCCGCACCGCACCGCGCGTGATCAACGGCCCTTTGGGTTCATACCCGAACGCCGCGCGGCCAGTCCACGCCTTGACACCACCATATATCTCCGAGCCGAAGAGGCCCCACACGATCATCGCATAACCGATCACCAGACTCGAAAGCCAGAGGCTCCACACGAGGTCGTTTGTCTGCCACTGAAACTGCCACGCCAATCCCAACCCCGCGACGAAGGCCAAGGCATCCGGCCAGGCGCCCCCCCAGCGATTGCGGGTGTCTTTATGAATCTGTGCCATTTTGCGATGCAGCTATGCAGGCGTTGATGGGGGCCGTCAAATACGCCAAGGATAAATTTAAAAGTCGAGGGCAAGGGTCCTCGCTACATCCAGTGGGCAGAGAGTACGAAACAGAATCAAAGACACCGAGGTTTTGTCCGCTCATGGGATTCATCAAGGGATGAATCCATGGAGGAGTGGCTCCGACTAATCGTCTCCGCCATTGGTTTTTGGGCCTGTTAATCGCAGGCAAATCCACTCCAATCTGCGATTAGCAGACTCCCTGGAACCCACCCCGAAGACAATTAGTCGCAGGGCTAATCTAAAGTTTCGCCCATTGGCGAAACTCCTTAGTGGTAACCCCGCCTTGGTTGCTCTGAGTTCCTTTGGCTTCTCCTGCGCGCTTCCACCCCTCGAATACAGCGAGGAACCTAGCCCAAGCCTATGTCCGGCTCACGCATTATATGGCGCAAATTCCTGCCGTTGCCCGGCAGTTGCGGGTTGAAAGCACCTCCCCGCTTCTCTTGGCTGCGCTTAGCTCCCCTCCCTCCACCTCCATGCCACGCTACCTCTTCTCCGCCTTCGCCTTTCTGTTACTCGCCTACACCGCCTCCGCTCAGGAAACCATCAAGATCGGCGAATACGCCTCCCTCACCGGCGGTAACGCCAGCTTCGGCCAAGCCTCCCATAAAGGCACGCTCCTCGCCATCGAGGAACTCAACGCCGCCGGCGGTGTGCTCGGCAAAAAACTTCAGCTCATCACCGAGGACGATCAATCCCAAGCTGGTCAACCCGCCACCATCGTCCAGAAACTCATCGCCCAGGACAAAGTCGTCGCGATCCTCGGCGAAGTCGCCTCCTCCAAATCCCTCGAAGCCGCCCCCATCTGCCAGCAAAACAAAATCCCGATGATCTCGCCCGCCTCGACCAATCCCAAGGTGACGGAGACCGGCGATTATATTTTCCGCGTCTGCTTCATCGATCCCTTTCAAGGCACCGTCATGGCGAAATTCGCCCTCTCGAAAGGCTGGAAACGCATCGCGCTCCTTACCGATGTGAAGCAGGATTACTCCGTCGGCCTCGCCGAATTCTTCGTGAAATATTTCACGGCCAACGGTGGCGTGATCGTGAAGGAGCAGAAATACTCCAGCGGCGACAAAGATTTCAAACCCCAGCTCACCTCCCTCAAAGCCGCGCAACCCGACGCCATCTTCATCCCCGGCTACTACGGCGAAGTCGCGCTCATCGGCAAGCAGGCCCGCCTCCTCGGCCTCAAAGTCCCTCTCCTCGGGGGCGACGGCTGGATCGGCGATTCCCTCCTGAAAGTCGCCGGCAAATCCCTCGACGGCTCGTTTGTCTCCACTCACTTCTTCGATCAAGATCCTTCGCCCGTGGTGCAGAATTTCGTGAAAAAATACCGCGCCCGCTATCCCGGCGACACGCCCGACGACATGGCCGCCCTCGGCTACGACAGCGCCATGATCCTCGCCGCCGCGATGCAGCGCGCCGGCACGACCGAGAGCGCCGCGCTCCGCGATGCGATCGCCGCCACGAAGAATCACGCCGGCATCACCGGCAGCATCACGCTCGACGAAAAGCGCAACGCCTCGAAGCCCGCCATCATTCTCGCCATCGAGAACGGAGCCTTCCGCTTCGAGCAGTCGGTGGCGCCGTGAGGCGGGCGGGCAAAGCCCGCCGCACTAGTCCAGAGTCAAGAGTCAGACGCAGTTGAGAGTTGAGAGCTGAGATCTGAGAGTTGAGAGACCCCGAGCCAAATTCACTTTTACCCATCACCCCATGTTCAACTTCGAAAAGCTAGAGGTCTGGCGACGTTCCATATCTTATGCGGATACGATCTATCGAAACACCCGTGACTTTCCAGCCGAAGAACACTTCGGCCTGACCAATCAAATTCGGCGTGCCGCCGTCTCGGTCGCATCCAACATTGCCGAAGGTTCGGCTCGCCCGCCGGCAGACTACGCCAAATTTATCGGCTACGCCACCGGCTCACTCTACGAAACGATCACCCAAGCTATCATCGCAAGAAATCATGGCATGCTCGCCAGCGCCGACTACGACGCCCTCTATGCCGAAGAAATCAGCCGCATGCTCAGCGGCCTACGCAGGTCCTTGGAGAGTTAGGATTCCGCCCTCTCCACTCTCATCCCTCAATTCTCAACTTCCCCTCAACCCCCTGTGATCGAATTCCTGCAACAACTGCTCAACGGTCTTTCCCAAGGCGGCATCTACGCGCTCATCGCCCTAGGCTACACGATGGTCTACGGAATTCTGCGCTTCATCAACTTCGCGCACGGCGATGTATTCATGCTCGGTGCCTTTGCCGGGTTTTATGTCGGACCTTTTGTTCTGAGAATTTGCGGCGGTACACCGTCCTTCACCGTCGCCGCGCTCACGCTCGTCCTTGCCATGGTGGCTTGCGCGCTGATCGGTATGCTGATCGAACGTCTCTGCTACAAACCGCTGCGCCATCAGCCAAAGATCAACGTCCTGATCACCGCCATCGGCGTGTCCCTGCTCTTGGAAAACGGCGGGCAACTTATTTTCGGCGCCGATCCCAAATCGTTTCCCGAACTCATCACCGACCGCGCCCTCGAACTGCCCGCGTGGCTCGGCCCGCTCTCCACGCTCACCATCACACTCTCGCAAGTGATCGTGCTCGCCGTGACCATCCTGTTGCTCGCCGTGCTGGTCTTCATCGTCCGCCGTACCCGCGTCGGCCTCGCGATGCGCGCACTCTCACTCAATCCCGTGGCGGCACAGCTCGCCGGCGTGGATCTCAATCGCATCATCGCGATCACCTTCGGCCTCGGCTCGGCGCTGGCCGGAGCCGCCGGTATTTTAATTTCCATTCAACAACCCTCGATCGATCCGCTCATGGGCATTAATGCCGGACTCAAAGCCTTCATCGCCGCCGTCCTCGGTGGCGTGGGCAATCTCCCCGGTGCCGTCCTCGGCGGCATCGTTATCGGCCTGCTCGAAGCGCTGATCGTCGGCTACGGCTCGCCCACCTACCGCGACCCCATCGTCTTCGCCGTGCTGATCGGCATTTTGCTTTTCCGTCCTGCCGGTCTCCTCGGCAAAACCGTTCTCGAGAAAGTCTGATGAAGCTCCGCGCCAATCCTGTTTTCTTCGTCACACTCGTCGCGCTCGCCGCGCTCACGCCGTTGAGCAGCAGCATCAATCCTTACTATTACGACATCCTCATCAGCATCGGCATTAATCTCATTCTCGCCGTCAGTTTAAATCTGGTGAACGGCTACACCGGCCAGTTCTCCCTCGGCCACGCCGGCTTCATGGCGGTGGGCGCCTATGCCTCTGCGTGGATCACCCTGCAAAGCGGACCCACCGCCGGCACCGGCACCTTCCTCCTCGCGCTCCTCGCGGGCGGCTTGCTGGCTGCGCTCACCGGATTCGCGGTGGGCCTTCCCTCGCTCCGCCTGCGCGGCGATTACCTCGCCATCGTCACGCTCGGCTTCAACGAAATCATCAAGGGCGCGATTCAAAACGCCGAGGCGCTCGGGGCCCAGCGCGGACTCGGCGGCATGCTCAAGCACACCGGCTTCTTCACGACCTTCGCCTGCGCCGCGCTCACCATTCTCGTCGTCCATAATCTCGTCCACTCCACCTACGGCCGCGGTTTTCTCGCGACGCGCGACGACGAAATTGCCGCCGAAGCATCCGGCCTGAACACCACCCGCTACAAGATCGCCGCCTTCGTGGTGGCCGCGCTTTTTGCCGGCATCGCTGGCGGCCTCTACGCGCATTTCAAACTCTACATTCACCCCGAAGGATTTGGTTTCATGCGCTCGATGGACATCGTGGTCATGGTGATTCTCGGCGGCATGGGCAGCATGCTCGGCGTCTGTCTCGCCGCAGCGTTTCTCACTATCCTACCCGAAGTCCTGCGTTATGTTTCCCATCTGGAATTTCTGCCCATGTGGCTGCGCCACGTCGCGGAAAACCGCATGATCTTCTACTCGCTCATTTTGATTTTGCTCATGCTGCTGCACCCGCAAGGCCTCCTGAACATCAAGCGCAAAGCCGCGCGCAGCCCCGGTTAAAATGACCAGCATATCACACAACCAGACTGATCAAAATTGTGGGCGGGGTGCCCCCACCCCGCGAAACATCGGCTGCGCTCCACTCAACCAGGTAGGTGACGCGCTTGCCGCACCACGTTGCGAGACAAGCTCGCAACCTACCCACTCCCCCCAGCCTTATGGGCGGGATGCCCCCACCCCGCGAGGCATCGGCTGCGCTCCACTCAACCAGGTAGGTGGTGCGCTTGCCGCACCACGTTGCGAGACAAGCTCGCAACCTACCCACTCCCCCCAGCCTTATGGGCGGGGTGCCCCCACCCCGCGAAGCATCGGCTGCGCTCCACTCAACCAGGTAGGTGACGCGCATGCCGCACCACGTTGCGAGACAAGCTCGCAACCTACCCACTTCCCCCAGCCTTATGGGCGGGGTGCCCCCACCCCGCTGTATTTCGTTTCCGCCGCGCACAACTCGCGGGGTGAGGGCACCCCGCCCACAACAATCCCCACGGGATCTCCCTTGTGACCGCTCCCTCTGCCAAAGCCCCCGCGTCCACTCGCGCGCCCCTCCTCCAGCTCGCGGCCACCACCCTGCGTTTCGGCGGCCTCACCGCCGTCAATGCCGTCGATTTCACGCTCCACCCCGGCGAACTCTGCGGCCTCATCGGCCCCAATGGCGCGGGCAAGACCACCATCTTCAATCTCATCACCGGCGTCTATGCGCCCAGCGAAGGCATCGTGAGCTTTGCCGGCCGCGACCTGCGCGGGCTGCGCGCCAACCAAATCGCCGCGCTCGGCATCGCCCGCACGTTTCAAAACATCCGGCTCTTCGCTTCGCTCAGCGTTTTCGACAACGTCCGCGCCGCCGCCAATCTCCACCGCGCCTCCCGTCCGCTCGACGCGCTGTTGCGCCTGAAAAAATTCCGCGACGACGAAGCCGCCATCACCCGCCGCGCCGAGGATTTGCTTTCGCTGTTCAATCTTCTGCGCTTCCGCGACGCCCCCGCCACCAGCCTGCCCTATGGCGAACAGCGCCGGCTCGAAATCGTCCGCGCGCTCGCCACGCAACCCAAGCTCCTCCTGCTCGACGAACCCGCTGCCGGCATGAACGCCACCGAAAAAGCCGCGCTCATCGAACTCATCCAGCGTATCCGCCGCGAATTCGATCTCACCATTCTGCTCGTCGAGCATTCGATGAAAGTCGTCATGAGCGCCTGCGAGCGCATCGCGGTGCTCGACCACGGCGTGAAGATCGCCGAAGGCGCGCCCACCGCCATCCAGAACGATCCGAAGGTGATCGAAGCCTACCTCGGCGAAGACCACCAAAAGTCACTCACGCACCACTGAGCAGTGCACCACTGATGTCCACTCATTCCTCACTAAAAGAAAACTATTTTTCACCTGCCATTTGCTCAGGTGGAACCCGGCCTCCGGACGGGTTTTCCCATGCGCGCATTCCGCGAACCCGGCCAGATGCCGGATTCCACCATTCGGCGGTCCGTGACTCCATCGGAGTTGCCGTCGTATTTCTTATTAGTGCCCCATTAGTGTGGATTAGTGGTTAAAGAAATTCCTGATGCTCACCGTCACCAATCTCTCCGCCAGCTACGGTGCGATCAACGCACTCGATGGAATTTCGTTCACCATCGAGGCCGGTAGCATCGTCACGCTCATCGGTGGAAATGGCGCCGGCAAGACCACCACGCTGCGCGCGCTTTCCGGCCTGCTCCGGCCGCGAGCGGGCAAAGTGGAGTTCCTCGGCGAAGACATCACCCAGCTCGCCCCGCACCAGATCGTCGCCCGCCGGCTCTGTCATGTCCCTGAAGGCCGGATGATATTTGGCAATCTTACCGTAGATGAAAATCTGGCAATGGGTGCCTATCTCCAGAAAGACAAAGCCCGCATCGCGAGCAGTCGCCACTACGTCTTCAGCATTTTCCCGCGCCTGAAAGAACGACTCGCCCAAGCCGCCGGTACCCTCTCCGGTGGCGAGCAACAGATGCTCGCCATCGGCCGCGCGCTCATGGGCGACCCGAAGTTGCTCTTGCTCGACGAGCCCTCGCTCGGCATCGCCCCCAAGCTCATCAGCACGATTTTTGAAAAGATCGTGGAGATCAACCGCGTCCATGGCGTGACCATTCTGCTCGTCGAGCAAAACGCCAACCTCGCCCTGGAAGTCAGTTCCCACGCTTACGTCCTCGAAACCGGCCGGATCGCAATGCAAGGCGAGTCCAAGAAGCTCCGTGCCGACCCGCAGCTCAAAGCGAGCTACCTCGGCGGATAAACACATGGGGGATCTCCTGTCTTTCAGGTTCGCCTCACTCCCCCGCCTGCCGCAACACCCGCTCGACCAGTTCTGTTGAAATCCTGAAATCAGCCTGACGTATCTCTTCAACGACCGGTGCAAGCCGTTCGATGATCCCGCGCTGCTTGGCCTCGCTCAGCAGGCCGAGCAAACCGACCACGCGCAATCCCTTCCCTGTGCCACCACCCGACCCGCTCTTTCATCAATCAGCAGTAGATCAGCTCCGAGCTCGAGGGAAAGCACGACCGCCTCGCTTTCACCCAGATCAAGTTGCGCGCGGAGAATCTGGACGGCAGCTATGTCCTTCACGGTCCGATGCTCCAACCAACCCGCGTTGCGTAAATCCACAACCCCTGATTTCTCGGGCGAAACACCGGTGATCTCCTGCCATACCGCTTCGGGCACAATCACCTGCCCATAGAGCGTCGCCAGGATTTCCAATCGCCCGATGCGAGCCAGCGTCACCAACGGCGAAGCATCACTAACGACAATCACAACCGCCCCATTGCTTTCAAAGTAACCACGTCCTGCTCAAACTCTGCCACGTCATAATGTGGCGGAATATTCCGTCGTCCAAGCTCCTGCTGAAAATCGAGCACCGACATGCCGGCCAACTCGCGGGCTTTGCCAAACGAAAGTCTGTCCTGTCGGAACAAAGTCAAAGCCAGCTCCAGTTTCAACTGGGCTGCCGTCATTCGCGTAGCCTCAAGTAAACCAGGAGGCAGTTCCAGCGCCGTAGATTCTGAAGATCCGCGAGTCATGTTGATCTAACCATACCGGCCAAATCCGTCGCGTCAACCCTCGCAGCGGACTGGCTGACGGTCAGGGGCACGACTCATTCAAAGAAACCATGTTGGATAAAACAACCAGACCAGCCAAAGGTCTGCCCGAGTTTCCGCATGTTGTTATCGACCCATTACCTCCGTTGACACCGACCACCCCATAGTTAATTTCACCTCGATGAGCGTGCAGGAAATCCAAATGCAGTTGACCAAACTCAGCCCGCAGGAACTGGGCGCCGTGGCGCGTTTTCTGGACACCTTACACGAATCCCATTCTCCAGACTTCGCCCGCGAGATGGGGACGCGCCATTGCGAGATGGATGCCGGACGCAAAGTCTCCGAAGCTGAGCTTTCGCGCCACCTTGCCGCCAAATCCGCCGCTCCTTCGGCATGAGTCTGCGGTACGCCTACTTCTTGGAAACCGGCCGGATCGCAATGCAGGGCGAATCCAAAAAACTCCGCGCCGACCCGCAGCTCAAAGCCACCTACCTCGGGGGCTGAGAACTTCCTTGCACGAATGTCGCTTGTCGACGTACCGCTCCCGTTGCCTTTCGCAAAACCGACCTTTATGGCCGTTCCGCGTTAACGTGACGCCTCGGCCCCGCTCGATTCAGCCGCAAGGGCCGACTCTACCATCCGAAATCACCCCTCAAAAGGTCCCGCTTGATTTTTTCCGGACCTCGCTACAATAGCAGGTCTCTATTTTTATTACCGACCACTGACTACCAGACCTCTGCCGACACCATACCGACTACAAGACTACGCGACCACCTCCTGCATCAACCTCGGGTGCTCTGGCTCTCAGCTCTTGACTCTCAGCTCTCAACTATTCCTTTCACAACCATGTCCACCACCACTCCGCAAAAATTCGAATTCCAAGCCGAAATCAAGCAGTTGCTCGATATCGTCATCCACTCGCTCTACACCGAGAAAGAAATCTTCGTCCGTGAACTGGTGTCCAACGCCTCCGACGCCCTGGAAAAGCTCCGTCACCTCCAACTGACCGAGAAAGACATCCACGACGACAGCGTCGCCCTCGAAATCTCCATCACCTCCGACGACAAGGCCAAGACCATCACCTTCCAAGACACCGGTCTCGGCATGACCCGCGCGGAACTGGTCGAAAATCTCGGCACCATCGCCCACTCCGGCTCCAAGTCATTTCTCAAAGCCATGAGTGAAGGCGGTGCCAAGAACACCAATCTCATCGGCCAGTTCGGCGTCGGTTTCTACAGCGCGTTCATGGCGGCCAAGAACGTCAAAGTTTACACCCACTCGTGGAAGAAGGATGAACCCGGCCAGCTCTGGACGAGCGATGGTTCCGGTTCCTACGAAATCGAAGAAAGCGAAGGCCAGTCCCGCGGCTGCAAAATCGTGGTCGAGCTCAAGGACGAGTGCGCCGACTTCGCCCAGGAATGGAAGCTCAAGGAAATCCTCACGCGCTACAGTTCCTTCGTCGGGTTTCCGATTTCCTTCAACGGCACCAAACTCAACACCGTCCAAGCCCTCTGGCTCCGCAGCAAGGCCGAGATCAAGGAAGAGGAATACACCGAGTTCTACAAATTCCAGGCCCACGCCCACGACGAGCCCCGCCTGCGCCTGCATTTCTCCGCCGATGCCCCGCTCTCCATCAACGCCCTCCTCTTCGTCCCAAAGGAGAACACCGAGAAGCTCGGCTTCGCGCGGCTGGAGCCGTCGGTTTCGCTCTATTGCCGCAAGGTACTGATCGATGCGGCCCCGAAGGACCTTCTGCCGGAGTGGCTGCGCTTCCTCAAAGGCGTGGTTGATAGCGAGGATCTCCCGCTCAACATCTCGCGCGAGACGATGCAGGACAAAGCGCTCATCGAAAAATTAAACAAGGTCATCACCAAGCGTTTTCTCAAACAGCTCGAAGAGGAAGCCACGCAGCGCCCCGAGGCCTTCGCGGAATTCTACACCGCCTTCGGCGTTTTCCTGAAGGAAGGCGCAGCCCTCGACTACACGCACAAAGATGGGATCGTGAAACTGCTCCGCTTCGAGTCGTCGCTCACCGAGAAGGGCAAGACCACTTCCCTCGCCGATTACGTCACTCGCATGAAGGACGGCCAGAAGGAAATTTATTTCCTCACCGCACCCACCCGTGAATCCATCGAATGCGGCCCGTATCTCGAAGGCTTCAAGGCCCGTAATCTTGAGGTATTGTTCTGCCACGAACCCGTGGATGAATACGTGTTCAACAACGTCCGCGAGTTCGACGGCAAGAAGTTTCTCGCCGCCGACCATGCCGACGTGAAACTCGAAGACCAACCCCAGACGGGCGAAGCGCTCAGCGAAGCCGACATCAAAGATCTCACCAAGTGGCTGCAAGACACGCTCGGCAAACAAGTGGCCGAAGTGAAGACCAGCGACCGTCTCGTCGGCTCACCCGCGCTCGCAACCAACGCCGACAAATTCATGTCTTCTCAAATGCGCCGCATGATGAAGGCCATGAAAAAACCCGGCGAAGTCGAGGAAGCGGTCAAAGTTAATCTCGAAATCAATCCCCGCCACGCCGTCATCAAGAAGCTTGCCGGCCTACGCACCACGCAAGCCGACAAAGCCGAACTCGTCGCCGAGCAACTCCTCGACAATGCCCTGATCGCTGCCGGCCTGATGGAAGACCCGAGCCGGATGATCGCGCGCCTGAACAAGCTGCTGGAAAGCCTCTGAGGAGGGACCTCTTGCTCGGCAGGCGTCGGTATCATCCCGACGCCTGCCGTTATCTGTGCGTTGCCAGCTAGAATCAGATGGTGGAACCCGACCTCCGGGCCACTGCCGTTGAGTTAAGACTGAATCTGACGTAGGGCCGGCCCTTGTGGCCGTGCCGAAATGCGCGAAGTCGGCACGCTCACAAGGTCTCTTCTCTGCCGTAGGGCGTCTGTCTTGCAGACGCCACGAATGAGCGCGATCACGGCCGGTGCAAGACACGGCCCTGCGTCGAATTCAGTCTGCCTCTGGTCTTAACTCAACGGCAGTGGATCTCCGGGCGGGTTTCTTCCACGCACATCCGCGCCATCCGCCCTCACCGCTCGGTCATGAAATAGATCGCCAGCGGCGAAGCCGAATAAACCGGGATCGCCAGTTTTTCATCCTGCTCTTCTTCGAGGGCCACGAGTTTTTCGATGAAGCGCCCAGTCAGTACCGTCCCCTTGTTGAGCAGAACATTCTCGTGAATCGTCGGCGGCGGATAAGCATCCGCCATGATGTCAGAGCTGCGCAGTCGATTCGTCGATTTCTTGCGCAGCGGACATTCATAACGCACCACCGTCAACCCGATGGAGCCACCCGCGAGCACATAGCGGTGCATTTCGCATTTCGACGGCACCGGCACCTCGCGATCCTTGGTGTGCTTCACCCGGGAGAGAGCCGGAGTCATCACCAGCGCGCCCTTGTTGATCAACGCCGACTTGAAGGCCGTGCTGACGATGGTGTGTGTCTCTGCCAGGAAATTCTCGCGCTCCTGATCTGATCCTGGCCGACGCCCCAGCGTCTGTTCGAAAATCATCGCCATCGCCGCTGCATCTACTTCGAGCAGCAAATCGATCCAGACCTGTTCACGCTCAAGGATCAAACCTGCCCAAGCCGAAAATTCCGGCGCTTTGTACATATCACTGTGCACGGTGGCCATCACTCCGATCTTACCAAAACCCAGCTCGGCTACGACCTGCTGTATGATAGCATCAGCCTCTTCCGGGCTTAAATCGACAGGCGGGAACTGCTCTTTGGCAACCAAAGACGCGCTTGCCTTCCCCGTCGTTTCTTCAGTGCCCTCGGCATCCTCATTCGGCGTGATCCCTGCTCTCGCGGGTGTGACTGCCGGCGCAGGCTCGGGCGCATCCTGGCCCTTGACTGGCGGCTTGATAAAAAAATCGTCGGAGCCAGCCGGCGTCCCCGCACTTCTAACCGGCGCCGGAGCAGCCGGAGCAAAGGGATTCACCGCGCCTGACGGTGCCGGTTTGTCCTGAACGGCCGATGAGCCACTCTTCATCGGTGGAGCCGTGAGTCGGCCTCCAGCTTGTTGCGCCACGATTTCACCCAATAAATTATAGCGCTGCGCGAGCGCCTCCAACTGCACGATCTGCTGCCGCAATTCCGAGTGATACTGCAATGATCTTCCCGCCACCCGCAGCCGGGCCATGAGTTCCACCTGATTGAAAGGCTTGGTTAGAAAATCATCCGCTCCGGCATCAAGCACGGCGGCGATATCCCCTTTGTCCGTCCGGGCACTGAGCACGATAATATACGGCCGGATCTTAAGTTTGGGCGAACGCAGGCACACGCACACTTGCGGTCCCGTCAGGCCGGGCATCACCCAATCCAGAATAGCGATATACGGCTCGGTAAACGTCAGCGCGCACTTCAGCGCACTGGCTCCGTCTTCCGCCAGCACCACTTCATATTTCTCCTTGAGCAGGAATGCCTCCAAAACCTTCCGGGCCACTCTCTCGTCTTCGGCAATCAGGACTTTCATGGGCGTGGTTTCCGGTATTTAAAACCTCCGCTGAAAACGAAAAACAGAGGCACTGGTAACGGATAGGACATTGTTCTGTTGGAATAAAATAGCACACGGTTCTGACCACAAGATGTATCGGCCAAAATTTCATCCGGGAAAGCAAATGATTAAAGAGCTTCCCCTGAGAGGCCGGAATAGAAATTTAACAAAAAACAACTTCAGTCTTTCTGCTCTGGACCGATACAGCGTTTCGCCGCCTGTTATGAGCGGCGACAGCTCCCCCCCTTTCCGCAAAGTGAAGACCCGCTGCACGCCCCATCGGGACAACCGGCGGAACCAGTCGCCCACGACGCGGTCTTCCCCCTGAGCAGCTCTCTGGCGGTGGCAACCCTACGCCCCTGCCTCAGTTCCCTCGACCCTGCGCGAACTATAATTCCAAATCCTGCCTCACCATGAAAAACCTCTTCAGCGCCCTGCTTTGCTTCACCGCCATTTCACTCTGGGCTTCCGATGATGTCGCCGAGCCCAAGCCCGCTTTGGTTACGGCCCTCACTCCGATTAATACGGTCATGCCGTACGTCAGTGCCGCCCTCACCAGCGCGCCCGCAGATGTTCGCGTCCTGGTGCTTCTCAATGAACACGGCTACGTGACCGCCGCAAAAATCAGCTCCTCCACCAATCCCGCGCTCAACGAACCCTGCCTTGATGCCATTCGGCAATGGCGTTACGAGCCGGCTAAACGCAACGGCGTCGCCGTGACCGCCTCGTTCATCCAACCTTTCACCTTTGGCAACGATACCTTCGACATCGCCACTGGCATCACCGCTCGCCCCAAAACCCGGCGGCAAGTTGCCCCCATCGTCCCGGAGTCGCTCGCCCACATCTCGGGCCTCGTCACCATCGCGATTGCCCTCGACAGCCAGGGGAAAATCACCGGCACCGAAGTGATCAGATCCAGCCACGAGGAACTCAACCCCGCCACGCTCACGGCCGTGCAACAATGGGAATTCACTCCCGCCTACGTCAACGGCAAGGCGATCCCGAGCACCGTTTACGCGCCCTTCGAATACGCGGGACAACCGATGCCCAAAACCGAAAGCGCCCCCAAGCCCATGCTCGTTGATAATAGCGAACTCAAACCGCTGCGGCAGGCTAGTCCGGTTGTCCCCGAATCCTTGGTCGAACTTTCCGGCGAAGTGGAAATCGAATTCGTCATCGATCCCAAAGGTTACGTGGTCGAAGCCAAGGCCCTCACCTCCACCCAACCCGCGCTCGGCGAACTCGCCCGTCGCACCGTGCTCAATTGGAAATTCACGCCCATCGTGAAGAACGGCGTCGCGGTACCGGTAAGGGCGGTGCAGCCATTCCGTTTCGGTCAAGGCTCCGTCGCCATCGCCAAGATCGACCGGCTGCCGATCGTACAACAAAGTGTCAGTCCCGCATTGCCCGCTTCACTGCGCGGCGCATCCGGTTTCGCCAATGTCATCTTCGACATTGATGCCAAAGGCGGCGTCACCTCCGTCGAGATCAAGGAATCCTCGCACGAAGAGTTCAAAGCCCCCGCGCTCGCCGCCGCCAAGCAATGGACCTTCAACCCCGCGCTCCATGCGAGTGTCCCGGTCAGCTCCCGCGTCGCGATTCCCTTTGTTTTCGGCAAAAAATAGAAGCGGAAGGTTCTCGTAGCCGCGCCTGAGCGAAAGCGAAAACGCGGTCTGGCCACGATAATCCCACCACGTTGTCGCATCGCTCCAACGCGGCTACCCCACCGGCACGGAGATCTGTGGCTACGACCACCCACTCTCACCCCTTGATCCCCACGTACGCCAAAAACGGCTGCGGCGATCTCGGTCGGCCCAGAAATTTATCCACCGACTCACCCACGTCCCGCGTGTTGCCCACCGCAAAGATCTCATCGCGCAAACGCCGCCCCAGTTTCGCGTCAAGAAATCCCGCCGGTGATTTTTTAAACTCACTGACCATGTCCTGCTCGATCACCTTCGCCCACAGATAGCCGTAGTAACCCGCATCGTAACCCGCCAGATGCCCGAAGTACGCGACGAACGCCGTGTCCGGCGTGGGCGTGAGCGTCACGCGGGACAGCACCGCATTACTCTCGGCCACCACATCCACGTCCACGTCCGCCGCGGCCGCCGCCGGCCGCACGTGCAACTTCAGATCGATGAGGCCAAAAGCCAGCTGCCTCCTTGTCCCGTACCCTTCCGTGGCCTGCCGCGCTTCTTCAAGGGCCGCGATGGTTTCGGCGGGAATTTTCTTGGTGGGATCACGATAGTCGGCGGCGAAGGTATCCAAAACCGCCTTGTCCCATACCCAGTTTTCCAGCACCTGCGAAGGCACTTCGACAAAATCCTGCGGCACCGCAAATCCAGTCTGCGCCACGAACCGCGAGTGACTCAGTATGCCGTGCAACACATGACCGAATTCGTGGAAAAGCGTCGTGACGTCGTGGTGTTTGAGCAGCGAAGGCTTGTCCGCCGACGGTGCGGGGAAATTACAGATCAGCGCCTGCACCGGCAGATCGTAGCGGCCATCCGCCAGCAAGCCGCCGGATTTTTGCGGGAAGCAGGCGAAGTGGTTGTACTTTCCCTCGCGCGGAAACATGTCGAGGTAGAACGCCCCCAACGGCGCAGCCGTGGCGGAATCGGCCACCATGAATAACTTCACCCCCGGGGCCCACTCATATGGCGCCGCCACCTCCGTGAACTTCAGCCCGAAAATCTTTTCATAAAGGGAGAACATTCCGGCGAGCGTCGCCTGATAAGGAAAATAAACCCGGAGTTTCTCCGCATCGACCGCGTAACGCTCCTTTAATAGTTTGTTGGTGTAGTAGCTGATATCCCACGGCTCCAACTTCGCGTCAGCTTTTTCCGTATGCGTCGCCTTGAGCGAGCGCAGCGTCTCCATCTCCGCCGCGAACTTCGGTTGCAACCCCGTCACGAGATCTTCCTCGAATTTAATCACGGCCGCCGCACTCTTCGCCATGCGGATTTCAATCTGGTAGTCGGCCCACGTCGTGTAGCCGAGGCGGCGCGCGATGTCAGCGCGCAAGGCCACGAGTTTTTGCAGGACGGTAATATTTTTCTCGCACGCCAGTTGCCCGCGCACCACGGCGAGTCGGCGACGCGTCTCGGCATTGTCGGCGTTTTCCGCCACCGCCACGGCGTGCCACGTGACGTTTGCCATCACCCGATAACGGCCATCGGGCTGCTTCACGCCCTCCCCCGCCAGAAAACGCGCCGGCACGCCGGCCAATTCCTCGGCCGTGAAATCGAGCGGCCCGCGCGCCTCGTTGATGTTGACGGAATATTCGGTGACGAGATTCGTGAGCTCCTTGCGCAGTTTTTCCACCTCCGCGCGTTCCGCCGACGGCAACGCCAGACCGGCGCGGCGGTAATTGCGCATCTGCTCGTCGAGCAAACGCTGCTCCTCGCGATCAAGCGTCGGTTTTCCGTCGGCGAAAGCCTTGAGCACCTGATAAACATCGTCGCGGTAATCGAGACCCACACTCCACTCCTGCAACTTCACGCCCGCATCCCGCGCCGTATCGCGCATAAGCTTGTCCGGATGTGCCTCCGACAAAGTATTCAACTGCTGATAGGCGTCGAGCACTCCTGCGTTGATGCGATCGTACGTGGCAAAAGTACTCCCAAACGTCAGCTTGGCGCGGTCCTGATTCGCCAGATCCGCCAGCAGAGACTCCGCGAGCTTAAAGGCATCGGCCGCCACCGCCTTAGCCGACTCCGGCGTGAGTGGGTAGCTGGGCAATGCCAGCACGGCGTTCCGCTGCTGGGCTGCAGTTTGGAAATCGGCGATGGTGGCCGAAGCGGCCGAAAGAAATGTAGCCATGGATGAAGGGACGAAAGGAAAAGAAGCCGACGGAGACTGTTCACTATTATGAAAGCATGCCGCTCAGCGTGGTGAACCGTCAGCCAAGTCAGCCCGCCCAGAGCCGCAATTATAATATACTCGGGAAAAATCAGCAGCGAACACTTGTGCATTTCAGGAAGATGGCCCTGCTAGCCGACCTGTTCCCCCGTAGCTTTAAGTGAAGGAGGAAGCTCAAGTGCATCACAGACCTCCTGCGCACACACCTCGATCCTGCAACGAACCCAGCTTCATTGCAGTAAAATGGCCGTGCCATCCGTAGCTCGTCAGAACGAAGGATGGCGGAGAGGGAGGGATTGGCAGCCTGCAGCTGGTGCTTTGCACTCGCGCTTTGCGCGCCCTTCTTCGCTTCGCTCCGTCGAACTTCGTTCTCATCCCCCTCGCATCCGCTTCGCTTCTGCCGCACCGCTTACACGGTGCCCGCCATTTTCCTGCGGAAATGGCGGAGAGGGAGGGATTCGAACCCGTTCGCCGCACCCGAGCTAAGCCGCCAAATTAGCACGGTCTTAGTTGATGATTAGTATTTTAGAACAAGAAAATGAGAGCAAAAAAATGCAGCGAGTTGAGGCCAAAAACATATCGGTGGGCAACCTTTGGACAACCTTGATCGAGTATGTTGCGAGCGAATTCGTCGGGTCAGCCGGCAAGCAATACCTCGGGATGCTTGCGGGCAATGTCGAGCAGGCGGAGCGCCGCGCCGGTCGGTTTCCGCCGCCCGCGTTCCCAACTCGCAGCAGTCACCGTCGGGATGTTCATCATGGCGGCGAAAACCGGCTGGCTCACGTTGAGCTTCTTGCGGATTGATCGAACCTGCGAGGGCGTCAGTGGCTTGACCCGCGCCGGCAACGGCATCGTCGCCGTGCGCAGGGTGAGCTTCTGCTTGCCCGTCAGGTGATGGGCAAACGCTTCGACACTGCCGACGAGAACGTCGGCGTTGAATTCAATTTCCTTGGTTTTCATGTCTGAATTCTCGTTTGATGGTTTCGACGGCTGCCCTCAACCGTTTCTCTTGTTCCGGGGTGAGGTTCTCCGATTTGGCTTTGGTATAAACGTAAAAGAAAATGACGGTGTGGTGTTGAGGGAGATAGAGGTAGATGACCCTTGCGCCGCCTGCCCGGCTCCGGCCCTGCAAAGCCATCCGCACCTTGCGCAGGCCCTGCAATCGCGGGATGATGTCGCCTTTCTCCGGGTCTTTCAGTAGATCGTTTTGAAGTTGGTTGAAAAAATAATCATCGGAGACCTGTAGGATGAGGCTGGTGAACAGCGGCAGTTCGATGAAGGTCAGTTTAATTTGTCCCTCACAGAGTAAGGGCTATAATTACAACCAGGTCAATTATGTTTTGGGGATGCCGTATGCAAAGTCACGGTGAGCACGCGCCATTTGACCCAGTGTGTTTTGGATCGCGAAGCGACGGAAAAACCGAGCAGAACGCATTGCAGACGTTGCTTCCGTGACCGGAGAGAGAGGGATTGACTCACTTTGTTCGGGGCTTCGCCCCAATTCGACGCAACGCCGATTTGCCCTTATCATCCCTCGCATCCACTTCGCTTCTGCCGCACCGCTTACACAGTGCCCGCCATTTTCCGGTGGAAAATGGCGGAGAGGGAGGGATTCGAACCCCCGGAACCCTTGCGAGTTCACGTGCTTTCCAAGCACGCGCATTCGACCACTCTGCCACCTCTCCGTTAATGCGAAAGAGGCCGAATAAAGGGTATTCCCTCGCAAGCGGTCAACGGAAATTCCTTGTTCTTTTTTTGCCCCACCGCCGCATTGCTTTTCAACCCGGCCCTGACCAACCTCCCGCCTACATACGACCCCATGGCTAAAAAACGCATCGTCATCATCGGCGGAGGGTTCGGCGGGGTGAAATGCGCGCAGACCCTCCACAAAAACCTCCGGTCCCACGACGCGGAGATCATCCTTTTCAACCGGGAAAATCATCTCGTGTTCAGTCCGTTGCTCGCGGATGCCGTCGGTTCCTCCCTCAACCTCATGGATGTGATCGTGCCGCTGCGCCAACTGCTGCCGGGCGTGGTTTGCCGTACCGAAAATGTCCGCCAAATTGACCTCGCGCGCCACGAAATCGAATTCGAGGGTTACGACAGCCAACCTCGCCGCCTCAGCTACGACCACCTCGTCATCGCGTGCGGCAATGTTTCCAATCTCAACGTCGTCCCGGGCATGGCCGACCACGCATTCCCCCTCAAGACCGTCGGCGACGCCGCCGTGCTGCGCACCCAAGTGCTCCAGCAATTGGAAAAAGCGGAGGTCTGCGACGATCCTGTCCGGCGCCGCTGGTTTCTTTCCTTCATCGTAGTCGGTGGAGGCTACAGCGGCGTCGAATCCGCCGGTGAAATCAACGATCTCGTCCGTGGCAGCTTGCGTTTTTTCGCCAACATCCGCGAAGAGGATATCTCCGTCACACTCATCCATTCCCGCGACCAACTCCTGCCGGAAATCAGTCCGCCCCTTCGCGAATTCGCCCGCGCGAAGATGGAAGAAGCCGGCATCACCATCAAACTCAACGCGCGCGTCCTGCTCGCCACCAGCGAAGGCGTGGGCCTGCCCGATGGCTTCGTTTCCGGCGGCACCATCGTCTGCACCATCGGCAGCACCACCGCGCCGATTCTCGTCCGCCTCGATACCCCAAAAGAGAAAGGCCGGGTCCTCACCGAGCCCGACCTGCGACTCAAAGGCAGCGCAAACGTCTGGGCCGTGGGCGACTGCGCCAGCACTATCAACGCGCACGACGGCCAACCCTCGCCGCCCACCGGACAATTCGCCGAGCGCCAAGGCCGGCAATGCGCGGAAAATATCATGCGCACCTTGCGCGGCGAAGCCACCCGCCCCTTTTCCTTCAAGGTGCTCGGCCAACTCTGCTCCATCGGCGGACATTGCGCGGTCGCGGAAATGTTCGGCTTCAAGCTCTCGGGTTTCTGGGCGTGGTTTGTCTGGCGCGGTGTCTATCTCTTCAAGCTGCCCTCGTGGTCGCGGCGTATTCAAGTCGGCTTCGACTGGGCCTGGTTGCTGGTTTTCCCGCGCGATCTCTCGCACCTCAAAACCGACGTCACCGACCGCGTCACCCACGCGCACTTCGAACCGGGCGATTTTATTTTCAAACAGGGCGATTCGCCGGCAAATTTCTACATCATCGAACAGGGCGAAGTCGAAGTCATCCGCGCCTCTGCCGCCGCACCTGAAGGCGAGATTCTCGCCGTGCTCTCCGCCGGAAATTTCTTCGGCGAGAATTCGCTCCTCAACAACGAACCCCGCACCGCCAGCGTACGCGCCCGCACCACCACGGAAGTTGTGATCATGGGCCGCAATGTCTTCACCTCCGTCTCGTCGTCACTCGCCCCGCTGAAGGCGGCCATCGCCCAAGCCCTCACCCGCCGCTCCACGAAATTCTGGCAGCAGCGCCCGCAAGCCCTCGAAGCGCTGCAACATTTCACCTTGGCGGAATTCATCGAGCCCCCGCCGCAGCCCTTGCTCGCGCCCACCACCACACTCCGCGAAATCGCCCACATCTTCGCTGAGCACACGCCCGATTTCTTTTTAGTCGTCGGTGATAACTCACGACTCGAAGGCATCGTCACTCTCACCGATCTGCTCCAAGCTCAGGCCAAAAATCTCCCGCCGGAAACACCCGTCACTCAACTCATGACCGGCAACCCCATCACGATTCTCACGAGCGACACCCCTTTCGTGGCCGCCACCGTCTTCCGCGAGAACGGCCTGAAGAATCTCCCCGTCATCGCCGATCAAGCATCGCGCCGGATCGTCGGCTTCATCCGCGCCCGCAAACTCATGGCCCGCGTCCTGCAGGAAATGAGCGCGAGCCCACGCACCGTCGGCTAAGCCAAAAAATTGCGGCAAAAGAACTGGTTTTCCCGAATGGGCAGACTCAATCTGAAGGTGGTCGCCGATTCCCACATCGGCGACAGAGCGTCGGTACGGAGACCGACGCCCACCAACTCCCTGAAAACAGCTCTTTTGTAGGATCGGCCCTTGTGGCCGGACCGCTCATCCGGCGCGGTCGCAAGGGCCGCCCCGACATAAAGCACGAACCCTATTGCTTCCCGTCCGGTGCAAAACGCGTTTTGCGGTCTGGGCTCCCTGATTCCGGCCAATCCCGTGATTCATCTTCGTGTCATTGCGAGGAGGCCCCGCACCGCGGACCGACGAAAACAATCCAGCCATTAAACACCGAGCTCGCGGTGAGCGCTGAGTAATCCGATGCCTTTCTCCGCGTCCTCCGCGCCCTCCGCGCCCTCCGCGTTTCAATTGTATTTCGTCCCAGCACACCAAAATCCATCTGCACCAGTTCGGTCAGCCACCGACTTGCCGTCGGCTGCTAAACCGCCATATTCCGCATCATGACCATGACCGTTGAACAACTGGTGACGGAAATCCGATCCCTCCCCCATGACGTGGTAGCCGACTTGGTGGATCGCGTTTTGTTTGAATCTCACGACGGACAGGAACCCGGACACACGAAAGCTTGGTCGGCCACCGCCATCGCCGCATCGACGAGATCCGCCGCGGCCCCGTGGCAGGCATTCCGGGTGAAGTGACCGCCGCGAAGATCCGAAAAATCGTGGGCCGGTGAAGCCCCATCGCTTCCAACGGCAAGCCCCTTCTTTTTCAATCCTGCCACCGACCGACCGTCGACGGCCAAATGAGACTCGTGCATTAGACCGACAGGATCGCTCCATAGTCGGTAGCGCGCTTGTCGCGCTACGTTGCGAGGCAAGCTCGCAACCTACGGGTCAACTCCGATCAGGCGCGAGATACGTCCCGCTACGGTGTGACCCTCAATAAGACGGAAACTCTGTTTGCCAAACCGGCTCGGCGACGTAGCTTCAGCGCTTCAACTTTGCGGTTATGCAAGATCTCACCGACCTCTATCAATCTGTCATTCTCGACCACAACCGCCGTCCGCGGAACCGGGGCAAATTGCCCACGGCCAATCGCGTGGCGCACGGGGAGAATCCTTCCTGCGGCGATCAATGCACCGTCTATCTCCACCTCGATGGCGACCGCATCAGTGAGATTTCCTTCGACGGCGCCGGCTGCGCGATTTCCCAAGCCAGTGCCTCCCTCATGACTCTCGCCATCAAGGGCAAGACCACTGCCGAAGCTGAGGCCGCCTACGCGGATCTCCACCACCTCGTCACCACGGGCAAGGTTGATGAGGACAATATGTCCGACCTCGCCGCGCTCGCCGGTGTTCACCAATTTCCCGCCCGCATCAAATGCGCCACCCTCGGCTGGCACGCCGCCCTGAACGCCATCAAAGGCGACCCCATCACCGCCACAACCGAGACGCACAAAGACTGATTGTTTTCGCCATGACCGATCTCCCCTCTCCGATCTCCCCTCTTCGCGCCACCGCGTGGCGCGACGTCCGGGCCGATTTCCCCGTCCTGCATCAGCAGGTCAACGGCAAGCCTCTCGTCTATCTCGACAACGGCGCCACGTCGCAAAAACCGCGCAGCGTGATCGACGCCCTCGTCCGCTACTACGAGCGCGACAACAGCAACGTCCATCGCGGCCTGCACACGCTCTCCATGCGCGCTACCGATGCTTACGAGGGTGCCCGCACGCGCATTGCGAAATTCATCAATGCCGCTGATCCCGCCGAAATCATTTTCACCCGTGGCACCACCGAAAGCATCAACCTCGTCGCCCGCAGTTGGGGCCACGCCCATCTGCAACCGGGCGACATCGTCCTCACCACCGAGTTCGAGCACCACTCCAACCTCGTCCCCTGGCAACAAGCCGCCAAGGCCGCCGGCGCCACGCTCAAATACGTGCCGCTCCTCGGTGCCGATGGCGAAGGCGGTCTCGATCTCACCGCGCTCGATCAACTGCTCACACCGCAAGTGAAGCTCTTCGCCTTCACGCACATCTCGAACACGCTCGGCACGATCAACCCCGTGGCGGCACTTTGTCGCAAGGCGCGAGCCGTCGGCGCCATCACCGTGATCGACGCCGCGCAATCCATCGGCCACGTCCCGCTCGACGTGCAACAGATCGGTTGTGACTTCCTCGCTTTCTCCGGCCACAAAATGTGCGGTCCCACCGGCATCGGCGTGCTGTACGGTCGTCGCGCGCTCCTCGACAAACTCGCCCCCGACGAAACCGGCGGCGGCATGGTCGTAAACGTTACCTACGAAGGCGCGACGTGGAAACCCGCCCCCGAACGCTTCGAAGCCGGCACGCCCAACGTCGCCGACGCCATCGCCCTCGGCGCGGCCTGCGATTATCTCGACGCGCTTGGCCGCAACCAAATCGCCGCGCACGACACCACGCTGGTGCATATCGCCATGGAGAAACTCTCCACCCTGCCCGGCATCCGCATCATCGGCCCGCGCGTCGGCGCCGAACGCAGCGGCTTGGTCAGCTTCGCTTTTGAAGGCGTGCACGCCCACGACATCGTGACCTTCGCCGACGAAGACGGCGTCGCCCTCCGCGGTGGCCACCACTGCAACCAGCCGCTGATGCGCAAGCTCGGCCTCACGAGCACCACGCGCGCCAGTTTTTATCTCTACAACACCGAGGAGGAAATCGACCGCCTCGTCGCCAGTCTCCGCCGTATCCAAAAATTTTTCGCCGGTGATTAGTCACGGATTCAATTATCTGACCGATCTTGATTTGGCATTTTCTGGCTCTCAACTCTAGACTCCCAGCTCTCAACTTTTCCTGCTCCCTCCCCCATCCCAAAATGAAACTGCGCCCAATCCTCACCGTCCTCGCTGCCGTCTGCTTCCTCTCTCCGCTGCTTCGCGCCGAAGAAGGCATGTGGCTCTACTCGAATCCGCCCCGTCAGCAATTGAAGGCGAAATACAATTTCGATGCCACTGAGCCGTGGCTCGATCACTTGATGAAATCCTCTGTGCGCTTCAACAGCGGCGGCTCGGGCTCCTTCGTTTCCGGCGACGGCCTCGTCCTCACCAACCATCACGTCGGCGCCGATGCACTCCAGAAGTTCAGCACGAAAGAACACAATTACCTGCGCGACGGTTTCTACGCCAAAAACGCCAGTGAGGAAATCAAGTGCGTCGATCTCGAGCTCAACGTCCTCCAGTCCATCGAAGACGTCACCGCGCGCGTCAACGCCGCCATCCCCGCCGGCACGACCGGCGGCGACGCCGCCCTCGCCCGCCGCAAAATTACCGCCGAAATCGAAAAGGAATCCCTCGATAAAACCGGCTTCCGCAGCGATGTCGTGACGCTCTACCAAGGCGGCGAATATCATCTTTATCGTTTCAAGCGCTACACCGATGTCCGGCTGGTTTTCGCTCCCGAGGCCCAAGCCGCGTTCTATGGTGGCGATCCGGATAACTTCGAATATCCCCGCTACAATCTCGATGTCTGTTTTTTCCGCGTCTACGAAAACGACAAAGCCGTGCAGCCCGTTAATTTTCTGAAGTGGTCCGCCGCCGGCGCCGCCGAGGGCGAATTGGTTTTTGTTTCGGGCCACCCCGGTTCGACGCGCCGACTCCTCACGATCCCCGAACTCGAATACATTCGCGACAACCAGATTCCCTATGTGCAGGAACTCTTGAAGCGCCGCGAAGTGCTGCTCCTCTCGTGGAGCGGACGCAGTCAGGAAAATGCCCGCCGCGCCAAGGAAGACCTCTTCTCCATCCAAAATTCCCGCAAAGTCTACGACGGTCGCATCGCCGCGCTGCAAGATCCGGTATTCCTCGGCGCGAAAATCTCCGCCGAGCACGCCTTCAAGCAACAACTCGCCCTGCGCCCCGACAGCGCGGCGACGACAGCCGCCTACGTCAACATTACCGCCGCGCAAAAAATCCTCGCCGGAATTGCGCTGCGCCTGCGCTTCCTCGAAAATGGGGCCGCCTTCAATGCCGAGTCATTTCACCTCGCCCGCAGTTTGCTGCGCGCCGGCGACGAACGCCCGAAACCCAACGGCGAGCGGCTCAAAGAATTCGCCGACGCCAAACGCGAATCATTCGAACTCGATCTGTTCTCCGACAAGCCAGTCTACACTGATTTTGAAATCATCACCCTCGCTGATTCGCTCACGCACTTGGTCGAGCGGCTCGGAGCCGAGGATCCAACCGTGAAGTCCATCCTCGCGGGAATGTCGCCTCGCGCCCGGGCGGCTGATTTGATCAACCGTTCGCAGGTGCGCGCTGTGGCCTTCCGCAAGCGACTCTACGAAGGTGGAGCCGCCGTCGTCACTACGGCGAAGGACCCCTTGATCGAACTCGCTCGTCTCATCGACAACGAAGCGCGCGAGCTGCGCAAAATCGCCGAAGCCCAGGATGAGATCAAGCAACAGGCCCAGGCCGCGATCTCGAAGGCCCGCTTCGCGATCCAAGGCACAAGCAATTATCCCGATGCCACTTTCTCCCTCCGGCTCAGCTACGGCACCGTCAAAGGCTACGAGGAAAACAGCGCGAACGTGCCCGCCACCACTAACCTCGCCGGCCTCTATGCCCGCAGCGCCGAACAGGACAACAAACCGCCCTTCGATTTGCCGCCCCGCTGGGTGGAGAAGAAGGCCGCGCTTGATCTCAAGGTGCCCTACAATTTCGTCAGCACGAATGACATCATCGGCGGCAACTCCGGCAGCCCGGTCGTCAACCGCGCCGCCGAATTCGTCGGCATCATTTTCGATGGCAACATTCAATCGCTCTCGGAAGATTACGGCTACAGCGATGCCCAATCCCGCGCTCTGAGTGTACACAGCGCCGGCATCCTGGAAGCACTGCGCAAAGTCTACGAAGTGCCGGTGCTCGTGAACGAACTCGTGACTGGCAAACGCTGAGCTGAATGGGGCAAACCGGATAAACGGTATCGGAGGTGGAGCGCGACCTCCGGGCGCGCTGGGTGCCGGCTCTCGCGACAAAATCCGCCCGGAGGTCGGGTTCCACCTTGTGTTTTGTAGCCGCACTTGAGCCAACGGCGAAAGTGCGGTTGCGTGGCGTGGCTGCAACCCCGCTGTCGCTTCGCTCCCCATTCGACAAGCTCAGGGCCTTGAGCGGAGCCGAAAGGCAACACGGCTACTGGCTTCAGGCCTGACAGCCTATCGAGGCCGCGAACAAGACGGCTATTCCGCCGCGTTGTTCGCGCCCAAATTATTTCCCACTCAGAATACCGTGACCCTCTTCGAAACCTTCACGGTGTCGGAGGGCCGCAGATAGAACGGCTGGGTTTCCTTCCCATCCAAGATCAGTTGAAGATTCAAGGTGAGATAGCTGTATTTCCCATTCGTTTCCCGAATGATCATCACGCTTTGCAGATTAGCAGTCGCCGGATCATAACCTGATTCCATAATCGCCTGCAGCGCCGTGATTGGCTTGGTGGTCGTGATCTTTCCGGGGCGCGACACGGCTCCACTCACGAAGACATCGAAAGACGATGCCGTCACCGCCACGGTCACTTCATTGGAGACCAACTGCGTAACATAAAGTTGAGCCAATTTCTTCTCCAGTTCCTTCGGGCTCAGCCCGACCACTTTCACTTCGCCGACGATATCGAGGGTGATCACCCCATCAGCCCGCACTTGCTGGGCAGAATCCAGATTGGGTGCACCCGGAAAACTGATTTTCAAACCGTCGCCTTCCCGAATCCGCAGCATCTCAGACTGTTTGCCGGCCTCCTGCCAGGCTTGGATCTCGGCAACCGATGACGTCGGGGTGGGGGCCGACGTGTTGGTGGCCGGGGGGGTTTCGCAACCGGTGGAGAGCATCAAAAAAAGACCGGTGGTGGCACCCGCGAACAGCAGACGGATCGAGGCGGTCCGACGAACAGGATTGGCTTTGTCGTTAAAGGCAGAGGAAGAGAGGGCGGTTGTCATGGATTGGAAACACGTGGATATTCGTTCAACTCAACAACACCAAGTGTCCGGCAAGTATTTCGCCAAGGGAAAATCCCGCAAGATAAAAGCTGGACGCGATGACTCCGAACCATAATCCCGCCGGGGGAGGGAGACGAGGAAGTGTAAGATGGTTTATCACGTCGCCCAGCCTGTGATTCCTTTAAGTAACCGGTCTCATTTGAATGGTATCGATGACGTGGGCCTCGTCCGACAAGGCATTTGTAACGACCACCATCCAATCCCCTTCCTTCACCCAACCACGGTGCAACCGGTAGGCCATGGCATTCTTGATCGTTTCCTCCGGCTCGGTATTGAAGCCCATCAGGAACGGTTCCACACCCCAGAGTAGCAGCATAGGCAAAAAAGCCTGCCGGACATCGGTGAAAGCGTAGATTGGACAGCGCCAAGGCCGCAAAGCCGACAACGTCTCAGGCAAGAGGCCTCGCCGGGCCAAGTATGTTCACTGGGAAACAGGCCGTGCGCTGCCATAGCCCTACTCGCATCCAAATAAAAACGCCCTCCGTCACCAAGGCTATGGGGGGGTGGCCGTGCCATCCGAAGCCTGTTCACGTCGCCACGCGTTACGCCAAAGGCTTCGGAGGGTTGGCGGTGCCATGCGTAGCCGTACTCGCATCCCTATACACGCTATCTGACTTTCTTGATAGACGAATTCCAAGGCAAAGAGGTTATCTTGTTACGGAGTCGATCTTGCGCTATGGGCGCGCCGCCGTGGCACACGCTCACTCAGTTCTTCGGCCGGGAAGGTCCAGATTTCGCTCAGCGTGGGGTGATAATGCGGCAGGGCGGCAATCGTTTCAACGGAGCCCCCGAAGTGCAGGACGGCGACCATCTCGTGAATCAATTCGGCGGCGCTGGGACCGACGATGGCCGCGCCGAGCAGTTTCCCCGACTTAGCCTCGCAGATCAATTTGGCGAAACCCTCGGTTTTCCCCTCGATCTGAGCGCGTCCTTCCTCGCTGAAATCATAGGAGGCGACGCGGATCGCGATTTTGTCATCACGGGCTTTTTTCTCGGTTAATCCGAGCACGGCCACCTGAGGTTCGGTAAACAGCGCCGTGAGCTTCATGCGGTAATCCATCGACTCACTGCGACCGGGCAAACGCCCCAGCTGCCGCGCGGCATTGCGGGCGGCGATGCTGCCTTGTCGCACCGCGAGGTGCAGGATTTCGAACGGGCCGCACACATCGCCGGCGGCGAAGATGTGCCGGCACCGGGTGCGTTGTTGTTCGTTGGCGACGATGTGACTGGCCTCATCGAGTTCCACTCCCGCCGCCTTGAGCCCGAGGGTTTCCACGCAGGGCTTCCGTCCCAACGCAAACACGACTTCATCCGCGTGGATCGATTTGGCTCGGCCCCTAATTCTTAGCTTTACCGACTTCTGCCCGTGCGCAGCCTTGGTGGCGGATTCAATTTTGGCGTGATAAATAATTTCCACCCCCGCCTTGGCCAACGCTCGCGCCAAGGCCGCTGCGACGTCGCGGTCGGCGGAGTTAAGGACCTGACTGTGTTTGCTGACGACAGTAACGCGACTGCCGATGGCGGCATAGTAGTGGGCGGCCTCAAGTCCCACGGGCCCATCGCCCAACACGATCACCGAGGCAGGAAGCGTCTGATCATCGAGGAGATCGTCACTCGTGAGATATCCGATCTCCGCCAGCCCCGGAATTTCCGGTTTGGGAATATATGAGCCGGTCGCCACGAGAAATGATTTGGCGGTGAACGTTTGCGGAGATGCGCCACCGGGCGGCGTCACTCTCACCGTATGCGAATTCAGAAAACAGGCCCAGCCACGAATCAAGGCAAAGCCCCCTGACGCGATTTCCTCCCTCCGCGCTTTGGCGAAAATCTCCACGAGTCGTCGCTTGCGCGCCACGACCCTACGCGGATGAAAGCGTGGACGGCCGCCGACCTCGATGCCGAAGTCCCCCGCACTGCGGATGGCCCGAAAGCGATTGGCGGAGGCGATGAGGGTCTTGCTCGGCATGCAACCGCGGAGAATGCACAGTCCTCCGATTTCTTTCGCGCTCTCGATCAGGGCCGTGCGTAATCCCAGTTTCACGGCCTCAGCGGCCGCAGTATAGCCGGCGCTGCCCCCGCCGATCACGATGAAGTCGAATGTACTGTCGGGATTTTTCATGTCGAACGCTCCATCATTCGCGACAATCTTTCAGGAAAATGACCTATCCTTTTCAAATTCATCTTGCATAACCGCCCAGGCGAACTCCGCGAAAATCACTGCGGAGGGCGTACTTGATGCCGCCGCACGGCAGATGGTCTGTGGTCCATGTCGGGGGATTGATGAACGCCCTGTCATGATTGGTCAGCTTTTGCTTTCAGCGGATTCTAAATGCAGTTGTTTTAGGACCGCTTTGGCGGCAGCTTCGGAGGACGCGGGATTCTGCCCGGTGATCAAGTTGCCGTCCGTCTGAACGTACGGCTGCCAGTCTGCTGCCTTGGAGTAGTTGCCGCCGTTCTGCTTCAAAATGTCTTCGACGAGGAAGGGTACAATTTTCGTCAACCCCACCGCAGCCTCCTCGGTGTTGGCGTAACCAGTCACCGCTTTTCCGCGCACGAGCGGGGAGCCATCGGAAGATTTGGCGTGGCGGAGAACGCCCGGCGCGTGACACACTGCCGCCATCGGCTTGCCGGCGGCATAAGTGGCTTCAATCAGCGCGATGGAATCTGCATCTTCGGCCAAATCCCACAACGGACCATGCCCGCCCGGATAAAATACGCCGTCAAAATCGTCGGCGGAGACGCTCGATAGTTTGAGCGTCTTGGCCAGCGCGGCCTGGGCGGCTTTGTCCTTCCGGAAGCGCTTTGTGGCTTCAGTCTGGGCGTCCGGTTCGGCGCTTTTCGGATCGAGCGGAGGTTGTCCCCCTTTGGGTGACGCCAGCGTGATCGTCGCCCCGGCGTCTTGGAATACGTAGTAAGGAGCGGCGAATTCCTCGAGCCAGAATCCAGTCTTTTTGCCCGTGTCGCCCAGCCGATCGTGTGAGGTTAAAACCATTAGTATTTTCATAGGATTTTTTTATAGTTAGATTTTATTTTTGTCGGTGCTTGGATTGAATCGCAGCCGCGGTGTAGCCGGCGGCGGCTGGTGTTCATTGCGTTTGTATCGCTCAGGCCGGCGCGTCGATGGACGAGGTGCGCACCAGCTTTTTGTTTACAAACTCCTGGATGCCGACGCTGGCGAGTTCCCGTCCGTAGCCGGAGTGCTTGATGCCGCCGAACGGCAGATCGGGTGCGGTCCAGGTCGGGTGATTGATGAACACCATGCCGGTGTCGATGCGACTCGCCACGCGTTTGCCGCGCGCGATGTTTTGCGTGAAAACGGATCCGCCCAATCCGAAGTCCGAATCGTTGGCGAGTGCCACCGCCTCGTCCTCGGTCTTGACCCGGAAGAAGAGCGCGACTGGTCCGAAGAATTCTTCCCGGAAGGCGGGGTTGCCGGGTTTGATGTCCGTGAGAATCGTGGGCTGCATGAAGGAACCGGGGCGGTCGATCCGCTTGCCGCCCATCACGACGGTTGCTCCCTTGGCTACGGCGCGGCGAACTTGGGCCAGCAGCGTGACCAACGCCGCTTCCGTGGACAGAGGCGCGAGTGTCGTCTCCGCGTGCAGGGGATTTCCGGGCTTGAGTGCCGCCAAGGCGGCTTGGAATTTGGCCAGAAACCGATCAGCCAGTTTTTCCGCGACGATGAAGCGTTTTCCCGCGATACAACATTGGCCGGTGTTGTTCATCTTGGCCCAGACCGCCCATTTGACCGTCTTGTCGAGGTCGGCATCCTCCAGCACGATGAATGCGTCGTTGCCACCCAGTTCCATCGTGGTCTTCTTCACATTTTGTCCCGCTCGGGCTGCAACGCCTTTGGCGGCTTCCACCCCGCCGGTTAGCGCGACTCCCTTGATCCGGGGGTCGTCGATCACGCGGTTCACTTGAGCGTGCGAGATCAGCAGATTGGTATAAGCGCCCGCCGGCGCGCCCGCTTCCCGCCATAATTTTTCGAAGGCAATGGCGCATTGGGGCACGCACCCGGCATGCTTCACCAGCACGACGTTGCCGGCCATCAGATTGGGCGCGGCAAAGCGCGCGAGCTGATAGTAAGGAAAGTTCCAAGGCTGGACGCCGAAGAGCACGCCGAAAGGTGAGCTTTCGATCACCGCCTCGCCTGATTTTGGCCGCAGCTTTTCCGGGGCGAGGAAGCGCTCGGCGTTCTTTGCATAATAATCGATGATGTCAGCGCTGAGCGCGACTTCGCCGCGTGCCTCTTCAAAGCGCTTGCCCATTTCGAGCGTCATGGGGCGGGCAAACTTGTCCACCTGCGCACGCATGATCGCGGCAGCTTTCACAAGCACGCGCGCCCTTTGGGCGAAGGTCTTGTGCCGCCAGGTTTCGAAACAGCTCGCCGCGGTTTTGATCGCAGTTTCCAGTTGAGCATCGGTCAGTTCCTTGAACGTTTTGAGGAGCTTGCCGTTGTAGGGGTTGACGCTTTGGTAGGCTTTGGCCTTGGGCTTTTTTAAAGCGGCAGTGCGGGAGGTGGGTGATTTCATTATTTTGAATTCCAAGATTGGCCCTGTTATTTGCGTCGACTCTATCCGACGATGCCACGCTCGTGATACGGGGTGATACCCGCATAGTCCGTGCGCGTTCCTCTTACTGTTTCGACGCAGCATCAATTGCCGGGTTATACCCCATTGAGGTTCTGCATAATTTTAGCGATCATGACTCATTCGTTCTCATGCCCTACCTCATGCTGCTAAATCCGTCCGCTTTTGTCGGAGCAGCACCAGCTAAAACTATCATTATGGATGCGAGACTTATCCCAATATTGCCCGTAGAATCAGCCTCAAGAGCCAGTGCCTGAATGGCGGCGACTAACCCCTGAGACCACCGAAACCCACTGAATAGTCGAAGAGCAAAACACTAGGAAAATGCCAACGAAGGCAGTCGCCATGAAACCAACCACACCAAGAAAAAAAATCCGGCAAATAATCCGGCGAAGAAATAGTAATCTTGGCGGCTCCCCGGATAGATCGCCCAAGTGCCCCACCGGCATCAAGGGCTTTGATCAAATTACGGAAGGCGGACTTCCGAGAAATAGAACCACTTTGATCTGTGGAGGTGCCGGCTCCGGGAAAACTCTCCTGGGAATTGACTTCCTCGTCAGTGGCGCGAGTAAATTCGCGGAGCCGGGCATTTTAGTCACCTTTGAGGAAACAGCCGATGAACTTTATACAGACGTCGCGTCCCTGAATTTGGATTTGCCGGGCCTGGTGGCGCGAAAAAAGATCGCACTCGAGTATGTTGTTCTGGAGCGGAGCTCCATTCGAGGAGACATTCAAGAAATCGATTTCAATCTTGAAGGGCTATTCATTCGTCTGGAGCACGCCATCGATGCCATCGGGGCCAAGCGCGTGGTTTTAGATTCGATTGAATCGCTCTTTGCCGGAATTACGGATACGGGAATTCTGCGCTTGGAGATAAAAAGGCTTTTCCGCTGGCTCAATAAAAAACACGTTACGGCCATAGTTACCGCCGAGTCGGGACAAGCGGGTGCTTATACGCGACACGGTTTGGAAGAGTATATTTCCGATTGCATCATATTCCTGGATAATCGGGTGCATGACCAACTTTCGATCCGGAGAGTTCGCGTGGTTAAATATCGTGGATCCCATCATGGCACCAACGAGTATCCGTTCGTAATTGATAAAAATGGACTCTCGGTAATTCCCATCACTTCCGCAGGGCTCGATCAGCCCGGCACAAAGAAGAGAGTTTCGACCGGAATTCCGACGTTGGATAAAATGTTCAAAGGGGGAGGTTATACGCGGGGAAGCACGATTCTCGTTTCAGGAACTGCGGGAACGGGGAAAACCAGCCTCGCGGCGGCATTCGCGGTAGAAAGGTGCAAGGGTGGAGAACGGTGCCTTTTGCTCTCCTACGAAGAATCGTCGGGACAACTTATTGAGAACTTGAGTTCCATTGGACTCGATTTGGGAAAGTGGATGAAAAAAGGGCTGTTAAAGATCGTTTCGACCCGGCCTTCCTTTTTCGGATTGGAGAAGCATCTATTGGATTTGTATAAATGCATTTCTGATTTCAAACCTCAGGCGGTTGTTATCGACCCTCTGACAAGTCTGCTTGGAGAGGGGAGCAAGCAGGAAATCCAATCCATGGTTACTCGCATGATCGATCTTTTGAAATCGCAGGGCATCACCGGATTCTTCACCAGCCTGGTTTCCTCAAGCGCCCAGAATTTCACGGGTGGCGAGGTGGGCGTGTCGTCGTTGATCGACACGTGGATCGTCGTAAGGGAGATCGAGGAAGATGATGGTAAGAAACGCATGCGAGGACTTTATATTGTAAAATCTCGTGGCATGGCTCACTCAAGTGACGTGCATAAATTGATTTTGAGTGATGCTGGCATTGAGATCGCAGCAATGGACTTTCCCAAAAAGGACTCGAAACAAGAGAAGATAGTGGGAACCAAAGTGCTCCAACGCACAAAAGATGAGACATAAATCATGCAACCCCGCAGCCCTAGCTTCGTCGTCGGCGTGGGCGGTTCGGCTGGAGGCCTGAACGCCTATAAGGCGCTCTTGGACGCGCTGCCGGCGAACACCGGTATGGCCTTTGTCATTATTTCTCATCATACTCCAACCGCCAGCAGCCAGTTAGCGTTGATCCTCTCGCGGCACACGAAAATGAAAGTAACGGTGGCTTCCATGACGAAGCCGATCCAGGCGAATCACGTCTACGTGAATCCGCCGAACGCGGATCTTTTGATCGAGGGCTTGGCCTTCAAATTGGTTTCCCCTCGCACCAAGAGAAACGCGCAGGTCGATATTTTTTTGACCTCTTTAGCCGAGGCGATGGGCGCACGGGCGATTGGCGTCATCCTCTCCGGTTACGATGGAGACGGCGCGGCGGGGTGTAAGCAAATCAAGACAGCGGGAGGGACAACCTTTGCCCAGGACGCATCGGCCGAAGTAAACGGCATGCCTCTCAGTGCCCAGCATTCCGGCCGTGTTGATTTCGTGCTACCGCCGGACAAGATTGCAGATAAACTACGAAGAATCGCAGGCGCTCGAATTAGTCACTGAGGCGCTCGGCTGGTTCTCGCTCCCGCAGATTATTCCAATCTAATACGGCAGGATTTTTTGGTCGGGTATTAACCTATACCACATCACCTAACTTGTAGGTAAGGTAGGGAGTGCTTGATAATCTCCCCCAGTTTGACCGAGAGAAACTCCCTGCGAAGAGTTTCCACCTTGACGATGAAACTGGCTATGATGCGACTTCTTGGCGGACAAGGAGCCATGTGGATGAGGAGTTTTTTGCAATCCAGCTGTGGCTTATCAAGGGCCTCACCTACCTTGAGGTCTCGGCGATCCTGGGGCTCTCGGACAGCGCGGTGCAGGCACATATCCAAAGTGGTCTGCTGAGATTTCGTCTCGTGTTGCCCGAACTCAAGGAGGGCAAAGTCAATATTGCATCCGCAATAATCGAGAGCTACGCGCACGAATTCACGGCGACCGCCAATCACATAGTACGGACTTCGCGTTGTCCTACTATTATTCCGAAAAATCACGATCCCGCAGAATCGGTTACGACGTCAAATTTCAGCCACTCGTTATCGATAGCCACGAATAGTAGCCCGATCAACGAGAGTAACTGCTAACCACCGCCCGCAAAACCCAGACCTCCTAAAAATATGATTACCACGCATCCGATCACTCAGATCGAGACCATCGCCCTCGATACCCGTCAGCCTATCCATCATTCCCGCTCACTTCGTTGGGGCGCAATTTTTGCGGGAGCCGTTGCGGCCCTCGCACTCCAGATTGTGCTGATGATGCTCGGCGCCGGAGTGGGTCTGGCGCTGTACAATCCAATTACCGACGAAAATCCACTCGCTGATTTCGGAGCGGGCGCAGCTGTGATCCAAGGGATCACCGCTGTGATCTCCCTCTGGGCGGGCGGCTGGGTGGCGGGGCGCTTCTTGGGCCGCGCAGGCAATAAGTCCGGTGGCCTGCATGGTTTCATGGTGTGGAGTCTGGCGACCGTCGCGGCGATTGTGGCGTTGTCCACGGGAGCCGGTTGGGCACTGGGCGACTTGAGCAAGATCGTGGGCGGGGGCCTTTCTCTGGCGGGGAAACCAATGGCCGCCGCTGTAAGCGTCGCGTCGGATATGGCAAAAGATGGGCTGGAGCGGAATCGCGGAATGCTGGGCAGCTTTGTCGAGGAAGGCTTGAGCAATCCTCCGTCAGGCAAGAATGCCGCCGATGCCATCCGGTCGAAACGTGAAATCGGTTTCGCCGTGACCCGGTTGTTTACCTCCACGGATCAGGCCGCGACCGCCGAAAACCAGCAGACGCTCGTCACGCTCCTCGTGGACAACCAAGGCATGACCGAAGCCAATGCGAGGAAAACAGTGGAAGGATGGACCGCCTCCTACCAAAAGTTAAAGGCTGATCTCGACGCCGTCAAAAAGGCCGCCGAACTGCGCGCCCGGGAAATAGCTGAAAAAACGGCGACCACTCTGTCCATTCTTTCGCTCTGCTATTTTGGTGCGTTCCTCCTCGGAGCCATCTTCGCCATCGTAGGTGGCAAACACGGTGGTGCCTGTGCGTACAAATTCGCCGAGTCCGATCTTCTGTCCGAATAAAAACCAATAATCCTAAAATCACCATGGCCTCTATTCCCTCCCTTCGCGACCTGCTCATTGCCGAGATCAAAGATCTCTATTTTGCCGAAAATCTCCTGATCAAAGCCTTGCCGAAAATGGCCAAGGCGGCGACTAATCCTGACCTCAAGGCCGGCTTCACGGCGCATCTCGCCGAGACCCGTAAGCACGTGGAAAGGCTGGCTCAGGCCATGAAATTACTGGACGTACCCGTGGAAGGAAAAACCTGTCACGCCATGGTCGGGCTCTTGGAGGAAGGGGCGGAGGCCATCGAAATGAAGGGACCGGACGCCGTTCGCGATGCCGAACTCATCGGAGCAGCCCAACGGGTGGAGCACTACGAGATGGCCGGCTACGGCACGGCGCGGGCTTTCGCCGTGAAACTAGGGGAAGCCAAAGTGGCCACCCTGCTTCAGACGACTCTACAGGAGGAGGGCGAAACCAACAAGAAGCTCACCGAAATTTCTGAGACCGTAAACACTGACGCTCTCGCCGCCGGGAAGGTAACCCCTGTCGCACCGAAATCAAAAAAGCAGGCCGCTGCCGCCTAAGAATCTCATCCCCATCAACCCGTATTTAACATGCACCTCGTACTTCCAATCGCAGCCGCTGGTTATTCACTCGTTTACCTCTTATTCGGAGGTGGGCTGGGTGGTGCCGTGATCATCTTCATTGCCGCCAAATTGCTCGGGCGTTAAACGCAGGCTTCCTTCTCCATTCAAGAACGCCACGACAGAAGGTTCCCCTCGCGAGGGACGGCTACGGCCGTCCCTCCTTCAGTTTCCAGTCTGACGCTCAACAACCCGCTATCGTTTTAAATTTGAGCGCCGGTATCCGAACGCGGGGACGAACCACATGTAGCGGCATATGAGAAAACCGACAACTGCGACACGCTCGGCCCACAAAAAACAGCGAGGAAGAACCTGCTCACCCCCTTTTCGCTTCAGCGGATTGTGGACAGACACCTGCCCCAAATACTGAAGCGGCTGTAGATTCTGGCCGCTTCCCATTCGCCGTCATCCGTTCATAGACTCGACGATTTTGCGGTAACGTGACCTCTCACACTGGCCAATGCGCACCGTGTCCGCGCGCCGGCACGTGTCCGGCTTGCCAGGAAGCGAGAGGGAACGGGCAAGTTTCATTCCCAGACAAAAGTTTTTATCGCGACAACATGAGGAACCCTGCCTCGAAATTATCGGTCACTCGACATACGCAGTCGACGATCAGTTAAGGCGTCGGGCGGATAACAACATAACAATGTAATCAGGACAAAATTTCGCACGGACTCCGCCCGTACTCGCCGCCGCTAAGCCATGAACGCGACCCACCCTGTTTTCTTGACGGTGATCATTCCCGCGCTAAACGAAGCGCCGGGAATAGCGGCGACGGTGCGAACGACGTTGTCCGTCTTCCCCGGGACGCGCGTGATTGTCGGCGATAGCGGCAGCTTCGACGACACGGCGGAAGTGGCGGCGCGCGCGGGCGCCGCAGTGATCGCCAGCGCGCGGGGCCGCGGCCTGCAGCTCGCCGCGGGCTTACGCCTCGCCTTCACGGATTGGCGGCTATTTCTCCATGCCGATACGATTCGGCCACAGTACGCGGCCCTGCTCGTCAGGGATTTCGCCCTGCGGCCGCGCCGCCTCGCGCGGATCGAATCGTTACTTGCGGCGATGACGACCTCGGCGCGCCCCATCAACTATCGCGGTCATCTCAGCCAGCGATGGCTCAAGACCCGGCGGCTCGTCCGATATCTCATGGGCACGCCGCCGGCGCGGTTGGCGGAAATTTACCGCTCGCCGGCGGAACTCCCATGCGCCGCGGCCGAGCCGGCCGTTCCCCTCCTTTATGAAACCAAACGATCAAAACGGTAAACTCGCGCCGGCCAAGCGGCCGTTCCGGGTGCTGCTCATCGCCGGGTCGGACCGGCGGCAATACAACTGCCCCGGCGTCGATTCGAAGGCGCGCACGCTGATGTTACGGATGGCCGAACGGTTGCCGCCGGAATGGGAAATTGATGTCGAAGATCTGGGTAACGTGTTTGGCCGCGCGCGCATTCAGAGCTGCAACGCCTGCGTTTCCACCTCGATGGCGCTCTGCGTCTGGCCGTGCAACTGCTACGAGAAGCAAAACAAAAAAGAGCCGGACTTGCTCTGGGATCTCGACCTGTACGCGCGGCTCGATCTCGCCGACGCGTGGGCGATCATCGGTCCGGTCAACTGGTATGGCCCGACGAGCAACCTCAAGCTTCTCTTCGACCGACTCGTGTGCATGAACGGCGGCAATCCTCGCGAAGAACTGATCAAGCACAAGGACCCCGAGCTCGCGATGAAACTGGAGCGAAAGACCGAGTGGAAGAAACTCAGTCTGAACCATCTCGAGGGACGCACTGCGGCGTTTTTTTGTTACGGCGATGGAGGCGGGGACGAGCTGGATGCCGAGGGGCGCCCGAAAGTTCTCCGGCACAAAGAGTGGTTCGATTCCAAACGCGAACCCTTCACGGATATGCGCGACAGCTACGCACCGCTCGTCTGGCAATGCCGTTACGGCGGTATCGAGGTGCCGGATGCTTTGTGGCGATACTGCGAATTTGGCCGCGGCGAAAGTTACAGCGAGAATCAGGCGGAGAACCTTCCCGGTCGGACCGACGTGATCGCCCGTTTCGATACTTGGACGGATCACTTCGCCACGCACGTGCGAACGAAGGGGAAAGTTCCGCCAGGCCGCTATCGCGCCTACGGCTACCAAGCGCCCGGGCATTTTCTGCGCGACGTCCAACTCGGCTGGCGCGATGTCCGGATGCGCGTCGGGCATCCGCGACCCGGCTCCTCTCCGCAAAAACAACAGGCGGCGGGGCTCAACGACGACGCTACGCTGCACCCGAAGCGCAGCACGCGGCAGCAGGCGGAGGGGAAGTAGCGATGCCGACTTATCCAATTCTCGACCGTATCGGTGCGCCCCTGCTGATCGCGCTCTTTCTTCTGCTGCTCGCCGTGGAGCGATGCTGGCCGTTGCGCGCGCGGGTCGACCGCCGGCTACGGCGCGTGCTCACCAATCTCATGGTCTCCGGACCATCTTTTCTAATCCTGCGCCTGCTGTTGATTCCCGCCGTGGTCGCGGTGGCCTCGTGGGCGGAAGCGAGGCAACTTGGCTTGCTTCACCTGGTCGAGTTGCCGGAGGTCGTCGCGATTATCGCGGCCGTCCTGCTGCTGGATTACACGATGTATCTCTGGCACTGGCTCAATCATCGCGTGCCTTTTCTGTGGCGTTTCCATCAGGTGCATCACACGGACCTGGATCTCGATATCTCCACGGCGTTTCGTTTCCATTTTGGCGAGATGCTGCTGAGTGTCGCAGTGCGCGCGCTTCAAGTCATTCTGGTGGGCGCGAGTCCCCCAGCGGCCCTGATCTACGAGGTCGTACTCGAGGCCTCCACGGAATTTCACCACAGCAACCTGCGACTCCCGGTGAAGCTCGAGCGCGTGTTGAACTGGTTAATCGTGACGCCGCGAGCGCATGGCATCCACCACTCCATCGTGGCCCGTGAAACCAACAGCAACTACTCGAACTTCCTGTTGGTTTGGGACCGGCTCCATCGCACAGTGCGACTGGATGTGCCGCAGGAAACAATCATCGTCGGCGTGCCCGCTTACCGCGATCCATCGGAGTTGAATGTTGTTTCGTTGCTCATGATGCCTTTTCGGCGACAGCGCCCGCGAGCCGACGAAAAAGTGGCAGCTGAGAATCGCCAAGGACGTGCCACGGAGTGAGTGTGATCGGCGCATCGATTGCGTTTGGTTCCACCATTCGCAGCCTCCGCAGTCGGATTGGGGAAGATCAATAAACCGTCTTCAACCCGGTGAGCGCAGCTTCGCTTCGCGGTCCCACCGCCGGCCTCGCTTCGCCGTGCTCAAAAAAAGGTACGGAGTGATTCCTTGCCGTCCCGCAGGCGTGGACGATGCGCTCGGGAATGCGCTCGTGATCGAAGTGGGTGATTTTTTCGCGGAGGACAAAATTCTCCAGCAACGTCGGGCCGCCGAGGCCGGCCTTGAGCGAGTTTTGATTGTCGGCGATGACGAGGCCTTTATTGGTGGTCAGCGCGGGTTCACCATCCGCTCCCTCCCGGTGAATCTCCCCGCTAGCAGCGCGCGGCAACGCAGGGAAAGGACACCCGCCTTTTTTCTGCTCGGGGGTTGGCGTTGGAACTTTGGGGGTCGGAGGTTTGCGTTTGGACATGTTCGGAATGGGGCGGATGGGCCGTCGGTGTGTTGTGACCAGCGGCGTAATCAGCGAGCGTGTTTGCACGTGATTGGTTCCTGATGCTTCGCAAATTTCGGTCTGTAACTGGAAGAAAATACCGAGTCGGGTGAAAACGCCCCGACCAGTGAATCGTATTTTCGATGTAATACAGCTGCGTTTCTGTTCGGGTTTTAACCCAAACCAAATCGCCTGACTTGTCGGCATGCCAGGGAGTGCTGATAATCTCGCCCAGTATAACAGAGCTAAACGCCCTGCGAAGAGTTTCCCCATTGGCGCTGAAGCCGGCCACACCGCCACAACGTGGTGCACATGGGTCAGGTGGATGATGAGTTTTTCGCAATCCCACGGTGGATTCTATGCGGGGGAACTCGCCCGCCTACGTCGGGCCGGCCTTCGCCACGCCCTCGATGATTTCGCGGCGCACCAGCACGGCGGTTTCCTTCGGCTCCACGAACTCGCCACGGTTGAGCCGGTGGGCGCGGACAAACTCGGCGCCGAAAAATAAAATCGCGCACGAGTAGTAAATCCAGATCAGCAGGGCCACGAGTGAGCCGGCTGCGCCATAGGACGACGCGATGGCCGAGTGCCCAAGATAGAGCGCGATGAGAAAACGGCCGGCGCTGAACAGCACGGCGGTGACAAACGCGCCCTGCCATACCTCGCGCCAGCGCACCCGCACGTCCGGCAGCACCTTGAACAGCAGGGCGAACAGCACGGTGATGACCGCGAGCCCGATGACTATGTCTGCGCCGCGAGCCACGGCCGGTGCGAGCGGCGTGCCGCCCTGCGCGAGCGTCACGACCGCTGTCAGCACCGTGCTGAGTACGAGAGAAATCAGCAGCAGGAATCCCACGGTGAGCACCATCGCGAAGGAGATCAGGCGTTGCGCAATCATCACCGCCCAACCGCTGCGGCTCGGCTTCGCGGTCACGCCCCAGATGTCGTTAAGCGATCCCTGTAACTGGCCGAACACCGTCGTGGCACCGAGGATCAGCATGCCGAAGCCGATGGCGGTGGGGAGCCAGTTCTGGTTCACCACCGCGTTGGCCACCATCGCTTTTTGAATCACCGCCGCACCCGCTGCGCCGACGAGCTCGGTCATCTGCGCGGAAAACTGTTCGGTCGCGACCTCACGGCCGAAAACCAATCCCGCAACGCTGATCGCGATGATCGTGATCGGAGCGAGGGAAAACAACGTGTAGAAACTCACCGCTGCGGAATGCTTGAACGCGTTGTCGGCGTTCCAGGCCTTTCCCGCATCGAGCAGGCTTTTCCACCACAAGCGCATCTGCACTCGACCGCTGCGCGAATAGCCGGTTCCGCGAATTCATCGCGCGACATGCAAAGGGTCAAAGCCGTGAGAAATAGCGCCTGGCATATAGAAACCGCTAATTCCCCGTCTTTCACTGCGGACCACTCCCGACATGCCGCCGAATAGATCGGTCTGTTTCGCCACGGTTTCATTCGCGCCTTCAATCCGACGATCAAGAATTCCCTCCGAGCCAGACGATCGAGGATTCCCTCCGAGCCGCCAACATTTTGTCGGACGGAAAAATCGCGGACGGAAACGAGGTGACATCCCTGAGCGCGCGTTCCAACAAGTCACAAAAGTAGGCACAGACCCCATCGCCGTTACGTCGAGATCGGGTAGATTGTCATCCCCACACCGCCCGCGGGCGCAGGCGACAGATTGAACCTCCCTCACTGATGAACATTACAATACGACATCACTCGGCCGAAAATCTTTTATTGAAGTGCGGCTGCTGTTTCGTCGCGATTGCCGTCGCCGCTTTCGCGGCCGACGACGCCCTGCCAGTGAGCGCGGGCTTCGGCCCCGATCCAACGCTGCCCGCGCCCAAGCATACCTTGATTCCTACTGTCAAAATCGCCCCAGCCAAAGGCTGGCCGGCCGGCGTCACGCCGAAAGCTGCGGAGGGATTCGTGGTCAACGCCGTGGCGACCGGCCTTGATCATCCGCGCTTCCTCTATGTGTTGCCGAACGGAGATATCCTCGTGGCCGAAACCAATGCCCCGGCGCGCCCCGACGAGACCGCCAGCCTCAAGGGAAAAATCATGGCGCATAAAATGAAACAGGCCGGTGCGGGTGTGCCGAGCGCCGAGCGGATCACGCTGCTACGCGATGCCGACGGCGATGGCGTCGCGGAAACGCGCACGATATTTTTGTCGGGGCTGCATTCTCCCTACGGCATCGCGCTGGTGGGCGATCAGCTTTACGTGGCCAACACCGATGCCGTGATGCACTTTCCATACCGCGAGGGCGAGACCGCCATTTCTGCGGCAGGCACCAAAGTGGCCGATCTTCCCGCCGGTCCGCGCAATCACCATTGGACGAAAGCGCTCGTGGCCAGCCGCGACGGACTAAAACTCTACGCATCCGTCGGCTCCAACAGCAATGTCGCCGAGCACGGAATGGAAATAGAAAAGGGTCGTGCCTGCATCTACGAGATTGAGTTGGCGACCGCCCGCTCGCGCATCTTTGCCTCGGGACTGCGCAATGCGGCCGGCCTGGCCTGGCAACCGCAGAGCGGCGCGTTATGGGCGGCCGTCAACGAACGCGACGAAATCGGCAATGATTTGGTGCCGGATTATATGACGGCGGTGCAGGACGGCGCGTTCTACGGCTGGCCTTACAGTTACTTCGGGCAACATGTGGACGAGCGGGCGAAGCCACAGAATCCCGCGATGGTGGCGTCGGCGATCAAGCCGGATTACGCGCTGGGTTCGCACACCGCATCGCTCGGGCTGATTTTCTACGAGGCAAAACTCTTCCCGGAAAAATATGCCGGCGGCGCCTTCGTCGGGCAACATGGCTCGTGGAACCGCAAGCCGCCGAGCGGCTACAAAGTGATCTTTGTGCCGTTCAAGGACGGGAAGCCTGCGGGTCCGCCGGAAGACGTGCTGACCGGCTTTCTCAACGCTGAGGGTGATGCGCTCGGCCGACCGGTCGGCGTGGCCGTCGATAAAACGGGGGCTCTCGTCGTGGCCGACGACGTCGGCAATGTGGTCTGGCGGGTGATACCCGCGTTGGCGAAGTGAACGGAATACCGGCCAATGGATTTATTGTCGCCCAATCCGTTCAGTCCGCTCCGCCATGGCGTGCCTTGTGATTACCCTCCTCTGGAAAATGATGTCACGTGTGATGTGGCAATCATAGGCGCAGGTGTCACCGGGGCGCTGGTCGCCTTGCATGTGGTCGAGGCAGGCTTCAGCACCGTGGTGCTGGATCGCCGTGATGTCGTGCATGGGAGCACCGCCGGGAGCACGGGATTTCTGCAATACGAAATCGACGTGCCGCTGCATCAGTTGATTCAAAAATTTGGCGAACGGGATGCGGTGGCCAGCTATCAGTCGTGTCGCGAGGCCGTCCGCCAGATAGGCGTTTTGGTGCGGCGTTTACGGCTCAAGGCGGATTTCTCGTCACGTGGCAGCTTGCTTTTGGCCAGTCGGCCCGGGCACGAAACACGGCTCCGGCGCGAATACGAGGCGCGGGCTCGCGCAGGATTTCCCGTCGAATGGTGGAGCCGTAAGCAGATTGCGGCCCGTAGCACCCTGCCGAATTGCGCGGGCATCCATTCCCCTTGCGGGGAAGCGGCGGAAATCGACGCCTATCGTTTCACCCACGGCTTACTCGGGGCCGCTGGCGCGGGCGGTGCGATCATTTGCGACCGCACCCAGGTGACGCACACCCGTCGAACCGCGAACGGCGTGGTGCTTACCACTGACCGCGGGTCTCGCGTGCGCGCCCGACATCTCGTAATCGCCGCCGGTTACGAGGCGGATGCCTTCCTGCCGGAAAAAGTAACCGCGCTGCACAGCACGTTCGCACTCGTGAGTGAACCCGTGACGGCTTTTCCCGGTTGGCCGGCCGACCGGGCGCTCATTTGGGAAACCGCCGAGCCCTACCTCTATCTTCGCACGACGGTGGACGACCGCATCCTCTTGGGCGGTTTAGACGAACCGTTCCGCGATCCCGTCGAGCGCGACCGCTTGGTCGCCGAAAAAACTCGCACGCTCGTGCGGCGTTTTCGACGTTGGTTTCCTCAGATCAAACTGGAGGTCGCCTACGCGTGGGCGGGTACGTTTGCGAACACGAAAGACGGTCTCCCGTTTATCGGCGTGCATCCCAAGGTGCCGCATACGTTCTTCGCGCTCGGCTACGGAGGGAACGGTATAACCTACAGCCTCACGGCAGCGCGCATCCTGAGGGACCAGTTGTTGAAGCGCGTCAATCCGCAGGCGCGGCTGTTCGTTTTCGACCGGGTGCCCAAGGCGGTTTGATTGACTGAACAGTACAAATCAGGTCTGGCTAAACCACCGCAGGGCTGCGCGGTCAGCATCATTAATGCCAGCGCCGCCGTGCTCAGCGTAATGACTGCCGAGGGGACGATCCGAGGTAAGCGAAGAAGGCACGGAATGGAAGGGGTTTGGCTTAACCGCCGGTAGTTTCGCCGCCCATGACCTGCAGTACGATGCCCGTGATGTAGGATGAATCGGCTGCGGAGGCGAGGAACACATAGGCGGGGGCCAGTTCCTCGGGTTGTGCCGGGCGTCTCATCGGCGAGGTGCTGCCAAACTTTGCAACCTGGGAGGGCGTAAGCCCGGGATCCGAGGGATTGAGTGGCGTCCAGACCGGCCCGGGCGCAACAGCATTCACGCGAATGCCGCGGTCAATTAACTTGATCGCAAGGGCCTTGGTAAAGGCGTTGATCGCCCCCTTCGTCGAAGAGTAGTCAGGCAGCAGCTTCGCGCCGATGAGGCCGGTTTCCGAACTGGTGGCGATGATGGCCGCTCCGGGTTTCATGTGGCGAAGAGCGGCTCTACTCAGCCAAAAATAGGCGTAGATGTTTGTCTTAAAGGTGAGGTCAAACTCCGCGTCGGTAATCGCCTCAAGACTTGGTTTGCGCGTTTGGTGCGCAGCGTTGGAAACTAAAATATCCAACTTCCCGAGGCTCTTAACCGTCTGCGTGACCACTTGAGTGCAAGCGGGGGAGCGGGAGAGATCAGTCGGCAGAAGGAGGCAACGGCGCCCCACAGCCTCGACAGAGCGCTGCGTAACGAGTGCATCAGAGTGCTCGGATTTGAGGTAGGCGATGGCCACATCCGCGCCTTCACGAGCGAAGAGAAAAGCCACGGCGCGACCGATACCGGAGTCGCCGCCGGTGATGAGCGCCACCTTGCCCTCAAGTTTGCCGGCGGGCCGGTAGTGCGGGGCCTGCCAACGCGGAGCGGGAACAAGTTCGCTTTCGAGGCCGGGCTGCTTCTGATGCTGGCGCGCAAAGGGCAGCAGGGGCTCCGCTGCGATCTTGGGGACGCGTTTCCCATTTGAACGGCGTAGCGGTAGCTGAGATTTGGTTTTTTTCATAATGTTTGATCTGCGTGATGTCGTGCTTCGGAGCGCGACGGCGTTGAGTAATTCAGGGGAGCAGGCGGTCCTGTGAAAAAACCAGCGCCGAATACGGGCCGATGCCGGTGGTGATGCGATGACTGCAGCCGTCGAGCGGCTCGACCACGGCTTCCGTGTCGGCCGCAGGATGATCACTGAATTCGGCGTCATAGGCGTGTCCGTCGCTGTTTAACCGCACGCGCCACAGCCCTCCGGCAGGCACTCCGATCGAGTAGTCGAGAACTGCTTGGGCGGAGAGGTTCAAAACCACGATGACTTCATCGCCAGGCCCGCCCTCGCGCCAGCGGCGGTAGCCGAGAATTTTCGCGGCATGGTTGACGTGATGCGTCTCCAGATGCTGGCCGCTCAAGCCGGCACTCACCCCGCCGAGGTTCCGGCGGAGGGAAATAAGATCGCGGTGATAAAGATGCAGTCCGGCGAAGCGCACGAGCTTGCCCCAATCGACCGGCACTTCGTCGCGGAACCATTCGTTTTCGAGAAACTCCTGTCCTTGGAATAACATCGGCACACCGGGTGCCGTCAGCACCAAGGTCGCACCCAGCAGAGAACGTTTCTTGGCCGCATAGGAATCACTCGCGGCGGGCGCAATTTCCGAGGGGAGTCGCGCGTTGCCGTTGGCCACTTCATCGTGCGATTCGGTGTAGATTACGCGGCGGAAGGCGTCGTCGTCGTAGCGGCCTTTTAGCGCGGTGATTACGGCGTCGAGGTCGCGCTGTTCATCGGCGGCAGCGATAAGCGCGGAGCGAACGGGATGCACAAATGCGCCGTCCCATTGAGTGAGAAACCCAGCTCCACCCGCGCCGGTGTCCTTCACGAGCCATTCGCTGTCCTGGAGATCTTCGGCGATGGTGATTGCGCGGGGAAATTGCTCGCGAATGGAATTGTTGGTCCATTGGAGGAGACTCCAGCCCTCTTTAAGGTCATCGTCGGGGTCGCCGGGACGTCCACGATAGGTGCGGATAAAAATCGCCATGTCCCAGCGCAGACCATCGATCCGATAATCACGGAGCCACATGAGGGCGTTGTCGTGGATATAGGCTCGCACTTCGTCGCGCCCGTAGTCGGGCCGGGTCTGACCCCAAGGGGTTTCCGCGCGCCAGTCATTGTAGAAGTAAATGCCGCCCTGACCGTTTTCGTTCCAGCCATCGAATTGCCAAAGCGCGAGGTCGCTCGGTCCGAAATGGTTGTAAACCACATCGAGAATCACCGCGATGCCGTGTTCGTGCGCTGCACGAACAAACTCCTGCAAACCCTCCGGACCACCGTAGGCACGCTCAACCGCGAAAGGATATGCCGGGTTGTAGCCCCACGAAAAGTCTCCGGCGAATTCGGCGACAGGCATAATTTCAACGGCGTTGATCCCGAGGTCTCGCAAGTAGGGCAATTGCTCGCGGGCGGACGCAAAGGTGCCGGGGCCATGGCCTTTTTCAGCGCGGAACGAACCGATGTGGAGCTCGTAAACGATCAGCTGATCGAGCGTCGGTGGCGTGAAAACCGGGCCCGCGAGTTCTGGATCGGGCCGCCACACGATACTGTTGCCGACGGAGTTTACGACCTTCATCGCCCGAGGATCGCCGCGAGTGAAGGTATCCGCTCCACAACGGAGATGATAGCGGTATTCGTCGCCGAATTTCGCTTCAGCGACTACGCCATGCCACGTGCCGGACTTGTCGCACGTGAGCGGATGGCGTGCGGAGTCCCAATTATTGAAAGAGCCGACGACGCTGACGGCCTCGGCGTGAGGTGCCCACACACGGAAACTGACGCCTCCTTTGTCCAAGGATATAGACCCCAAGCCATCGATCATACTGTTGACAGACGATGGGGAGGATTTTGCGTGAGGTTTCATGGAAAATATAAAATGAGAGTAAGGCTGAGCAGTGGAATAAAAGATAGACCGCAGTTTTCGTCTGTGGTTTGCGCTGATTATTGAAGTAGGTTTAATAGCCCATAGAATTCCGCCGTGTGAGCTGGCATGATGAAGACCCTTTCAGTGAGCGGAAATTTATCTGCCATTGACGGCGTCAAAAACATCTTAAGGCCAAGCGGGCGCTTCAGAGTCCTGATGAAACACCTCGGTGATGTGTGCGATCACGACGCCCAGTTTACTCACTGTCACCGAATTGAGCATCGTCCGACCATCCGGTTGAAGCGACATCCAATGCGTCATGCGGACGTGGGTCAATGGATTGGCAGGATTAAGAGCGAGGACATAATCGAGACGCAGGGTATTGCCCCACGCTTCCCCGTGAGCCACGCCAATCACGTTTTCCGAACGCGCCTCATAATTATGCTCATCCAAACGGCGAATGCGCCAGGTGCGGCGCTGCGGCTTGTTATCTTTAAAGATGACATCCTGTGTCATGTGTAGTTCGCCGTCTTCCATATGCCCCCAGGTTTCGGTCGCCACCCGTTTCATCGGACTGCCAGCGCGGTCCTCTAACAGGCCAGTGGACTTGGTATGTCCGGTGTAGAACTGGAGAATGTCAAAACGCGGATGAGTTGCTTCGAAGTCCGAAGGCTGCAGGCGGCTGCAGGCGGCCAACATTAAAACGATGCAGGGCAGGAGCAGCTTCGCCAAGTCGCCGGTGATCCTGCGGAGGCTCGGCTCGATTGGTGAAAGACGAGTCATGGACGGCGGTTGAGATGGCATTCAGTTGTTCGACCCTTGGATTACGATCAGCCTATATTAACCACCAAAGAGGAGTCCACGCTATGGGGTTGAACCCGGTCATAGAGCGCGCTGCGGATCATCTCTTGCCAGGTCGGGTTTCGATTATCCCACGTCCGCTTCCGGCACCTCGTAGTAGCCAACCATCAGCGCTATTTGGCGCATCAACCCGCAGGCGCGGCTGTTCGTTTTCGACCGAGTGCCTCAAGGTGGCTCGGCTGTTTCCCGGTGAGCACGGATCGAATCGACCTGCTCAAGTCGAACCGCAATCTTGCATAGCACGCACGTCACGATCAGCCACCCTTCGGAGAAGTCTCAGGCGAAGATTGGCTAGCTCGGCACATTCAAGGATCAACTTGAAGAAGCTTTTGATTTAAGTTCTTGGAAACATTGGGCTGGGGATTTCCAGCCGAGGATTTTTCTGGGGCGCTCGTTGAGCATTTCCTGATAGGCGCTGAGTTGTTGGTAAGAGAC
>JBBRBC010000026.1:0-48046 GCA_038206205.1 Opitutales bacterium
ATACGCGCCCAACATACCCAACCGGGCCGCGCCGAGAACACTTTGACCGCTGCCTTTGCGGACGGAATACCATTCGCTGCCGCGCTTGAGCGTGCGCAGCACTGAACTCGCGTCCTCATCCGTCCAGTCGGACAACACCACAACGTGATCGCGCAGTCGGTCAAATTCGCCCGTGGCCTTCGGCGCGATGACCAGCGCGCCAAACAGTCCTCGCTGTTCCTGGAGCATGGTGTGGCTGTGATACCAATAAGTGCCGGATTGCCGCACCTCGAACTCGTAGGTAAACGTTTTGCCCGATGCGATGGGCGGATACGTCAGGTGGGGCACGCCATCCATGGCGTTAGGCAGGAGAATCCCGTGCCAATGAATCGAGGTTTCCACCTCCATCTGGTTGTGGACACGAATCACGGCCCGGTCGCCCTCGGTGAATCGCAGGGTCGGCCCCGGCAACTGGCCATTGATCGCCATCGCCTGATCCGAATTACCGGTGAAATTCACATCCTGGTGCGCAATGGTAAGGTCATATTCCACCGTCGCCGCCGATAATATCGTTCCCGGTATAAACAACCCGATGCAGGTCCAGATCGCCACCTGCCTATTCGTTTTAAACTCTTTCATAATGGGCTTCGTTTTATTCCGGCGGTGGCACTTTGATCCGAAGCCAATCGGATGAGCTTACGAGACAGCCCGAACGTTAAAGGGAACAAGAGAAATAGTTGCGCCACCGGCAGCGCCGAAATCGGCGTGCCAGGCACACGCGGAGTTATGGCAGTGTAGGCCCAAAGCGAATTTGCGAGCGCCCAACTCTCAACGAGCACACTCAACCCCAAGGCCGCGCCAAGTATCGTGGCCCACTGTTGCCAGTGCCAAGATCCAAGCACCCACAGCCAGCGCCGCGAAACGGCCGCGACCAAGCCCTGCGCCATCCACGTCATCGCGACGTCGCCGAGCGTGGCGAAAACCATTGCGCTCTGTCCGGTATTTCCGCCCCGATGAATGAAGAACCATGGACACTGGATGTTTTCCCAAAGGTAGTTGAGCCCAAAGGCAATTCCGGTGACGAAACATGCATGCAGAATAATCTGCCGCTTGTCATGCAGAGGTGACTGTGAGAACCACGAATTCATTCGATTGAGTCCTTTCCCTGATTTCCCGGGGCTGCCGGTCGCCACCTGTGGTTTGCTGAATCTTATGAAGACCCGGCGATAGTCGGCTGAGGTTTGGGTCGGAGTCATCGTAAATAACTTTGAGTTGTGACTGCGAGCCGCTCGCGGCAGACCACTGAACGCCGCCACCGTGAGCTGGAATGCACGCCGGATGTGCAGTCTCCGGCATTTCCCTTGGTTGGCGTGAAGCCGGCGCTGCGGGCCGTTGCAGCCTCAACAATCATTTAACTTTCGGTTGATGGTCCATGTGAGCGTCTCCCGATTTTTCGTCCATGCCCTTCATGTTTTTCATCATCGGGCACTGCGCCATGGATTCCTTGCCCATTTCCATGTGCTCCATCATGTGCTGCATCATCTTTGCCTCCATTGCTTCGTGCTTGATGTGCATCGCCGACTGTTGCTCGACCATGCGGGTGACGACATTCGCGGTCAGCGCCGGTTTCTTGGCTTCGGGAGCGCTGTTCATCCCGACAACGAGTTGGGCCAGCTCCGCGTCCTGGGCCTTCATTTCCACCCTCATTTTCTGTTTTGCCTGCTTCATCTCCTTGCAGCCTTCCATCATTTTTCTCTCCATCATCATTTTGCCATCCATCATCTTCTTCCCTTCCGTCGGCTCGGCGGGTTGCGCTTGGACGGGAGACCAGATGGCCAAGGCGAGGGCCAAGACGAGACTTGAACGGATGATGAAAGCTGTCGGCATTTGTTTTTTAATTTTCATAACGGTGTTTTTTGTTTTGTGGCTTCAGCGAACAAGGTATTCGCAAATTCATTTCTCGCTACGGATGCTGGGCGCGTGCACGTGGACGCTATCCACCGCAGCCGCCAGGCTTTTTCCCGGACTTCGCTTCCCAAACGGCGGGATCGGACAATCCAATGTGTCGGCGATGGCGCGGAGTAATTCGGCTTCGCGTTCCTGAATCAAGCCATCCGCGCCGACGACCTGCACGCCGGCTTCGAGCAAATTCTTTTTGATCTGCGGCGCGGCCAACGCGAGGCGATCGAGGGCGGTATCCAGTTGTTCCAGCCCGGACTTTTCGCGCGGCAGGAGCTGCAGCCCGTCGGCCTTCGCCCGCAGAAGGGGTGCGCCCGCCTGGAAGGCCTTTTCGATTTCGCCGGAGTCGCTACGGCTGATGTTCGCCAGCGCCGAGAGCACGACGCTACAATCCGCCACGAGCGGTTTGAGCGTGTGGTATTGAATGGAGGTCGGTCCGATTTCACCCGACTGCGCCGCGAGGTGGCGACGGACGATTTTCTGCAGGACGAATTCAAAGATTTCCATCTGCCCGTCACTCTCGATGAGCCATTGCATCGCTTGGCTGAATTGCTCGAACTCATCAGGCCGCAGCTGACGCAGCGCGGGCAAGGCGAGATTCACGAGCGGCAGCCGGGCGCGAGCGGCGATGGGCGCGACTTCGGGCCAGAGGGCGGCGGTTTTGTCGCCCATCCCCGGCGCGGCTCGCCTGGCAAGTTCCGTGAGTTGCTTCGCGCGTAAAGTTTCGCCCGAGCTGAGGAGCATCGCATAGATGAGTGCAGTCGCGTCGAGCGTTTCGCGAGCGGCGGACTGGATTTTTTCGGGAAACGAATCGCGCAGCTTCTCGGCGTAGCGGAGGTGTAACGACGTTGGCTGGCCCAGCTCGGAGAGCACGGCTCCCGTCAGGACGGCGTTGGTCGCGAACCCGGCGTCGCCAGCCTTCGCGCCGGGCATCCCGAGAATCCGTGGAAACGGAGATCGTGATGACGATGGTTTCGCCACCTCGCGCGCCGATTCTGCCGCCACCGCCGCGACGTTGGCGGTCTTGAATTTCCCATCCCAACCGGGATCGATGGCGCGGATACGCTCGGCGAGCGGCGGATGGGTGGCCATCATTCCGAACAAGGGTTTGCTCAGGCCGTCGCCGAAAAACATGTGGCTGGCTTCCCCAGCGTGGGCGGATTCGAGCTTCGAGCCGGCACCACCGATCTTTTGGAGCGCCCCGGAAAGTCCCGCCGGATTGCGCGTGAATTGAACCGAGGAGGCATCGGCTAGGAATTCCCGTTGTCGGCTGAGCGCGGCCTGGATGAGCCGGCCAAAGAAGACGCCGATTGCGCCGATGACGATCAGGGCCAGTCCCAGAAGCATCAGCGGATTTCGATCCCGGCTGCTGCGACCGCGCGAGTAAATCAGGACCCGACCAATCACCGCAAGGCATACGATACCGAAGATGACGCCCATGATTCGCAGATTCAGCCGCATGTCGCCGTTGAGGATGTGGCTGAACTCGTGGCCGATGACGCCCTGCAACTCATCCCGGCTGAGCAGGGTGATGCAACCGCGCGTGACGCCGATGGCGGCGTCGCCCGGCACGTGGCCGGCGGCAAAAGCATTGATGCCCTTTTCATCGTCGAGCACATAAATCTTCGGGACGGGGACACCGGCGGCGATGGCCATCTCCTCGATCACATTCCGCAATTTGCGCTCATCGGCATGGGTTGTGTTGGGATTGACGAGCCGTCCGCCGAGCGATTCGGCGACAGCACTGCCGCCTTTGGCCAGGGCCGCGGTTTTGTAGAGACTGCCAATGATAACGACGCCGAGCGTGCCGAGCACGACATAGAGGAAAAGTCCGGGATCCCACAGGACGAGTTCCGGCGACGGAGCGCTTGTCTTCTGGTTGGTATCGACGCCGTAGAAAATCAGCAGGCTGGCGATGTAGACCGACGCAATGATGCACGCGACGGCGATCGCGAAATAAACCACCAATAGCTTCGTGTTCTTTCTGGCTTTGTCCTGATGTTCGAAGAAATCCATGGGCAAGCCCGATTCACACGAACGACACCTTCGGTGCCTCCCGTTGCTGCGGCTGCTCAATGGCGAACAACTCGGCGGCGGTGAATTGGAACGTGCCGGCGATGACGCTGCTCGGGAAAACTTCCCGCTGCGTGTTGTAGGCCATTACCGCGTCGTTGTAGGACTGCCGGGAGAAGGCGACTTTGTTCTCCGTCGAGGACAATTCCTCGGTGAGTTGCATCATGTTCTGGTTGGCCTTGAGATCAGGGTATTGCTCAACGACGACCATCAGACGCGACATGGCACCGGCGAGGCCGCCCTCGGCTCCGAGGAGCTCCTTCATGGCACCCGCGTCGGCGGGATTAGCCGCAGCCGCCTTGGAGGTGGTATGGGCCGTGTTGCGTGCGACGATGACGGCTTCAAGCGTGCCTCGTTCGTGGGTGAGGTAACCCTTCGCGGTCTCGACCAGATTCGGGATCAGGTCGTAGCGCCGCTTGAGCTGCACATCAATTTGCGCGTAGGCGTTTTTGAAGCGGTTGCGCAACCCAACGAGTTTGTTGTAGAGGCCGACCACGAACAGCACGGCAACCAATGCCAGTGCCGCCACTGCGATGATGATTATCAGTGATGTGTTCATAATAATAAATTCTGAGTGTTGAAATTGCTTCGATCCCTCAGCCGTTCGCCGCTTCCTGCATGATTTTCAAAATCGTGGTCTCCACTTCCTGCGCCACTTCGGCCAATTGCGGCGTGTCGAACATCGCCAGCATCGTCGTGGGCTTCAATGTCGCCAAAACGGTTTTGCCGCTCTCTTCGTAGAGGGAGATTCGGCACGGCAGCGCGGTGGAAACGCTCATGTTTCCCTCGAGCACTTTCTTCGCCTGCTGTGGCTGGCAAACCTCGTAGATCAAGCACTCACGATCAAAGGCCACGCCTTTCTTCGCCATGGTCTCCTTGAGATTGTGCACGTGCATGACGCCAAAGTGATTGGCTTCGACGGCTGCCTGGAGTGCCGCTGCCGCGACGCTCACGGTTTTCCCTGTGGGTATTTTGATCAGCATGATTTGTTATTCCGGTTCAGTGTTCACCCCGCGACGGTCGCAGGATTATTTTTTGGCCAGCTTGCTGATCGCCACGACAAGCAGGACGACCAACAGAGTGCCGACCACCATCCATATCCACATGCCCCCACCCGACCAGCCGCTCATCCATCCATCGCTTTGGTTCATCATAAAGAAGGTATTGTTGGTGTCATGGTCGTTACACTACGGCAGTCGCCGCGATTCCGCCATGGGGTCTCCACCTCCACCAAGGAACACTGGGGCGTCATTATTGAGTCTCGCAAGATAGACTTGCCGCAAGCGACCGTACCATCGGGCGTGGGAGTCGTTCACGCCTTGAGCATGAACGCCGCATCGCGAAACCAACAACGTGTATCGGGTACTGCCCAGGATCAAGGGTGTGAGATCGGAAAGTAACCAGTTTTCGAGCTTTTCAGAGGGAGCATTGGATTATGGTATATGAGTCCATACACAACTTGCCCTGGGGAGGTTACTTTCCGGTCACGCACCTCAGGATCAAGCTAGCCCGCATCCATCACCGCAAAATCAAGCCGAAGAATTTTTCACCGAGAAATCCGGAGGTGATTCCAGAGGGCACAAAGAGAAACCCCCTCATCCAACCACGACGAAATTATCCATCACGCTACCGCCACAAATCCGCGTTCATTCCTCACCGGGCAGACACCTTCCTCCTCTGGGTCTGGCGCTCTGTGTCCTCAGTGAAATTGCATTATGAATTCCTCAGGTGCGATTTTTTTTCGGGCTTGGCCTGTGCTGCCGGCCTGCAGGACCAAGATCAGGTGCCGCGCAGGAGGGCGGACAGCAAGAAGGGCCGCCTACCCCTAGACGGCCCCTCAAACTAACTCAGAGGCCAAGATACCCCGGAAGTGCCGTCCTGGCCATGGGGGGTGTACCGTATAATGCAGCACGGTGGGAAGAAGCAGGTCACCCGCCTCACAACGTTGCGGGGCAAGCGCGTGACCGACGACGCGGCGATCCGTTCCCGGAGAGATAAACAGCTCTCGGCTTTTCACGGAACCGCGACAGGAGTGAGAATGGTCGTCGGCAGGAACGGTTGGCCGCTGCCCAGTTTTAAAATATTTTCAGTCGTCACGCGGGCGATTTCACCCAAGGCCTCGTGCGTGAGAAAAGCTTGATGCGAAGTGATCAGCACGTTGGGAAACGAGAGCAGCAGGTTCAACTCGTCGTCCTGCAACACCTGGCTCGAATGATCCTCGAAGAAAATACCTTCCTCCTCCTCGTACACGTCGAGGGCCACGCCACCGAGGTGACCGCTCTTCAGATGCGAAATAAGCGCAGTCGTATCAATCAGCTTGCCCCGGCTGGTGTTGATGATGAAGGCGCCTGGTTTGAGCCGCGCCAGCGTGCGCTCGTTGAGCAGGTGGTGCGTGTCGGGCGTGAGGGGCAGGTGCAGCGTGAGAATGTCGCTCGTCGCGAGCACGGTGTCTAAATCCGTGTAGTTCACGCCACGCGCCTCGGCCCAGTCCGGCAACGGCACCGGATCGTAAGCGGTGACCTTGGCTTCGAAGCCGCGATAAATTTGCGCCGTGATGCGCCCGATTTTGCCCGTGCCCACCACGCCCACGGTCTTGCCGCAGATGTCGAAACCCACGAGCCCGTCGAGGGAAAAATTATGTTCGCGCACGCGGTTGTAGGCGCGGTGGATTTTGCGGTTGAGCGTCAGCAACAGGCCGAGGGCGTGTTCTGCGACCGCGTGCGGCGAATAGGCCGGCACGCGCGTGACCACGAGGCCCAGCGCTTGGGCGGCGACAAGATCCACGTTGTTGAAGCCCGCGCAACGCAGCGCGATCAACCGCACGCCGCCACGTTGCAGCGCTTCCAGACAGGGCCGGTCCAACCGGTCGTTCACGAAAACGCAAACGGCTTGGGCCCCGCTGGCCGTGGCCGCCGTTTCCGTGGACAGGTGAAATTCATGGAATCGCCACTGGACAAGTTCCGCCCTGGCGGCGGATTCGAAAAAAGTGCGGTCGTAGCTTTTGGTGTCGTAGAAGCCGATGGTTGTCATGGTGAGTTGGGGATGTCTTCCTGCGAGGCGCGGTAGAGACCGCGCAGCAGCGGATGAAATCCGGGGGCTTCCATTACCTGATACGCGGCGGGCTTCGTCCAGTGTTCGACCTTGATCCGATACGCGCCGACGGCGAGGCCGGTGCGGTCTTCACCGTGCTCGCAGTGAACGAACGTGCCAAGACCCGACCACCCCCCGCACGCGACCGCCAGCAGCACGGTGGTTTTGCGAGCCGGGATTTTTCTGGCGCGGAGCATGTACGTCTGGACGTGCCGCCCATGATCGCCGATGCCGGCCGGTTCTGCCGATGGGCGATTGCGCGAGTCCGCTCTGCCGTGGCCGGATTTTATCATGGGTGAATGCTCCTGCGCTTGGGGTGATGATCAGTGGAGATTGAGCCGCCAAATCGCGAAGTTGAGCGCAGTGGCGAAACTCACCCAGGCGAGGTAAGGCAGGAACAACCATCCGGCCAGCGGCGTCACTTTCCAGAAGGCCATCGTCGTGCCGATGATCGCCAACCACAGCAACGCGATGTCCGCGAGCGCCAGATCAATGCGGTGCAGCCCGAAGAAAAGTGGCGACCATGCGGCGTTCAGCGCGAGTTGCACGGCGAACCACGCCAGCGCACCGCCCCAGCCGGCCCGGCGCCACACCAGCCACGCCGCCACAGCCATCAGCGCATAAAGCAAAGTCCAGGCTGGCCCGAATAACCACGCGGGCGGCGACCACGTCGGCTTGGCAATTGCGGGATACCAGTCGCGCACGGACCCGGCCGTGACCGCGCCCCCCACGAGCGCGACGGCGAAGGTGACGGCGAGAAAGGCCGCGAGGACGAACCACTGATTATTTGTTTTCAATTTGAGTCAGATGTTCTCCGCCAGGTCGGCGGCGATGGCGAAGCCATTTCTCGATTTCGACTACGACGAATACCGCCGCCGCGACGCCCAGAATGCGCAACCACGCGGCCACACTGATCGGCGCGCTGTGGAAAAGTCGGTTCATCACCGGCGCGTAGGTGAAGAGGAGTTGCGCCCCGATCATCGCCAATGATCCAGCGATCAACCAGCGATTCGTGAACAGGCCCAGGGAAAACGCGGAGTGTTGCAGCGAGCGACAATTGAAAAGGTAAGCTGCCTCGATGAGCACGATCACGTTGACCACGGTGGTGCGCGCCGCCGGCAAACCGGACTGGGCCACGCGCAATTCCCAGAGGAAAAGCCCGAGTCCGCCCACCACCATGATGAGCGCCACCAACGCGGTGCGCATCACCAGTGCGCGGGTGAGCAACGGCTGCTTGGGGTTGCGCGGCACGCGGCGCATCAGATCTTTTTCCTTCGCCTCCAACGTCAGCGGCAAACCGAGCACGGTGTCGGTGAGATTGATCCAAAGAAGTTGCAACGGCAGCGCGGGCAACGGCAGACCGAGGCCAATAGTCGTGATGAGCAACAGTGCCTCGCCGAGATTCGTCGGCAAGATCCAGACGATGAACTTGGTGAGATTATCAAACACGCCCCGGCCCTCCTCGACTGCCGCCTCGATGCTCGCGAAATTATCATCCATCAGCACCATCGCCGCCGCGCCCTTCGCCACCTCGGTGCCGCTGATGCCCATCGCCACCCCGATGTCGGACTGCTTGAGCGCGGGGGCATCGTTCACCCCGTCCCCCGTCATCGCCACGATAGCGCCGCGGGATTGCAGGGCGCGGACGAGGCGGAGCTTTTGGGCGGGCGCGACGCGGGCGAAGACGGCGGTGCGTTCGGCGATGGCGGGCAGTTCCTCGTCGGAAGTCTTTTCCAGGTCATGGCCGGAAAGCGTGGAGAGTTTTCCGTTTTCCTCCTGGCCTTTAAGTCCGATCTGGCCGGCGATGGCCCGCGCGGTCTCAAGGTGATCGCCGGTGATCATTTTGACCGTGATGCCCGCCGCCTGACACCGGCGGACGGCTTCGATCGCTTCGGGGCGCGGGGGATCAATCATCCCCTGCAAACCCAGCAGCGTCATGTCCGCCGCCACATGACTGTGTTCCAGTGTCGCGAAATTTGCGTCCACCATGCGACGCGTGAAAGCCAAGACGCGCAGTCCGCGCACGGCCATCTGGCCGGCGGCGTGATGCACGGCGTCTTGGTCGAGCGGCGCGATCTCGCCGCGCTCATCGAGGGCGTTGGCGCAATGGTCGAGGAGTCGCTCCACCGCGCCTACCTGATAAATCACCCGGCCGGCGGGCGAATCATGGAGCGTCGCCCGAAACATGTGCTCGGACGCAAAGGGAATCATGGCGAGCCGTGGCGCCTCCTTTTGCAATTCGTCGCGGTGCAGGCCACCTTTCCCGGCGGCGACCAGCAACGCCGCTTCCGTCGGATCGCCCACCACCTCGTAGCGATCCTCGGCTTTTTTCACCAGCTGCGCATCGTTGCAGAGCATCCCGGCACGCAGGCACGCGGCGAGCGCGGGCTGGGCCGCCAGGTCCAGGCGCGCGCCGGCAATTTGGAGTTCACCCTGGGGCGCGTATCCGCCGCCGGTGATCTGAAATTGTTTTCCACCCGCGAACACCTCGCGCACCGTCATTTGATTTTCGGTGAGCGTCCCGGTTTTGTCCGTGCAAATCACGGTGGTGCTGCCGAGCGTTTCGACGGCGGGGAGTTTGCGGATGACGGCTTTTCGTTTCGCCATGCGCGATACGCCGATGGCCAGCACGACGGTGACGACGGCGGGCAAGCCCTCGGGAATCGCGCCGACGGCGAGCGCGACGGCCGCCATGAACATGTCCACCATCCGCTGGCCGCGGGCTACACCGATGATAAAGGCGGCCACGGCGAGCCCGAGAATGACCCAAAGTATCAGCCGGCTGAACTGCGCGATTTTTTGCGTGAGCGGCGTGGTGGTTTCCTCGGCACGGGAGATGAGTTCCGCGATGTTGCCCGTTTCCGTGCGATCAGCGGTGGCACAGACGACCGCTTCGCCTTCGCCGGCAGTCACGAGCGTACTGGCGAAAGCGAGATTGCGGCGGTCCGCGAGGAGCGTGTCGGGCGCAAGTACGGCGGGGTGCTTTTCCACGGGATTGGATTCGCCCGTGAGCGCGGATTCGTCGACGTGCAGGCCAGGCGCGTGGATCAACCGCAGATCGGCGGGCACCCGATCACCGGCGCGGAGCAGCACGATGTCACCCGGCACGAGGCTCTCGGAGGGAATGCGTTGGGTCTGGCCATTACGGCGCACGGTGGTTTCGGTGACGATCATGCGGGCGAGAGCCGCGATGGCCTGCTCGGCTTTGGCTTCCTGGAGAAAGCCAAAGATGCCGTTCATGAGGACCACACCGAGAATGACTGCGGCGTCGATCCATTCACCGAGCGAGGCCGTCACGCCGATGGCGGCGAGGAGGATATAGACGAGCGGCTGGTGGAACTGCCGGAGAAACGTGATCCAGACCGGCGTACCGCGCCGCGCGCTGACGCGATTCGGGCCGGATTCTTTTTGCCGGCGTGCCACCTCGTCCAGGGCAAGCCCCTGGCCAAGCTCAACACCAAGTTGCCGCAAGACTTCGGTAGAGTCGGTGTGATGCCAGAGGGCCGGAGTGGAAGCAGTCATGTCACATCATCCGCGATTTTTTTCGGAGGGAACGAGCGGCGCTGAAAATTTGTCCGTGAGAGGCAATAGCGCTCGGCCATCGCGTAGTTTCTGCTCGAAACAATGCTGACGCCTTGAGCGTTTTTGCCGGATCAGGCGATTCTCCCGCGCATAAATTGCTGGGTGATTTCCGCGACGCGCCGGCCATAAATCTCCGCCGTCTCCAACACGCAGTGGCTCGGCGCGACGGGCGGCGCTACTTGAAAACGGGGCGCCATCAGTCCGATGGAGGAGCCCACCCGGTTGGGCGCATCCGATCCGGGACCCGACGTCTCAGTCATGGCCTCCGGATGGTTGGCCGAAGGCACCAGCCCAAGCCCGACGAAAATCATGCCATGCTGCATGGCGTTGATGAGGAGCCCGACGGGCGTATTCAGCTTGTCGCCCAAAAAGGAGGCCGAGTTGGTGAAGGCTCCGGCGATTTTGTTTTTCCAAGCCAGCGTAAACCATTTCTTGGAGGTGGTCTCGATGAAAGCCTTCATGCCGGCCGACATTCTGCCCATGTCGGTAGGGCAGCCAAAAATAATGGCAGCGGCGGCATCCAATTCGTCCAATCGCTGAGCGGCTTCCTCCACGCTGTAAAGTTGGACCCTGACAGTGGCCACACTCTGCGCCCCACGAGCGACGGCCTCGGCCTGCTGCTTGGTGTGCCCATAAGTGGAATGATAAATGACGACGATATTGCCCATGGTATGTTGGTTCGAATGCGAGGAGCATCCGCGCTTTTATTGCGTCGGGAAAGTCGCCACGGCCTTTTTTTCGGCGTGGGTATGCACGAGATGATTTTCCGCCGTGTGCTGGATGTCCGCCTTCGTGAGGTTCACCGACACACTGGAATCCTGATAATTTATCCGCGTGACCTTGGCGGGGGAGATCAGGATTTCTTTTCCTGCATACCAGTGGCCGGTTTCGACAACCAATTCGCGAATCGCCCAGCTTTTATCGTCCACCATAAAGCCACTCACGGTGCCGATCGCGCCATCGACCGTGAGAATCTGGTAACCGTTCACGGCGTGGGTGCTTTGAAGATGTTTGTCGGCACGGTGGTGATATTGCGGGGCTTCCAGCAAATCTTTCGAGGAAGGTCCGACTACCGGAAAACCCGCAAGGCCCCACATGCCGCCGCCATCCCAATAAGCCGGCAACCCGTAGTATTGATAGTAATCAATCTCGTATTGGCGGGAGACGGGCTGGTGCGACTCGATCGAGGGACTGTCTTCGATTTGCTTCTTCGGTAGTTTCACATGCAGAGTCTTTTCGTATTGGTCCCATTTGCCGAAGGCATAGGGCGAGAGCAGGACGAGGCGCCCTGTCAGCCACGATCCGGTATCGACCACGAGGTAGCGGATCACCCAGGTTTTGTCGTCGAAATACAAATCCTTCACGTGGCCGATAGCGCCATCGGTCGCCGCGAGGGCGGTGCCGTAAAGTTGTTTGATATTTTGTAACATAAAATGTCCGGTGGAATTTTCTAGCGGATCCTCCGTAGTGGAAGTGATCCTCTTTTTGTCACGGGAGTGTATGCCAGATAATCCTGACGGGCTATGGGGTGTAACCCGACGTGCGGCGCTTAAGCCCAACTTAACCGAAATTCAGCAATATGTGAGATACCGGGATGAAGGAGATACGGCTAACCCCACGTCTGGTTGAGTTTCACCTGCGAGGGGAATGGCTGTTTTTCTGTAAGCAATTGTCCTCCCTGTTAATCCGTGATGCCGAGTGAAGCGACATCGGGCAATCGGTGTCTCCCACTGCGGTTTTCAGGCTTAACGCTCTCCTGCCGTTTTAAAATTTCGCACCGGCCATGACCGCGACCCCTGGGGCCGGCCAATTCCGAGGATACTGCCTGATCACGCTGGCGTGATGCGCCGCAGGTGCGTCATTAAAATTCATCGGCACCGAGGGCGAGTCCAGCAAGACCTCCACCGCCACCCCGACCGGAGTTGACCGGCTGATCCAACCCTCGGCATCCACACTCACGAACTGCTGCCGGGTGCGGTTGAAGTAGATCGCGTAGCGCGGGTAGTACACGTACTCGTCCGAGCTGACTGCAACGGCGGGCGCGACGACAAACTTTGGCGCAGAACCCCAGGCTCCACGATGTGGCATGTCGCCCACACAGCCGGAAAGACAGGCCACCAAAGTAGCGCCGACCAGCAGAGTTGCCGAGCCATGGACGCTGAAAGTATTATTTATCATGCTTGTCGTCCCTCCGGCCTCTGTTGCGTTCGTCCTGCCGGTCCACATGCCGGTCGTAATGTCGGTCGTCGGATTGTCTCCAATGTCTCGGATAGCGCCGGACCATGTCCGTGTGATGGTGCTCGGGTGCGTCACGGAAATCGACGCGCACCGACGGCGAAGCAAACAACACGTCAATCGCCACCCGTGGTGGAGCCGGACGGGTCACCCAACTGCGGCCGTCCCGATACACAAATTGCCGCCGGTTGTTGCTATAATAAACCTCGTAGCCTGGGTAATAAACATAGTCGTCTTCCCTTATCACTTCGGTAGCCACATAAACAGTCGGAGCGTGCACCCGCACGCGGCTGCGACTTGGCTCGGCCACGCAGCCGATCAGCAAGGGAATCATGGCCGCGGATAAAACAAGCCCAGCAAAACCGGTCGGGTGAAAAGATTTCGTATTCATGGTCAAAGTATACGCCGGAACGAGCGGAGAAAATATGGGGTGTAAGCCTGCCCCGGCGAGTTAAACACAGCCAGTCTGAGCCCAGTCCGTGGAAAGAGGGTGGACGAGGAAACGAGCTGAGCCCGCCAAGTGGAGCGAGTTGACCTCAAAGCGTTCGGGTTAGCCCGCGAATCACGCCAAGCAACGCGAATAAATATCCGGGCCCAAGCGCCGGGGCTATACCTACCCGAATATTTCACCCTCATGAAATTACTTTTCAGAGAAACATCCATCTGCCCTGAGGGCAGAGCGACTTTGTCGCGGTCAACCCCGACAAGCTCGGCCGGACAGGGCGCATATTTCACACCTCTGGGTGTGAAATATGCAGGCTAGAGGTTGTTCGGAGCAGGGCATTCATTCGTGTGATTCGTGGGCCCAATCCTTTGAGAGAAAACCAGATTTTCCCGCTAACGGCACGAATCTCCACGAATGGAAAACAAACCAGCCCACAGGACAACGCGGAGTGAAATCACATCAGGCTCCGCGCGCTCCGGCCATTCGACAGGCTCAGGCCGTCCTATGCGAAGTCGAACGAACGAGTCCTCCGCGTTAATGGTATTTTATCCCGATTCGCAGCGGTGTTGAGCTCATCGTATTTCCTCGGATCAGGATGTCTGAGCCGAATGGCGCTAAGTTAAGGAGGTTGGTCGTCATTCTCCCATGCGTGATCAGGCCAACTATTTTGCATGAGGAATGTAGGGCCGGCCCTTGTGGCCGTGCCGGAGGGCGCACCGGAAACGGCTCGCCCACCAGGGGCGGCCCTACGAAATTCCGCAGCAAATCATCGCAGACGAAACGTCAGGCCGGCGACGATCATGCCGCTTAACTTAGCGCCATTCATGTCTGAGCCTTGGCGACGAAGGAAACCCCGCGAGGCATCCCGTTCGACTGCTGAAACGCGCGGGGTGAGGGCACCCCGCCTCCAAAAAATTTAATACCACTTTTTATGGCAGCGTATCCCACCCATTTTCAGCCGCAGCGTCTGGTAGGTTAACACCGTATAGCCCGCCAACGCTCCCCGCTGTAAGGTTCCCGCATGAACACGATCTTCAATCCCCTTGTCTATCTTGGTCTCACTGTACTCTCCCTGATTCTCGGACTTTCGGCGATTGGGAGTACGGAAAGCGTGTTGGTTTTTCTGCCCGCGCTGATCTTCATCGGGCTTTTTTCATTTTCATTGCTGCTGCCCGTGAATAAAAAATCCCCCACGAGCACGCCGTTCCACCCCGAACCGGTGGCCATACGGAAATATATTCAAAAACTCACGATGAGCCGGCTCGTCAAGCATGCCCGGCATTAAAAAACCGGCCGCAGATTCGCTCGGCGGCGTATATCAAGACCGCTCAATCAATCAGGGCAAAGTCTGACGAGGAATTCTTTTTCTTTTCATTTTTAGTCAGCAACTCCCGGCTCCTTTTGATGGCGAGGCGCGCGACTTCGGTACCAAGCAACTCCGTCCGCTCATCCCGATATTCGGCGGCGGGTTTGGAGCCGGCTTCAGCCGCCACGATGAACCAAGCAAGAGATTCGACGTCGTTTCTGGGCGTGGTTTTATCCCCCACCAGATAGATGAGTCCGAGCCGGAACTGCGCCGGGGCAAAATCCGCAATGGCTGATTTTTTGATCAATTCCGCGCCGCTGCTCCAGTCAGCCACCACGCCATCCCCTTCCAGCAACATGTCGCCCAGAATCACCCGGGCATAATTGTCCCCCTGAGCGGCGGCGAGCTTGAGCAGTTTGATGGCCTTGGGCTCATCCTTCGAAATTTGATCGCCCGCTTTTAGGAGCAGACCCAGCACCAGGGCGGGCCGTTGATCGCCGAGTTCGTGTGCCAACTCACACCATTTGGCGGCGATTGATCCCGTCTTGATCGTGCCATCCCAGCCGTCGCGATGCGCTAGGCCGAGGACAAACTGGGATTCCGCTTCGCCCTGATCGGCCGATTGCACGAGGTAGCGGATGAACGTGCCTTGCGCCAGTCCAGGCAAAGCCGGGACCAGTAAAGCCAAGAAAAGCAGGAGGACTTTCATGGGAGGTGAGGGTGAAGTGATTCGAGCAATAGTTTATATGCAGTTCGCGGGCCATTTCGGACAGAATTCCAACCGGAAAATTCCATCAATAACTTACCACAAATCTGACTCGCTATAGATCCATCGGCTCAATCCGTCGGCTGGAAAGGGGAAAGATCCTCAAATCGCCCATATGGAGAAAAATTCACGAAAGAATCAGACTTACACAGCTCCCCGCTGTTTCCGGCAGGGCAAGCCTGGCCACACCCATGCGAGAACAGAAACCGATGTGGAGTTAACCACTCAGGGGATTCAGCAAGGGATGAATCCTTGGAAGTGAAGCTGCGACTGATCGTCTCCGTCAGGTGGTTCCGCGGTGCCAACTGATCGCGGAGGGACCAAGGTCTGGGATCAGCGGATACTCCGGCTGGGTTTAGGCAATTGGTGGGCGTCGGTTTCCACACCGACGCGCTGTCGGGCGATATGGAAATCGGCGACCACCCACTGGAAACAGCGAGAAAGCAATTATCTCTGATTTTCGTGTATTTGGTGTTTTTCGTGGTGACCTGTGTTGCCTCGTACCGGCACAGACATTCTGAGTCGAATGGCGCTAAGTTAAGGCGGTTGGTCGTCATGCTACCATGCGTGATCAGGCCAACTATTTTGCATGAGGCATGTAGGGCCGGCCCTTGTGGCCGTGCCGGAGGGCGCACCGGAAACGGCTCGCCCACCAGGGGCGGCCCTACGAAATTCCGCAGCAAATCATCGCAGACGAAACGTCAGACAGTCGACGATCATGCCGCTTAACTTAGCGCCATTCATGTCTGAACTTGCTTGGCCGGTGGGCGGGCAAAATCCAACTACGGGCAACACCCCATGGTCAAACGATCACATTTGTTCTAGTGTCGGTGACAACCTTCAGCCCTAAGCCGGAACGGTGCCGTCCAGAGCTGAGAGTCGAGAGACTAGAGCCAGACCATACAATGAATACAGTTTTCCATCACAAAATCACGCAGACCAGCTCTGTGGATCGGGCTCTCGACTCTGGACTCTCGACGGCATCGTTCCGGCTAAGCAGAACCCAACCGCTCGGTTGAGCCGCTTGCTAAATTATTTTATGAGCAACAAATTAAAAATCAGCCGGGAGAAGATGGTCGAATTACTCAACGAGGATCTTGCCCGCGAGTATCAAGCCATCATCGGTTACATCGTTTACAGTCAAACGATGCGCGGCGCGGCTTACACCGCGATCGCCGGGGAACTCGAGCTTCACGCCGCCGAGGAGTTGAGCCATGCGATCCTGATCGCCAAACAAATCGACTATTTCAACGGCACGCCGACCACGGTGCCGGAGAAGGTTAAGATGTCCGGCGAAGCCGAGGATATGTTGCGTTTCGATCTAAAGAACGAAAAGGAAACCATCGGGCATTATCGCCAACGGATCCTGCAGGCCGAGGCCATGGGCGAATTTGGCCTAAGTGAGGTGCTCCGGAAGATCATCGTGCAAGAGCAGGATCATTTGCTCGATCTGTCCGATGCCTTGGGTATCCGGGCGCCTAAAATCACCGACGAAACGTAACGCGACCAGCAACTTTATATCCCATCATGAACACCCATCCATCCCCCCACACCCACGAGGAAGTATCGCAGCGCGCCCAGCTCATCTGGCAAAACTACGGTAAGCCGGTTGGCCGCGACCTTGAGATCTGGCACGAAGCCGAGCAACAAATCAGCGGTCCAGCCCCGGCCCCCGATGCGGAGAAAGCTTCATCGAAAATTTCTTTGCCCGGAAATAAAGCCCAAGGCTCCAGCGCCACGGTTGAGCAGAACACTGCCGCCATGGCCGCCGAGAGCATGGTCGAATTTCACCTTTCTCCCGCGCTACCCGATCAGGAAGCCATCCAGGCGGCGCTTCAGAAAAACGAAGCTCGCGCCCCGAAAGTTTCCCACAAAGCCGCGCCGAAACGCGCGCCCACCGAGTCAGGGAAACCGCTTTGGAACAAACCGCATTCGTCGTAGGCCCGGCATCCTGATTCCAGCCCATTGAGAGCGATGGGGCGAGGAAACGAGCTGAGCCTGTAACGGCGATTGGTATCAGGCAGCGGTATCAGGTAGCGGCCGTTGCCCTCAACGGCCACGGGGAAGCTGTGCCGCGAGCCGCACTGGCGCTTGGGGGCAAGCGCCGCTACCGGCCACAGCCTCAGGCATCCTGAGCCCAGCCCGTGGAGAGAAAAGGCACGGGGAAACGAGCTGAGCCTGTGACCAAGCATCGTCTCGCGAAGGGAAAAAAGGAAACGAAGGTAGACAAGCAGCTCACCTGAGTTCCTCGGGATCAGGACGTCTGCAGCTACGCCCTGGCCGCGGTTTTTTCGGCATTCGTGAATCATGCGTGTGCTTCGTGGGCCAAACCCCCGAGAGCAAAACCCGATTTTCCCACTAACAGCACGAATTTCCACGAACGAAAAAAGCCCAGTTCGTCGGATAACGCGGAGTAAAACCACGCGATGCTCCGCGCTCAGCGCGCCTTTCGCGTTAAATATCTTTTATCCCGATTCGTCTCGTTCTGCTGGCCAACAGAATGGCGCGACGAGCGCGCCACCTACCACAGCAGGCAGGGACCTGTCTTCGACAAGGTTACAGCCCGGTCTGCGCCGCAACGATGCAGCCCAAACGCAATACGCGTTTTTCACCGGACAGGAAGAAACACGGTTCGTGCTTTAATGTAGGGCCGGTCCTTGTGGCCGCGCCGGATGAGCGGTCCGGCCTCTGGACGGGTTCTTCTTCTGTCTATTCAAACCGACCCGTCCGCAGGCCCACTGCCGTTGAATTAAGACCATAGGCAGACTGAATTCGACGCAGGGCCGGCCCTTGTGGCCGGGCCGGAATGCGCGAAGTCGGCACGCCCACAAGGGGCGGCCCTACAAATGCGCAAAGCAAATGATGACTGGGGTAAGGTGAACCTGTTTTGACGGAATCCCCATCGATTAACTCAACTACCGTGGTCGGGATGCCGGGTTCCACCCTTAGCAAACTCACCCCCGGTCCACCACATCCAACTCGGGCCATTCCGCGATCTTGCGATGGAGCGTGCGCCGGGAAATGCCCATCATCTCGGCGGCCTTGGTGCGGTTGCCATGCGCCTTGATCAGGGCTTCGCGGAGCAACCGTTTTCCATTTTCCTCAACGGAAAGCGGATTAGCTGGAGCCGGCGAACTGAGCACCGGGGCGCCCGGCGCATCACCGCGATACTTGGCATCGAGACCAAATTCATTCAGTGAGCCGCCGCGCTGCATCACGACCACGTTCTCGGAAAAATTCCGCAGCTCACGAATGTTACCAGGCCAGGCATAGGTTTGCAGGTAGCGCATCGCTCCCGTCTCCACGGTGACGGGTTCGTAGGCATTCTCCTTGGAGAATTGCTTGATAAAATGCTCCAGCAACAACGGTACGTCCTCCGAGCGTTCACGCAGCGACGGCGTAGTGATGCGCACCACGTTCAACCGGAAGAAGAGATCTTCGCGAAACTTTCCGTTTTTAACCATCTCCTCCAGATTTCGGTTCGTCGCCGCCACCAGCCGTACATCGACCGTAATCGTTTTGGTGCTGCCGATCCGCTCAAAACTCTTGGTCTCCATGAAACGCAGGAGCTTCACCTGGATTTCAGGACCGATTTCGCCGATCTCATCCAGAAAAATCGTCCCACCATCCGCCATTTCGAAACGCCCGATGCGTCGCTCCGTCGCGCCCGTAAACGACCCGCGCTCGTGGCCGAACAACTCGCTCTCCAATAGAGTAGCAGGCAATGCCGCACAATGCACCGGGACAAAGGCCGCCTGCGCCCGCGGGCTCGCCTGATGGATCGCCTGCGCGATCAATTCCTTGCCGGTGCCAGTTTCGCCCTCGATCAACACCGTGGCCTTCGACGGTGCCACCAGTTTTACGCGTTCAATCACATCTGACAGTTTCGCCGAATGCCCGATAATGCCTTCGGTGCTGAATTTTTTATCCAAGCGCTCGTTCAGTTGCTTCACTTCCACCTCGAGTGTCTTGGTCTTCAAGGCCCGCTGGATGAGGATTTCCAGTCGCTCGATATTCACCGGCTTGGTCAAAAAATCCACCGCTCCCCGCTTCATCGCCTCCACCGCCGAATCAATACTGCCGTAGGCCGTCATCATAATCACCGCCGGTTTGTTCGCCAGCGTCAGGGCCTTGTCGATGATCTTCAACCCACTTTTTCCCGGCATCCGCAGGTCAGTCACGATCACATCGAACTCCTGTGCATCCATCAAATTGAAGCCTTCATCCGCACTCCCCGCCACTGAGACGTCGTAGTCTTCTTGCAAAGCTTGCTGCAATCCCTCGCGGGTATGCTTCTCGTCATCGACGATCAAAACGCTTGGTACCATGCCGCAATAATTCAGCGTTCATCACGCAACCGTCAACGGGAAATGAGACGCATTGACTCACGCAACCTCGTCCCGAATAGCCAACCAAACATAGTCAGGAGCACCTTAATGAAGGCTATTTTGGTTTCAAAACCGTAAAGTTTCTCCTTGAACTCATGAGCATCTCTGACTGGATGCTGCTCACTATGGTAAAGCAAGTTCGCCGATCTAGCCTAGGTTTCACCCTCATCGAGCTTCTAACCGTTATCGCGATCATAGGAATTCTGGCTGCTCTGATATTCCCGACAGTTGGTAAAGTCCGCGAAACCGCCCAACGCACCGTCGACGCCAATAACCTCCGCGAAATCGTCAAGGCCGCCCAAATTTTCGCCGCCGACAACAGTGAGCGCTTACCCGATCCGCAGCTCATCGCCGCCCAGACCCCTGCTTCGCTGACTGGCGGTCAGGGTCCATTTCTCTGGGCCGGTATTCTGGCCCAACGCGGGATTTTGACCGATCCGACCTTTTACTTCGCCAAGAATGATCCCCAATTCAACGGCATCTATCCGACCGCCATTGTCGATCCGGCCAACCGCAGCCAGCTCGATGCCAGTTTCACCACCAACCGGGTTCTGAGTTTTGAATTTGTCGGAGGCCTCCGCATGGGCGACGGCCCGACCACTCCCGTCGCCTTCACTCGCGGGCTTCTGACCACCGGCGCATGGGATGCGACCAACGGAGTCTACCGCGAAACCGGCGGCCACATCGCTTTTCTGGGCGGCAACGTCCAGTTCTACCCCAACACAACAGAGTCCGCCAATCAGCTCACGCTGAACAACGGAAAAAAGGGCAGCACTTTGCTGCAAGCATTGCCCTTTGGAGCTAGTGCAGCATCCAATCCACGTGTCTATGCCACGCCCCCTGCTGGAATCGGCTCTTTGGCTGGTATCCCCGCGGAGCGCGCGCCCTAGGCCGCGCGGATGGATCGTTAGATCCGAAACTCGCCATTGCTTTCGGCAAAAAAGGGAAAAGCCCGGTCTCACGACCGGGCTTTTTTCTTTCCCCCGTGGCCCCGCCACCCCTAGCCTGCCTGCTTACTGCATGCCTGCTCCCGCTCCCACTTACGTTATCGGTCATAAAAACCCCGACGCCGACTCCATTTGCTCCGCGATCGCTTATGCCGCGTTCAAGGAACTCCGCGGCGAAAAAGGCTACATTGCCGCCCGCTGCGGTAATTCCAATGCTCGCATCGACGCCATTCTCGGGCTCTTCCGCACCCCGCCCCCCCTTTATTTGACCGACGTTTGTCCACGAGTTCGTGATGTGATGGTCACCGAAATCCACTCGGTTCAATCCAGTGCGACTTGCGCCGAAGCGTTGGAATTTATTGATCGCCACGGCCATCGTATCGTACCGGTCATGGATGATGCCGGAAAATTCGTCGGCACCGTCACCTCGTCCCAACTGGCTCACGCCTTTCTACCCCAAATCGCCGAACCCAAGCGCATGCGTCAGGTCACCACCGACCTCAAGTCCATCGCCCGGACAATCCATGCCTTGGTGGTCCACCTCGGCGCCGAACCCTCTCTCGTCGAAGAACTCTACGTCCGCATCGGTGCCATGGACATCAGTTCCTTCTGGCGTCTCTCCCAAGCGGAAGGAATTCCCGCCAACAAATCCGTCATCGTCGTGGGAGATCGGAAAAATATTCAGGAAAAATCCATCGAACTCGGAGTGCGCGCCGTCGTCGTCTGCGGTATGCTGCCTATTGAAGACTCTGTGATCGATGCCGCGCGCGCCGCCGGCGTCAGCCTGCTTATGAGCCCGTACGACACCGCCACCACCGCGTGGCTCATCCGTACGGCCGGTCGCCTCTTTCCCTTAATTGAAACAAAGCACACCACGATCAACGCCGAACTGCGACTCTCCGATGTTCGCAAAAAAATCGCCGCCTCCCCCGCTCCCGCATTTTTGGTTCTCTCCGAGCAAGGTCAGCTCGCCGGCATTCTCTCGAAGGGCGATATGCTCAAGCCCGTTCCCACTCGCCTAGTGCTGGTCGATCATAACGAACTCACCCAAGCCGTCACCGGGGCCGACGAAGTCAGCATCACCGAAATCATCGATCACCATCGTCTCGGGCCCATGGCCACATCCCAGCCGATTCTTTTCATCAACGAACCTGTGGGCTCCACCTGCACCATCATCGCCGATCTGTTCCGCCGTTATAACCTGAAGCCCACCCCCGAACTCGCCGGCCTGATGATGTCCGGTCTCATCTCCGACACCCTGCTCCTCCAAAGCCCCACCTCGACCGCCAAAGATACCGATATCCTCGCTTGGCTCGAATCCTACGCCGACATTTCCGGCAAGGCACTCGCCGAACTCATCTTCAGCTCCGGCTCAGTGATTCTCACCCAACCGTCCGACAAAGTTATCCGCTCGGACTTCAAGATCTACGATGAAGAAAACATCCGCTTCGCCGTCTCCCAGATCGAGGAACTCGGTTTTGATAATTTCTGGAGCCACGCCAACGATCTTTCCTCGGCACTCACCACCTTGCGCAACGACGAAAAGCTCACCTTCGCCGCCGTCCTCATCACCGACATCAACACGCAAAATTCGCTCATGCTGATCAAAGGCGAACCCGATTTCATCCGCCGCATCACTTACACCCACGTCGAGCAGGATGAGATTTTTGATCTTCCCGGCGTCGTCTCCCGTAAAAAGCAGCTCATCCCCTATCTCACCAGCCTCCTCAAAGAAATGGCCACCGATGGCGACTCCACCACCAACCGCAGCCGTTCCATCTCTCCCTTTCGCGGTTAAGAAACTTCGTTGTCCTTCCGCACGAAAAACCGCATTTTGCAAATTTATGTCTGTCGAGCCCGCCATTCCCTCCCCAGTGCCCAGTGACTTCATTCGCGACATCATCGCCGCCGATGTTGCCACTAATCGCTACGCCAAAATCGTCACGCGTTTTCCGCCGGAACCCAACGGTTACCTGCACATCGGTCACGCCAAGTCCATTTGCCTGAACTTCGGCATCGCTCGCGAAAACCACGGTCAGTGCAACCTCCGCTTCGACGACACCAATCCCGCCAAGGAAGAAATCGCATACGTCGACTCCATCACCACCGATGTGCAATGGCTGATCTCCGGCTGGGCCGACCACTGCCTCGGGTACAAACCCAAGGGTGCCAGCCCCGCGCTCCAAACCATCGACGGTAAACCGGACTATTTTATCGCACCGGTTGGCCTCTCAACTCTCAACTCACAGCTCTCAGCTTCCCCATCCGAACCCTTCTCCGCCTCCAGTTATTTCGACCAGCTCTACGAGTACGCGCTCATCCTCATCAAACAGGGAAAAGCCTACGTCTGCGATTTGAGCCCGGAAGACACTGATAGTTACCGTGGCTCGCCCGACAAGCCCGGCAAGGACAGCCCATTCCGCACTCGTTCCGTCGAGGAGAATCTCGATCTCTTCACGCGGATGAAAGCCGGCGAGTTCCCCAACGGCACCCGCTCCCTCCGTGCCAAGATCGACATGGCCGCGCCCAACATCTGGCTGCGCGACCCGCTCCTCTATCGCATCCGCCACACCGCCCACCACCACACCGGCGACAAGTGGTGCCTTTACCCACTCTACGATTACGCGCACTGCCTGAGCGATTACCTCGAAGGCATCACCCACAGCATCTGCACCCTCGAGTTCGTCGATCACCGCCCGCTCTACGATTGGATTCTGGCCAATCTCGATCTGCCGCGCGCGCTCCCGCACCAATACGAATTCGCCAAGCTCAACCTCGGCTACACGATCGTCTCCAAGCGCAAGCTCCTCCAACTCGTCAACGAAAAGCTCGTCACCGGGTGGGATGATCCGCGCATGCCCACGCTCTCCGGCCTCCGCCGCCGCGGCATCCCCGCGAGCGCCATCCGTCAATTCGTCACCAGCGTGGGCGTTACCAAGTTTGATTCTCTCACCGAAGTCGCCGTCTTTGAAAACGCCGTGCGCACCGAACTCAACGGCCTGGCCCAACGCCGTCTCGCCGTGCTCAAACCTATCAAGCTCGTCCTCACCAATATTCCCGCCGGCGAACTCATCGAGTGCACCGCCACGAATAATCCACAGGAAGAAAATCCCACGACCCGCCCCATCGCGCTCACCCGCGAGGTCTTCATCGAGTCCGACGATTTCGCGGAGGTACCACCGCCCAAATATTTCCGCCTGAAACCCGGTGGCGAAGTCCGGCTGAAATATGCCTGCATTATCAAACTCGACGAGATCGTGAAGGACGCCACCGGCGCCGTCACCGAACTCCGTTGCACCGCCGATCTCACCACCCGCGCCGGCGGCATCAATGTTGAGAAAAAAGTCAAAGGCACGATCCACTGGGTCAGCGCCACGCACTGCATCGACGCCGAAGTCCGCCTCTACGATCGCCTCTTCAATGTCGCCGAGCCCGCCGCCGAATTGGATTTCCTCCGCGTCGTAAATCCCAAATCGCTCGAAGTCATCACCGCCAAACTCGAAGCCTCCCTCGCCAGCGCGACGCCCGCCGACCGCTTCCAATTCGAACGCCTCGGCTACTTCGCTTTGGATAAAGACTCTCCCCTGCTTCCTTCTGCCTCTCAACTCTCAGCCCTCAGCTCTCAATTTCCGGGGAAACTCATCTTCAACCGCACCATATCGCTCAAAGACACTTGGGCCAAGTAGCCGCCACCATGGAACGTCCCCTCCTCAACGAATTCGAAACCCGTGTACTCGGTTCCCTGATCGAAAAGGAGATCACCACGCCGGAATACTATCCGCAGTCGTTGAACGCGCTCACCAACGCCTGCAACCAGATCAACAACCGCGATCCCGTTGTGCTCTACGGCGAGCAGCAAGTCTTACGCGCCGTCGAATCCCTGCGCGACAAACGTCTCGCCACCGCGATCAGCGGCGGCGACAGCCGTGTCGTGAAGTACGGCCACAAAGCCACCGACACCCTCGCACTCCCACGCCCGGAAATTGCAATCATCTGCGTGCTCCTGTTGCGCGGTCCACAAACCATCGGCGAACTCCGCACCCGCACCGCCCGCATGCACGAATTCGCCACTCTGGCCGACGTCCAGACCACGCTCCAAGCGCTGTCCGCCCGAGCCGAGCCATTGGTCACCATGCTCCCCCGCCAAGTCGGCACCAAGGAGCCCCGCTACGCCCATCTGCTCGCCGGTGAAGTCATCATCGCACCATCGACGACCGAGCCACCCTTCACGTCTATCGCACCCGCCAGTCCAGACCGCATCACCCAACTCGAAACCGAAGTGGCCAGTCTCCGCACTGAGCTGTCTGAGCTCCGCCAGCAATTCACAGATTTTCGCAAGCAGCTTGAGTAAATCAGCTCCGTTATAGAGTGCGCCGGCTTGACAGCGCTTTGGACAGACCAGCTCGACGGCCTGCCTAATCGAACATGCGAGCGGCGACAATTGTAGTCTATTAAACTACATGCTGCTGATCGAGGCGAGTGATCCCACCCCACCAACGGGCCGGAGTCTGCAATGTACTCAGACACCGAAACCCTCCCGCGTGGAGAGATTACGCGGGCCGGCGTAGACGCCCTTGGCTCCAGCTGCCAGTTCTCCAAACGTGCGGGTCGGTTTGGCTGTCAGAATAAACTTCTCCCCGGTGTTGCCGTCCACAAATTCCACGGCCTGCCCTTTGCGGGCGGCCGCCTTGGCCTTGGGGAAATCCCGGATGAGCGAACGAATCGTAAGCTTCATGGTTGATATACTTTCAAACAGCAACGAGCCGTCGAGTTTGGTCTAGCGGAGCCTCTGGGCTATTATGGCTCATCCGGAGGATTCGCCCTGCCTCAATCCGTCACCAAGAGTTTCTTTAGCCGCTCACTCGTCCGCTCTTTCCCTAGCACGCGGAAGATCGCCGTGATGCTCGGACCGGCGTTGGTGCCGGTGACGGCGAGTCGCGCGACCGCTTGATAATCGCCGAAGCCAAGCCCTTTCCCTTCCGCCAATGTTTTGATGCCGGCTTCGATGGTCGCGTCGCTCGAAAAATCCATCGTGGGAACCGCAGCGATCAGTTCAATGAGTCGCGCCTTCGGGTCACCCTTGGCCAAGACTTTTTCTTTCACCTTGGCGTCGATCAGAAATTCCTCGGTGAAGAAGTAGGCCGTGTACGCCCCGAGTTCGTCGATCGATTTGATCTTTGGCTGGGCGAGCAACATGATCTCGCGGAAATAGGCTTCGTTGGCCATGGCCGCTGCGCCGTTGGATTGCTTCGCGAAATAGGTTTTCGCGAGCGCCACGAAGCGATCGGCCGGCTGCTCGAGCAGGTAAACCATGTTCATGTGGTTCAGTTTTTTTCCATCAAATTTGGCGCCGCTCTGGTTGACGCCGGGCAAATCAAAGAGCTTCACGATGTCGGCGATGGGCATCTTCTCGCGATCATCACCCGCATTCCAGCCGAGGAGTGAGATGTAATTCACCAGCGCTTCGGGCAGAAAGTACCGTTGCTGGTATTCCTCGATGAGCGCACCCTTGTCGCGCTTGCTCATCTTGCCGGTCCCCATTTCGGGCGATTTCAGAATCAGCGGAATGTGGGCGAAGACCGGAGGCGTGACGCCGAAGCCTTCGTATAGCCGGACATGTTTGCTGGTATTGGAAAGATGATCGTCGCCCCGAATGACGTGCGACACCTGCATGGTGATATCGTCCACCACATTCACGAAATGGAAAATCGGATTCCCATCCGAGCGGAAGATCACGAAATCCTCGTCTTCCTGCCGCTCGACCTTGCCGCGAATTTTGTCGTCGATGACGACCGGGTCGATTTTCACTTTCTCGACTTCTTTTTTGCGGTGCTCATCGAAAATCTTGTAGCGCTCGCCAAGCATCTTGAACCAAATGGCTCCGTCCTTTTCGTAGGCGCGGCCGTTGTCGAGGAGCTTTTGTTTATATTGTTTATAGATGTCACCGCGCTGGCTTTGCCGGTACGGGCCGAAGTGGCCGCGCTCGCCCACGCCGTTGGGATTCGGACCCTCGTCCCAATCCATGCCGAGCCACGTCATGCTGTCGTAGATGAGCTGGAGGAACTGCTCGCTGTTGCGCGCCTGATCGGTGTCCTCGATGCGCAGGATGAACGTGCCGCCGGTGTGGCGCGCGTAAAGCCAGTTGAACAGCGCGGTGCGGGCACTGCCGATATGGAAGAAACCGGTGGGACTGGGAGCGAAACGAACGCGGACTTGGGTCATGGGAGGAGAGAGGAGCCAAACCAACCATTTGGCACGAATAAAAATTAGGCCAAACAAGGCAATTTAACTGCGGATGACGCGGTAAATTTCCAAGCCGGAACAATGAGCCCCGAACCGCAAACGCGTTTTGCACCGGACGGGAAGAAAGAGGCTTCGTGCTTTAATGTAGGGCCGCTGCTTGCGACGGCCTGTTGGCGGATAGCCTTGGCCGGCGCAAGCACCGGCCTTGCTACAAGGGAACAGTTTCCTAACAGTGGGTGGGCGTGGGTTTCCACACCGACGCTCTGTCGCCGATGGGGAAATCGGCGACCACCTTTCAGGTTGTGCGTCTGCGAGCAGGGTTTCCGGGCTAATGTACTGGCGCGGGCAATTGCCTGGCCACAAACGCATCGATCAGCGCCTGCGCCTCCGCCGCTGGCAACGCCATGCGGGTCTCGGCAAAGCGCGCGAGATCTTTCGGCCAGGGCGCGCGCAACAGGTAATCCATGCCGGCCGGACGCAGATCCATCGCCGCGCAATGCAACGCCTGCCGGGTGATCGGCAGCAACGCGGTGTGGCGGTCAGTCCAGCCTTGAATCGCAAATTCCAAATACAGGCTCGAATCAGGCCCATAAAGTTTGTCGCCCACGACCCGTTGCCCCAGCCACTCGGCGTGGGCGCGAATCTGATGTTTACGCCCCGTGATCAACTCCACCCCGGCCAAGGTGAATCCACCCCGCGTCACCAAAGGATGAAAAATCGTCGTCGCCTCCTGTGCGCCCGCTGTGCCGGCCGGCACGACTCGTGATTTCACCGTGACGTTGGCCGTCGGGTCAGGGCCGAGCCACTGATTCACCGACACCGGTTCTTTCAACTCTCCCTCAAGGATTGCCACATACGCCTTGCCGAGCCGGCGCTTTAAGACCGCCTTGCCCAATCGCGTACCGGTAGCCTCATCTTTAGCCAAAACTATCACTCCAGAAGTTTCCCGATCGAGCCGATAGATAAAGCGGATGGTTTCCAACCCCCGACCTTCACGCACCGCCCCGGCCAAACTGGACCAGGGACCGTTCTTCGACGGATGCACCACCAACCAACCTGGCTTATCGATCACCAGCAACTTTTCGTCCTCGAACAAGATCCAACTACCGAGTTCCTCGGGATCAACCAAGGGGGCAATAGGCGGGGGTCGTGATTCGGTCGGATCGAGCATGAGGCTAAATGTTCAAATTAATATTACGCAGATTTTCGCGAGATGATTTGCAAAACAACCCCCGGCAGCTAGACATTACTTTGTCGAATGAATAACTTTCCCCATTGGAAAGATCAGAGCGCCCGCGGGGCGGCTGATGTCAGTACCCGGCCACTGGAGGCTTTGATCATTCGACCGATTTTTTGGTCTAACCAAAGAAAATCCATGAATAATGAAAACACTCCTCACGAAGTTATCGTGACAGGTATCCACCTCGAACTAACGCCCTCCCTCAAAGCTTTTGTGAATGAGAAAATGGAGCGGCTGTTTCGCCATGAAACCCACATCGTCAGAATCCGCATCGAATTGGAATGTGACCGCCAACACGACGTCCAACATAAGTTCGTCGCCAAAGGGCACATCGAACTACGCGGTCCGAACGTCAACGGCTCCGCCGAATCCGAAGAGATGCATAAATCCATCGACCTGCTGGTCGACCTCCTCGATCAAGGCCTGCGCAAGCGCCACGGCCAGCAAAAGGAAAAGCGCAACCATCCGCACAGCGTCGAATTGATCGATGTTGAGCTGCCCAAGGCCATTTAATTTTCCCGTTTTTTCTCGACAGGGTTTATGTTTTCAGGCCCGCCACCCGGCGGGCCTTTTCTTTGGGCAACTGAAGAGATCCTCAGGATCGCACGATGAGTTTGTGGGAGCGGAAGTGAGTTCAGCTATAGTGGCAGGCGTCTCGGCCTGCCGAAGCAGGTGGCACGCTGGTCGCGCTACGATTAACGAAGCACTAGAACACCTGCAACAAATCCAAACACGGAGGGCGTCTGGCCGGCAGACGCCGCGAGGGAGTGGGCAGGTAGCACGCTGATCGCGCTACGTTGCGAGGCTAGCTCGCAACCTACGGGAGCAACCAGCGCCACAAGTCCGCCAGTTTATCACACGAGCCTCAAGAGGACTCAGTATTTCCAGACTGGTCAGGTGCCGGCTTTGTTTAGAATCTCTGGCTTCGATGGATTCCCCCTCCCCCACCAATCAGCGACGCGTCTGGCCCTGGGGGACCGTGATCATCGCACTCGCTGCCATACTCACGTTCCGCTTTGCGCAACTCGCCGACGTGTTCATCTACCAACGTTCCCTGATTTTTTCGGGACAAGTCTGGCGTGCTTGGACGGGCCACATCGTCCACTTTGGTCCGATTCATTTCTGGTGGGACTTGGCCGTTTTTCTGCCCGCCGGCTGCTGGCTGAACGGCTCCGCCCCGGCGGCGCCCGTTGGTTCTTTCTGCTCTGCCCCGTAATTATTTCCCTAGTCTTATTAACTTACGATCCGACCCTCGAGCGCTACGCCGGACTTTCCGGCCTGGCTACCGGAACGTTGGTCCTTCTCGCGTGCGTCCAACTTCAGAATAAAAAAGAATCTCCCTGGATATGGCTGGGCGTCCTCTTATTGGTAACAGCCAAACTTGGCCTTGAACTTAAACAAGGTGCCCCGCTCCTCGTCAGTGATTTAAAAAACATCCGCAACGTCCCCCTCGCCCACCTTTCCGGCACCGGCTGCGGTTTGTCCTGTTGGCTGATTCTCTGGTGGACCAAGCGCACTGAATAAGAATCCCCGGAGCACGTCCCGGGGTATTTGACCCACTGAGAATAACGTCAGCTCTCGGTTTTGCGCCCACCCCTCTAAAGGAGAATTCACGTGGAGCTCTCCTGATGAGGATAATGCCATAGCATAATAGCGCACCTTTCTTCGACAAAAAGGCATTAAGTCCCACCCGCGTTCGTGCCGATGTTCCGTTTTACCACCAAAGATGAAAACCCGAATCGGTATCCTTACTGGCGGGGGCGACTGCCCCGGCCTTAACGCAGTTATTCGCGCCGTCGTGATTGCCGCCGCCAAGAATGGCTGGACCACTTTTGGTTTTCTCGGTGGGTTTGAAGGCCTGCTCAACCCGGTACGCACCCGCGTACTCGATCCAGATGACATGGATGGTCTGCTCTTTCTGGGAGGCACGATCCTCGGCACGAGTAATTCCGGACGCTTTGCCGCCAAAGTCGGTGATGGCGTTGCCCGAGAAATTGACGCCGGGATCATCGCCGAAGCCAAAGGTAACTTCGACAGACTCGGCCTGCGCGCGCTCGTAGTCGTGGGTGGCGATGGATCACTTTCGATTGCCCAACAACTCCACCACGGAGGCATCCCGGTTGTCGGTGTCCCCAAGACGATCGATAACGACATCGCCGGAACCTCAGTCACCTTTGGATTCGACACGGCGGTTTCGTTTGCCACCGATGCGCTCGATCGGCTGCGCTGCACGGCCGAAAGTCATCAGCGCGTGCTCGTCTGCGAGATGATGGGCCGCTTCGCCGGCTGGATTGCCGCCCACAGCGGAATTTCCGGAGGTGCCGATGCCATTCTGATTCCTGAAATTCCCTTTAGCCTCGAACGGGTCTGCGATAAAATCCGCGAACGCGAGCAAGACGGCAAACACCACTCCTTGGTGGTCGTGGCTGAAGGCGCGCGCCAACAAGGAGGAGCCTTCGTCACCCAGGAACATCAAGCAGCCGGCGGGGGCCCGAGCGGAGGCTCCTTCCGCGAGACACGCTTGGGTGGTGTTGCGACGATGGTTGCGGATGAGATCCAAAAACGCACCGGAAAGGAAACGCGGGTCTGCGTACTCGGCCATCTCCAACGCGGTGGAGTCCCCACCACTTTTGACCGCTTGCTTTGCACCCGCTTTGGCGTCGGTGCCGTTCGCCTGATTTCCGAGGATAAGTTTGGGCTGATGGTCGCCTTCATTCCGCCCGACACGGTCGGGATACCTCTCCAAGAGGCGATCGGGCGGCTCAGCACCGTCCCGCCCGATGGCGATATCGTGAGCACGGGACGCGCTCTCGGCATCAGCTTCGGCGACTAACCCTGTTGCCGCAACTCCACCCGTCGCGTCTTGCCGCTGGTGGTTTTTGGCAGGCTGGCGACGAATTCGATTTCCCGCGGATACTTGAAGGGCGCGATCGTGCGTTTGCAGTGCTGCTGCAACGCTGCTTTCAGGGCGTCGCTGGGCGTGTAGGCCGAGCGCAGCACGATGAACGCCTTCACCATTTGCCCGCGGGCCGCATCCGGTTTGCCCACTACCGCCACATCGAGAATCGCTGGGTGCTCGATCAACGCGCTCTCCACCTCGAACGGGCCAATGCGATAACCGGAACTCTTGATCACATCGTCACGGCGGCCGACGAACCAAAAGTAGCCGTCGGCATCGCGAATCGCCCGGTCGCCGGTAAGATAATAATCGCCGTGAAATTTATCCGCTGTCTCTGCGGCATTGAGCCAATATTCCTGAAACAGCCCGAGCGGACGATGCGGCTTCACCCGCACGGCAATCTCCCCCTCGCCCCCCGCAGGCGCTTCCTGCCCATCGTCGCCGAGCAGCGCGACGTTCATCCCCGGCGTCGCTTTCCCCATCGAGCCCGGTCGCACCGGAAAACCCAGTGACGGAAAATTCCCGATGAGCACCACGGTTTCAGTCTGCCCATACGCTTCGCAGATGGTCAGGCCCGTCGCCTCTTTCCAAATTTTCAACAATTCGGGATTCAGCGGTTCACCGGCCGTCACGCAATGGCGCAGGCAGGGAAAACGCCGGCGAGTGAGATCCTCGCGCACGATGAGTCGCAGCGCCGTGGGTGGAGCGCACCAGGTGGTGATCGGATAATGCTCCAGCGTGTCGAGCGTGAGACCGGGATCGAATTTGCCATGAACCTCGAGGGCGAACACGCACGCTCCCCTCTGCCACGGTCCGTAAAAACTGGACCAGGCCGCCTTGCCCCAGCCCAGATCGGAAATATTCCAATGCACATCCTCCGGTCGCAAATCCAGCCACAGTGCGCCGGTGAGCCGGTGTCCCATGCCATAACTGGCCTGCGTGTGCAGCACCATCTTGGGTTCGCCCGTCGTGGCACTGGTGAAGTAGAGAATCCCGGGATCGTCGCTCCGGGTCGGTGCCCCGCAAAAAACCGGCGACGCGCCCCGCGTACCGGCATCGAAATCAGTCCACCCCACGGCCGCGCTCTCCACGATCAATCGCCGACCAGCAAACTCGCCGATCTTGGCGATCCCGTCACCACTCGTGATGACCGCCGTCACGCGCGCCGTTTCGATCCGATACTGCACTTCGCGCGGTGAAAGCAAGAGGGTCGCCGGCACCGGCACGGCCCCGAGACGAATCAGACCGAGCATCGCAATCCACCATTGAGGAATCCGGGGCAGCATCACCAGCACCCGGTCACCCCGTCGCACGCCACTCGTTTGGAGAAAATTGGCCGCCTGCGAACTCAGGGCGGTGATTTCTGCGAAGGTGTATTTTCGCTCGGACCGGGTGGCGGCATCGACCCACCACAAAGCCAGCGCATCGGGCCTGGTCCGGGCCCAGCCATCCATCGTGTCGGTCGCAAAGTTATAATACTCCGGTGCCCGCAACTCGTCGATGAGGTCATTCTGCATAGAAGGCCCAGCATAGACGCGCAGCCCAAGAAGGAAACCGGAATATCCGCACCATCCACGGCGCGACGGAAACTATTATTTTTGTCACGCTGTCCAGTAGCTACGCTGACGTCACACCACGGGCTTGCGCCGATAGAAAAACAAGCCCGGGAAAGCCAGGCCCACTGCCAGCGCCGCCACAATGAAGGCGGCGCGCAAACCCGAGGAGACGCCGGTCGCCAGCAATTCCTGCGTTAACCCTTTTTGCTGGATCTCCACCACGGCAATCAACGCCGTGAAAAAGGGAATGCCCGGAATCATGGGAATCATGGCCGCCACGGTGAAAACTTTCGGATGGGCCTTCAATCGTTGGGCGAGGTACACGCCAAGGAGGCTCACCACCGAGGCTGCAACAAACGTGGACAATTCAATCGGAATACCGGACGTGACCAGCAGATAACGCAGTCCGCGACCGATCGCCCCACCCGCTGCACAATAACCCAACGCGCGCACCGGCACATTAAAGACCAGAGCGAAACCCACCGCCGGCACCGCCGCCAGCGCCATATTCAGCAGAAGGATACTCAAAATACTTCCGGAAAAAACAGCCGCAGGGATTTGAAAGTCGTGGGATGGAAATTGCCAGACGGTCATCGCCAAAAAGATCCCGCCGGACGTCGCCGACCCCAGCAACACCGCCATCATGCCACGTGAGAGGCCGGTGTTGATATAGCCCTTCACCATATCCGATACCGAATTGATCATCGGAAAACCCGGCACCAAGAGCAACACGCAGGACGCCATGGCGATCCGGGGCATCGCCCCGATTTCATGCAGCAAGCCCTGTCCGGCGATCGAGGTCGCGACGAAGGCCGTCACGAAGAAAGTCACCAAGGGATTAAAATGCCGGGCCGCGATCAACTGGCGCACGATCATCGCGACGGTGCTCGCGACAAACGTCAGCCCACAACCGGCCCAATCCGCACCTGCGAGCCGCGCAAAACACGCGCACGAAAGGCCGATCATGAGCGCCACCTGCCAGCGCGGATACCGGTGCGGTTGGATCGCCTCCAAGCGCTCGCGATACGCCACCCGATCCAATTCGCCCGCCTCCACCGCCAGTACCGCCCGTTGCGCCTCAGTGACCATGTGCATATTAATGCCGCGATCTTCATTCCGGCGCACCGTGGTGATGCAATGATTTTCACTCAGTGTCGTAATCGTAAGCGCATTGGCCATGATAGCCACTTCCACGCCACTCACGCCCAACCCCAATCCCAAGCGGCGGATAAGATTTTCCACCAGCGAACTCTCCGCGCCATGCTGCATGAGCAGGAGACCGGTTTGGATACACAGCCGGGTGATTTCACGTTGATCGGGTTCGGAGAGAGATTTCGATCCGCTAGTGACTGTTGAATGAGAGCTCATAAATATTTCAGTGAAGAGCATGGTGGACGCCAACCTGACGCCAAGGACAACCTGCCGCGCCCAGTAGAAGATAAATTCCCGCCACTTAGGGGATAAGCCGAATCACTACTCACGAAAATTGCACCTGCCAAAACAAAACCGCCCAACTCTGTTGAGTAAAGGCGGTTTAGAAATTGGTGCAGGCATAGGGAGTCGAACCCCAAACCTCCAGATTCGTAGTCTGGCGCTCTATCCAGTTGAGCTATGCCTGCACAAATGAACGGCGAATAAGCGAATTTCCCGGAACGACAGCAAGCAGATTTTTTCGCCTAAAAATAACCTGCAGTGAGTGGCGGCTCCCCGTAGGTTGCGAGCTCGTCTCGCAACGGAGCGCGACACCAAATCCTCACAATCCTCGGCTTGCTCGCCGCCCGTAGGTTGCGAGCTCGTCTCGTTCTGCTGGCCAGCAGAATAGCGCGACGAGCGCGCTACCAACCATGGATAGGTAGCCTCGTTGGAGCGAAGCGACAACGGGGCCGAGAAACACCGCATTTTCGCCTGCGGCTCAAATACGGCTACATCCCAAGCGGCTACCATACCTTATTGAGGGTGGTCGCCGATTACCATATCGGCGATAAGCGTCGGTGTGGAAACCGACGCCCACCCAAGGCACCCGACCCTCATTCACCCCTGCGCCACCCGCCAATCATGCAACTCAAGCTGCAGGGTTTTCCGTCCGTTGTAGTGGTTCCAGTTTATTTGCACCACCAGATCAAGTCTCTGACCCGGCGGAGGCAGTCGGTGCGCTTGCTTCCAAGCCACGCCATTGATCCTTCGTCCCTTCGAATCCTCCGCTGAAAAACGGAAATGCACTTCCTTGAAAATCTCCGGGGCGCGCGGCAGAGTGACAGCTCTCACGCCAAATAACGGCTCGGGATTCCCCATGCCGAAGGGATGCAGTTGATCAATCTCGCCCATGAGTTGCTCATGCACTTCCGTCGCATCGAGCCAGCCGGAAAGATCAATCATCGGTTCGACTGCTGCGCCACTGGTGCGCCGGATCACCTCGTCGAAGCGCGTGCGAAATTCTTCCACGCGCGATTTCTGCATCGAAACTCCCACCGCCATCGGATGCCCGCCCCACGACTCCAAACACGAGGAACATTCCGCGAGCAGCTCCACCAGATTCACGCCCACGACGCCGCGCCCCGAGCCTTTCGCGAGTTCGCCTTCGTTGCCGAGCACGATGGCGGGCCGGTGATATTTCCGCGAGATGCGTCCGGCCACAATGCCGACGACGCCGGGATGCCAACTCTCGTCGAACAACACGATGCCCCGAGAATCAGTGTAGTGTTCCTCCACCAATTGCTCGGCGCGCTCGGTGATGGCGCGCTCGATTTCCTGCCGTTCGCGATTCAATTCTTCGAGTTGCTGCGCGGCTTGTTGGCAAAAAATCCGGTCTTCACTCAGGAGCAAATCGACGGAGATGGCGGCGTCGGCGAGCCGGCCGCTGGCGTTGATGCGCGGCCCGAGGCGGAAGGAAATATCCACGGGATTGATGCCCTGCTCCGGCTTGATGCCGGCCACGCGCATGAGCTCCATCAGGCCCGGCCGACGTGTCTCGGCGAGCACGCGCAAACCGTGGCGGGCAAAAATGCGATTCTCCCCATGGAGCGGTACCAGATCCGCCACCGTGCCCATCGCCACCAGATCGAGGTAATCCTTCAGCTTCAGTTCGTGCGCGACGGCGTTATTGTCCAGGCGCAGGCGTTTCAAGAGGCCGTGCAGCAATTTGAAAACCAGCCCGACCGTGCAAAGATGACGCCAAGTCTGATCGTTGGCCGATTCGTGGACGTGAGGATTGATGAGGATCGCATCCACCAGCGGCGCGTCTTTCGAGCGGTGATGATCGACCACGATCACATCGACGCCCAGCGAGCGCAGATGCGCGACCTCGACGTTGGAATTGGTCCCGCAATCGAGTGCGATGAAGAGATCCGGCCGCCCCGCTTCGAGCGCACGATCAATGGCCGTGCGCGAGAGACCGTAGCCTTCCTCCATGCGCCGTGGCACGACGTAGCGGGGCTTGAGCCCGAAACAGCGGAGCACGCCGACCATGAGCGTCGTGCTGCACACGCCGTCCACATCGTAATCGCCGAGCACCACGAGGCTTTGCTTGCCTTGGATCGCCTGAAGCAGGCGCTCGACCCCCTCCTCCACGTTGGCGAGCAGGAAGGGATCGCTAATTGTGGAGAGTGTGGGCTGGAGAAACTTTCCGGCCGCCTCGGATTCCACGATGCCATTGCGCACGAGGAGTTCGGCCACGATGCGGCTGGTCTCGAGCTGGCGCGAAAGACCCGCCACACTCGCGGGGTCAACCGGTGTGTAGTTCCAGCGCATAATAGAAGGTGTGGGTAGGGCGGATTATCCTTAATCCGCCGCTCGGCGCGTTAAGGATAACGCGCCCTGCCTATTATTCTGATGCGCGGGAAGAGCCGGCCCACTCGTACTTGGGCGCGATGTCGTGGTGCGCCTCGACGTGCTTGCGGTCGCCCTTGTGCCACCAGAAGAAGATGGGGCTCGCGATGAAGATCGAGGAGAACGTACCGGTGATCACGCCGATGAACAGGGTGAAAGCGATATCATTCACATCGCCTCCGGTCACCAGCATCAGGGTGATGGCCGTCAGCAAAGTGGTACCACCGGTGATGATGGTGCGGGCCAGCGTGAGATTGAGCGAACGGTTGATGAGATCGCGCAACGTTCCGGTGGGATTCAATTTCAATTCTTCGCGGATGCGGTCGAAGACGACAATGGTGTCGTTGATCGAATAACCGGCCACCAGGAGAATGGCCGCCACCATGGAGGCGTTGAACTGGCGGTCAAAGAGCACGAAGATACCGATGGTCATCAGCAGATCGTGCACGGTGGCGACCACCGCACCCACGCCGTAGCCAAACTCGAACCGGAAGGCGATATAGATGAGAATCAGGAGCATGGCCCAAAAGAGGGACCAGAGGGCATTCCACTGGATTTCCTTGCCGACGGAGGGGCCGATCCGGGTTTCGCCGACAAACTTCAACTGGGCCTCGGGGAAGGCCTGCTGCAGTTTTTCCACGAGCGGAAAGCCCTGGTCAAACGGCGTGGTGATCTTGAGCACTTCCAGATCGGAACCCACCTGCTTCTGATAAACCGGATAGGCATCGGGCACCCCCGCCTTCTTGGCGGCGGCGCTGATGGCGCCGGCATCGACCTTTTTGACAAAGGAGAGTGAAATCGAGTCGCCGCCGACAAAATCAGGACCGTAGATGCTCTTGCCCTTGTAAGCGATGGTGGCGACACCGACCGCGACGATGACCCAGGAGACGATAAACGCGGGCTTGGCCATCTTGAGGAAATCGAACTTCGTATCCTGCAGGACCGAGAACATGCGGATGTTCTTGATCGTGCCTGGAAGCACCAGCAGTTCCAGCACCAGCTTGGATACCACCACGGCGGCAAACATCGTGGTGAAAACACCAATGGTGAGGGTGACTCCGAAGCCTTTCACGGCCCCGGTACCGAGGACGATCATCATGGCCGAGGTGATCAGGGTGGTGACATTGCCATCCAAAATGGCCGACCACGCCTTCTCAAAACCGGCCTCCAGCGCGGTGGGGAGACTCTTGCCGAGCTTGATCTCTTCCCGCATGCGTTCAAAAATCAGAATGTTGGAATCCACCGACATCGCGAGGGTGAGCACAATACCGGCAATGCCGGGCATGGTGAGAGTCGCGCCGAAACTGGACATGACGGCCAGCACGATCAGCACGTTCACGGCGATACCGATGGCGGCCACCACGCCACCGAGGGTGTAGAAGAAAAGAATGAATGCGATCGTCAGACTCGTACCGATAATGAAAGCCAGTTTTCCGCTGGCGATGGCATCCTTGGCCAAGGTCGGTCCCACCTCATACTGTTCTATCACCTGCAGGGGAATATCCAGCGGGTTGTTCAGCACATTGGCCAGTTCCTGGGCCTCGCGGGCGGAGAAACGCCCCGTGATCTGCGCCGAGCCACCGGTGATGGCGCCATTGATCCGCGGTGCTGAATAAAGTTTTCCATCCAAGACGATGGCCAGCAGCCGGCCGACATTGGCCGCAGTGACATCGCCAAACTGTTTCGCCCCGGCCGAATTGAAGGACAGGTGAATCTGGTAGCCGCTGAACTGGTCGGTGGAGGCGATCGCATCCACAACGTTTTCGCCGGACATTTCCGGGAGGCTCTTAACGATGTAGTAATAAAGCGTGGCGCGCGTGCTGTTTTTACTCTCCTCCTCTATCGCCATCACTTCATAGCCGGGAGGCACCGCACCGGGCCGCTCGGCCATCGGACCGGAGCCTTCAAAGACCAGACGAAAATCCAAGCGGGCCGGTTTTTTGAGGCTGTTCAGGACCTCGGGATTATCCCGGGTGGACACCCCGGGGAGTTGCACTTCAATGCGATTGTCCCCGATCGGGCGGATAACGGGCTCGGCGACCCCCAGACCGTTGACGCGATTGCTGATGATCTCAATCGCCTTGGCCAATTTGTCTTTGCGCTCTTCCGCGCTCTGCTTGGAAAGCGCCGCTTCATCCGCCTCCAAAGTGAAAGCCACGCCGCCATTGAGATCGAGGCCCAGCTGCAAACTGGCTTTGGAGCGCCGCAGCAGCTCATCCATCAGAAGATTATTCTTCTTCTCCACATTCTTCAGGCTCTCCTCGAGCCGGATGTGCGTGAAGTACTGCGAGAGATCGAGCTCGTCCTCGTGGGCGATCTGCTTGAGGGTGGTATAGACACTCTGCTCTTGGCCGCGCGTTTTGCTCTGGGCAATGCGTGCATCCACCCGGGCCACGATCTTGCCGAATTCGGCCTGCTTGGCCGAGACCGAGCTTTGCAGGTAGTCGCGAAACGGCTGATCCTTCAGCGGTATGAGGGTGAACACCGCCCACAGCACGAGCGCTGCGGACAGGGTCAGTTTCCAAAGATTTTGACGGAACATGGGTAGGTGGGTTGTTAAAGGGGTAGAATCGCCGGGCGACGCACGGACGCAGGGCTGACGTGGAGATCAGGAAGCGACGGCCTGTTTCACGCGGGCGTGAATGAAGCCTTTGCTGATCTCGAGCTTCTGGCCATCGCTCACGCGCACCACGAAACGATCATCTTTCACGCTGGTGATGGTGCCGTAAATGCCGCCGGTCGTGATGACTTCATCGCCCGCTTCAAGCTCCGACATCATTTTTTCGTGCGCTTTCTGCTTTTTGCGCTGAGGGGCGATCATCAGAAAATACATCGCTGCGAACATCAAAATCAGCGGCAAATATTGGAGTAAAGCAGCCGGACCACCGGGGGCAGGAGCAGCTTGGGCGAGGAACAAGGGTAATTTGGTCATTGAGTATGCGTGTGTTTTGAAAAAGAAAACGGCGATTAATTTAAGCCACTCGCCAAAACGCAAGCCTAACCCTGATCGCCCCACCCTTGTAATTTGAAGACCAAATCGTCAGCCAACTGGTCGGTAGCCCAATCCGAGGAACATTACGGCTTTAAACGCTGGGGTGCCAATCACTTCTCCGTCGACCCGGAGGGCTTCGTCCAAGTCCAGCCCCTCTCGGACGGTCGCAGCATCCGGGTGATGGATGTGGTCGATGAAGCGGTCGGCATGGGTCTGAAGGCGCCCATCGTCATCCGTTTTCAGGACAAACTCCGCCATCGCGTCGTTCAGCTTAACACCGTTTTCGCCAAAGCCATCAAGGAAGAGGGCTACAAAGGCGGCTACCGCGGGGTTTTCCCCATCAAGGTCAACCAGCTCCGCGAAGTGGTCGATGAAATCGTCGCCGCCGGCAAAGATTTCAACTACGGCCTCGAGGCTGGCTCCAAGCCCGAGCTGATGATTGCCTTGGCGATGCACGAGGGCACCCAGCGCCTCATCATCTGCAACGGCTACAAAGACCACGATTACATGCGGCTCGCCCTCCTAGGCCGCAAGTTGGGCAAGAAAATCATCATCGTGATCGAACAGCTCTCCGAGGTGGACAGCATCATCGCCATCTCCAAGGAAACCGGCGTGAAGCCCATGATCGGCTTCCGCGTCAAACTCCAGACCCGGGGCGAAGGCAAATGGGCGATGTCGAGCGGGGACAACGCCAAGTTCGGCCTCAACACCGCCGAAATTCTTTTCGCGGTCGAAAAGCTCCGCGCCGCCAAGATGCAGGCCTGCCTGAAGCTGGTGCATTTTCACATCGGCTCCCAAGTGCCCAATATCATCACGATCAAGGCCGCCGTCACCGAAGCCGCGCGCTTTTATTGCCAACTGGCCAAGATGGGCTTTCCGATGGGTTACCTCGACGTCGGCGGCGGTCTCGGCATCGACTACGACGGCTCGCGCACGAATTTCGAATCCTCGATGAACTACACGCTCGGCGAGTACGCCCGCGACGTCGTGTTCAACATCCGCGAAATCTGCACCGCCTCCGGCGTCAAGGTGCCCGACATCGTCTCCGAATCCGGCCGCGCCATCGCCGCCCCCCACTCCATGCTCGTCGTCGAAGTCTTCGAGCGCATCAACAAGCGCGAATCCCTCGGCAAACAGCACCAGCCGAAATCGCGCCATAAGATCGTCGACGACCTCCAAGTGCTGCTGAAAAACAAGGCCAAGCTCGGCCGGCTGGAACGTTTCCACGACGCGCTCCAGAAAAAAGAGGAAGCGTTTTCCCTCTTCAATCTCGGTTACCTCGACCTCGAAAATCGCGCCGCCGCCGAACAGATTTTCTGGCAGATCTGCGAGCAAATCGACAAGGAGAGCACGAAGAAAGGTTATCAGCCCGAAGAGCTCCACGATCTGAAAAAACTGCTCGCCGATCAATACGTCTGCAATTTCTCGGTCTTCCAATCGCTCCTCGATTCGTGGGCTCTCAAGCAGCTTTTCCCGATCAGCCCGCTCCAGCGCCTCAAGGAAAAACCCACCGTCAACGCCATCCTCGTCGACATCACCTGCGACTCCGACGGCAAAATTTCCAGCTTCATCGATCTCCAGGACACGAAGGATTACCTCACCCTGCACCCACTCAACAACGAGCCCTACTACCTCGGCATTTATCTCACCGGGGCCTACCAGGACATCATGGGCGACCTCCACAATCTCTTCGGCCGCGTGAACGAGGTGCACGTCTTCCTCGAAGACGACGAGCCGAACGGCTACTACATTGAAGAGGCACTCGCCGGCTCCCGGGTCGCCGACGTGATTGAAGGCGTGCAATACCAGTGGGAAGAACTCTGTCGCCGGGTGAAACAGCAGGTTGATCTCGCCACGAAGAAAGATCTGATCAAACCCCGCGAAGGCGTACGCATGGTGGAGTTCTACGAGTCCCAGATGCTCGCGAAGACCTACCTCAACATCGAGCCAAAGACCGGTCGGAAGAAACGTTGAGCGAGGATCAGGCGATAAGCTTGGGCGGAACGCGACCTCCGGGCGGAAGGCTGTTCCACCCGCGGAACTTGACCAAATAAAAAATGGAGGACGCTGGCTTGCAGACGACGCAAAGCTCTGGGGTGGGTGGTGCGCTTGCCGCGCCACGCTCGAGTTGCGAGACAATCTCGCAACTTCAGACATCCTGATCCCAGCCCGTGCAACGTGGGCGAGCGGGGAAACGAACTGAACCAGTTACGGCGCAAACCGGATGAACTGGATCGGAGGTGGCGCACGACCTCCGGGCGCGCTTCTGGCCGGCCCTCGTTGCAAAACCCGCCCGGAGGTCAGGTTCCACCACCCCAGAGACCTGCGCGGGTGAGGAGACCCGTGCCACCTCCTCTATTGCCACCTCCCCTCCAAGCCGGGGCAAGCCCCGGGCATACGATCCACCGAAAATAAAAAGTCCGCCCCACTTTCATGGGGCGGACTGGGGGAAAGCTTAAGCCAAATTACCGGACGAAGATATTGGTCCGCTCCGGAGTCTGCGCAGCCATGTTGAAGGGTACGCTCATCCTTACGTTAATGGGCTTACCTTCCTGATTCAGCGCGGGATTGAATTTCCATTCCTTGAGCGCATCAATGCAGCGCTGAGCAAAGAGCGCATTGTCGGTCTTTTCCTTGAGCTGGAAGGTGTGATCCCGAGTCGTGCCGTTGCGATCCACCACGAAGGTGATCGTGATGGTGGAACCGTCGGGAATGGTGGGATCGATCTTCGGCTGACCCTGAATCAAAGGCTTCGGCTGACTCTTGACTTCTCTCGCTGAGGCAACGCGGTCAAATGAGATGAGCACCGCGTTCAAGGTCGTGGATTGATTTTCCACCACGGAGCCGTTCAAAGTCATCTTCTCATGGCCGGCCAGAGTGAATTCATACTCCACTTTCTGGTTGGGCAGGCCACTCAAAGTCAAGGGAGTCACGCCGACAGCAATGCCGCCACGAGTAACCTGCGCGCCAGCCGGAGTGCTGGTCAGTACAACGGATCCACCTTTATATTCCAACGTGGAGGTAGCCGACTTTCCTTTGGCCACTTGGACAGAAACCGTACGTTCTTGCCAACCGAGACGTTGGTAAGCGACCACATAGTCGCCCGGAGCCAAGTCATCGATCTTAGCTGGAGTACGACCTGTCCGGATAGGGGCAGACCCCAAAGCGGCATTGGTCGCCCGCAGAGAATACTGAATGTCCGACGGGGTGCTCGCGATATCGAGACTACCCGCGGCTTTTTGTAGCTGAATCAAACCCATGTCAGTGGTTTCACCACCAGTCACCTCGGTGATCGTTTCCAAGGTTTCATAACCACGCAGGGCAATCGAGATCCGATGCTTGCCGGGCATAATGGTATCAAGTGAGAACGGGGTGTTCCGTGGCTGATCACCATCAATCGTGACCGACGCCCCAGTGGGTTGGGTGGTCACAATCAAGATGCCCGGGAATTTGGTCTTACGCTCAGCATCAAATTGCTGGCTGAGTTGTTTGCGGGTCTGCTCTTCGGCCTGTTTGCGGGCTTGTTCCATCGCGACCAAGCGCTCGGCATCCGCCAGCTTTTTCTGACGCTCATTTTCAGTCTGCATGGCCTTGAGCTTCTCTTCAGCGGCGCGTTTCTCTTCAACACGGGCCTTCTGTTGAGCCACAGCCGCGATGCGCTGTTTCTCGGCCTCTTCGGACTTCGCTTTACTATCCCAGATGAAATAACCAACCACGAGAAGGACGACAAAGGCTGCCACCGCGATCATCATATTATTATTTCCCTTCTTGGCGACTGGTGCAGTGGAAACTTCACTTACCTTGGCCGGCGTCTCGACAGCAGCTTTGGCGGCTGGCTTGGCTGGGGCGGGAGCGGGTTTCTCGGGGGCAGGAGCCGCTTTAGCCGCTGGAGCGGGAGCCGCCTTGGCGGCAGCGACTGGTGCGGGCTTCTCGGGAGCCGGAGCCGGTTTTGCTGCGGGTGCTGGCGCGGGTTTCGGCGCTGGGGCGGGAACCGGCGCTGGGGCTGGTGCCGGTTTCGGAGCGGGAGCGGGAGCGGGTGCGGGAGCGGGAGCAGGCTTCGGAGTCGGTACCGGTACTGGTACTGGTACTGGTTTTGGCACTGGCGCGGGTGCCGGTGCGGGTGCCGGTGCCGGTGTAGGCTTCGGAGCGGGGGCTGGCACGGGTACTGGCACGGGTGCCACTTCAATGACTGGAGCTGTATTTCCACGCGGTTCCTCGACCATTTCGGATTCGATCGGGCTGGTCGTGTCTTCCGCAGCAAGTTCATTCCCGGTCTGCGCCCACCATGAAGCGCACCACCGTTGGCTCGGCTGACCTTCCATCGCGGCAAGGTAGAGTAAACCATAAGCACCGGGTGAAGAACCGCCAGAGGCAGACGCTGCGGTCGTGGTCAATTGCAGCTGCTTGAGTGTCTGCGTACGATCAAAAGACCACGCGGTCATCCCTGCGGCAGCCGACACCGCCTCAACAAACCACTGCTGGGTGCCGAGCAGGGCTGGGCAGAACAAAGCGAAAGGACTATTCCCCTTGGACAAGTTAGCCAGAGCGGGTTTCAGGACCGAAGCGAAACGTTCACCCACTTTCTCGGCAATATCCGTGCAATCAAAATTGTCATTGGCGAAAAGTCGCTCGGCCGCACCACGCGCCCTGAGTCCGAGTGACGCCTGAATGGCGTCGAATAATTCCTCGCTGCCAATCGCGCAGGAGACGACTGCCTCGACGCCATTGGCGGTGATCAAGACCAGTTGTGATTTATTTTCCGCCAATTCCCACAGGATCACCCGATTCAAGCTGTCATTACTCATCGTCGAGCGGACCGCCCCGATGTGGGCCATGGACGCAGCGAAAATACCATCGGAGGCAATCCGCCGATCAGCACTCACTTGATCCAACAACGGCAACATCGCTTCCACCGGAGTGACCCCCAGCAACCAACGGGCATTCCCATGCGGGGTGAGCGGCTCACCATTCGCAGCGAGACAGTACGTGAGAGCGAGGTCACCGCGGAAACGGTGCGGCAACGCGGCGGCAAAAGCCTGCATCTCTTCCGAGGTGCGGATGCGGGGCGATTCCTCCGCATTGGACGCATGCCAGAAAGTTCTAAAAGGATTGATCGCGGCGCCGTTGACGTAGAGCTCGTGCTCGGTGGCGGTGGCAATCAGGGGGGCCAGCGCGCTCTTAACGGCGTCTGGGTTGACGAGGGAGACTTCGGACCAGCCTACAATTGCCCGCTCGGCAAATGAGGCGACGCGTAAGGTCTGCCGGTTGATCTCAAGATAATGGCGTTGGGTATTCGATGGGGTTGTCATGGGGAGGCACCCTCATTGCTATGGTAGTTTATTACAGAAGCCTAGTGTTTTTTTTAGCCGTCTATTGCATATTCCCTCTAGGGTTCCGTAAAATTTCAATCAATCAGAACCCCTCATCCCCATGCCAGCCGATCAACGCCACTCGTGGCGCGGGTAGCGGCGGGATAATTCCGCCTTCACTTTCGGATACTGTTCGCGCCAAAAATTACTGAGATCATCCGTCACCTGAATCGGCCGCTGATTGGGTGCCAGCACTTCGATTTTCACCGGCACCCGACCGAAACCCAGAGTGAATTTCGACTCGACACCATAAAGTTCCTGGATGCGCGCACTCATCACCGGCGAACCATCCTTCGAGTAGGCGATGCGGGCTTTCCGGCCATTGGCCATCTCGATTTTCTCGGGCAAATAATCGTCGAGCACCGCGAGCTGCTCGGCCAGTAACCAGTCGCGCAGCACCGGCATGACCGGTTTGTCTTTCAACTCCCGCGCCCCAAAACTCCCATAGCAAATCTGCTCGATGAGCGTCGCCCGGTCCGCCTCGGTGATCGGGTTCACCTCCAACTCCGGCCACCATTTCGCGAGGCAATTCACCCGGATGATCCAGTGCTCCACCGCTTCATTCCATTCGGTCAGCACGATCCTCCCCGCCATGACCTCGCGCGCGAGAATCGCCGCCGCCTCCCCTTCCGGTGGTTCGTCCGCCGTCTGTTTTGACTCCAAAATTAAATCGCGAAAACGTCGCTCCTTCCGCGCCACCACGCGCCGCATCGTCTCATCATAAAAGACGCCACCGGTGTCCACGAAATCCCTGGGAAACAATTCCTGCAACCACGTCTCTTCCACCGCCGTGCAGAGATTGAGCAGTGTCGTCACTTCACCGCGGCTTTCGATCTCCGTGATTTCCGCCGCGACCAATAATGCCGATTGCTGAATCGTGCTCTCGCGCGCCAGCATCCCGCGCCGCTTATGCACGAGTTCACATCGCAGCGTCCCGGCATCGAGCCGCTTCGCCAGATGATCACTGAACCCGAGCATCACACACTTCCGCACCGCCACGCCATCGATGCGTTTTTCCGCCACGTCCAACTTCTCGGCCCCCGCGATCTCAATGAATTGCTCGAAGAGCGGCCCCACCTGCCGCACCGCCTGCGCATGAATGCCCAAGCGCCGACACGCCTCCAAATTGTAATTCGCCTTGTCGGCGTAACGCCACGCGCGCATCAGCAGGAAAAAATCCGACTCGTGCTCTTCGCCAAAAAGTTCTTCGCGCGCCTCCTCCGTGCGTTTGTCCACATTGCGCAAAAGAAAATTCCGTCCCTGCGTGAGCGCCGCCATCAGCGCCACCGAACGCACACAACCGTATTCCTGCGCCGCCAGAAACATCCGCGCGTAGCGCGGATGCATCGGGAACCGCAGCATCTTCCGGCCGAGCTCCGTGATGGATTTAGCGGGAGACGCGCCGCCCCCGGTGCGTTGGCCCGGACGCGGCGAGGGCGCCGCATCGCCAATCGCCCCCAAATCCTCCAGCAACATTTCCGCCCGCTCCAGCGCCTTTGCCTCCGGTTTCTCTAGCCAGGGAAAATTCAAAACATCGTCGATTCCCGCCGCCTTGAGCGTCAGCACCACCTCCGCCAGATCGAGCCGTTTCACCTCCGGCAATTCCTGCAACGGCCGCTTTTCATGCTCGCGCTCCGTCCATAATCTCACGCACACGCCCGGCGCCGTACGCCCCGCCCGGCCCGCCCGCTGGTCCGCCGACGCCACGGAAATCTTCTCAATCAACAACGTGTTGATCCCGCGGTGCGGATCATACCGCGCCACCCGCGCCAGTCCGCCATCCACCACCGCCGTCACGCCATCGATCGTCAGCGAGGTTTCCGCGACGTTGGTCGAAACAATAATTTTGCGCGTCTCATAACGAGCCACCGCCCGATCCTGCTGTTCCGGCGGCAACTCGCCATGCAGCGGAAAACAACTGAACCCTCTCAACGACGACGAGCCCTGAATCTCCTGCACCGTGCGGCTGATCTCATAGGCCCCGGGCATGAAGACCAGCAGATCGCCCGACGTCGTCGCCGCGACGCGTTCGCACTCCCGCGCCGCCACCGACCACACCGGATCGTGTTCGAAATCCACCGCGCGCAGCAGATATTCGATCTTCACGGGAAACGTCCGACCCTGCGACGTCAGCACTTCGCACGGAGCCAGATAATTCTTCAACAGCGCCGCATCAAGTGTCGCCGACATCACGATCAACTTCAGATCCGGCCGAGTCGTTTGCTGGATCTGCAATGCCCGCGCCAACGAAATGTCGCCATACAAATGCCGTTCATGAAATTCATCGAAGACGATCGCGCTGATCCCGCGCAGAGTCGTGTCGAACGACATTTGCCGAAGCAAAATTCCCTCGGTGACGAAGCGAATACGCGTCGCCTTGGAAACCATCGAGTCGAGCCGGATTTGGTAACCGACAATATTCCCCAGCTGCGTGCCGACTTCTTCCGCCACGCGTTTCGCCAGCATACGCGCCGCGAGCCGCCGCGGTTGCAGCACGACAACTTCGCCCGCGCCGAGCATCCCGTGGTTGAGCAACATCTGCGGCACCTGAGTGGATTTGCCCGAACCCGTCGGCGCCTGGACGATCAGTCGCCCCTGCCCCCGCACCGCCGCGAGCAAGCGGTCCTCGAGTTCGTAGATGGGCAGTTCGCGGGGAGCGGGCATGGAGGAACTGATTGAGCCTGACAGAGGTGGCAGCGCAAGGCTAAGCCTCGGCCGTCACGCAGGAGTTTTCGCTTGGAGCACGCTTATGGCGACAATTTAGTCCACTGAACTTCCCTGGGTAAGGCGATGCGCAGGCCCGGTTTTCTCCGATCAAATCAGCGAAGTGCAGAGTCGGCTCCGGCAAGATCGGACAGAGCTGCGGCCGCGATGGCTTCGCGGGCGAAGTGCTCGTCGTTCCACAGCAGCAGAGACGTCAGAGACGTCAGAAGGGGTCAGGCTTGGTTGTTTGACATTTCTCACGGTTGTTTGGATTTCTGCTTAGCCCTGACGAGTCGGCTGACTTGGTACAGCCCGCCCATATTTAACGCCGCGGCCAGCCAACGGTTGGTCGCGGTGGTCCGGGCCTTCAGGCTGGTCGCGATCTCAACCTTCCAGCCCGCTGATTTCATCTCCTGCTGGATGTCCGTCTCCGTTCGCCGGTGCTGACG
>JBBRBC010000027.1:0-47774 GCA_038206205.1 Opitutales bacterium
AGCGAATGTGGCGGGGTGGAAGGGGCGTTTCTCCTCTGAAAGCACTGCCCGTGCCGGGAAGATTCGCGACCGAAATCTTCCAAAAATAATCGCAGCTCACTCGGGAAATTCTCATTTGTGGAGTTTCCCGGCAGACACTACTTAAGCCAACTCCCCCACAATCCCCACTTGCCCGCGCCGCCGTTGTCCGCTTCGCTCCGCCCGTGACCGAAATGCTCATCGCGATCCTCTCCGCCGCTCTCGCCGGCACCCTCGGCTGGTTCATCGCCTACTCCCGTTCCGCCGCTGTAACCGAACGCGCGAAACTCCTCGCCGCCGATCTCGAAACGACTCGCGCCCGCCTCGCTGAACTCTCAACGCTCAACTCTCAGCTCTCCGCTTCCCTCGCCTCCGAACGCGCCTCTGCCACCGAACGCATCGCCGCCCTCACCGACGCCCACGAACGCCTCACCAATTCCTTCAAGGCGCTTTCCGCCGATGCCCTCCGCTCCAACAACCAGTCCTTCCTCGAACTCGCCCGCGAAAGTTTTTCCAAACTCCACCAGCAATCCGCCGACGAACTCGGCAAGCGCCAGCAAGCCATCGACTCGATGGTGAAGCCGCTCAAGGAATCGCTGGAGAAAGTGGATACCAAGATCGGCGAGATGGAAAAATCCCGCGCCTCCGCCTACGGCCAGCTCTCCGAGCAATTGAAATCCCTCGGCACCGCGCAAACTTCCCTTCAAGCCGAGGCCGCCAAACTTTCCACCGCACTCCGCTCCACCACCACCGCCGGCACTTGGGGCGAACTCCAACTCCGCCGCGTCGTCGAGATGTCAGGCATGAGTTCCTACTGCGACTTCACCGAGCAACAAAGTGGCGGCTCACTCCGCGCCGATCTCGTCGTCCGTCTGCCCGGCGGCCAGCAAATCGTCGTCGACGCCAAGGCACCCAACGACGCCTACCGCGAAGCCGCCAACGCGTCCGACGACGCCGTGCGTTCCGCCAAGCTCGCCGAGCACGCCAGCAAAGTCCGCAACCACATCGACGCCCTCGGCGGCAAAGATTACTGGGCGCAATTCCAACCCTCACCCGAATTCGTCGTCCTCTTTCTCCCCGGCGATCAATTCCTCTCCGGCGCGTTGCAAGCCGACCCGAACCTCATCGACCGCGCCATCGCCAAAAAAGTTCTGCTCGCCACTCCCGCCACGCTCATCGCGCTCCTCAAAGCCGCCGCGTACGGCTGGCGCCAGGAAGATGTTTCGAAAAACGCGCAAGTCATCGCCGACCTCGGCCGCGCACTCTACGACCGCATCTCCAATTTCGCCGACAACCTCGACAAAGTCGGTCGCGGCCTCGAGACCGCCAGCAAAGCCTACAACTCCGCCGTCGGTTCCTTCGAGAGCACCCTCCTCCCCGGCGCGAGAAAGTTCGAAGAACTCGGAGCCAAAGGAACCAAAGAACTCACCGCCCCCGCCCCCACGGAAACCGCCCCGCGCGATGTGCTGAAACGAGCCTGAACATGGAACCATTATCTAAGAAAACGCATTAAGTTACAAATTGCGATCGATACGGAGATTTCTCTGGAGAGCTAATGGGAACTCGCGATGGTTTACTCCATCTTCGCTCACAAATCGATGAAGCCCTTGAAAAAGGAAGCGTAGAAATCAGCAAAGATGTAGATTTTGATTTCGCAAAAATATCAGTTCAAGACGTCCATCCACGAGACGTAGTCAAACCAGCCAAATCTAGTGATCGTTACCTCAAATACGGATGCTTGGGCACTCTCGTCGTGTTGCTGTATTTAATTGGTGTCGGGGCCTACCATGTAATCAAAGCACTCGTCCAATAGAAAAACCAATGAGCCCCCCCCTCCCTCGAAGGCATCTGGCAGCCCGTCTACGCGGAACTCGACGGCGCGGAGGCACCGGTCGCGGTGCCGCATATCCCCGCTTGTCATCACGCACACCAAAGCTAAATTCCACCTCATGCCACTCACGCTCCAATTGAAGAAGATGTCCCGCACCGACAAGCTCCGGACGATGGAGGCGCTTTGGACCGACCTGACCAAAAACGAAACCCGATTTGAATCCCCGGCGTGGCATGGCGAGGCTTTGCAGGAAGCCCAGCGGCTCGTCAAAGCAGGCAAAGCCAAGTTCTCCGACTGGGATGAAGCGAAGGCACGGTTGCGCCGCAAGGCGGCCAAAGTTGCGTGAAACTACGGATTCTAGATCTGGCCGAGGCCGATCTGCTCAACGGCTATCAGTTTTATGAAAGTCAATCAGTGGGTATTGGCTGGTACTTTCTTGAAACGCTTTCCTCTGAGATCGAATCCCTGCGACTCTATGCGGGCATCCACCGGCAGGTGTTTGGCTTTCATCGCCTGCTCTCCCGGCGGTTCCCGTATGCCGGGTATTATGCAATCTCTGCGGACGAAATTAAGGTCTGGCGCGTGCTTGATTGTCGAAGAAACCCCAACTGGATTAGCGATCAACTCCACAAGAGCCGTCAACGTCGCAACTGATCCACGCTCTCCGCATGAACATCGCACCCTCCCTCGAAGGCATCTGGCAGCCCGTCTACGTCGAACCTGACGGTGAAGTGGCATGGGTCTCCCTACCCATGATTTTATTTTTCACAGGTCGGAGACCAGTGCCACGCCAGCCTTGCATCGACTGCAAGCAACCTCCCGCACTCCAGACAGGCCCTCACCTACCCACCACTTGACACCCTCTGCCGTTTTGAACATTTTTCCGACATGGCAACCATTCCATTTCGGACGCGGATAGATCGTACTTTGAAGAAGGAGAGCGACGCGGTCCTCAAAGCCTTGGGACTGGACGCCGGTTCGTTCGTTTCCATGGCGCTGGCTCAACTCGTCAATCGGCGCGGGCTCCCTTTCGCCGTCACCGAGTCTGATGCGAACTACTTCGTCTCCGAATACGGGCTTACCCGGCAACAAAGCATCAAGGCGGGCACCGCGATGCGCCGGGAAACGGCCCGCGCCCGTCGCACGGGCAAATTGCGCGAGGTGTCCGGTCTCTCCGATCTCGTTCCGCGAAACTACTGGCGACGCCGCGCTTTCTCAAAAGCATTGAACCTGCACGCCGGGCAGAAATTTTGGCGGCCATGAAGGCTGCGGGCACCGCCTACGGCCAACCCCACCTGCATGCCGGGCTGGGACTGAGACGCATCCAGCCCTTCATGGAATGTCACTGCGGACTGGACTTGCGGCTGATTTTTCAACGCGAGGGACAAGCGCTCGTCTTCCACCTCTGCGGCACGTATGATGAAGTCGAAGCCTTCCTGAAAAACCAACGATGACACCCCGCAATATTGAGACCATTACTCGATCAGCAGGATGTTTCGCCATCTCGTATTTTTGTTTCGGGTCTTTTCTAGTTTATCGTGGGCAAATAATCCGATGAACCCCCTCGAAGGCCTCTGGCAACCCGTCTACGCGGAACTCGACGGCGAGGAGGCACCCCTCGAGGTGCTCCAGCAAACCGTGGTCGAATTTTCCCTCGGCGAATATTTCGTCAGCTTCGGCGGGCAGATCTCCGACCAAGGCTCCTACACCGTCGAAGCCGCGACGCTCTCGCTCTCCGGTCTCGATGGACCCAATGCCGGCCGCGTCATCCCGTGCATTTTCAAATTCGCCGGCGAAACCCTTTCAATCTGCTACGGCCTCGGCGGCGTCCGCCCCAAGAAATTCGCTACCGCTACCGGCGCGCAGCTCTACCTCGTCAATTACCAGCGGAAGATCGGGACGTAGCCGCGCTGGAGCGCAGCGACAGCGTGGCCCGAACCACGCTTTCGCCCAGCTCAAGCGCGGCTACCCGAGACCCAAAGCCCACGAACCCAGACCCAATTTCTCCTCCATGCCACCCATCCGCGTCACCGGTCTTTTCATCTACCCCGTGAAATCCCTGCGTGGCTACTCCGTTGCATCAGCCGAACTTGATCCGTTCGGCTTCGTCGGTGATCGTCGTTTTCTCATCGTCGATCCCACCGGAAAATTTCTGACACAGCGCGCCCTGCCGCGCATGGCCCTGATCAACGCGCGACTTTCACCCGGCACACTCACGATCTCCGCCATCGGCGCCGGCAGCATCTCCATCCCCACCGCTTCCGATCCCGCCGCCCCACTCCGCGCCGTGAGCGTCTGGAAAAGCGAAGGTCTACAGGCCGAGGATTGCGGCATTGCAGCCTCCGCGTGGCTCAGCACTTTTCTCGGACTCACGTGCCACCTCGTCCGCATCGGCGAAAAATTCTCACGCGCGAATCTGAAATCCGCCGCCCGCACCGGCGACAACGTTTCCTTCGCCGATGCCTGTCCCTTTCTTCTGATCAGCGCAGCCTCGCTCGCCAATCTCAACGACCGCATTCAGGAAAATCACGGCGAGCCTGTCCCGATGAACCGCTTCCGGCCCAACCTCATCGTCGAAGGCTGCGCCGCCTTCGCCGAGGACACGTGGACGCGCATTCGCATTGGCCCGGCTGCCACTGGGGGTGCGGCGCCCTCGCCGCGCTCCTCCCGCGCCGAGGGCGGCGCGGCTCCAGATGACGGGATCATTTTCCGCAGCGCCGGGAAATCCGATCGCTGCATCATAACCACCACCGACCAGCTCACCGGCGAACGCGGCAAGGAACCCCTGAAAACCCTCGCCACCTTCCGCCGCGGCGAGCCCGACCCCACCGCAGTCTTTTTCGGAGTGAACCTCATCCACGAAACCAAGACCGGCACACTCCAGCTCGGCGACACGCTCGATTTGCTTTAGTCCACCTATTCGAATCAATAAAGACGCGGCGCCCTCGCCGCGTTGCCTCGGTTTTCCGCGCCGAGGTCAGCCCTGTCCACTCAAGCAAATCCGTCCGGAGGCCTGGCTCCACCTATGACTTTCGTGAATTACGAGTGAGCAGGAATTCCACCTGCATGGCTTCGCCTGTCCGTTCAGCGCCAGCCACGCGAACCCAGCACTCAGCGCGAATTCCGCTTGGCCGCGATCGCCCGCAGTTCCTTGGCGGTCAATAGATCCTTCTCCCGGCCCATTGCTTCCTTCGTCGTGATCAAATCCGCGAGTGAGATGACACGATAAACGACTCCATCGACTTCCAATTCTTCGGCCTGCTGCTTGAGTCGTTTGAAATCCCCCACCCCAAGCACCGAGCTGATCACATCAAGTACTCCTCGGTCGGTTTGCAGATAGTGATTATTCAAAGGCAGATCAACCGGCGGGTAGAGCAGAAAGGAAAGCTTTTGCGGGGTCATCCGATGCTTGGGATTCCATTCGGCCAAGGCCTGCCGGAGCTTCGCGACATTATCTGACGTCAACATCGCGCAGATATCCAGGACCCGCGTCAGGTAGGACGATCCGTGGCTGATGGCCGCAAAGCCACCCACGATCACAAAATCCAATCCTGCCTCAGACAGCCGCTGGAGTAGTTGACTGAAGTTTGGCATCCCGGGCTTTTCCTGCCGCCTCTAGCTTTAAGGCGAGTTCCATGGCAGCGTCATGCTGTTGCCATCGTTCTTTAACCGATAGTTCCAAATTCGTATCCAACAAATCCAAGTCGATCCCCGCCCGGCGGGCGGCTTCGAGAGCCTCGATTTGTTCGACGTGATTCATGCGCGCCACTATTCGCGAATCACCTCGCTCCGCAAAGGATTTTTTCACCATCCGTCCCCGTATCCGACTGGAACGAAAGCCCACGCTCGACTTCCTCCGACGGTCATCAACGGGCAAGTGCGGCCATGGGCGAGTTTGACCGGCCTGTTTTTTAAGTTAACCGTAGTGTCATGACCGCCACGGGCATGCTTGAACTAAAGCAAAACCTGACCCGCCTCTCCGAAACCGAGCGTCGGGAAGCGGCCCTTTTTCTGCAGCGCTTGCGACTGGAGTCACCCGCCTCGAAACGCGAACTGTCCCGCCGAATGAAAGAGATGGATGCAGGCAAAAAAGTATCCCTCGCGGATTTGAAGAAACAACTCGGCCATGCCTAAACCCGCCGGATACGACGCGGCGCTCTCGCTGAAGGCATCGGCGTATCTCGCAACCCTGACTCGTCGCAAATAGCGGGTCGTCATTGAACTCATCACGCGCTTCACCGCGCCCCCCGGACAAATCGGTGATTATGCCGTGCGCGATTCTACCGGCCGACCAATGGAAAATATTTTGCTCGGCGAGTGGCATCTTACTTTTTGGTCTGACCATGCCGTGCGCGAACTCAGGATTGTCGGTATAGTCTAAACGTAAGCGCAAACCAGCCACCATCTAATCCTCAAATCCCCCGCTGCGCTTCGCCTTGATCTTCGCGCGGTGCTTCTTGGTTTGAATCATCTTTATCTTCTGCCCGCGCGATTTCTTTGAATTCTGCCGGCGCTTCAGTTCCCGCGCGGCTTGCGCCTGATTCTTCGCTTCCTGCTTCCGCCATTCCAGCTTGTCGGCCAACTCCTCCCACGCCAGCAGCCGGTTCAACGTCTGGCTGCGTTCGCGCTGACACCGCACTTCCACTCCCGTGGGTCCGTGCTGGAGCCAGACCGTCGACGAGGTTTTGTTGATTTTCTGGCCGCCCGCCCCCGTCCCGCGCACAAACCGCTCCTCCACCTCCCCGGGCTTTACACCCAAGGAGACAAATCGCGCCCGCAGTGACGCTCCGACAATGTCTGGAAAATCCGCCATAATTTAATCACCCGCATGCAACCTCCCGTCCCTGTCATAGTCAAACCCCCGCTCGTCTCAGCCCTTGCCCTGCGCCGTTCTCCTGATCTTTATTATCAATCGTCCACCCACCACCACTTCAGCTTTTCAGCCCTTTAGTCATTCAGCCCTTTTATCCCATGCTCAACGGTCCCGCTTGGTCCCTAAAACTCCGCACTGAAATCAGTAAAGCCGTCATCGGCCAGGAAGTCGTCGTCGAACGCCTCCTCGTTGCCTTACTTGCCAACGGCCACGTCCTCCTCGAAGGTATGCCCGGTCTGGCAAAAACTTTGCTCATCCGCTCGCTCGGCACCGCCCTCGGCATCCAATTCGAACGCGTGCAATTCACGCCCGATCTTCTCCCGAGCGACGTGGTCGGCACGATGATCTTTTCCCCGAAGGACAGCGCCTTTGCCACGCACAAGGGCCCGATCTTCGCCAACCTCGTGCTCGCCGACGAAATCAACCGCGCTCCCGCCAAGGTTCAGTCCGCCCTCCTCGAAGCGATGCAGGAACGCCAGGTCACCATCGGTGGCACTTCGCACAAATTGCCCAAGCCATTTTTCGTCATGGCGACGCAAAACCCCGTCGAGCAGGAAGGCACCTACCCGTTGCCCGAGGCGCAGACGGATCGCTTCCTTTTCAAACTGATCGTCGATTATCCGTCCGCCTCCGAGGAAGCACAGATGATGGAAATGTGGGGTCAAGTCACCAAGGCACCGGAACTCCAACCCGTTTCGAGCGGCCAAGAATTGCTCGATCTTCGCACGCAGGTCGACGCGATCCACGTCTCCGCCGGCGTGCAGGCGTACATTCTCGCACTCGTGCGCGGCACCCGCGATCTCGCCTCCACCGCCGAGGGCGGCACCACCAAACGTCTCCTCAAGTTCGGGGCATCGCCCCGCGCCTCGCTCGCGCTCTTCCAAGCCGGCCGAGCCCTCGCGTGGTTGCGCGGCGCGGATTATGTCTCGCCCGCACTCATCCAGGATATTTTCCACGACGCTCTCCGCCATCGCATCGGCCTGACCTATGAAGCCGAGGCCGAGGAACTTTCCTCCGACAAAATTCTTGCCCAAGTCCTCCAGCGCACGCCGGTGCCGCACGATAAAGGCTAAATGCTCGAAAGGCTAAAAAGCTGAATCTTGCGCCGCGAACGATCCATTCCCGTACGGTCTTCACGCAATAGCTAGCGCGAGGGTTTTCTCAGCCCTTCAGCCTTTCAGTCCTTCCGTCATTTCCCAACCATGCCCTCCCCCCTCCAAGAGCACACCTCGCTCGTCACTTCCCAGCTCGCGCTGCTGCGCCAGCTCGAGTGGCGCGTGCGTCATGCGGTGGAGAATGTCCTCAGCGGCGAATATCGCTCCGCCTTCCGCGGCCGTGGCATGGAGTTCGACCAAGTCGTCAAATACACCTACGGCGACGATATCCGCGACATCGACTGGAACGTCACCGCCCGTCTCGGCGAACCCTACCGCAAGAAATTCATCGAGGAACGCGAGGTCACGCTGCTGCTCGTGTTCGACGACAGCGTGAGTTTGCAATTCGGTTCCGGCGCGCAATCCAAGCGCGAAGCCCTGCTCGAACTCGCAGGCATCCTGATGATGCTCGGAGCCGTCAATCGCGATCGCGTCGGTTTTCTCCACGCCTCGCCGGAGGGATATTTTCTCAAGGAACCTGTGCGCGGTCGCGGCCAGATCATGCACGCCGCCGCCCAACTCCTCGGAAAACCAGCGCCCTCTCTCGACGCCCAGCTCCCAGTTCCCAGCTCCCAGAGCCAAACAACCTCCATCCCTTGGAGGTTGTTAGCTCACGCCGCGCCGCGCCACAGCATCATGATTTGGCTCGGCGATTTTCCGCCCAGCGCTCAACCGGTCGAAGGGCGCGTCGGTCCCGAGGGCTGGAGCGTGTTGAGCCGGCGATATCAGACGATGGGTTTTCGTGTCGACGATCCGTGGGAACGCGAACTCCCCGACACCCCTGTCTTCACCGCGTACGATCCCGTCTCCGGCCGGCTCGTGAATCTCAACGGCGCATCCTCCGCCCAACGCGCCGCGCACGCCGAGTGGGTCGCGCAACGCGACGCCAGTTTCCGCGCGCTTTTTCCGAACCCACTCAGCCGCCTCACCGTCCGCACCGACGAGCCGCGCCTGGAATCACTCGTCCGCTTTTTCCAAGCGCGCATGGCCTCGGGCCGCCGCTAACACGCCAGCCAAAATCCAAAGCACAATGCCCAAACGCCAAAACAATCGAAGAAATCAAAAGCGCCGATCGGTCAGCTTCGTCTCTGCTTTCATCTTTGGATTCTGGCCTTTGGCGTTTGAAATTTTTCTGCCGTGATGCCGATCACCAATTACACGCTCCACGATCCCTGGTGGCTGCTCGCGCTGCTCGCGTTGCCGCTCATCATGTGGGTGCGCGGACGTCGTGGTGCGCCGGTGTTAATTGTTCCGTTTGCCGCCGCGTGGCACAAACCGTCCCTCATCCCGACTTCCCGCTGGGCTGTTTCCTTCGCGCTCGTCGGTCTCGTGCTGCTCATCGTCGCGCTCGCGCGTCCGCAGATCGTCGAGGACAAACGCGAAGTGAAACAGCAGGGTTACGATCTGATGCTCGCCATCGATCTTTCCGGCTCAATGTACGCCGAGGATTACGAACGCGATGGGGAAACCATCAACCGCCTCCAGGCGATTAAGCCCGTCATTCAAGCATTCATCCACCGTCGCACCAGCGACCGCATCGGCCTCGTGATTTTTGCCGGCCGCGCGTACACGCTCGCGCCGCTCACCTTCGATCACGACTGGTTGGCCAAACAAATCGAGCGACTGAAAATCAATATGATCCCGGAAAACGGCACCGCCATCGGGGACGGTCTGGGTGTCGCCCTTACGCGTCTTGCCCAAGCCGGCCGCGAAGAAGCCAACCAGCGCAAAGGCGCTTTTGTCATTTTGCTCACCGATGGATCCAACAACGCCGGCCTGCTCTCACCCCAACAAGCGACCGAAATCGCCAAGTCGCGCGGCCTGCCCGTCTACACGATTGGCGTCGGTCGCGAAGGCCTGGTGCGCATGCCGGTCTTCGATGAGAACGGCCGCAAACTGGGTTACAACCATCAGCCCTCCGATCTCGACGAAGGCACGTTGCGCGCCATCGCCGACGCCACCGGGGCCAAATTTTTCCGCGCGATGGATTCGGATACGATCGAGAAAACGTTCGCCGCCATCGACGCCGCGCAGAAAATCGAATTCCAAGCCAAGTCCTATCTCTTAAGCACGGAGATCTTCCTCTGGTTCGCCGCGCCCGGCGCCGTGTTGCTTTTCCTCGGCGCGCTCTTCGCGTTGCCGCCGCAATTGCCTTTTGGTAGGGCGCGACTGCGGGGCGCGCCGCGAATTGACGGCCGGCCCGGCGGTCCGGCCCGGCCCCCGAAACACGCATGAGCTTCCACTCGCCGCATCTTCTCTGGCTGCTCGTGCCGCTCGTACTCCTCTTCTCGTGGGAACTCGCGCGCCACACCTCCCGCACCGGCACCGCGTGGCCCAAAATCTCCCGCGCTTGGGCGGGTGCCTTTCAAGTTTCTCTCGGCTCTGCGCACACGACCGCAGAAACCCGCCCACGACTTTGGCTCTGGTTCGGCCTCGCGTTGTGCCTCATCGCTCTCGCCCGTCCCCAATGGGGCACGGTTGAGGAAAAAGTTTTCGATCAATCCCGCGAAGTCCTCCTCGCCCTCGATCTTTCCCGCTCGATGTTGACCCAAGACGTCAAACCGTCGCGCCTCGACCGCAGCAAACTGCTCATCTCTTCCCTGCTCGATGGGCTGAAGGGCGAGCGCGTGGGCCTCGTGCTGTTCGCCGGCACTTCGTTTTTGCAAAGTCCGCTCAGCTCCGACTACGAAGTTCTGCGGGAATTTTTGCCCGCCCTGAAACCGGAATATCTCCCCGAAGGCGGATCGAATTATAAAGCCATGCTCGAGGCGGCCATTCAATCCTTCGGCACCTCCACGGCGGATCGCTACCTGATAATTCTCAGCGATGGCGAAAGCACTGACGAAAACTGGAAGGAGATGAGCGATACGCTCAAAACCAAGGGCATTCGCGTGATCGGTCTTGGCGTGGGCACCACGCAAGGCGGCTTCATCCCCGACGGCAGCGGTGGTTTCGTGAAAGACGAGCGCGGCGCCGTCGTCCTCTCGCGACTCAACAGCTCCACTTTGCAAGAACTCGCGCAGCTCAGCGGCGGTTCCTACGCTGATGCGAGTTCGTGGATTGATCTCTCCGCCTTGCTCAAGCAGACCGTCGATGCCGGCAAGAAAGGCGAGTTCTCCGAGAAAAGCACCGCGCGCCTCTTGGAGCGTTTTCAATGGTTCCTCGCTCCCGGTCTTTTCATACTCCTCATCAGTTTCTGGGCGGAGTTCCCCGTGCGTCCGCGCGAGCGCGCGTTGCCGCTGGCAGGCAGCGCAAAGCTGAAAGCGGTAAACCCTAAGCTCCAATCCGTGGGAATTTATGCAGCTTGCCTCCTGTGCATGCTCTCAACTCTCAACTTTCAGCTCTCAGCTCAGAACGCTGAAAGCGCCCAAACCTCCCTCGCCGGCCCACTCACCACCACCGTCACCCGACTCGTCGCGCAGGACACGCTGAACCCCAAGGACTGTTCCGAATTAGCCGAGACCACGATCACCTTTGGTCAGCGACTCAAGTCCTCGCAGCAACAACCACCAGAAGGCGTCATCCGTGACGCCCTTGCCGCCGTGGATCAGGGCGAACAAACCGATTCGAAAGCCGCCGACTGGCCGAAACTCCGCAAGGAGTTGGAGGAATTTCTCAAGGTAGAGGAACCGCCCAAGCAGGACCAAAAAAAGGACGAGCAGAAAAAGCAGGATCAGAAAGACAAGGATCAGCAAAAGAAGGACGAGCAATCGAAACAAGACCAGCAGGACAATAATCCCCAGGATCAAAAACAAAAAGATCAACAGGAGAAACAGGACCAATCGAAGTCCGATCAGCAGAAACAGGATCAACAGAAATCCGAGCAGCAAAAGAAAGATGAACAGCAAAAAGATGCTCAAAACCAATCCGAGCCAAAGGAAGACGCGTTTGGCGATATGCAGGAAAAGCAACCATCCGCGCCGAAACCCGAACCGCCCAAACAGCCCCCACCGAGCGGCACTCAGAAAGTGGGTGGCCAAGCGGAAAAGAAACCCGACGCCCCGCTCGATCCTGAACTGGCCGTGCCGTTGCAAAAACTCGAACAGGTCCGCAATCAGGATTCACCCGCCCTCCTGCAGCAGATGATGCAAGGGAAGCCGAAAACAACAAAACCACCGAGCAAAGACTGGTAACCACTCATGCGTCTCACGTTTTTATTTCTTAAATTTGTCATCGCGAGTCCGGGTAGCGGGCGTGGCGATCCAGCCCGCACGACTGGATTGCTCCGTCGCTCCGCTTCTCGCAATGGCACGTTACGAGGGTTGCTTTTGCTGGCGTTGCTTCCTTTAGCCGCCTTCGCCCAAGTCGTCCGTTGGGAACCACCGGGCGGCCAACTCGGCTACAATCAAGTGACGGAGCTCGCCCTCGTTTTCGAAAACTGCGAGCCGGAAGTGGCTAAGTTCCGATTGCCTAAGGTCGAAGGTATCACTTTCGGGAATCCCTCACAAAGCAGCGAAACCAGCATGGTGAATTTCAAGGTCTCACGCCGCTACTCACTCGTATTTCCCGTCCGGCCCAGCAAACGCGCCCTCGTCACTATACCGGAATTTGAAGTCCCCACGGATAAAGGCGCCCTGCGCGTCAAAGCCGCCAGCTACACCGTGGGCGATGCCACCGTGGGCGGCACCGGTCTGGCCTTGGACGACATCTCGTCCGCCAAAATCAATTTACCGAAAACCACTTTCTGGGCCGGGGAAACATTTCCTGTCACCTACACACTCAATGTGGTGAAACGCTATTTTCATTCGCCCGCGAGTGTCGTCGATTGGCCCGCCGCCCCCTTGGTCCTGGAGGACTGGAGCAAACTTGAAGGAGTCGAGACCACAGAACGCAATGAACGCCGGGTGATCATCACCCAAACCACTCACGGCTACGCCAAACAAGCCGGCAACTTCACGCTCAAGCCCGCCACGCAAATGGCAAATTTCGTCGTCGGCCAGACTGGCTTCGGTCTTTTCTCCAGCCCTTCCGTCGAACAACGCATCCTGACCACCGAGCCCATCGACATCACCGTCCGCCCGTTGCCGCCCGCTCCGCCCGGCTTCAACGGCACCGTCGGCGAGTTCGCCCTCGTTTCCAAAATCGTTCCGACCACTCCCGCCGTCGGCGAGCCCGTCACGTGGACCATCGAGCTCACCGGCACGGGCAACTGGCCCGACCTTCCCGGCCTGCCCCAACGCGAAGTCTCCAACGATTTCCAAGTCGTGCAACCCAAGTCGAAACGCACGATGAAAGACAATTCCCTCTTCGAAGGCACGCTGAGCGAAGACGTCGTGCTCGTGCCGACCAAGACCGGCGCGTATTTCCTCGGCCCCGTCAAGTTCACTTATTTCAACACCGCCAGCGGCAGCTATCAGACGATCTCCACCGAAGCCGTTACGGTAAATGTTTCCGCCGTCTCCGTCACGCCGCTCCCGCAAAACATCGTCGGCGCACCCGTGCAATTCTCGCTCAATCTCCCACCCGCCAACCAAGCCACCATACCAAAATTGCCCACCGCAGTTCCTCCATTGCCGCCCGAGAACTTGCCCCGCGATCCGCTCACGGAAAGTCGCACCGGCATCGTTCCCTTCGTCCAGCAAAGCCTCTGGCTCGCAGCCACTGCACCGGCCCTGCTCGCCACGTTGCTCGCTTGGCTGACCCTCGCCGCGCTGCGTTCGCGCGCCCTCGATCCCCAACGCCACCGCCGCGCCGCCCTGACGAAACTCGTAACCACTGTGACCGAAATCCGTGGCTCTGGCTCTCAACGCTCAACGCTCAACGCTCAACTCAGTCACTGGCAGCACCACACTGCCACCCTCTGGGAAATCTCCCACGCCGCCCCCGGTGCCCCGCTGCTCCACGACCGCGTGGCCGCCCATTCCCGCGACGCCGCCGCAACTTGGACGACTCTCTGGCACGAAGCTGACCGCACCCTGCACGGCTCGGCCAGCGAACTCCCCGCCGACTGGCCCGCACGCGCCGCACGCGCCCTAACCGCCGTGAAAATTCCCGGCTGGGATTTCTTCTCACTCTTCTTCCCAAAAAATCTCCTCCCGTTCCTCTCAGTCCTCTTCGTCCTCACCGTCCTATCAGTCCCCTCTCCCCTCCAAGCCAACACCGCTACCGAAGCCTACGCTCGGTCCGATTTCCCCGCCGCCGAAAAAATCTGGCAGGCCGAAGTGAAAGCCACGCCCTCCACTTGGACCGCCCGTCACAATCTCGGACTCGCCCTCTCCCAGCAAGACCGCTGGGCCGAAGCCACCGCGCACTGGACCAGCGCCTTTTTGCTCGCGCCCGCCGCGCCTGAAACCCGCTGGGCCCTCGCGCTCGGCCTTCAGCGTTCCGGCCTCGCTCCGGCGGAACTCGTGGAATTTTCCCAAGGCAAAGGCCGCTATCAACTCGCCCGTTACGCTTCTCCCGGTGGCTGGCAACTGATTCTCATCGGCGCTTCATTCCTGATCGCCGCCGCGCTCATGCTCCTGCTGTTGAAAGGCTATGGCCGGATCGGATCATGGGCCAAACCCGCCGCGCTCCTCTCCATCCTCGTCGCCATTCTGCTCGCCGCCGCCGCCAGCTACAGCTTGCGCACCTACGGCCACCTCGCGCATCCCGATGTCGCCCTCGTCTGGCAAGCCTCGGTGCTGCGCAGCATTCCGACCGAAGCCGGCACTTCGCAGAAAACCTCCCCACTCTCCGCCGGCTCGATCGCCGTAGCTGATAAAACATTTCTCGGTTGGACGCGCCTCACTTTCTCCGGCGGCCAGACCGGTTGGGTCCGCACCGCAGTGCTGATTAAGCTGTATCAGTAGTCCGCCCTCTTGGGTGGAACCTGACCTCCGGACAGGTTTTCGCCGTAGCCGGGAAACGCGCTCCCTCGATAGACTGCGTCCTGCCGCACTCTTGAGTGAGTTAGCGCGGAGGCATCACCCTTTTGCCAATGACGATGAATTTGTAGGGTCGGCCCTTGTGGTCGAACCCCGACACCCGGCGCGCCCACACGCGGCGGCCCTCCGGGAAAAACACCGAACACAAATCGATCAGGCAACCCGCAGACATGGAAATCCACCCGGATCTTGATGCAGATCAAGGCCGTCGGGCCCCTGCGTGTCGTATACTCCCTACTGAACCAACGACAAATTTTGCGCAGCTTTCACCAACCATTACCCAGACTGATTTCCCCTACTCCGTTAACTTATGCTCCGTATCCCATGAAAAATCCACGCATTCCTACCGCTCTCGCGGTGGCCGGGCTCGCCCTAGCCGCTGCTTTCATCACCGCCACGCTCGTGCGCGCCGCCGAAGGTCCCTCCGATACGAAGGGCCCTGTCGTCCTCCCCGCCGAAGTTCTCGCTCTGCCCATTGAGCAGGCGATCCTCACCTCGCCCCCGCACGTCCCCGCGCCGATCAAACGCAAATACGCCGCGCGCGTCGTCGTGAATCTCGAAGTGCGCGAAGTTGTCGGCCGCCTCGCCGACGGCGTGGAATTCACTTTCTGGACCTACGGCGGCAGCGTCCCCGGCTCCTTCATCCGCATCCGCGAGGGAGACGTCGTGGAGTTTCACCTGAATAATCACCCGTCCTCGAAACTCCCGCACAACATTGATCTGCACGCCGTCACCGGTCCCGGCGGCGGCGCAGCCTCGACCTTCACCGCGCCGGGCCATAGCTCGCAATTCACTTTCCAAGCGCTGAATCCCGGCCTCTACGTTTATCACTGCGCCACCGCTCCCGTCCCCATGCACATCGGTAACGGCATGTACGGCCTCATCCTCGTCGAACCCAAAGACGGCCTGCCCGCCGTCGACAAGGAATACTACGTCATGCAAGGCGAGTTCTACACCACCGGAAAATTCGGCGAAGAAGGCCTGCAATCCTTCGACATGGCCAAGGCCATCGACGAACGTCCGCCCTACATCCTGTTTAACGGCTCCGTCGGTTCTCTCGTCGGCGACAAAGCCATCACCGCCAAAACCGGTGAAAGCGTCCGAATTTATTTCGGCGTCGGCGGCCCCAACCTCACCTCCTCCTTCCACATCATCGGTGAGATCTTCGACAAGCTCTGGCCCGAGGGCGGCATGAAACACATTCAGGAACACGTCCAGACCACGATGGTACCCTCGGGCGGCTCGGCCATCGTCGAGTTCAAGGTCGACGTCCCCGGCACCTACATTCTCGTCGATCATTCTCTCACCCGCGCGTTCAACAAAGGTGCCCTCGGCATGCTCAAAGTCACCGGTCCCGAAAACCGCGTGATCTATTCCGGCAAGGAAGTGGACGCCGTTTATCTCGGCGCGCAAGCCGAAGCCGGTTCCGACTCCTCCAAGCGCGAAGCCGAACTGAAAGCGCAGATCGCCGCCGAGACCAAAGCCAATCCCGTCATCGCCAGCCTCACGAAAGAAATGCAAATCGAGAAAGGCAAACAAGTCTACATGGGCCTCTGCTTCGCCTGTCACCAACCCGACGGCAAAGGTCTCCCCATGGCCTTCCCGCCCCTCGCCGCTTCCGACTACATGCTCGCCGATCGCGATCGCTCCATCCGCACCGTGCTGAAGGGACTCACCGGCCCGATCACCGTCAACGGCACCACCTACAACAGCGCGATGCCGCCGCAAGAAGCTGTGCTCACCGACGCCCAGATCGCCGACGTCCTCACCTACGTGTACAACACTTGGGGCAACAAAGGCGACGCTTTCAAAGCCGACCAAGTGAAAGCCATCCGCAACGAAACCCGCTGATTTAAAAACGCTGATTCCAAATGGAGGGCCGCTGCTTGCGGCGGCCTTTCCCTCCGGCACCTCAGAACGAGCGCTCAAGGCCGGCGCAAGCACCGGCCCTACAAAACAGATGCTCCCGCTCCGCCAAATTCCCCCCAGCCTCCGAACGCTCCTCGCGTTCGTCGGGCTGGTTTTTTTCGGCCCCGCCTTCGCCGCTCCGTCGCCTTCACTCTCAACTCTCAGCTCTCAACGCTCAACTTCTCCTGTGCCTGCCGGCATGGTGCTCCTCCCCGCCGGCATCTACGTCCCCCTCCAGCGCACGCTCAAAGACGCCGCCCAAATCAACGTCGCCGCATTTCTCCTCGACGAACTCCCCGTCACCAACGCCGAATTTCTCGCCTTCGTCACCGCGAACCCCAAGTGGCAACGCTCCAAAGTCAGCCCGCTCTTCGCCGATTCCTCCTATCTCGAAAACTGGACTGACGATCTCCTCCTCGGCGATCAGGCACCAGAGCACGCGCCCGTCATCCGCGTCTCGTGGTTCGCCGCCCGCGCTTATGCTCGCTGGACCGGCAAACGTCTGCCGCTGACCGCCGAATGGGAATTCGCCGCCTCCGCCGGCTACACCCGCGCCGACGGCAAAAACGACGAGCAACTCAGCCGCGATCTCTACGCCTGGCTCGCGCGCCCCGTGCCTCCGATTCTCGCCGACGTCGCCACCGCGAAGAAAAATTTCTACGGCGTGCGCGGACTCCACGGTCTCATCTGGGAATGGGTCGATGATTTCAACACCGCGATGGTCACCGGCGAATCCCGCGCCGACTCCGGTCTCGAGCGCGATCTCTTCTGCGGTGCCGGCTCCGTCGGCGCGAAAGACACCACTGACTACGCCGCCTTCATGCGCCAAGCCCTCCGCTCTTCCCTCAAAGCCAACAACACGACCAGCTCCCTCGGCTTCCGTTGCGCGCAGGTTCTCCCCGAATGATCATTCTCGTTCTCCCTCCATGAAAACCCTCTCCCTCCTCACTCTCACCACGCTGTTCTTTTGCATCAGCCTGCCCCTGTCCTCCGTAGCCATGGCGAAGGAGGATGCAGGCACCACCGCCGGCCCCATCGCAGAGAAAGACGCTTGCTGCAAACCAGCACCCGTCGTCACCCCCAAGCCCCCCGCCTGTTGCGCCGCCACACCAATCCAAAATCCCCAATCCCAAATCGAAAACTTCACCCGCTCCTCCCTCTACCAAAGCGACGGCACCTTCACCGACGACTCCGGAAAATCCTTCGCCCTCAGTTCGCTGCGCGGCCGGCCCGTCGTGCTGAATATGTTTTTCGCCTCCTGCGGTTACGCCTGCCCGCTCACCGTCACCGATCTGCTTTCCATCCAAGGTCGCCTCTCAGCCGAGCAACGCAGCAAGACCATCTTCGTCCTCGTCTCCTTTGATGTCACCCGCGACACCACCGCCGCGCTTGCCCAATATCGCGCGCAACGCGGCCTCGACGCTCAGTGGATTCTCCTGCGCGGCGATAACGACTCCGTCCGCGAACTCGCCGCCCTCCTCGGCGTGAAATTCAAACAGGAAGCCGACGGCTCCTTCGCCCATTCAAACCTCGTCACGATTCTGAACTCCGAAGGCGAAATCGTGCATCAGCGCACCGGCCTCCAAGGCGGACTCGCCGAAGCCACCGCCGCGCTGGCCAGTTGCCTCAAGTAGCCACGTTGGAGCGAAGCGACAACGTGGTCCGAGTCGCAACACCACTTGGCAACGGAATCTTTCCGTGGTGGGCGGCGGTTTCCACACCGCCGCTTATCGCCGTTGTGGATCAGCCTTCGCCGATGCTACGGCTCGACAAGAATCGGCGACCACCGCCAATCCTCCACTCCTTGATCCCCTAGGTTGCGAGCTTGTCTCGTTCTGCTGGCCAGCAGAATGGCGTGGCCCGCACGCCACCGACAACACTGATTGCAATCCCGCTCCCCTTGATCCGCATCAAGGCGTCATTCCCCGCGCTCGCGTAGAGTCGCTGCCATGTCCCACGCGCTCTCCGCATCGTTTCGCACACTCGTCCTGCCCAAGGAACATGGCAGTTGGTCCTTCGCATTCGAACCCGTGGCCCTCGGCCTGCTCGTCGCTCCTTCGCGTGCGGGATTCGTGCTCGCCGCCGCCGTCGCCGCCGGATTTTTTGTGCGCCGCCCGCTGAAACTCGCGACCACGCTCCCCGCGACGGACGCCCGCCGCGGACCGGCCCGACAATGGGCGCTCGTTTGGAGCGCACTCGCGTTCACCGGAATCATTTCGGTCTCGTTGCTCGCATCATGGACCGCGCTATGGCCGTTGCTGCTCTGTGTGCCCTTCGCCGCGATTTTTCTTTGGTTCGATTTGCACAACGACATGCGCGAGGCCGAAGCGGAATTATCCGGCAGCGCCGTCTTCGCCCTGCTTCCCGCCACCATGGCCACCCTCGCAGGCTGGAGCGCCGCCATCTCATTGGGGTTAGCCGCCGTCATGTTGGCCCGCAGCCTTCCCACCATTCTCACAGTGCGCACCTACCTGCGCCGCGCCAAAGGTCAGCCCGTCCATCTTGCCAACGCCATAGCTACCGCGAGTGCCGCCACCCTGGCCATCACCCTGCTTGTCCGGCAACAGATCGTCCCGACAACGGCCGCCCTGCTGGTAGCCGCACTCCTCCTGCGCACCATCATATTCCTGCTTTCACTCCGGCCAAATTTACCCGCCAAACGCATCGGCATTTTCGAAGCCGCGCTGGGCTGCGTGTATCTCAGCGGCCTGACCCTCGCCTATCACCTCAGGTAAACCGGAATGAGGCAGTCCCAAACCGCAAAACACGTTTGGCAACGGACGGGAAGAAACACGGCGTGCTTTAATGCAGGGCCGCAGCTTGCGGCAGCCGGAACGCGCGCCACCAACCACGTTCGCGGCGGCGGCATCACCTTCGCCAAGTCTCGTCCCGTAGGTTGCGAGCTAGCCTCGCAACACGCCTCGTCCCGTAGGTTGCGAGCTTGTCTCGCAACACGCCCGTGGCGCGGCGAGCGCGCCACCTACCACGGCGTTCGCCCCCCCTCGACAGGCAATGCCCAACCTTCGCCAAACCTCAGACATGAATGGCGCTAAGCTAAGCGGCATGTTCATCGACTGCCTGACGTTTCGTCTGCGATGATTTGCTGCGGAATTTCGTCGGGCCGCCTCTGGTGGGCGAGCCGTTTCCGGTGCGCCCTCCGGCACGGCCACAAGGGCCGGCCCTACATGCCTCATGCAAAATAGTTGGCCTGATCACGCACGGTAGCATGACGACCAACCGCCTTAACTTAGCGCCATTCATGTCTGATCTTCAGCTCTTTCTCGCAAACCCCAGTATTCCCTTGGCTGGATTCGGGATTTCCCAACCGGATGATGTCTGCACTCGACGCGTGGGCAGGAGGGAATTTAGATCGGCCACTTCCCTTCTCCTCCCATGCGACTTCTGGTTACCAACGACGACGGCATCTCGTCTCCTTTCCTCCACGAGCTCATTGCCGCGCTAAAAAAAGCCGGGCATGAACTTTATGTGGTCGCGCCACTCAAGGAGCAGAGTTGGACCAGCGCCTCAAAAACCCGCAGCCGTCCGGTGAAGTCCGAGGCGGGCGATCATGGCTTCGGTTGCCCGACGTGGACGGTCGATGGCACGCCGTGCGATTGCGTAAACATCGGCATCGCGCATCTGCTGCCGGTGAAAGTCGATGGCGTCGTGAGCGGGATCAACGCCGGTTTCAATTGCTCGCTCGGTTTCATTCTCGCCAGCGGAACGGTCGCCGGGGCGTGGGAAGGCGCGCTGCACGGTCTGCCCGCGATGGCCGTTTCCCAGGACATCCCGGAGGAAGTTTATTATCATTTGAAGGACCAGGGCGGCCAACCTGATGCCGAGCTGCTCGCGACGCTGAAGGCATCGGCAACGCACGCGGCGCGCCTCGCCGGGGAATTGTTGCCGGCGACAGCTCCGCGCAGTTTCACGATTCACAATGTCAATTTTCCCTACCCATGCCGGCCCGATACGAAGGTGGAGCGCACTGTGCCTGCGATGTACTTCGTGCCCGGATTATTTTCCCCGGCGAATGACGATGGCACGCACCGGCTCATCTGGACCGCGGGCGAAGATGTTTCCCCACCGCATCCGCTCACCGATTTGAAATGCGTGGAGTCCGGCTCGATCAGCCACACCGTGGTGGATTACCGGAAGCTCGGACGCTGAGCCGGAACCTGAGACATCCTGATCCCGAGGAATGTGGGTGAGCTCAACTCCGTGGCGAATCGGGATAAAATACAATTAATGCGGAGGTGGTGGAGAACGCGGAGCCTGACGTGATTTCACTCAACGGAATCCCGTCGGCTGGGCTCAGCCCACCTGAGCCCGTCGTGGAGCCCACCGACCCGCTGTCGCCGATATGAAAATCGGCGACCACCCAACCCCCGGAGCCACGAGACGGAGTGCGAAGCTGATCAGCGGCAACCCGACGGATTGCTCTGCAAAATTGAACCTGGAACCAATATGACTGGGCACCATGAGGTCGATGTCTTCAACGCAATGGGGAGCCTCCCTCGGCGCAATTCGCTTACTCAACGCTAAAGGCAATGATGCCGACGCTGGGGGCGATGACTGAAGAATTCACGGTCAGCGTGGCCGTGCTGCTCGTCACTGAACTCACCACATTGGTCGCCACCACGGTATAGGTTCCGGCACTTCCGGTCGTCGTGTTGGCAATCGTGTACGATGCGCTGGTCGCACCCGAAATATTCACCCCGGCCTTTTTCCATTGATAGGTCGGCGTGGGGTTCCCACTGGCCGCTGCGGTGAAAGTCACCGAGGCCCCAGCCGTCACCGTCTGGCTGGCGGGTTGCGTCGTGAACGCTGGAGCACGAGTCGCGGCATTCACCGTCAACGTTGCATCATTGCTAAACACCGTCCCGGCGGTATTGCCCACCACCACCATATAGGTTCCGGCATCACCCGAGGTAACACTGGCAATGGTGTACGACGGGCCGGTCACGCCAAGTATCCCGACTCCGTTCTTGTGCCAGCCATAGGTCGGCGTCGGCGAACCACTGGTCACCACCGAGAAGGTAACCGAATTGCCCACCACGATCGTCTGGCTGACCGGCTGGGTAGAAATTGTCGGCGCAGTGACCGCCGCATTGACCGTCAAAGTGGCCGCGCTGCTGGTGACTGAACTGACTGAATTCGTCGCCACCACCGTATAACTGCCGGCATCACCGGTCACCGTGCTGGCAATCAAGTAGGAAGCGCTGGTCGCTCCGCTGATGTTTACCCCAGCCTTCTTCCATTGATAGGTCGGGATCGGATTGCCGCTCGCGGCGGCAGAAAAAGTCACCGAACCACCCGCAGTCACAGTCTGACTCGCTGGTTGAGTGGTGAAAGCAGGCGCGCTCGTCGTGCTACTGATCGTCAATGCGGCCACACTGCTCGTCACGGAACTCACCGAATTGGTCGCCACTACCGTATAAGTGCCGGCGTCACCGCTCACCGTGCTGGCAATTGTGTACGTTGCGCTGGTGGCTCCGCTGATATTCACTCCACTTTTTTTCCATTGGTAGGTCGGCGTCGGATTACCGCTCGCACCGGCCGTGAAAGTAACGGCAGTGCCCGCAGCTACCGTCTGGCTAACCGGTTGGGTCGTGAAGGCTGGGGCCGCAGTCACCAGTGAGAGCGCGAGTATTGCATTAGCTGAAGTCGTGGAACCGGACGAATTAGAAATGACCGAGTAGTAGGTCCCGGTATTCGTCGGCTGAAAACTACTGATCGTGTAAGTGGAGTTGGTCGCCCCCGACAGCACCACCCCGTCTTTATACCAAACGTAGGTAAACGGAGCCGATCCATCCGCCGTGGCAGATAACGTGACCGACTGGCCGGTTGCTACATCAGCGGAGGCCGCCTGAGCTACGCTGTTTGTTAGAAAAAAAGCAGCGATTAGACTGGTGGTGATCAGTACAAAACGGAACTTGAATGCATTCATTGGTCTTTAGTGCTAAATTATAAGTCGTCACCACAGACAGGACTCTTCATTCATAAGTGCCTATGACACACGTGCTTTACGGCCATTTAACGCACTGGGCATGGATCTGAGTATATTGCCCCAATCAGTCTCCCATGAATCACCCAGCATTTCCTGCGGAGCGTGAGGGATTCTTTCGCCCCGGGTAATATTTCGTGAAGCAAAGAATCTTGTACACCGATTTTTTGGCGCGGATTTTTTTCGATCAACCAGAACCGGTTTAAATTTCCTCCGCTTCCCACACACGAACGTATGACGCATCGACCACCTGCCCCCGGACGAAATTTCACTCCCCTCATCCCGCGATTGCCTTCAGACTGAAGCGCACTTCACTCGACCCTCTCCATGATTGAAGTCGAAAATCTCACACGCGTCTTCCGCACCTACAAGAAACAGCCTGGCTTTTGGGGCGGAGTGAAGGGCCTTATCAAACGCGAATTCGAAGAGACCCGTGCCGCCGACAACATCAGTTTCAACATCGAGGAGGGTGAACTGGTTGGTTTCCTCGGTCCCAACGGCGCCGGCAAGACCACCACCCTCAAGATGCTCTCCGGCCTGATTTATCCCACCAGCGGCACCGCCCGCGTGGCTGGTTTCGATCCGACCAAACGCGAAAATGAATACCGCCGGCTCTTCGCTCTCGTGCTCGGCCAAAAAAACCAACTCTGGTGGGATCTGCCCGCCCAAGAATCATTCTACCTGCTCCGCGCCATCTACGGCCTCGACCAACAGCAATACCAGTCAACCCTCGATGAACTCGTCGATCTGCTGAGCGTCCGGCCCAAACTCAACGTCATGGTCCGCGAGCTTTCCCTCGGCGAACGCATGAAAATGGAACTGATCGCCGCCCTCCTCCACCGCCCGCGCGTGCTCTTCCTCGACGAACCGACCATCGGGCTCGACGTGATTTCGCAAAAATCCGTCCGCGAATTCCTGCGTGATTACAACCGCCGCTATAAAACCACCATCCTCCTCACCAGCCATTACATGGCGGACATCTCCTCGCTCTGCGAACGCGTCATCGTGATCGACCACGGCAAAAAAATCTATGACGGCGGCCTCGATCGCATCACCGGTGCCGGTGCCCGGCAACGCATCATCAGATTCAAGCCCCGCTCCGGCCTGAGCAATGCTGCGGGCCAAGGTTCATTCACCACAGACTGGAAACCCGCCCACGGCACCGCCAAAGTTTGCGACGACGGCGAAATCCTCCTCCACGTGCCCAGCGAACACGTCACCACTGTCTGCCAGCAAATCCTTACGCAAGGCGCCGTCGACGACATCACCATTCAAGACGTACCACTCGAGGATATCATCACCGAATTGTTTTCACGGGGAGTGGCGGCCAACACCTAAGCCGACTTCGCCAAGGCTACGCCGGACAAGCCGGGCGGGCTTCTGGCCGGGAGTAGCCGCGCTTGAGCCGCAGGCGAAAGCGCGGTGTCTGGCGGCCCCGTTTTCGGGCGGCGCCCTCAAACGAGGCTACCCACACGCTGCGCACCGACTCTCGCGGCAAACCACGGCCCACCCGGGAATCCACTGCCGTTGAGTGAAGGAACCGAGCGCACGGTAAAAGCAATTTTGCCTTACCGCTTTTATGATTTTTCTTTGCTCCTTTGTAAGGCCGCCCCTAGTGGGCGTGCCGACTTCGCGCATACCGGCACGGCCACAAGGGCCGGCCCTACCCCAGATTCAGGCTGTCTTTGGCCTTCACTCAACGGCCGTGGCCCGGAGATCGGGTTCCACCTCCGCAGAGGCCTGCGCGGTGAATCCGCAAACCCGTGCCACCTCAAGCCACTGGCCGCCTCCCGCAAAAAGGCGCAGCTCGATGGCTGCGCCTGATTTCAAATTCACTGAACAACCCACTCAGTCGCCCGAAGCCTCGTCGTCCGCTTTCTTGCTACGCGATTTCTTGGCCGACGCTTTCGAAGCCTTGGCATTGAGCCAAAGATCCCCTTTCGCATTGCGATTCAGCCAGAAAATTTCTCCGGCATTTTCCCCAAACGTCGGCTTCGAGTCCGCATCGGCAGGCTCGTTCACTCCGGCCGCGGCCAGCGCTTCAACGAGGCGCTCCGGTGTCTGCCCGAGTTGCTGCGCGACTTCGTTCACGAGTGCCGCCACCCCTTCACCGCGCTTCTTCGGCTGCAAAAGCAACCGCACCGCCGCGAGCGTATGCGCATGGGGAGCCGCCGGTTCAACCGGGACCGAGGCGACAGGCGCCGCTGCCATGGGGACCGCCGCAACCGTTGCGGCGGCACTGGGTGAATCAGCCGCAACCGCCGCGCTTGATCCCTCTTGCGCAGCCACAGAAGCACCGGGCACGGACTCATCATCATTGTCCGAGCCTTCGCCCTCCACCGGCGGTCCGCCGGCATTTTGCCGCCGCTCTTTGCGCGCGTTGATCCAAATCTCGCCGCGCTGATTCTTGTTCATCCAGTAAAGGAAATCACCTTCCTCATGAAACGCGGGTTTGGGATCACGCTCATCCTGCAACACGAGTCCGAGCGCCGCGAGCTGCTCGAGCAAACCGGCCTCCGTGGTCTTCAGCGCTTTGAGGAGAAAAGGAAAACTGCCCGACATCCCATTGCCGCGGCGATTGCGGCGCATCATCCCGCGAATCTTGTCGAGCAAGGTGCGGGGCAATTGTTCGCGGGGGGGCGATGAGGGTGCGGCATGCGACTGCTGAGTGGGAGCGGCTTTATACCCCGACTCATGACTGCCGCCAACCGGTGCCTTCGTCTGCTCCGCCGTGTGCGACTTCGGCACGAAATGCTCACGGGGCACCGCCGCAGGTGCGGGTGCTTCCGTCACCGGGACTTCTTCCTCGGTGAGACGCTTGCCTGGCACAATGCGAAATACCGGTTCGGGTTTCTCGCGCAGATTAATCCAGATCTCGCCGCGTCGGTTGATATTCACCCAATAAAGTTCGCCCTCGTATTCCACGTACACGGGCTTCGCATTTTCATCGGCCGGAATTTGCATGCCGCACTCCACGAGCGCGGTTTTAATATCGGATTCTTCGAGCCGCCATTTTTTGGCGAGAAAATCAGTCCCCACACTCATGCCCGGACCACGCTGATTGCGGCGCATGTGCGGCCGCATCGCGTCGAAAAAGCTCGGCAACTCATCTTCAGAAGCGAGTTTATCCCAGTCATTCTTCGGGGCCGCCCCGCTCTCCTCTTCCGGCGCATCGGGATCATCGTCGCGCGACGTATCGCGCAGACGACGAATACTGCCCTCGGCACCGGCTTTCTCCTCAGCGAGGAACGTCTCGCCCGATTCTTCCGCCCCCGCGGGTTGCGGCACGCCGGAAGCGGCTTTGAACTTCGCCTCGAATTCCGCGCGCAGTTTGTCGGTCTCGGCGCGGGCGGCAGCCTTCGCGGCATCTTCCAGCGTCCAATCCCGCTGGGTCGTACGACGCGCGAGGCCGGTGAAGGCCAAGGCATTCTCGGGCGGCTGATGGAAGCTGATGATCTCCCAATTTTCCTGCCCGAGGTCGTTGATAAATTTTTCCATCAGCGCTGGCGACGCGAAGCCGCCCTTGCCGCTGCTGATAACTTTGTATTCCCAGTTAGCCATAAGGGAAAAAGGTTTCCCCGAAGCCGACGCCTGCGCGAGACTAAACTTTCCGGTCTCCCAACCAAGGCACGGCGGATTTTCGCACGGGATTGCAATCCGATAGCGAAACGTCACTTCTCACTCGTGAGAGCGGCTTCATATTATGATTCTTTCTGCGTGAAATTGAATCGCGGCTACAGGGCAAAGCACCGTGCAAAAATCCGCCGTGCCCACCAAGGGCGCATCAGCCGGTTGGCGGTAACGCCGATACGTTCAGATCGAGTTCCGCCAGCTTCGTGGGCTCTATAACCTCTCCCTCAGGGACTTTGGCCCACCGCCAACCGGCAGATGCGCCCCCCACCCAAAACGCATCAGTGCCCGCACTTGCACCCGGGATGATCCTGCGCACGCTCGTTTCGCGTTTATGAAAAAAATCCGCCGCTGCATACGAGCATCCTGCCCCTCCAGTCCGCCCCCTCAGCGGCAATTCTCTTGCGGAATATTCACCGGGATTCTTCTGGGCTCGCTGCTCATAAATCCTGCTCTGGCCCAAGTGGTCCTCCCTGATTTCGTTGTCAGTACTTCACGCGCTCCCACGCCCGCGGCCGAGATTCCCTTTTCGGTCACGACTCTTCCCGGTGAAACTTTGCGCGCTACGCCTACGGCCACGCTCGATGATGCGTTGCGCACGATCCCCGGCTTCAGTCTTTTCCGTCGCAGCGGGAGTCTCACCGCCAATCCCACCGCGCAAGGCGTGTCGCTCCGCGGCCTCGGCCCCAGCGGGACCAGCCGATCCCTCGTTTTGCTCGATGGGGTGCCGCTCAACGATCCCTTCGGCGGCTGGGTCGCCTGGAGCAAGGTTCCCCGGGAATCCCTTGCCCGCGCCGAGCTGATCCGTGGCGGCGGTGCCACCGCCTGGGGCAACGCCGCCCTCGGCGGCATCGTACACCTCCTTTCCCACCAATCCACAAGTAACCCAATAGGTTACTTTCGCTCGGAAGCGTCCGAGGAAACCCCGACCACTCCAGCCACAAGCACCCTATTGGGGTACTTTGATTTAAAGCCAACGGGACGGCTGGCGGTCACCGGGGGGGCTTACGGGTTGCGCAGTGCGGAGCTCTCGGTCGATCAAACCATCGGGACCGGTACGCTGCAACTTTCCGGTCGCGACTTTGCCTTCGATGGTTTTTCACTGGTTGCCCCGGAAGATCGCGGGCCCATCGATATTGCGGCGGCTAGCCGACACCACTGGTTCGCCGCGCGCTGGACCCAACCAGTCGGAACCACGGATGAGTTGACCGTCTCAGCCCGCACCTTCGCCGAGACCCGCAACAACGGCACACCTGAGCAACGCAATTCTTCGCACGAAAATTTCGGCTCCGTCGTCTATAACGCTCATCCCTCCAAAAATTTTTCCTGGTCCGCGCTCGCCTACGCGCAAGACCAGACGTTCGCCAGCACCTTCAGCTCGGTCAACGCCACGCGCACCGCCGAGACGCCCGCGAGCAACCAGTACGCCGTGCCGGCCACCGCTTTCGGGGCCGCTTGGACGGGTTCGCTGAATCACCCCGACGGATCGCAAAACAATCTGGGGCTCGACTACCGCAAGGTGCGCGGCGAGACGCGCGAATATTTCACCTACACCAATGGCGATTTCACCCGGCAACGCCTCGCCGGTGGCACGCAGGACATCACGGGATTATTCGCCCTGCATCAGCGGCGACTCGCCCCGAATCTCCGCGGCACCTTGGGCGGCCGATGGGATTTTTGGCGCGAACTAAACGGACACCGCCGGGAAACCTCCAGGGCCACCGGCGCTGTGTTGCGTGACGAAACCTACGCGAAGAATGACGGAGTGGAGTTTTCCCCGAGCGCCGGACTCGTTTGGGAAACTGCACCGGACTGGCGAGTGCGCGTCGCCGCCCAACATTCTTTCCGCCGCCCCACCCTGAACGAACTCTACCGCCCCTTCCGCGTCGGCAACGTCATCACCGAAGCCAATGCCGCATTAAAAACCGAACACGCGACCAGCGCCGAGTTGGGCCTCGAGCACACCCGGGACAAATTCACCCTCGGTGCCGCCCTGTTTTGGAACAGCCTCAGCGACGCGGTCGCCAATGTCACCCTGGCCCGCGGGCCCGGAAATTTTCCCCTCGTCGGCTTCGTGCCCGCCGGCGGGCTGGGCCGGCAACGCCTGAATCTTGATCGCATCCGCGTGCAAGGCCTCGAGCTCTCCGCCAAGTGGCAGTCATCTCCCGCGCTCTCGTTGAGCGCCGACTATCTCTACAACGATGCGACGGTCACCCGCGCCACGGTCGCACCCGCGCTCGTCGGTAAAAGGCTCGCCCAAGTGCCGCGCCAATCCCTCACCTTGGGTGCCTCGTGGCAACCGACGAAAAGACTTTTATTCACCCCGCGCCTGCGTGCACTCGACCGGCAATTCGAGGATGACGAAAATCTCCTCCGGCTCGGTGCCGTTCTCGTGGTCGATTTCGGCGCGAGCTATCGCGTCACCGGAAAGTGCGAATTCTATGTCTCCGTCGAAAATCTCACCAACAGCCGTATCGAGACCGGCCGCAGCACCGAGGGAATCGTCAACACCGGCACGCCGCGCTTGCTCTTGGGCGGCGTGCGCTGCGCTTGGTAATCCTCCCGCTCTCGGCCCGCTTGGTTACCGGCACCTGGCGCACGCGCGCCGCGAATATCACCGCGGCATCCCCACCTTTCCTCTTCCTCAGGAAAATCCCTCCCATTGCATTACTCCCATTGTTCACGGCGCAATTACTCCTCACCGCCGCGCCTGCGCCCATCATTGCCAACAAGCGCCCTATCCCACGGACGCTGCCGCAACTCACAAAAAGGATTACAGGTAGGGACGGACCGCCGGGCCGTCCGGTTGGGCGAATTTCACTCGTAAATTGCGGCGGGCCCAGCCGCCGAAGCTGTGCGCTCATCGCGGTCCCGCCCGACCCACTATCGTCACGGTATTTTGCGAGCCTCAGTAAGAGTTCCATCGAACGACTCGATCCGGCACGGGATGGGTTGCTCGCCGCCGACGCCGTGGTCGAGAATTCTGGCATCAGTTTCAAATAATCCGAATGCCCTATCTGCCGCAAACGATCCGCTGCTGCGGGTGCGGGTGCGGGTGCGGATGCGGGTGCGGGTGCGGATGCGGATGCGGGTGCGGGTGCGCACACGGATCAAAGTCGCTGGCCGCTAAAAAATCCCAGCCGAGATTGTAGTCTATTAGACTACAATCTCGGCCTCCCCTCAACGGGCGATGTTATCAAGGAAAACCCTGATGGCGTGGTCGGTGACTTGGCCACCAGGGCCGTCGGGGTTGTAATCAAAGGCGTGCACGGCCCACGGCAATTCGATGTGCGTGTGTACCACCCCATGTTCACTGAGCTGTGCGGCAAGCCGGCGACTGTGCCGGTGCCACACCAACGTATCGGGGTAACCGTGAATCAACAACGTCGGCGGCGAATTCTTTACCGCCAGCAACTGACCACTCGCTGACTCATAACGAGCAATTCGCTCGGGTGTATCAGGCGGTCCGCCGAGATACTGCCGCATGAGCTTGATCGAATTCAGCGTGTCATCCTCACGCGAAACGCCCCAAGCAAACTTCATGTCATGCGGCGCATAGAGCGCAATCACGCCGCGGATTGCTGAATCGTGCGACCCGTAGGCGACCGCCGTCGCGATCTGGCCGCCGGCCGAACGCGCGAGGAGCACGATCCGCTTTTCATCCAGCCCGAACTTGGCGGCATTGGCTTTCAACCAGGCCACAGCCGCGTGCACATCGTCCCGTTGCGCGGGCCACGGATGGGCAGGAGCCAGCCGATAGTTAAGCGCTGCCACCACCCAACCACGACCAGCCCAACGGTGATTCCATTCGGGTAATTGCGAATTATCGCCACTGTCCCAACCGCCACCGTGAATCACGAGAAGGCAGGGGCGTCGCGCCGAAGAATCCTGGGCGAAGGGCGGTTCATAAATGTCCATCAACAACTCCTGTCCCGCCGGCCGGGAATAGATAACGGACTGGACCGGCACGACCGATATTTTCGCGGGCCAATACAATCGGCACCACGAAAAAGTCCCCGGCAGCAGCCGTGCCGCGCTGTACGCGGGCCGAAGAAACCCCACGCAGGCCAGCAGACAAAGGAGCAAGATCAGCGTGCGCCCCGAACCAGTTGCAGTGAACAGAGCCAAACCGGCAACCCCCAGTGGCAGCAGGACGAGCCAGTGACCAAACTCACCGACGACGAGGGCGGTTTTCCACCAGAGCCGACCTTCCGGGGCGCGAACATAATTCAGCACCGCAAGCACCACCGCCAAGAATGAGAGGGAGAAAAGGGAAATACGCAGCACGGATAAAATACGAGCGAGGATGGGGTTCGGTCGCAAAAAACGCAAGGAACGCAGAATTTCTTTGAGTCCGACCGGTTCTTTCGCGGCTAATACGCCATGCGCCGTCTCGATCAACTGCTCGCCAACCTTGGTTACTGCTCCCGCCGTGAGGCGCGGATGTGGATCGCGGGCGGCCGCGTAACCGTCGCGGGAAAAGTGGCCGACTACTTCGGCGACAAAGTCGATCCCGCAACCGTGCGCGTCGATGGCGAACCGCTCGACCGGCTGGAAGGCATTTTGCTGCTGGTGCACAAACCCACCGGCCTTGTCTGTTCGCACGAAAGCCGCGAAGGCCCGAGCGTCTACGATTTGCTCCCACCGCGCTGGCGGCAGCGCAATCCGCAGATCACCTCCATCGGCCGCCTCGACAAAGACACGAGCGGCCTGCTCCTCCTCACCGATCAAAGCGAACTCGTCCACCGGCTGACTTCGCCGAAACACAAAGTGCCAAAAATCTACCGCGCGACGGTGGATAAAGATTTGCCGCCCGAGTTGATCCCGCTCTTCGCCAGCGGCACGTTGCTGCTGAAGGATGAAAAAGATCCGTGCGCTCCGGCGACGTTGAAAATTCTCGGTCCCCGTGAAGCGGAACTCACGCTGACGGAAGGCCGTTATCATCAGGTACGCCGGATGCTCGCCAGCCAAGGCTGCGAAGTAGTGACGCTGCACCGGTCGCATTTTGGTCATTTGGATCTGGGTGACCTGCCCGCTGGACAATGGCGGGAAATGCCGCTCAATTCTTTCACTTCATGACCGAACTCCCTTCCCTCACCGGTGCCCAGAAAACCAAATTGCGCGGCCTAGGCCAAACGATGGCTGACGCCGCGTTCTTGGGTCGCGAGGGCGTGACGCCGGCGTTTCTCCTCGAACTGAACAAGCAGCTCGAGGCGCACGAACTCGTGAAGCTGCGCTTCAGTGGCGGCCAGGATCGGCATGAACGCGCCACGCTCACCACGCAGGTGGAAACGTGCGCGCCAGCTTTGTGCGTCGGTTCAGTTGGCCGCACGGCTCTCTTCTGGCGTGCGGGAACGGAAGGTTCGAAATTGCTCTGAGTGGATTTTCCCCTGGGTGGAACCTGACCTCCGGGCAGGTTTTCTTTCTTCGCTTAGGCAAGCCAACCTGCCCGGAGGTCAGGTTCCACCCGCAGAAAATCCAAAAAAAGCAGCCGGTCTTTTCATCCGTCATACCGTCAACTAATCCGGCTCCTTGCTATCGAGCGGCAAGTCCCGGTCGGTTTCCCCAAGGCGGCGCGATTGAAGTGTATCATTGCACCTCGCCGATCAAAACCGCCAAGATGACTCCATGACTCTCGCCCAGCTCGGCTGGAATGATTATTTTGCCCAAGCCTTCGCCCCCCACGCGGCGAGCGGCCACCTGCCTGCACGCGTCACGCTGGAACTCAAAGGCTACTTCGAAGTCACGGGGGAATTCGGCGCGAAGCTCGGCCAGTGCACCGGCAAATATATCAACGCCGCCGTCACGCCGGCGGAATTTCCCGCCATCGGCGACTGGGTGACCGTCTCGCCCCAGGCCGGCGACGAACACCGGATGCACATCCACGCGCTGTTGCCGCGCCGCACGAAGTTTTCCCGCAAGGCCGCCGGCGAACAGGATCTCGAACAGATCGTCGCCGCCAATATCGACACGGTGTTTCTCGTCAGCGCCTTCGACGGCAACTATCACTTGCACCGCGTAGAACGTTATCTCGCTGCCACGTGGGCCAGCGGCGCGCAGCCGATTATTTTACTCAACAAGGCCGACCTCGCCGACGACACCGAAGCCTTGCAACGCGAGATCGCCGGTGCCGCGCCCGACCTGCCGGTGTTCGTCGTCAGCGCGCAGACGCGTCGCGGACTGAAAGCCCTCGCGCCCTACTTGCAACCCGGCATGACCGTCGCGTTGCTCGGCTCATCGGGCGTCGGCAAATCCACCCTCATCAACCGGCTCGTCGGCGAAAATCTCCAGTTCACTCAGGAAGTCCGCGAGGATGACAACAAGGGCCGGCACACCACCACGCAACGCGAGCTGCTCGTCGCGCCCGGTGGTTTCATCGTGATCGATACGCCCGGCATGCGTGAAATCCAACCATGGATCGCCGAAGCCGGAGTGCGCGCGGCGTTTGCAGATATCATCACGCTGACCACCCAGTGCAAATTTCGCGACTGTTCGCACTCGGTCGAGCCCAGCTGTGCCGTGCAAGCGGCGATCGCCGCCGGCAAACTCGGAAAGGCCCGCTGGCTCAGTTGCCAACGCATGCTGCTCACGACGGTGAAAGAGCAAACCTACGGCGACCGCCGCGCGCAGATGGAACGCAAGAAAGGCGTGAAGAAAGCCAACAAATCCCTCCGCCAAAAAGTGCACGAAAAGTCAGGCGACGAAGCCTGACGTAGCCACAGGCCTCCGCACCTGTGGACGTGGGGTTGGGGTTGGGGTTGGGGTTGGAAGTAGGTTGCGAGCTTGTCTCGCAACGTGACCGTGGCGCGACGAGCGCGCCACCTACCGCGGAGCCTGACGTAGCCACAGGCCTCCACACCTGTGGGCGTGGGGTTGGACGTAGGTTGCGAGCTTGTCTCGCAACGTGAACGTGGCGCGACGAGCGCGCCACCTACCGCGGAGCCTGACGTAGCCACAGTCCTCCGCGCCTGTGGGCGTGGGGTTGGACGTAGGTTGCGAGCTTGTCTCGCAACAACGTTCAACAACTCCGCCAACAATCCCCCCAACAAGGCCGCGCCGAGGTTGACCCTTCGGCAATTGTGTTTGAAGTTGTCCTCCCATGTTTAAAATTCTCGGCAGCGATGGCAAAGAATACGGTCCCGTCACTCGCGGCAATGTGATCGAGTGGATCCGCGATGGTCGCGCCAATCTGCAAACCAAAGCCTGTCGCAGCGACGAGACCGAGTGGAAGACGCTCGGGGATTTTCCGGAATTCGTCCCGACCGGCACCGCACCGTCACTTGTGTCACTTGTCCCGCCTCCGCTGCCCCCGGCCGAAGAAGTCGCCTCCGCTACGCCTGAGATCCTCCCAGAAGCACTGCCCATCGAGGGATTGCGACGAGCAGGGCCGTGGCGGACATGCCGGGCAGTGCCTGAAATCCCGGAAGCATTGCCCCTCGCGGGATTGCGGCTGCGTTTCGCCGCCGCGTTGATTGATGGCTTCCTGCAATGGGTCTGCTGGATGCCGGCCGCGATGGCCTTATCCACCGCGCTCACCGAACAAATGACCCGGAACGAAACGCCCAGCTTCGAGACCCTCATAAACATGTCGGCCAGTGCCATGCCCAAATCCCTGCCCTATCTGGCAGTACTCGCACTGGTACAAATCACCCTGCTCTGTCTGCGCAGCCAGTCGGTTGGCAAAATACTCTTGCGAATCCAAATCGTCAGCGTGCGGGATAATCAGCCCGGCGGGCCCATTCGATCATTTTTATTACGTGGCCTGCCCACGTGGATCATCAAACAGATACCGCTCTTAGGCCTACTCTACTGGCTGGCCGATTCCTTCTGCATCTTCCGCGAAGACCAACGCTGCATCCACGATCTGATCGCCGGCACCAAAGTCGTGAAGCTGAAGTGACGCGTCTGCCGCGCTCAGACATAACACGAAACGCCAGCTTCGCCTGCGGACAGCGTTGACCCAACGCTGACGAACGCCACACTTCGCCGGCATATGTTCACCATCATCGGAGGGGACGGCAAAGAATACGGTCCAGTCACGATTGACCAAATCAACGGATGGATCGCCACTGGTCGGGCCAATCTGCAAACCAAAGCCCGGCGCGACGGCGACCCCGAGTGGAAAAACCTCAGCGAATTCGCCGAATTCAATGGCCCACCAGCGCTCCCTTCGACTCAGCCGCAACCTTCGTCAGCAGTGACGCCGATTGTTTTCGCCCCGCGTTTCAGTCCCAATCTGGCAAGTCGCTGGTTACGGCTCGGCGCTAGACTTCTGGATGGCGTCATGGGTTGCCTCTTTATCATGCCGGGTTTCATTATTTTAATCTCGGCGGGAATATTATCCACCCCGAATCAGCCCAACATCGCATTGCTGATCGGAGGATTCGCGACTCTCGGGGGCACCTTGCTGCTGCTGCTGGCGATTCAAATCTACCTGCTCGTCACCCGCGGCCAAAGCATCGGCAAGAAATTACTCAGCATCAAAATCGTAAACTTCGAGGACGGAGCCAACCCCGGTTTCGTGAAAGTCTTTCTGCTCCGGGCCGTCGTCAATGGATTCATCGGCGTGGTCCCCTTCTACGCCCTCGCCGATAGTCTCTTCATATTTCGCGACGATCAACGCTGCCTTCACGATTTGCTCGCCAATACCGTAGTGGTAATGGCCTGACCGGATTAGAGCGGAGCGTCACTTGTTAGGGCTCTTGCCGAAAAATGCATCGAGCGCCAACTTGCCCGGTCCGAAGGCGAGCACGATCAGAGACGCCAACAGAAAAAGAAATGGCGTCGCAGTCACGAATTTATCCGGGTTGCTCGTGATAACTGAGAGCGCCTCACGTTCGGTCGTCGCATAGGCGACGATCATCGTGCCGATCAGCGGCACCGAAGCCGGCCGGGCAAAAAGCCCGAGTGCCAGCAGTGCCCCGCCGAAGCATTCCGTCGAGCCTACCATGATCGCGTTCAGCTTCGGCAGAGGAATATTCAGTGATGCAAAGTACCCGGCGGTTTTATCCAGATGCATCAACTTGCCCCAGCCGGTCTGGGCAAACGAAATCCCCCAGTACAACCGGATGACCAGCAGCAGGGGAGATTGGAGAGCGGAGGCCATCGTATCGAACTTGGTGAGGAGTGGGCGGAGTTGCATGGAGCGTGGATTAAGGATTGGTGAGCTGAAGTGAAGGTGAGAGAGAAAGTGCCTCGATTTATGCCCATAAATAATCGGCGATGTCACTTCTTTCAGCCCATCGTTCTCGCTACTCGTTATCATCCTCGTTTTCATTCTCCCGACCCAGACCCGATTCCCCGCGAATCTCGCGGATGAATGCGGATAAAGGCGAAACCCGCTATCGCTCACCGCCTCGTTCAATGCGACTCGTGCGTAAATTTCTCGTCGAGGGCGCGGAGGCGGCGGGCGAGATCGCGGGCGATGTTGAGCATCACGATCCCGTATTGGTCGGGGCGGTGCCGGTAGAGCCGGTGAAAATCCGTCCCCTTCAGCGAACAGACGACGACCTCTTCCACCGCCACCACACTGGCCGAGCGCACGACGCTCTCGACCAGACTCATCTCACCGAAAAATTGCCCGGAACCGAACTGCGCCAGCGTCACTGGAGCGGCTGAGCCCAGCCCTTTGATCACCGCTACCTGCCCTTGAGAAATAAAAAACATCCGGTTACCGGATTCACCTTCGCCGACAATCACCGCGCCGGCCGCATGCCGCTCTTCCTGGGCCATGCCGGAGAGATAGCGCAGCGCCTCACTGTCGAGGCCGGCCATCACTGAAACATGTTGCAGGAAATTTTCGATCGGTTCGTTCACGAGGAAAAGCGCGGGGTTGATTATCCCACTAATAGTATTTCGACACACCGAAGCGAATCTGGAATGAGGTTACGACAGTTTTCATAGGGTAAGGCCGACTCGCCCTGAGGGAAGATCGCGCAATCGCCTAACGCGCCGAGGGCGACGCGTCTCCAACCCGAGGCACCGACTCCAGGGGGCAATGGAGCGGCGGCGCGCTCGCTGCGGTTGCCTTGCTTCGTCCGGCCAATCAGCGAGCCTCAATAAGCAACCTCACCGCTGGCAGAACCAACCAAGTTCCATCCAAGTACGAAACCAGTCTTGAATCTTCCCGGCCAAATCTTCTCCGGATTTCTTCGTCCCCGAAAGGCCAGCGGCGAGCGCCTGCGCTAAAGTTTTCCCGCGCTGGATCGCGCGTAAAATCCGGTGCGCCGCCGGATCAAGACGCTTAAAATAAATTGTACTGTCCATGCGGTGCACGGCCACATGGGTTGGCTCCGGATTTGGCCGTGCCACTTTCCGGCTAATTGGTTTTCGCGCCGTCTTGGTCAACGCCGTGTTACTTGAGTCACTCCGGGAAAGTTCGTCGCGTTGCTTCACCGCGAGGATGAACTCATCGACGGGATAATCGAGCTGCAGGAGTTGCAAATAGGGCTGAAGGTTAAGCTTCAGTTTGGCGGGATCGGCCGTGAGCAGATCATTGAGTGTGAAGACCGGCAACGCGGCGCTGTCGAAAACTTCGATGCGCGCCCACTCAAAGCAGGCGAGGTCGTAACAAAGCGCGGTGTACGGCTGGGTCCACGACGGTTCCTCGCGAATGAAGCGGGCGAGGCGCGACGGCAAATTGCGCAAGGTGAAGGAACGCGAAGGATACTTCACCAAGTACGCCTCGATCAATTTCATGAATCTCGGCTGACCGAGCACGGCGCGCAGACCGGGACAATCCTCGTACAAACTATCGAGCACGCGAAACCAATACATCCGGCTGTAGATTTCGAGGCGCTCGAAGGACGTGAGCCGGTCGTTGGGTTTGGCGATTTGCGCGGCGAGTTCCGCCGTGGGTCGGCCATCCTTCCAGCGGCGCGGCATCCGGTTCGCCGCCGTCAGCGGACGCGAGATCAGCGTCCACATCGCGCGCTGCAATTCGGCGAGCGCGCGCGCGCTGTTCACTTGCTTCGGAGCGAAGCGCTTGGCCGGTCGTTTTTTGGTGCGCTGCTTCATACGCGCGGCGCGCCCAGCGGTCGCGCCCTACCCTCAGTCACCTGTGCTGCGCGGGCCTCGGCAATGTATTGTTTGGATTTGAGGGCTTCGTCGTGCACTTCGTCGAAGGAGGGAATCTTGTCGTCCCACTCGAGCAGGGTCGCGGTCACGCCACAGAGTTTCGTGGCGTGCGCGTACATTTTCCAGACGGGATCGATGGGCGCGTGGTCGTGCGTATCGAGGAGGTATTTTTCGAACTTCGTGTGCCCGGCGATGTGCATCTGTGCGACGCGCTGATGCGGGATCTGATTCAGATAGTCGTAGGGATTGAACGAGTGATTCTTCGACGAGACGTAGATATTATTCACGTCGAGCAAAATGCCGCAATCAGCACGCTCCACAACTTCGGAGAGAAATTCCCACTCGCTCATCTCGGAGACGTGGTACGCGGTGTAAGAGCTGACGTTTTCGACACAGAGGGGGATTTCCAGGAAATCGCGCACGTACTTGATCTTATCTGCGGTGTGTTTCGCCGCCGCAAACGTGTACGGCATGGGCAGCAAATCGTGCGAATAGCTGCCATCGACGCTGCCCCAGCACAAGTGATCGGAAAGCCACGGGGTGTTGGTGCGCTTGACGAGATTTTTCAAGCGGCGGAGTTGACTGCGATCCGGTTTACCCGGTGAACCAAAATAGAGCGACACGCCGTGTTGGACCACCCGGTACTGCTCGAGAATTTTGTCGAGCACGGCGAGCGGGCGTCCGCCATCGACCAGGTAGTTTTCCGAGATGACCTCAAACCAATCGACGGTGGGCTTCTTCGTCAGGATGTGATCGTAGTGCGGAATGCGCAGGCCGATTCCGACGCCATAATCAGTGAAACCATTAAAACGGTTGGCGGGCATGAGGGGGGAAAAACCAGTTACGCTTTGCTGGTGGATTACTGAAGGCGAGCTTGCCGACACTCGCGGCCGGCGCAAGCACCGGCCCAACAGTTATCAGCGATCATTCGAAAATAAGAAAAATGTGCGGCGAGTAAAAAAGAAGACCGGGCAACTGCCCGGTCTCCGCGTTTTGTAATTGATGAGCCCAGTCAATCAAGTCCGGGCATCGCAAAACATTATGTGCTCTTGGGCTTCTCGTTGTGAGCGGAAGCGCAGCCACCCTTGCCCTTGCAGGAGTTCTTGCCCTTGCAACCGTTGTCGCTGCTCTTGCAACCACCCTGACCTTTGCACTCGTTCTTACCTGAGCAGTCATGGGCTTTGCCTGCGTCAGCTCCTTTGCAACCGTCTTTGCCCTTGCAGCTGTCCTTGGCTTTTTCGCCGGCAGGAGCCGTTTTGCCGGCATCATTTGTTGCGAGGGCCTTGACGGCGAAGGAACCGGCATAAAGGCCGGCAATAGCGGCGGCCATGAGGATAGTACGGGTGGATTTATTCATCTGGATTTTGTGGATTTTGGTTTCTGATTCCGCCGGTCGGCAATGTGCCCACCGGACAGAGGGAAGTGATCAATAGAAAAATTACGTGCAGGTAGGAGCGAGTGCGTCAGACTTTATTCCCGAAAAATCTACGACTGAGAAACATAACTGGATGCAAAAGACTAATACGCTTCATAAGACCCTCTTCCAGACAAATTCTGACCACGTGGGTTCCCGTCACGCAAAATTAACCCGGATGCCGCACCAGTTTTCTGATTGGTTGCCTCCGCGGTCCGCCCTCTGTGATGGCGAACAGGCGACTTTTCGCAGTTAACCCCGACACACCCGAACCGCAGAGTGTATCCATTACACGTCTGAGTGTGATGGAGCAGCCTCAGACATCCTAATCGCCGCCGGTGCGGCAAGGGCGGTCAGGAAATAAGTTGAACCCGCTAGCCCTGCGCTTGGCCCGCAAGCTTCACACCCAATTCGAGCCAAAGAATTTTTCACAGACAAAACCGGAGGTCGATCCAGAGGTCACAGAGCGAAACCATGACATCCTATCGCGGAAAAACATCTCCCTCGCCACCGCAGGGCGTTAACGAGCGTAAGCGACACTCGGCAGCGTCCCGCTGAACCGCGATATTTCGGCAGCGGTAGAGCGAGGCGTCCCCGCCGAGCCGCGCCCCGTGTACGGCTCACCCGGAGGGTTCGCCCTACCCAGAGTCCAAATCTTTCGAGACTCAGAGTCCGGCTACAAGTCGCCGGCGTTGCGCGGCGAGCGCGCCACCTACGGGAACGAGCCAGTCGAACACCTTTCGTGCCTCATCTCTGCTCGCTGACTTCTGCTCTCTTCGTCACTTAGTCTCTTCGTCTCTTGGTCTCTCGTCACTTGGTCTCTCGTCTCTTGGTCTCTCGTCACTGACTTACGCCGCCTGCATCATGGTCAGCGCTTCTTTCTTCACGTCTTCGATAAAGTCAATCAGTTCGCCATCGGTCTTGATATCATACTCCCGCAATATTTCCATATTCGGCGTCAGCGGAACTTTGTCGCAAAGAAATGACCGCACATATCGCCCCACATACAACGCACTGGAGAGTGACTCCCCGGGTGGCCGGTATTGCCGGCCGATGACATCCGCCACCGCTTCGGGGAAGGAGAGTTGGCGCATCAGCTCGGCACCCACGGAGGCATGATCGAAGCGGCACAGCTTGCGTTCATCGGCCACCCACTCGGTATCGAAATCCACAAAATTAATTTTATCCCGCGACCCCGCTTGGATATTCCAAAATCCATTGATCACGTACATTCCGACCAAGTGGAGCAACCCAACCATGTACGCCGTCGAACGATCACCGCCCTTCCGGCGAGTGGACAACTCCGCACCCACCGCCGCCACAATCGAACGCCGCCAAATCGCATCGGCCTGCATGCCGTAGGCTTTCAAGGGTTGCACCATCGTGGCGCTGGCGAGCACTTGGGCAAAAATCCGGGAAAGCTGCACGGTGCCCAGCCGGTTGACCGCATCGTCGATCGAACCGCACGGGGTCCGGCTGAAAAACGCCGAGTTTCCCACCGACATCACTCGCGCCGCCAACGTGGGATCGACCCGCAGATGCTCGGCCAGATCCGCCGCATCGTAATCAGCTTTGCTCAGCATGGTTTGCACTTGGCTGATCGAGCGCGACAACGGCAATGAGCCGGAGGCGAGAAAAGTTTTAACTATCGCAGACGCATCGAGTGCCATGGGAAATGCAATGTGAAGGGGTTGTTACCTTGGTAGTGAACCTTCCCTACATCGGCGCATCGCGGCCATTCTTGACCCAAATAATTACCCGCCTCCGCCAGGGTAAATCCCCTCCATCCGCCAAGGCAAAATGGGTTGAGGGTCATCTCCTTGGAGACGCGGCGCCCTCGCCGCGTGTCGGAGTCGCCACCGCGCCGAGGCAACGCGGCTCCAGTTGCGAGGCAAGCTCGCAACCTACCACGATCCCGCTGCGATCAGGCATGTCGGGTTGTTCGGCCATCCTCATGAGCCCATTCGCGCTTACTCAACCCGGAAGAATACGACCACATTGGACGGGGCTTCAACCACCCCGTTGACCGGCGCGATATTCACCTCAAGTGAGGCCATCAAGCTGGCGGTGGAACCGGCCGCATTGGTCGCGATCACCTGATAAATACCAACATCGGCGGCGGCGGCGCTGACGATCGTGTAGGAACTGCCGGTGGTACCGGGAATATCGTAGCCATTTTTTTGCCATCGATAGACCGGTGAGAGCGCGGCGCTCGCCAAGGCACTGAACGTGGTCGCGGCTCCGCCCACCACGGTCTGACTTTGCGGTTGAACGGAGAATACCGGCGCGTCCGGTGCGGTGTTCACCGTGAGCGAGCGCTGCAACGCGATTGTGCTGTAACGCGTGCTCTCGGTCGGCGTGAAAATCAGCGAAAGCGTCATGGTGCCGGCCGGCAGCACGATGCCACTGGCCGGATTATAGACGATGACACCCGGGATATTCGCGACGGCGTTTAGCTGCATACCGCTCAAGGCCGTGCCATTCCCAATGGCCGCCGGCTCCGGCCAACTGATCGCGGGAATTGCTTTCGCGACATTAAACGTGCGATCAATATTGATGGCGGTGTTAAAATTGGCATCGCCCGATTGACTGGCGCGAATGGTCACCACCCCCGCTCCGGTAACCGTGACGAGATTTCCGCTGAGCGTGGCCGGACCGCTCAACACCAGAAAGGAGACCGGCAAAGAGGACGGACTCGCGGTGGCCGAGACGCCAAACGTCGCGTCGCCGTAACTGCGATCAGGCAGCGCGCCGAAACTGATCGTCTGTTCTCCTTGGGCGATGGTCAGTGTACCGCTCGCCGAGCCGGAATAAGTGGCATCACTGATGGTCGCGACGACGGCGTAGCTGCCCAGATTCGTCGGCGCGGTGGCGTTGCCATTGTAGGTGAGGCCCACCGCACTCACACTGGGACTCGTCGTGGCCGTGGCCGACTTGGGCGTGCCGTCGTAGGCGGCGTTGAGTCCGCCCAACGCAACGGTCGCGCTGGCTTTGCCCACGGTGAGCGTCTGTTGCGCCGTAGCGGAATTATAGTTGGTGGAATCGACCGGCGTGAAGGTGGCGTTGAGCGTCTGCGTTCCAGCGGCCAGCACCGCACCGCTCGCGGGATTGTAGGTGAAACTTCCGCCGAGCGAACCCGCAGTGGCGTTGAGCTGCGTGCTGTCCAACGCGGTGCCGTAAGTGATGGCGGCGGGCGCGCCCCACGTGAGCGGCGGCGTGAGCTTGGTCACGGTGAGCGATTGTTGCGCGGTCGCGGCGGCATAGCTGGCGGTGTCGGTAGGCGTGAAGGTGGCGGCGAGAGTTTGCGCGCCGGCATTCAAAACCGCACCGCTCGCGGGGCTGTACACGAAAGTTCCCAGGACACTCGCCGTGGCATTGAGCTGCGTGCTGCCCAGCGCGGTGCCGTAGCTGATCGCGGCGGGCACTGACCAGGTGATAGTCGGAACCGGACTCGTAACGGAGAAACTGCGATCAACATTGGTCGCGGCGAGATAGTTGGTGTTGCCCGACTGGCTCGCGCGAATCGTCACCGTGCCCGTGGCGGTGAGCGTGAGAATATTGCTGGCGAGCGTCGCCGGTCCGCTGAGCACACTGAAGCTCACGGGCAAAGCCGACGGACTCGCCGTGGCCGAGACACTGAACGGCGCGGTGGCCGTGGTGCGATTGGCGAGCGCGGCGAAAGTGATCGTCTGGCTCGCGGGCGTGATCACGAGGGTGCCGCTGGCCGAGCCGGCGTAGCTGGCGTTGTTCACCGTGCCGACGACGGCATAGCTGCCGGCATTGATCGGCAGCGTGGCGGAACCATTGTAAGTGAAATCCATGGTCAGCACGCCCACGCTGGTCGTCGCCGTGGCCGCATGCGCCACGCCATCATACGTGGCGCTGAGACTGCCGAGCGTGACGCTCACCGTGACCTTGTTGACCGTGAGCGTTTGCTGCGCGGTCGCGCTGAAATAATTCGTGGTGTCGGTGGGCGAAAAGCTGACCGAGAGCGTTTGCGCGCCGGCGCTCAGCACCGCGCCACTCGCGGGACTGTAAGTGAAACTGCCGGCCACACTCGCGGTGGCATTCAGTTGAGTGCTGCTCAACGCCGTGCCGGCGGTGAGCGCTGCGGGATTACTCCAGGTGATCACGGGCGTCGCTTTCGCCACGGTGAAACTGCGGTCAATATTCGGCGCGGCGTAGTAACTGATATTGCCCGACTGACTGGCCCGAATGGTCACGAAACCAATGCCCGTGACCGTCACCGTACTGCCAGAGACCGTAGCGGGGCCGCTCACCACGCTGAAGGTGACGGGCAAACCGGAAGGGCTGGCCGTCGCGGAAATGGCAAACGGCGCATCGCCGTAATAGTGCGTGGGCAGCGCTGCGAAACTGATCGCCTGGTCCGCCTTCAACACCGTCAGCACAGCGGCGGCGGACGTGGCATTGCCTGCGGCGTTGCTCACGGTCACCGACAAACTGCCGGCATCGGTCGTATCGCACGAGGCGATGGTGTACGTGGCGCTGGTCGCACCGGAGATCGCCACATTGTTTTTCAACCATTGATAGGTGAGCGTCGGCGCTCCAGCCACCGTCACCGAAAAACTGACCGGGCTGCCCGCATAAATCGATTGGCTGGCGGGATTGGTCACGACGACTGGCGCGGAACCGACCGGCTCGCTCGTGCGCACCGTGCCATTGTCACCCACGACCACAAACCGATTAGCGCCGTACGCCACGCCGCGCAGTGTACTGGCGACACTCGGAGTGCGCGTCGTCCAACTGATCCCATCGGGAGAACTGCGCACGGCGCCCTGCGCGCTGCTGTTGACGCCCACCGTCACGAATTGTCCGATGCGATAAATCACCGCGTGATAATTGGTGCCATCGCTGCTGACGGAGACTCTTTGCGTCCAACTCACGCCATCGGACGACGTCACGATGCCGTTGCCCACCGCTACAAACTGGCTGTTCCCATACGCCACGCTCGTGAAATTATTGGTCGCTCCGGCCGCGCGCACGGTCCACGTCGTCCCCTCGGGAGAAGTCAGCACCGTCCCCGCACTCCCCACGGCCACAAACTGACTGCCGCCATAAACCACGCCTTGCAAATTCTGACTGGTGCCCGAGGTGCGCACCGTCCACGCGCTGCCATCGACAGAAGTTTGGATCAGCCCGCCATCGCCGACCGCGACGAATTTGCTCTGGCCAAAAACAATCCCCCGCAACGCCTGGGTCGCCGCCGTGCTCGCTGACCAAGTAATCCCATCGGTGGCGGTGGCGATTGCGCCGCCGCTCCCCACCTCGATCGCGCCCACGGCCACATACAGGCCGTTGCCCAACGCACAGCCCGTGACGTCGAGATTCAAAAGTGCCCCTGCGCTGCTCGCCGTCCAGCTCAAGCCATCTGCGGAAACCAAACTCAGCCCTCCGCCACCAGCGGGCGCGACTCCGGCCGTGCCGCCGACAAAAAGACTGTCCGCATAAATCACCTGCAAAATTGGATTCGTCGGTCCGGAGGCCAGCGCCGTCCAGGTGTCGAGTTGCGTGGTCAGCCCGGGCGCCTTGATAAAAAACCCCACTTCCGCTCCGCCGCTCACGCTCAGCACTTCATCCGCCACCGGCACGGGCGTACTGCGATTGGTGGTGGCGCCATCTCCGAGCTGCCCGGCGGTGTTCAGACCCATCGCCCAAAGCGTCCGGTCGGTTTTCAAAAAATAAGAATGACTGGCCCCCGCCGCCAACGCGCCCACCCGATCAGTCACCAACACCGGAGTTTTCTGCACCGTCGGCATGGTGCCATCGCCCAGTTGACCAAAAAGATTCTGCCCCATCGCCCAAAGCGTCCCGTCGGTTTTCAGAAAAAGACTGTGCTGATTCCCCGCCGCGATCGCCCGCACACTCCCGGTGACCACCAACTGCGTGGGCGAACCGAGATAACTGTAAGCCGGACCCACACCCAACTGGCCCGAGGCATTCCAACCCATGACCCAAATCGTGTTGTCGGTTTTGAGAAACAAACTGTGCGTTCCCCCGGCCGCAAGCGCACTCACCCCAGTCGCCACCTGCACAGGAGTCGCCTGATTGGTCGGCTTCGTGCCATCGCCCAACTGCCCGAAATTATTATAGCCCGCAGCCCAGAGCGTGCCGTTCGTTTTCAAATACAAACTGTGATTGCCGCCCGCCGCGACGGCGCTGACCCCGCTGTCAATTTGGACGGGAGTGGCGCGGTTCGTCGTACTCCCATCGCCCAGTTGGCCGTATTGGTTGAAACCCATCGCCCAAAGCGTCCCGTTGGTTTTCAAAAACAAACTGTGATTGATGCCCGCGCTCACCTTGCTGACGCTGCTGGCTACCTGAACAGGCGTCAGCCGGTTGGTCGTGGTCCCGTCGCCGAGTTGACCATAAAGATTGTAGCCCACCGCCCAGAGCGTCCCATCGGTTTTCAAATAGAGCGTGTGACTGCCCTCGGTCGCACTGCCGCCGGATGCCACTTCGGCGATCCCGCTGACCACCTGAGCCGGGTTGCTGCGACTCGTGTAGGTCCCGTCAGCCAACTGGCCATTGCTATTCTGGCCCATCGACCAGAGCTGCCCCCCGCTCGCCCAAAGCGCGACCGGTACAAAAATCCACGCAGCCGCCATCGCGACCTTTTGCCAGGCAAACTGTGCCTTGATCGCTTTCATGGATAATCCGGTTTATCCGAGGGGCGGACAAAAGAAGACATAGCCCGTCCCATGCAATGCCTAGGCCACTCCCAGCGCCACCCGCGCAACTTTATGAACAACAAAAAATAGAAAATATCCCTGCCAAATATTATTCCCCATAAATTCCACCAAGAATTTATTCACAACCAACCAGGAATTTTTTTCCCCCGTCCATTCTGGACGACCCCGGCCTCCATGGGTGGAACGCGACCTCCGGGCGCGTTTGCTCCCGTAGGTTGCAAACTCGGCTCCCCGTAAGTGGCGAGCTCGCCTCGTTCTGCTGGCCAGCAGAATAGCGCGGCCAGCGCGCGACCGACCAACCCCTCAACCCTCAGCTATCACTCAACTCTCACACTCACCCCAACACCCTCCGCCTTGTCGCTTGCCTGCACCTGACCTCTCGTTGACAAACTTTTACGCCCCCATGACGCATTTTCCCGGCCTTTCGTGTATCTCCTGAGTGAGCTGGGCAAGCAACTCGCTGGTTTGCCGCACATCCAAAAAAGCCGAAGCAACACTGCATGCCGTGAAGAACATCAAACCAATAGAGGCTGCGTTCATGCCAGGAGCGACATGGGGCTTCCCTCTACTACACGGTCTCGGGCGTTTCCTTAGACGGAATTATTCGAAGCGATAAATTTCCCGGAAAAGCAAGTGAAGGCCTACGAAGGCCTGTGGCCCCACCCGCTCACGTCCGCCAGACTTCGGCGCCGAAGTCCCAACCTTTTCGCGCGGGCTGGCGCACAATATTCTCCAACCCTTGATGATTCTTGACCCGCATTTTTGCGGCATCCCACTCGATATCACGGTTGGTGCGTTGCGCCATGACGCCCACGAGCGACATCTCGGTGAGTCGTGCGGCATAATCGAAACGGGAACCGGGCAACGGTCCTTCTTCCTTGATCGCGCGGATCCATTCTTGAAACGGCCCGCCCTTCACCCGCGGAATCGTTTTCGCCGGCAAGTTCTGTTTGAAATCATGCCACACGCTGTCGGGCAACAGGCGTGGACTGTCGGGCCGTTCCCCGGTCATCAGCGTGGTTTTGTCACCGATCATGAGCATGCCTCCCTTGGGGAACTCCACCTTGCGATCCCAATCGAGTGGTGGGGCGGGATGCTGACCGCCGTCATACCAGTGCAACGCCACCGGCGGTTTGGGGCCACGCGCCGGAAACTCAAATTTGAGGTGGGAAGATCGCGGCACGAATCCTTCGGCGATCGACTCGAGGTTCATCACCGAAACGCGCGTCGGGGCATCGAGATCAAGCGACCAGAAGGGCGCATCGAGCGTGTGGCAGGCCCAGTCGCCGAGTTCGCCGCAACCGAAATCCCACCAACCCCGCCAAGTGAGCGGCGCATACGCCTCGCTGTATTTCCGTTTCTTGGCGGGCCCGAGCCAAAGATCCCAATCAAGGGTGGCCGGCGGCTCGGAGACCGGCGCGGGAAAAGTCGCCGGGATGCCGAAATACGGGCCTTTGAAATTCGGCCCATCAAACCACGCGTGTACTTCACGCACCTCGCCGATCACGCCGGCCTCATACCATTCTTTCACGAGACGGATGCCCTCGGTCGTGTGCCCCTGATTGCCCATTTGCGTGATGACCTTGAAGTGGTGCGCCGCGCGCCGGAGCGTGCGGGCCTGCCAGATATCATGAGTCAACGGCTTCTGCACATACACGTGCTTGCCCAACTGCATGGAGAGATACGCCGCGCCAAAGTGACTGTGATCCGGAATGGAAACGATGACCGCATCGATTTCCTTCGGCATTTTTTCCAGCATCACCCGGTAATCTTTGAAGCGTTTCGCGTTCGGGAATTTCGCGAAATTCTCCGCCGCGCGTTTGTCATCCACGTCGCAGATCGCGACATAGTTTTCCCCCACGCAACCAGCGAACGCAATATCGGCGATGCCGCCACCGCCGATGAAAGCGAGGTTCAGCTTGCGATTGGCGGTGGGGCCGGACTGGGCAATGGCGAAACGGGGCGACACAAAGAGTGCCGCAGCGGCAGCCGAAGTTTGAATAAACTGACGACGGGAGACTGGGGGTAGGGTTGACATAGGAAAGCGAGAACCTGGGGACATAGGCAGTGGGCTGGTGCCGCCGCAATGGCGAATAGCGCGACCTACCCTCTGAAAAACGCGGCACCGCAGCCAGCACGCAGCCAGTCTCCTAGTGTACTGGATGATAAATAGCTATACAAAATTAGATTAGTCTGTTTATCTGTCGGAATGGCCCGCCCGATCAGCATTCTTACTCTTACGTCCGAGCAGCGCAAAGAACTGCGCTGGATTGTTAATCGCCCTAAAGCG
>JBBRBC010000028.1:0-47400 GCA_038206205.1 Opitutales bacterium
GACGGCTTGCGCCGACGCAACGGACTTGGTTTTCTTTTTCATGGGTGGTGGTTCTTTGGGTTTTAGACTTCCCTCTGCCTTTATTGGCAGCGGAACCACCATCCACCCAGCTATCTTTTAACGACCACCGGGACGCTTCCAGTGGATCAAGCCGTCTCAAAGTTACCGGTGAGGATTACGGAGGCCACGATCGAAACCCTCAAGGTGGGCTCCGAACTTCTGCGCGTATCCATTGATGATCGTGACGCGCTGTTCGTAATCACTCAAGATGCCTATTGGGGGAAGTGGACGCCGCCTGAGGGAGGGGGAGGGCCAGTGTTGTCTCAGCCCAAAGTCTATCAAGCATGGGTCCACGCGTTTAAGCGGGCGATTGTCCGGGCATTCGGTTATCCTGACGCTTCTCTTCCGCGTTCGCTGGATATCGGAGTAGAGACGACCTCTCTTCACGTGGTAATTGCGGCGGTCTTTCGTTGCTTTGCTTGGAGGAGTTGTTGGCAGGCTGCGCATGGGTCCGATAAAAGAAAAACGCCCGGCGGTAAGGCCGGGCGCAGGGAGAACGAGAATGATTACGAGAAAGAGAACGATTACTTACCGATACTCTTCGTTCGTGTTCGCGTTGATGATTTTGAAATTCTCGACGTGATAATTTGGGTCGGCGCGGAAGGCTAGCTTGATGCCGTGGGTTTTTTCCATGCGGACGAGCAGGTCGGAATCTTCGGAACGCAGCCGCTCGAGGATCGACGGGTGCACGTGGACGCGGAGCGAATATTCCTTGCCGTCCTTCCGCGTGTTGAGGCGGCGGGCGACGGAACTGAGACGGCGTTGGAGCTCGACGGACATCGTCGTGGCGCTCTTGACCGTGCCGCGACCGTGGCAATACGGGCAGGGCGTGTAGAGATTGGCCGAGAGCGATTCCTGCTGGCGCTGCCGCGTCATCTGCATGATGCCGAGCTGCGAGATCGGGAGGATGTGCGTCTTGGCTTTGTCTTCGGACATGAGCTCGATCATGCGGTCGTACACGGACTGACGGTGACGGCGCTCCTTCATGTCGATGAAATCCATGATCACGAGTCCGCCAATATTACGGAGGCGGATCTGGCGGGCCATCTCGTCGGCGGCTTCCATGTTCACTTGGAAGATGGTGTTCTTCTCGTCGCCGGAGCGGGATTTGTGGGAGCCGGTGTTGACGTCGATGGCGATGAGGGCCTCGGTTTCGTCGATCACGATCTGGCCGCCGGAGGGAAGCGTGACCTTGCGCTGGAAGGTCTGCTCGATCTGGCGCTCGATGTTGTAGCGTTCGAAGACGGGGATCGAATCCTTGTAGTACGCGATCTTGCTGCGGGAGCGGGAGGAGATGAGGGAAACGAATTCTTGGGTGCGTTTGAAATCGTCTTCGCTGTCGATGAGCACGCGGTCGATGTCTTCGGTGAGGAAGTCGCGGACGGTGCGCTCGACGATGTCGGGCTCCATGTAGAGGTTCGCGGGCGCGCGCTCGGTCTCCATCTTCTGCATGACGATTTCCCACTTCTTGAGGAGGAGGTGGAGATCGCGGACGAAGTAACGGCTCTTCTTGCCTTCGCCGGCGGTGCGAACGATCACGCCCATGCCTTCGGGAATCGTGAGTTCGTTGATGAGGGTCTTGAGGCGCTTGCGCTCCTGCGGATCCTCGATCTTGCGGGAGATGCCGCAGCCGTCGGAGTAGGGTGTGAGAATGAGGTAACGGCCGGGGATCGAAAGATTCGTCGTGGTACGCGGGCCCTTGGTGCCGATGGGGCCCTTGGTGACTTGGATGACGATTTCGCTGCCGGGTGGATACATGCCGGGGATGTCTTTGACGGTCGGCTCCTGTTTGCGCGGGCCGGCGTCTTTCTTTTTGTTAACGCGGACGACTTCGACGGAGGAGTCGGCGGCGGCGGGCAGCATGTCCCAATAATGCAGGAACGCGTTTTTGTTATAACCGATGTCGACGAATGCGGCTTTGAGGCCCGGGTCGAGATTCTTGATGCGGCCTTTGTAGATGCCGCCGACCATGCGGTCGTCGGATTCGCGTTCGATTTCGAAGCGTTCGAGCACGCCGTCCACGAGGAGCGCGACGCGTTTCTCGAGGGGCTCGGAGTTGATGACGAGTTCGCGGTAAATACCTTTTTCCTTACGAAAGATGTTGAGGATTTTCTGAAGGATCGGCCGATCAGCGGCGCGGTCCTTGGCGTCGGCTTTCAGCTTCTCGGGTGGAAGTTGTTCGCTGTTTCGAGGCGGGGGCGGGGTCGTAAGTTCCTGTTCATAGTTTTGAGCGGCGTCCTGCGAAGGAGAGCCGGGGTTGGTGTTTTGATCGTTCATGTTGGGTGATGTCCCTTTCGGTGTTGTCGGCGGGTACCTCGGTGCAGGCATGCTGTGCGCAGGAGATTCCGGCAAAACGGTCGATAGCGCGAGGGAGAGACTTCATTAGAAATCCCTCCGGAAGCGATAGACGCTTTGGACCAGTCCTTGCAGCAAGCAGCAGCTGAGCACGAAGGTGCCGCCGTAGCTGATGAATGGAAGCGGTATACCTTTCACTGGCACAATGCCGATGGTCATGGCGATGTTGACGAATACGTGCACCCCGGTGAGCACGGTGACCCCGATGGCCAGTAATTGGCCAAAGCGATCCCGGGCGAGAGCGGCGATGCGTATTCCATTCCCCAACACCACGCCAAAAAGCGCGACGACAGTGATGCTTCCCAAAAATCCTCGTTCCTCCGCGATGACGGAGAAAATAAAATCATTATGCGCGACCGATTTCGGCAGGTAGCCGAGCTTCGCCTGCGTGCCCTCGGTCCAGCCTTTGCCGGTGAGGCCGCCCGAGCCCACGGAGATGAGCGATTGACGGCTGTTCCAGCCGATGCCCATCGGGTCGATTTTGTCCGGCATGGCGAAAGCCAGTACGCGGTTGCGTTGATAATCCTTCAGCGGCAGAAACGAGTGTTTCTGATAAGTGCCGGTATCGCGGGTGTAAGAAAGATGATTCGCCTCAATAAAAGTGGAGTAACGCCACACATCCAATGCCACGACTCCGATCAGCAAGACGAAGGCGCCCAGGGCACCGGCGAAAAAGCGCAGGGATAGATTGGAGACGAACAGCATGGCAAACACCATTGGGGCAATCGCGAGGGCGCTGCCGAGATCGGGTTCTGCGATGATCAACAACATGGGCAAACCCACGGCAAGGGCCAATTTTAACAAGGTCTGGAGCGAGTCGCGCACGGTGCCGAGCCGGGAGCCCGTGAGAATCGAGGCCGTGGCGAAAAGCACCGCGATTTTGGCGAATTCCGAGGGTTGGAACGACACCGGCCCAAGTTCGATCCAGCGGCGCGCGCCCATGCCGTGAGTGGTGCCGATAAAGGGAAGGAGGACCAGCACCAGCATACCCAGCGCGACAAGGTACGGAAAATGTGCGTAACGCAGCCAGATCCGGTAATCCAGCAGCGAGGTCCCGCAATAAACTACCGCGCCCATGGCGAGATACACGATCTGGTTGATCCATTGCTGGCCGTTGTTGGCGTATTGGGCGCTGTAGATGAAAAACACGCCGAATAACGCCAGCAAAACCACGGCGATCGGCGTAACCAAGTCCGACCGCTCACGCGTGGTGAACTTGAAAAGCTGACTGAGATCGATCGCGGAGGTGAGTTTCACTAGAATTAAGCAAACACCAATCAGAGACTCGTTTCCGCTGCAATGGCGCAGTGCGAATTTTGCAGAAGATCAACTTGTCGGCGGGGTGCCCTCACCCTGCGGAGTTCTGGTTTCGTGGCGAATGTCTCGCAGGGTGAGGACACCCTGCCCACACCAGTCAGCAGTTGCTCACGGAACACCAGCCGTCGCTCGAGGCTATGGCTAGCCCGCTTGCCTCACACTTACCTTGTCATCGCGAGCCAGTCGAAGACGGGCAGCCTGTCGTCCGTAGCCTTGGCAAAGGCTGATGGCGGTCCAGTTCGCTGGATTGCTTCTTCGCTCCGCGTCTCGCAATGACAATGCTGGCGACGGCGTGAGCGGTTTTTGTCTCTGAGTGTGATTCATCCGAGGTAGGGCGAGTTCTCCGAACGAGCCGATCATTGAGCGTTAAAAACGGCTCGTTCGGAGAACTCGCCCTACCAAAGATAAAATCCTCAGCAAGGTTTGCTGGCCGCCGCAATTTTCGGACGGCGCAAAATCAAAACGAGCCCGGCCAGAATCATGAAAAGCGAATAGAAGGTGCCGCGACTCAGGCCGAGAATCGGATCGATGCCCGCATCGGGTTCGCGGAATAGCTCGCAGAAGATCCGCACGAGTGCGTAGCCGACGAGAAATTCGCCGGCGAGGCGACCGGGGTTCCGGGTTGTCACGTTTGTGCACCAGATGCGCCATTGCAGATAGCCGAAGAGGAGGGCGCCTTCGAGTGCGGCTTCGTAGAGTTGCGAGGGGTGCCGCGGCATGACGCCGCCACCCGTTTCTTTGAAAATCACCGCCCAGCGCACGATAGTTTCTTTGCCCCAGAGTTCGCCGTTGATGAAGTTGGCGAGGCGACCGAAGAGCAGGCCGGCAGGAGCGACGCTCACGACCAGATCGGCAATCTGGAAAAAGGGAACCTTCCGTTGCCAGCACCACCATGCCATGGCCAGTGCTACGCCGAGTATGCCGCCATGACTCGCCATGCCGCCTTCCCAGACTCGTAGGAGGGCGAACGGGTCATCGAGAAAGTTGCCTTGGTGGTAGAGGATAAAATATCCAAGCCGTCCACCGACGACGACACCCAAGACAATGAAAGTGATCAGATCCGTGATCGTATTCAGGCCGAACGGCGAGCGCCCGTATTTATGATAGGCGTAGAGGAGCCCAACGGCGGCGGCAAATCCCGCGAGATAAGCCAATCCATAGAACCGGATGCCGATGTTTTCCGAGAACTGGATCAGAAACGGGTGCGGGGTGTGAACCCAGTAGGTGTAGGCGAGAAGGAGGTGTGGGCTGGAGTCAGGCGGAAACATGGGCGAAGGGCATTACGCTTGGAGCCAGGCTGGAAGACAAATTCTTTTGTGGGGTGGGCGTTGACGGCTCACGCCATCCGCTCCATTCAAATTATGCTCGTCGTGGTGATTAACCCGGCGAATTCTCCTCTTCGGGACGGAGAAGATTTTTTAGGGCTTGGTTTTTGGGGCGGGGGCCGGTTTAACCGACCCTTTAATCTATGTCATTGGCATTACTTTTCGCCGGTCAGGGAGCCCAAAAGGTGGGTATGGGGAAATCGTTGTACGACGGTTCTCCTGCTGCGCGTGCACTTTACGAGCAAGCCGATCAAGTTTTGGGCTGGAGTTTGAGCAAGGTGAGCTTCGAGGGTCCGGAACCTGAATTGGTTCAGACCAAGGTCTGCCAACCCGCTCTTTTCGTTCATGGACTGGCGGTTTTGGCTGCGCTCAAAGAAGCCGGCAAGCTGCCCGAAGTGAAATTCGCTCTGGGCCTGAGCCTCGGCGAGATCACCGCGTTGACTGCGGCGGGTGTGTTTGACTTCGCGACCGGGCTGAAGGTCGTGGCGGAGCGTGGTCGCCTTATGCAGGTGGCGTGTGAGAAAACCGTGGGCGGTATGGCCGCCATCATCGGCGAAGATCGCGCGAAAATTTACGCGTTGTGCGAGAAGTTCGATATCGAAGCCGCCAATTTCAACGCTCCCGGCCAGATCATCGTTTCAGGTGAGAAATCCAAAGTGGATGCGCTCGTCGCTGCGGCAGCGGAAAACGGTCTCAAGAAGGTCATGGCGCTCAAGGTCGCAGGCGCTTACCACAGCCGTTTGATGGAGCCGGCGCGCGCGGCATTCGCGGATTTTCTCCAAGGCGTCACTTTTAACCGGCCGGCTTTCACGGTGTTTACGAATACCACGGGGCAGGTGGTTGCCGAACCTGCGGCGATTCGCGACGCGCTGGTGAAGCAGGTCGTGTCCTCGGTTCTCTGGGAAGATTGCATGCGCAGTTCGGCGGCAGCGGGCGCGAGTATTTATTGGGAATGCGGCCCGGGCGCGGTTTTGGCCGGCTTGGCGCGGCGGACGGAGAAGGCCTGGGTAGTGAAGAGTTTTGCCGAGTTCGTGGAGGTAGCCGCCTGATGTCTTCCGCTCCTCTCACTCGTAATTTTTGCATTATTGCCCACGTCGATCACGGCAAGACGACGCTGTCTGACCGTTTGCTGGAGTTCACCAGCACGATCACCAAGCGCGTGATGACCGATCAGCATTTGGATTCGATGGATCTGGAAAAAGAGCGGGGCATCACAATCAAGATGCACCCGGTGGCGATGTCGTATCCGGCGAAGGATGGAAAAATCTACAAGCTCCACCTCACCGATACGCCCGGCCACGTGGATTTTTCCTACGAAGTTTCCCGGACGCTCGCGGCCTGCGAAGGCGCGTTGCTGCTCATCGATGCGGCCCAAGGCGTGGAAGCCCAGACGGTGGCGAATGCCCACCTGGCCTACGCGCAAGGTCTCAAGGTCATTCCGGTCATCAACAAAATCGATCTGCCCAGCGCGAACTTGGAACTGTGCATCAAACAATTGGAAGATATTCTCACGATTCCCGGCGAGGAAGCCATTCTCGCCAGCGGCAAATCCGGCATCGGCATCGAGGATATTCTTGAGGCTGTCGTGACGCGCATTCCGCCGCCGCGGTGGACGGATTATCCGACCACGCGGTTGCTGGTGTTTGATTCCAAGTACGACGCCTATCGCGGCGTGATTTCCCATGTGCGCGTTTTTTCCGGCTCCATGAAGGCGGGCGAAATGATGATGTGTATGAGCACGGGCCAGCGTTCCGAGGTGAAAGAAGTCGGCGTCTTCCGGCCCGGCATGGAAAAGACCAAAGAGCTCGGGCCCGGCGATGTCGGCTACATCGTCAGCAACATCAAGAGCACCGACGAAATCAAGATCGGCGATACCATCACGCACGCCAACAAGCCCGCGGCCGACATGTTGCCCGGCTACAAGGAAGTTCGCCCGATGGTTTATTGCGGACTGTATCCGCTCGAATCGAACGACTACGAAAAACTTAAGGTCGCCCTCGGCAAACTTCGCCTGAACGATTCGGCGTTGATGTACTCCGCTGAAACCTCAGTGGCACTCGGCTTTGGTTTCCGCTGCGGCTTTCTCGGCTTGCTGCACATGGAAGTCGTCCAAGAGCGCATTCGCCGCGAGTACGACGTGGATATCATTTCGACGTTTCCAAGTGTAGTTTACCAAGTGAAGAAACACGGCGGCGAGATGGTGGTGGTTGATAACCCCGTGGACTTGCCTGATCCGGCCTCGATCATGGAAATCGCCGAGCCCACCATTAAGGCTTCGATCCATATCCCCAATGAGTTCATGGGCGACATCCTGAGTCTCGTCATGGAGAAGCGCGGCACCTGCGATCACACCGCCACGCTGGACGCCACGCGCGTCATGATGGACTGCACCCTTCCGCTCAACGAAATCCTCATGGATTTCAACGACCGTCTGAAGAGCATCACGCGCGGTTACGGTTCGATGGATTACGAATTTGGCGATTACGTGGTCTCGGATCTCGTGAAGATGGAAATCTGGGTGAACGGCGACCCGGTCGATGCCTTCGCCGGCATCGTGCATCGCTCGAAGGCCGAGACGCAGGGCCGAAAGCTTTGCGAAAAGCTGGCCGAGATTATTCCCTCCCAGATGTTCAAGATCGCGGTGCAGGCCGCCATCGGCGGCAAAGTCATCGCGCGCGATAATGTCCGCGAAATGCGCAAGGATGTGACGGCGAAATGCTATGGCGGTGACATCAGCCGCAAACGCAAATTGCTCGACAAGCAGAAGGAAGGCAAAAAGAAGATGAAGCTGATCGGCAAGGTCTCCATCCCGCCCGACGCCTTCATCCAGGTTTTAAAAAGCACCACCTAACCCAAAATCCCCGTGTTTGGATTCTTGAAGTCAGAGGAAAAGAAAATGCGCGACCATGCCGCCAACTGGCTCGAGGTAGCGGAGCGGGTTTTCAATTTTCGCCGGGATCAATTGAGCGACGCCCAGCGTCAACTATTGGCGGACACTGTCGCTGAGTTGAAGGCGCTACTGAAGGCGAAGGCTGATACCGCGAAACTCAAACGTGGCATCGAGGCCTTGGAAGGCGTGTTGCAAAAAACCGGTGGTCGCCAATATCCTGCGAACTCCATTGTCGAGAACGTGGAATTTTTTCTCGTGGCGGCGATCGTGATCCTCGGTCTGCGGGCTTACTTCATCCAGCCCTTTAAGATCCCCACGAATTCCATGTGGCCCACCTATTATGGGATGACGCATGAGATTTTCAAACCCGGGGAGGAACCCAGTCTGCTGCAAAGTGCCGGGCGCTTTCTGGCTTTGGGTGCCTCGCGTTACGAGGTCATTGCTCCGGCCGATGGCGATTTGAAGGTGCCGGTTTTAAATAATTTGCGGATTGCCTATACGTTGAAGCGCGACCGCATGTTTTGGGTTATCCCGACCACGGTGCGGGAATACACTTTCCTTGTTGATGGGACGCCCACGCGCATCGTGGTGCCGGCTGATTTCGATCTCGAGAAAGTGCTGGAGGAAAAATTTGCCGGGAAGGGCGAGAATTTATCTGCAAATTTGCGGAATCTTTTTGGCGAGACGGGCACTAATCCGGAAACCTCGATGATCAATATCTCTGCCGGCGGGCCTAGTTCCAGTGAGCGGGTGTTTTGGCTGCCACTGGCCAAGAACGTGAAGCAAGGCGAAAAGGTGATTTCATTCGATATCTTGACTGGTGATCTCTTGTTCGTGGATCGGATCAGTTATAATTTTTTCCCGCCGAAAGTCGGCCAAGGATTTGTTTTCAAAACAGAGAATATCAACAGCAATTACATGCAGGATTATGCCGGTAACCAGACCAAACAGTACTACATCAAGCGTCTGGTGGGGGCACCCGGCGATACTCTCGCCGTCAATGATGCGATGCTGATACGCAATGATCAGCCGATCGAAGGCGCGGCCGCCTTTGCTCGGAATGCGCAACGAGCCGGAAAATATGCCGGCTACAGCAATGTCGGATTTTTGTCAGAGGGAAAGACGCTGACGGTCGAGCCCCGCAGTTATTTTGCGATGGGCGACAATTCCCGTAATAGCCTCGACAGTCGGTACTGGGGCTTCGTCCCGGAAAAAGACGTGGTCGGCAAACCGCTGTTCATCTATTACCCGCTCACGAAACGCTGGGGCCCGGCGCAGTAAAGATTGGGGTAGCGGCGGCAGGACGGCCCTGCCTGCCGGTTTGTTTTTTCGTAGGTGGCGCGCTCGCCGCGCCACGTTGTAGTCGTGCTTGAGCCAACGGCGAAAGCGCGGTCGGAGCGCGGCCAACACGCCCCCCGTTGTCGCTTCGCTCCAACGCGGCTACTCGCTCAGCCGCTCCTCACAATTTCACCTCGCGCAGCCACGCAATGTTCGCGCGGTACCACGCGGCACTTTGCTTCAATCCTTCGTCGAGACTCACCTGCGGTTTCCAATGCAACATCCGCGCGGCCTTCGCGATATCCGCCGAGGTTTCTTTCAAATCGGCCGGATGAAATGGTTTCCGATTCAACACGGCTGTCTTGCCCAACAAAACTTCCAGCCGGCTGATCACATCAGCAATCGTCACCGGATTGAGTCCACCACCGAGGTTAATCACTTCGTAGCCCACCGGTTTGAGCGCCGCAATGGTGCCGCGCGCGATATCATCGACGAAGGTGAAATCACGCGTCTGCGAGCCGTCGCCGAATAACTCGATGGGCTGCCCCCGGTCGATCCAGCTGGTGAAGCGCAGCAACCCCATGTCCGGTCGGCTGGCCGGGCCATAGACGGTGAAGTAACGGAGGATCGAGCAGTCGATGCCGTGCAGATGATGGTAACTGTAGGCCAGCATCTCGGCGGCCTTTTTCGAGGCGGCGTAGGGCGAGTGCGGCGTGTTCACTGCCAGATCTTCGGTGAACGGCATCGGTTGGCCCGCATAGAGCGACGACGACGAGGCGAGGATAAATTTCTTCACGCCGTGCTCGCGCATGAGTTCCAGCAGATTCAGCGAGCCATCGACGTTGGTGCTGAAATACGGCCGGGGTTGCTCGATACTGGCGCGCACACCGGCGCGGGCCGCGAGATTGATCACAGCGTCAAACCGATGTTGCGCAAACAGCGGGGCGAGTGCGGCTGAATCCTCGATGTCGGCGCGGACGAAGGTGAATCCTTTTCGACCGGTCAGGCTGGCGAGACGGTGCTCCTTCAAACGTACATCGTAGTAGTCGTTGAAATTATCCAGTCCGATCACGGTGTGTCCGGCCTCCAGCAAGAGCGCGGAAGTGCGGGCGGCGATGAACCCGGCGGCGCCGGTGACGAGGTAAGTTCCCATGGCGCGCGTCAGGCGTCAGCTGTTAACTGTCAACTGGCTGAGGAGCTTCTTGAAATCCGGGTCGTTTTTCAGGCACTCGAGATCCGGGTCCTGCAACATCCAGTCGCGGTCGGTGTAGCCGAGGGTGATTGCTTTGTGCAGTGACTTGAGGGCGTCGGGGCGGCGTTTGCTGAGGGCGAGACTGCACGCGAGATTGTAGTGAGCGGTGGCGTTGGTCGGTTGCAGGCGGACCAGTTTTCGATCCATGCGCAGGCCGTCGGCGATGCGGCCGGTTTTGGTATACAAACCGCCGAGCAGCTCGATCACATCCACGTAGCTGGGCACGCGGGTGTGGATGGCTTCAAAAAAAGCGATGTCGAACTCGGGATCCTGTTTGGGTTGGCGGGCCATGTTACTTTTTCTTGCGGTTGGGGCAGCGGCCGGTCGAGCGGTAGGCGATGCACTGGGCGCTGACTTGCAGGCGCTGCGAGATGGGCTTGAGGCCGAGCTTCAGCGAAACCGTGCTGCCGTACCACTCCATGAACGGCGCGCTGATTTCGGAAATCTTGTCGCAATCCACGCAGACCACTTGGGCCACCTGGGAACCACCCGTGGTGGCGGGCAGGTAGAATTTTTCGCCGCTGCCGATGTCGACTTCGCGGAGCAGATGGCTCTCGGTCATGATCGGCAGGGTGCGATAGACGGTGGCGCGGGAGACAGAATCGTCGATCCGGCGGGCGTGATCGAGTAGCTGTTCAGCGGTAAAATGCTCTTTCTGGGCGTAAGCGGCGTCGAAGATCGCCAGCCGCTGATTGGTCACGCGCAGACCTTGCTCAGAGAGGTAGGCTTGGAATTTTTCGCGGGATGCTTCGACACTCACAGGCGGAGTGTCGCGGGTCGATTTTAGGGCTGTCAACTCATCTGTTTTCCTGGTTGGGCGGAAAACCCACAGCCTCTTGTTTCGAATGGCAGTAAATGGGGACGCGGCACCCGCGCCGCGTGGCTCATTTTTATCCGCGCCGAGGGGCGGCGCAGCACGGGTAGGTTGCGCGCTTGCCGCGCAACGTTGCGTGACTAGCACGCAACCTACCTGCCCATTATCGGCCGATTTGCGGGTCCAGTGCATTCCACTACAAAACTCATTGCTTCGTATCATTGCCCGTTCTCACTGATGGTAAAATGATCGTGGGCGTTCAACCTTTGGCGGGCTTTGATAAACTGCTTCACTACCGCGTGCCGGAAACGATGCACGCGGCGGTCCTGGCCGGTTCCCTTGTGCGCGTCCCGATCATGAACCGCCAGCATCTCGCGCTGGTCCTGGAGCTCAACGCCATCTCCGATGTCCCGCTGGCTCGGTTGAAAAATATCACCGGCGTGCTGCACGATTATCCGGCGCTGACGCCCGATCTGGTCAAACTCGCCCGCTGGATGCACGTTTATTACGCGGCGCGGATGGAGTCGGTGCTGGAGGCGATGATCCCCGGGGCGGTGCGCGATGGGGCCCGCCTGAAACAGGACAAATATCTCGGCGTCGCCCGCCCAGCCACGCCGGAAGAACTGGGCCAGCTGATGAAGAAAGCCCCGCAACAGGCCAAACTCTACGAGTTCCTGAAGCAGCAGTTTCGCCCGGTAAAAAAATCACTCGTGCTCTCTCGCCTAGGTGCGACTGCGGCCGTGGCGGCTGCCCTCATCAAGCGCGGGCTCGTGCACGAGGAACTGCGCCACGTTGATCGTGTGGCCTACGCCGACAACTGGACAGGCGGCGAACTCGTCACGGCTCAGCCACCGAAATTAAACGACGAGCAGGCCGCCGTCGTACAATCCGTCCACGAGAGTTTGGAGAAACAAAAATTTGCGGTCCACTTGCTGCACGGTGTCACTGGCTCGGGCAAGACCGAGGTTTATCTGCGCGCCGTCGAGGAGGTGCTCGCTGCTGGTGGTAGCGCGATCTATCTCGTGCCCGAGGTCGCACTGACGCCGCAAACGGTCGCGCGCTTGCGTGGACGCTTCGAGGCGGCCGGTCATCGCACCGTCGTCTGGCACAGTCATCTCGGTGAAGGCGAACGCCTCGACGGGTGGACCGCGCTCGCGTCGGGCAAGGCGCGCGTGGTGGTCGGCGCGCGTTCGGCGGTGTTCGCGCCGGTGCGCGACTTGCGACTCATCGTGGTCGATGAGGAACACGAGCCAGCCTACAAGCAGGATGAAACTCCGCGCTACCACGGACGCGATGTCGCCGTCTATCGCGCGAAACTCGCCAACACCGTTTGCCTCCTCGGTTCGGCCACGCCGTCACTCGAATCCGTCCTGAATGTCCGCAACGGCAAATACAAAATCAATCTGCTGACGAAGCGCGTGGACGACAAAAAAATGCCCGATGTCCAGATCGTGGACATGCGCATCGAGGTGATGCGGCAGCGCGGGCTGGTGACGCTCTCGCGCCTGCTGGTCGATCACATGCAAGGACGTTTCGAGCGGAAGGAGCAGACGATTCTGTTCATCAACCGCCGCGGTTACTCCTCCAGCATGCAGTGCCGGAAGTGCGGTCACGTGGAGCAATGTCCGCATTGCAGTGTGTCGATGACGTATCACCGCTCGGACGAGACGCTCAAGTGCCACATGTGCGGGCACAATCGCAAAGCGCCACTGACGTGTCCGGCGTGCGCGGCGCCCGATATCCGTTGGCGCGGCCTCGGCACCCAGCGCGTCGAGGAAGCGGTGCGCCGCGTGTTGCCCCGCGCGCGATTGGAGCGAATGGACACGGACACGATGTCGAAAAAGCACCGCTTCCGGGAAATCCTCGCGGAGTTTCGCGCCGGGAAAATCGATGTACTCATCGGCACCCAGATGATCGGCAAAGGCCTGGATTTTCCCAACGTCACGTTGGTTGGACTCGTCGACGCCGATCTCTCGATGCACGTGCCGGATTTTCGTGCCAACGAACGGACGTTCCAACTCCTCGTGCAAGTGGCGGGTCGCGCCGGACGCGGTGATCGGGCAGGGGAAGTGGTGGTGCAAACGTTTACGCCGAAGGCCGACGCCATCCAGTTTGCCAAGCGCGCCGACTTCGACGGATTTGCCGACGCGGAGCTGCTGATGCGGAAAACTTTTGCGTACCCACCGTATCGGCATCTGGTCCACCACCTCTTCCGTGGACCCAATCCGGAGAAGATTATGTTTTATGCTGAGCACTGGGTGAAGCAGGTCGAGAAAGCCTTGGGCAGCGCGGTGGAAATTCGCGGTCCCTCGCCGTCGCCGATCGAGAAAGCGAAGGATGAGTACCGTTTCCAGATCTGGTATTTCTGCGCCAGTGCGACGAAGATCGTGCCCGAACTGGTGCGCATGCAGAAAGAGATGAAATGGCCCGACGACGTCACCCAAGTGCTGGACGTCGATGCGATGAGTCTGACGTGAGGTGCTGACTTATTGATCATTCTTGGTGGAACGCGGCCTCCGGACGCGTTTTCTACACTGATGCCGAGGTAGGTGGCGTGCTGGTCGCGCCACGCGGCAATTCATTTCTTCGACGGGAACGACACGGGATGAAATTAAACGCGGAGCGCGCGGAGGACGCGGAGCGTGGCTTGGGGCATGGCCGGGAAAATTCCTTCGGATCAAATATGACTGAAGCTGTCTCGCGAAGGATAAGAAGGGCGCGAAGGATCGAGTCGTGGTATTCCCTTCGACTCCTTCGCGAGAAACAATTCTTAGTCCATTGGTGGAGTTGTGGAAGGGATTTATGCCCCGAGGATTTGCGTCTCGCTCGAATTCCGAGGTAGGTGGCGCGCCGGTCGCCCCATTCTGCTGGCCAGCAGAATGGGGCCAGCTCGCAACCTACACCGGAATTAAGCACGCACGTCGATGCGTGTCGGCAAAGCCCGTTCGGCGGTGGGAAAGTTTGCCCTGAATATTTATTTTTTCAGCGCCAACTCGCGGGCGAGCCAGGTGAGGCGATCAAAGTCTGCTTCGGGCGTTTGCAATTCATGCCCGGTGTCGTAGGTGGTCATTTGTTTGCGGGGTCCGACGGCGGCATACAAGGCGGCGGCTTGAGTCGAGCTGACATACTGGTCGTTATTCGCGAATTGGAAATAGACGGAAGCGGGGGCGAGGCGACTGGCGAAATTGATCGGATCAAGCGGCGCGATCTGTTGCTGGTAAGCGGGGATATCCTGGGGCTGGCGGGCGAAAAGAAACCAGTCGTAGAAGTGCGGGGTGCAAGCCATGAAGACGTAGGTTTTGGCGCGCCGGTCGAGGGCACCGGCGAGGATGCCGTACATCGCGCCAAAGTCATGCCCGACGAAGGCGATCCGTTTTGTGTCGATGTTGGGTTGGGCGAGCAAGAGATCCATCGCGCGGCGCAGTTGAATCACCTGACGAATGGAGCTGTCACGATCATCTTCGGGGACGCGCTCTTTATACCAAGTGGGGTCGGCCCACATCGTGTCGACGAGCAGCGAGATCACCCCGCGGTTGGCGAGGGACACCGCTTCGTTGAGAAACTCGGTGCGATTGGACGTGGACGGTTCACCCAGCCAATGGACATACAGAATGGCGGCGTTGAGCCCGACGCTCTTCACCGGGCTCACCAAGTAAGCTTTCACCGGTTTGCCGGTTGGAGAGAAAATGATATCGCGGACCAAGGCCGTGCCCCGGGTCTCGTGGCTCATCTCGTGAAAGTTCAGGGCGGCGGAGCCATCAAAGTCGAACTCAACATCAGGCATGGCTTCAGCGGAAAACGCGAAAGCGGCCGAGCAAAGGCTAAGGGTGGCAGCGAGGACAGGATGGGGTAGGGTAAGGAATTTCATTTTAAAAAACCGTGGAAATATAGGTTGCGACACCTGATCTTGCACGGATTTGAAATAGCCTTTTATGCGGTAATGCCAATCACCAATCACGGCACAGGTGAGGAGTGATACCAATCGCCAATAACTTTTACCCCTTGTCATTGCGAGGAGCGCGAAGCGCACCGTGGCCGCCGAGGTTACGCACACGTCTCGATCCACCCCTGCGACTTCACTCAGGGCCTTGAGTCTGCCCTACAAGCTGGCTGAGGTTCGCCGAAGATTGTCGCAGACGATGGCGGCGGCGATGGCGACGTTGAGCGACTCGGCGGCACCGAACTTCGGGATGGTGACGCGCTGGGTGACGAGTGATTGCACCGCAGGCGAGAGGCCCCGGCCTTCACTGCCGAGCACGACGACGGCGTCGCGGAGTGGCGTGAGCGTGTGGATATTTGCCCCATGGAGATCGCAACCGAGAATGGGCACGGTGGCGGTGGCGAGGGCGTCGGCCAGCGAGGTCGTGAAGGTTTTCACGCGGGCAAACGAGCCCATGCTGGCGTTGATGACTTTCTGGGAAAACAAATCTGCACAGTCGGGGGAAAGCAGCACGCGGTCGAAGGCAAACCAATCGGCGATGCGGAGGAGCGTGCCGACGTTGCCCGGGTCTTGCAGGCCGTCGAGCGCGAGGGTGAGGCCGTGATTGAGGGTGTCGGAGGAGAGGAGCGGGCGGGTGATCTGGCCGACGGCAAGCACCGTAGATGGGGTGGGGTAGTGGCTGATCCGGGCCATTTCGGCTGGCGTTATTTCGATCGGCAGGAGGAGAGGAGGAGTCTTCTTCCCGCTCGACTGAGGCGGACGCGCGGCCCCCGTCCAGTCTTTCGTGGCATAGATCGCGGTGAATGAAAATTGGGCGGACAATAACTCCGCGATGACTTTTTCTCCTTCGACCACGAACAGGCCGAGCGACTCGCGGTGTTTTTTTTCCTGCAAGGAGCGGAGCCGGGAGAAATCTGCCTTGGTTAACGACATGGCGGGAGCAGATCAGGCGGACGCGACGATGCCAACGCAAAGGTGCGTCAGTTCGTGCGGTGTGATTTCCGACGAAGTTAGTTGGATTTCGCCAGGGATGGGGCCGAGTGGTTGCGACCTTCGCGGTTTGCGCGAGGGGGCCGAGCGGTGACGGACGATGGTGGTACAGCGCGGATGATCAAGCGGCGGTGCTGTGATCGCCCATGCCCGGATACAAGCAGACGGCGAGGAAGTCGTGCGCGGTCTGCGGCCGATGAGCCGGCTCACGGCTGGTGGGGGCGATCGTCGGTTGACGGAACGCAGTGATGATAGGCCGACGATGGCGATTGGCTTGGGTCGGACGATTTTTGATTTGGCGTGTTTTCATGGGAGAAAAGTTTTTAAACTTTCCCCTCCTGAGTTGCTGCACCGTGGGCTAAAAAAAAGCCCCACCGGTTTGGCACCGGAGGGGCTAAAGTCATTTAAACGTTTAGAACCTTCTCGGCGCGCGGGTGGCGGAGACGACGGATACTCCCTTGGCGGAAAGGCCAAGAGCGATTGCGCTGATCGTGGTACCGTAGTGGTTCATCTGACAGGGGAAAAAAAGCGCAGGACGGGGGACGGTGTCGAGGATTATTTGGGCACGTCAATCCAGCCAGAAGCGGAGCACAAAGAGCCGCGAATGACAGCTAATAGGCCGGTCCGTGTGCGACGTTCTTTAGTAATACAGTCTTCAGGTTGGCGGATTTTTCTGGATGGTTTCAGGTAATAAATTTCCGTTTATGTCTCGACTCATCGAGGGAAACACTTCGTCTGCTTGGCGTGTTCGCCGCAACGTTGCTGGTTGCCCACTTCGGGTTCGCGGATGCTGCCGTCGGACAATTTTCGGAGCACGCGGATAGTGGCGGGCGGGCGATTGCCGGCTCGACTCACGACGACTGCACCTTCCAAACTTAGCGCATGTCAGCCACCGGCATTAATCTCTGGGGAGCGTCCGATCAATTCCAGTATGCTTGGAATAAAATCACGGGTGACTTCATAGTGCGCGCCCGGGTGGAATTTGTCGGTCAGGGCGTTGAGCCACCTCGGAAATTGGGTTGGTTGGTCCGCACTACCCTCGAGACCGATTCGGCTTATGCTGACGCCTGCGTCCATGGTGATGGGCTCACCTCACTCCAATATCGCCGCACCAAGGGTGGGGTGACGGAGCAGATTGAACTCAAGATCAAAGGGGGCGATGTCATCCAGCTTGAGCGGCGGGGGAACACGTATATTTTTTCCTCGGCGCGCTACGGTGAAACTTTTGTGACCGGTACGCTGACCGATCTCGATCTGGGGGCAGAGGTCAATGTCGGTTTGTTTCTCTGTTCGCCTAATGCGCCGGTGAAAGCCGAGGCGATCATCCGTGATGTGCGCATCATCCGGCCGCCGAAAATCGGCTGCGTGCCCAGTCGCGATTACATCGGTGCCCAACTTGAGATTCTCCACGTGCACACGGGTAAACTCGAGATGGTGCATAGTTCGCCCGAGCAGTTCGAGGCACCGAATTGGCTGCTCGACGGCAGAACACTGCTGCTGAATATCAGCGGTCCCGGACCCAACAAAGGCCAGCTCAAGACCTACGATCTGATCACCGGTCAGACGGCACCGTTCGACACCGGCTTTGCCACGAGCAACAACAACGACCACGTCCTGTCCTTCGACGGCACACAACTCGCGATCAGCCACCTGCACGCGGAGGACAAGGGCCGCTCGGTCATCTTCCGCTTGCCCTCGGGCGGAGGTGTCCCGGTGCGCGTCACCCCGCAGTCGCCTTCGTATCTTCACGGTTGGTCGCCGGACGGGCAGTGGCTCGTATACACCGGAGCTCGTCAGGAAACGCCGGAGGGTTCTGATAAATACGATATCTATAAAATTCGGGTGGAAGGCGGCGACGAGATCCGCCTGACAAATTCGCCTGGCATGAGCGATGGCCCGGAGTTTTCTCCCGACGGAAAATACATCTATTATAATTCCACCCGGTCCGGCCTTATGCAGCTTTGGCGGATGAAGCCTGATGGTTCCGAACAGGAAATGGTCACGAACGATGACTATAATAATTGGTTCCCGCACATTTCTCCCGACGGTAAATGGATCGCCTTTCTTTCTTACGGTCAGGACGTGAAGCCGGATGATCATCCTTACTATCAGCATTGTTATTTGCGCCTGATGCCGGTGAGCGGTGGGCAACCCCGGGTGATCGCTTATGTCTTCGGCGGGCAGGGGACGATCAACGTTCCTTCGTGGTCGCCTGATAGCTCGAGAATCGCCTTTGTCAGCAATACGGATGGGCTGTGAGAAAAAGCGTTTTGATCCGGCAATAACGCCGGCACTTTGCTGTCAGGGAGGACTGAATTGGTCGCGTCATTATCAAAAGCTGATCAGGTGAGTTGCGCCGCGCCATGGCACGAAGGCATGGCGGCACCCTGCGCTTTCTGCAAGCCGGCCTGATGTCAGTGGCGAGGTACGAGCGGATTGAAAATGGGACCGGCCTGAGCAAGACACAGACCCTGCGTCGGAGGAGATTGGTTTCAGGGTGGGCATCGGTTTCCAATCCGACGCTTTTCGCCGATTAGTGATTGCCTAAAAAATGTTCGTTTAATCGTGTATTCCCCAGTCAAAATTCCCACTGGTTTTTTAACTATGATTGAGACAAATAAGAAATGAAGAATTGCATGGTAGGGCGAACCTTCCGGGTGAGCCGTTCATCTCTCGGCCCGGCAGGGACGTCTCGCCCTGCCTCAGACAATCAAGCTGGTTCGACAAAAAGTAATTTCCGATAAATCGTCTCATTCGGGAAATGTTCCTCAACCCCATCCCCCATGAAAAAATCCCCGTACGCTTCCTCATCCCTTACGCGCCGAGAATTTTGCCGGAGAATGGTTGCGGCTTCGGCCGTGTTTTCCGTGCCGCAGATTCTGCCTGCGCGCTTGTTCGGAGCTGACGCGCCGAGTAACCGTATTCGCGTGGGCCACATTGGCTGCGGACGTATCGCCCGGTCGCACGACATGCCCGGTGTATTCAAATCGGGCCTCGCCGAGGTGGTGGCGGTGTGCGATGTGGATGCGAAACGGCTCGGGGCGGGCAAGGAATTGATCGAGCGATTTTATCGCGACGCAGGGCAGGTTGTTCCCGCCATCGCCACGTATGAAAATTTTCGCGAGATGCTCGCGCGAAAAGATATCGACGCGGTCGTGATCAGTTTGCCTGACCACTGGCACGCGGAGGCGGCGATCGCGGCCGTGCGGGCCGGCAAGGATGTTTACCTGCAAAAACCTTTCACGCTGACCCATGCCGAAAGCGTTTTGCTCCGCGACGAAGTCGCGAAGAGCGCTTGCGTCTTGCAGGTGGGCAGCCAGCAGCGTTCGTGGGGACCAAACGAACAATTCCGCAAGGCCTGCGAATTTGTCCGCAGCGGTCGCGTGGGACGCATCAAGCAGGTTGAGATCGGTTTACCGACCGATCCGACCAAACCCGACGATGCGGCGATGCCAGTCCCGGCGAATTTGAATTACGACCGGTGGCTCGGGTCGACGCCTGATGTTTATTACACCGAGCAGCGGGTGCATTCGCAGACCGATATCGCGTCGCGCCCGGGTTGGTTGCGCCATGAATCCTGCTGTCTCGGTATGATCACGGGTTGGGGCGCCCACCATTACGACGTCGCCCATTGGGGCATGGACAGGGAGTTGTCCGGTCCGCTCAAGATCGAAGGGACGGGCGAGTTTCCCGCGAATAAAATTTGGAATGTCCACGGGGCTTACCACGTTGAGTTGACGTATCCCGGCGCGGTGCGGATGACGGTCTCGGACAAACTGCAAAACGGAATTAAGTTTATCGGGGATGACGGGTGGATATTCGTGTGCCGCGACGGCACTGCGACTGCGAGTGATCCCAAGGCTTCCGGTGGCGCGTTGCATTGGCTTGATGCCAGTGATCCCAAGCTGCTCGATCCCCAAGGCATCACCGTGAAATTTCCCGTGAGTCTGTCGCATCATCAGAATTGGCTGGAGTGCGTGAAGACCCGCGCAAGCCCGCTCTCGCCCGCGCCCATCGCGCATCACACGAATACCGCGTGCATCCTCAGTTGGATTGCGATGAAGGTCGGACGACCACTCACTTGGGACGCGAAAGCCGAACGTTTCGAGAACGACCCGGAAGCCAACGCGCTGTTAACCCGCCCCGAGCGCCAAGGCTACGGCGCACTGCGGATGCGGTCGTGATCGGACTAGCGATCTTTAATACCTCAATCCCCAATCGCCTCAGCAAGGATCGAGTTACGGTCCAGCCGATGAGTCCGAAGGAAGCCAATCGAAACCGCCGAGTACAGCTATGTCGGGCCGTAGCCGCAGACATGAATGGCGCTAAGATAAGCGGCATGATCGTCGCCTGCCTGACGTTTCGTCTGCGATGATTTGCTGCGGAATTTCGTAGGGCCGCCCCTGGTGGGCGTGCCGTTTCCGGTGAGCCCTCCGGCACGGCCGCACGGGCCGGCCCTGCCTTCCTCAGGCAAAATAGTTGGCCTGATCACGCATGGAAGAATGGCGCCCAACCTCCTTAACTTAGCGCCATTCGCCGCAGACATCCTGAACCCGATGAATTGGTGCGAGCTCAACTCCGCCGCGAATCGGGATAAAATGAATTTAACGCGGAGAACACGGAAAGCGCGGAGCTTGACGTGATTTCACTCAGCGTTGTCCCGTAGCTGGGCTTGCTTTACATTCGTGAAAATTCGTGCTGGCCGAGCCAGAGCGCTTGGGCGACGGCTGGTGATTAGTGGGAAAATCTGGGTTTTCTATCGGGGATTGCCCACGAACCACACCAGCGTCCCTTAAGATTTGGACTTTAGGTAGAGTGAACCCTCCGGGTGAACCGCGGCTCGGTGCCTTTTCGACGAAAGAGAGTTTTTTCGTGGGGGGCGCTCATGAGACGCGGAAGGAACTGGCGGGCAAACTAACCGAGTGGGAGGCACCGGCGAAAATTATTCGCGCAGCCAGAGGAAGGCAGTGACCCCGCGGGGATAGTAGCGGCTGCCGCAGGTGATGCCAGTATCGCTCCAAATCTGGTCGCACATCGCGTCGCTGCCGCAGCCGGGGCGACGTTGCCAGTCGGCGTGGACGCGATCGCCGGCGCGCGCGGCGTCGGTCATCACGTCGGGGAAAACTTCGCGGACCACATGCTGGGCGAGGGCAATTTTACTGAACCAAGTATTCTTGCTCGTGCTGCTCATCTTCCAGCCGCCGGAAGCGGCATCGAGACACACGCCGGGTTGCAGCGCTTGTCTCATGTGCTGTTGCAACTGAACGAGCAAGGGGCCGAAACGACCGGCGGGATCGAGCGCCTCGGTGTAGCCGAGGAAGAGTGGGTAAACGAAACCTTCGACGGCGGGCAAGATGCGTGAACGGTTCCCTTCCTCAAATACGGCGGGGAAGAAACCGGTGTCGGTTTCGAACTTGGTCGTGAGGGTGTGCGCCAGCAGATCGGCCGTCGCGCGGGCGTCGGCACTCGCCGCTTTGAGTCCGAGGTGGGCGAAGGCTTTTTCGAGCAGCACCCACGCGCCGAGGGTCTTGACGGCGAGGTAGAGATTGTTGCGGGCCTGGCCGAGGCTGACATCGAGGCTGTCGTAGGTCGTGATTTCGAAACCGTCTTGGCAGCGGTTGGAATCGTATTTGAGAATGCCGTCGCGTTTTTGGGGATTGGGATCGTCGCGGTGGTGGATGCTATCGGCGCAGGCGAGGAGGGTTTTTTTCTGGGCGCGGAGCCAGCCGAGGTCGCGCGTGTGCTCGGCGTAGGTGACGGCGCAGAGCACCCAGTTGAGGAGCTGCTCCATGGTCATGTGGCTGAAGCAACCGTGAACGTCGTCGCACTCGTAACTGGAATGACCGGCGGGGGTGAAGAAATTATTTACCCCCATGTCGTGCGTGAACGAGAGGCCGAGCTGATCGACGTAGGAGTAACGGTTGACGAATAAATCGAGGGCGTTGCGGACGGCCCACGGTTGCCAGGCTAACTCGAAGAAGAGGTGATCCACCGTGAGATCGAAGGTGTTGATCATGCGGTATTCGCCTTCGTTGACGATCCAGAGCGGCTGGCCTTTCAGCAGGAGCAATTGGGTGCTGCCGAGGTAACTGTGGGTCGCCTGCGCGAGGAGGAATTTCTGATCAGCGTCGAGTTTGCTGCGCGCCAGCTCGCGATCGCGCTGGGCGGCGAGCTTCGTGTAGCGGGTGTGTTGGGCAAGACCGTGCGCCAGGACATCCTCGAGGTCGCGAAAATATTGGGTGTAGAAAAATGTGGTGGTCAGTCCCGTGGTGGCCGGGCCGCCGGCATAGAAACCAAGGGCGAGCGGGAAACGTTTTCGTTGACCGGCCGGGACGGTGAAGATGAGTGCGGTCTCACCAGCGATAACGTGCAGGCCGCGATAGTCGCGAAATTTCGGGTTCAGGACATCGAAGCCTTGGCGTAGTTCGATGCCCCGGGTGGGTTTGGTCGCATAGCCGTAGGCGGTGCCGCTGGCGAAACCCAGCAGGTGCGGATTCGTATCGGCGAGGGGCCGGAGCGTGTTTTCGGCATCGCCGATGCCGAAGATGAGTTCAACGGGGGCGGTGCCGGCACGGTTGTCGTATTCGATCCAACCGGAAATCTGTGGGGCAAGCAGGAAACGGCTGTTGGTCTTGCTGAGCTTGGCGGGGTCGGGCACTTCCGTGAAGGGCGAGAGCAAAGAGAAACCGAAACGTGATTGGTCCGCGCGCCAAGTGTCGCTGGCCCAGTCGAGTGAGCGCTCGTAGTCGGAGGGCCGCAGGGTATTAAAGCTCGGGGGTGGTTGGACCACGCTGGCATCAGTGGTGAAGGCGGTCTCTTTGGACTTCGACGGAGTAAGGAAGGGGAGCAGGTGCCACCCGGCTTGCGCCGTGGCCCGATACCCGATGTAGACATTTTGTTTGGCCGCCCCGCGCAGCGATTGACCAAAGCCACCGGGGCTGTCGACCAAGCCGATCGAGAAACTGGCAAACGCTCCGAAAGGAGAATGTTGGGTATGATAACTATCTTGGGGAGAGCGAGGGGTGTTCACAAAATAAAATCGTTAGTTAGAGCAGATGAAGCGGATTAGAGAAGTGCAAATTTCCCCAGGCAGGTCTTCGCGACCAGGGGTTGTCCACGCTAATCAATTACAGACACGGCTGGAGCGGCCGGGCTGCCGAGATAAACGGTGCAACGATGAATCAACGCCGAGTTACTCTTTCGACTGGGTAGGGCCGGTGTCTTGCCGCATCAGGCCCTGAGCGAAGTCGAGCGGGCACCGGCCGTGATGGCTCAGTCGCGGCGTCTGCAAGACAGACGCCAACGGTTGGCCGCGTGCATCGTGCTGAGCCGCCGCCCCCAGAGCCAACCCGGGAGCCGATGAGGCGGAGGGGAAATCCAAAGTTTCGCCCGTGGGCGAAACTGATTCGTGGTAACTCCGTGGAGGCACATTCACCTGCCACTGAAAACAGCGAGGAACCAAGAATATCGCTCCCGGAGGTTGCGTTCCCCCTTGGTTCACTTCCTCAACCCACCTTTGGCAGGTGATGGAGCGCTTCGGTGATTTTCTCCTCGGGGTGTTCGTAATCTTCGAGATTGCCGGCGAGGTGGGCGTCGTAGGCGGACATGTCGAAATGGCCGTGGCCGCTGTAACACATGACGATGCATTTGCCGTCGTTCTTCTTCGCCTCGGCGATCGTGGCGGCGATGGCGTGCGACGTTTCCGGCGCGGGCACGAAGCCTTCGGTGCGGGCGAATTGGAGCGCAGAGGCGAAAACGGTATTTTGGGTGAGGGCCACGGCCTCGATCAATTTTAGATCGGCGAGGTGCGCGATGATCGGTGCCGTGCCATGATAACGAAGCCCGCCGGCGTGGATGCCCTCGGGAATAAAGGTGTGGCCGAGCGTGAACATTTTCACGAGTGGCGTGAGCTTCGCGGTGTCGCCGAAATCGTAGGCGTAGACGCCTTTCGTGAGCGACGGGCAGGCGGAGGGCTCGACGGCGATGATGCGCAGGGCCGGACGTTGCAGTTTATCCGGGAGGAAGGGCAATGCGAAGCCGCCGAAATTACTGCCGCCGCCGACGCAGCCGATGAGGATGTCGGGAGTTTCGCCGGCGATCTCGAGCTGCTTCTTCGTTTCAAGACCGATGACACTTTGGTGCAGGAGGACGTGGTTGAGGACGCTGCCGAGCGTGTACTTGGTGTCGGCGCGAGTGGCGGCGTCCTCGACGGCTTCGGAAATCGCCATGCCCAGACTGCCCGGAGTTTGCGGATCGGCGGCGAGCATGGCGCGGCCGGCGTTGGTGCGATCGGAAGGCGAGGCGAAAACTTCGCCGCCCCAAATATGCATGAGCGAGCGCCGGTAGGGTTTTTGGTGGTAACTCGATTTCACCATGTAGATGACGCATTCGAGACCGAAGAGTTGGCAGGCGAAGGCCATCGAAGAACCCCATTGGCCGGCCCCGGTTTCGGTCGTGATGCGTTTCACTCCTTCCTGCTTGTTGTAGTAGGCTTGGGCGAGAGCGGTGTTGAGTTTGTGGCTGCCGGCGGGACTGATGCTTTCGTTTTTGAAATAAATCCGGCAGTTCGTCTTGAGGGCTTTTTCGAGACGGATGGCGCGGACGAGTGGGGTGGGACGCCAGATTTTGTACTGCTCGCGAACTTCGTCGGGGATGGCGATCCATTTTTCTCCGCTCATTTCCTGCTCGATGAGCGCCTTGGGGAAAATTGGCGCGAGATCCTCCGCGACGAGCGGTTTGCCGGTGCCGGGATGCAACGGAGGCGGCAGGGGCGAGGGCAGATCAGCGAGGACGTTGTACCAGGCTTGGGGAATTTCGCTGTGGGGTAGGGTGACGATTTCGGAGGACATGATTCGAGGAATGGTTTTCCGGCGATCAGATTTGTGGATAGGGCGAGTTGGTTTGGGTTTCGCTCGGAGTGGGCAACCGGCAGTTTCGTAGCTGACAGTCGCAATCGAGGATATGCTCTTCAATCCACGCGAACGACTCCCGGTGGACATCGAGCACGAGGGACATCGAACTGCCACTCGAGGAGAGCAGCACCAGCCAGCCTTCGAGTTTGTGGGCAAACACCCGATGGGCCGTCCGATTTTTTTCGTAGGCCGGGCAGTTCGTCCGGCGCATCAGCAGTTCTTCGCGGGCGAAATGTCCGAGGACGTACCGCTGCAGGAGATTGATGAGTTCAACAATGCGTTCGCGGCCGGCACCCGCGTCGATCGCTTGTTTCAGCCCAGTCAACTTGGTGAAGAATTCGCGGTGTTCGGCGTCAATTTCAGCATGACCTGTCTCGAAGCGTGGGTTCCAATTGGTCATCGGCGTGAAGGATGATTTGCGATTTATCGTGTCAGCGTGCCCGGTTGGGCACGGCTGATATTACTGAGAATTAGTATAAGCTGAACTCTTCCGCTTGAGCTGCGCGTATCTTGTGATTTGATGACCGCTCCGAGTGAAAAATGAATCGCGAACCCGGTGGTAGTAGTTGGGGGAAGTGAGGGAGAGCGGAAATCGGGCGCTGGACAGCCCAAGGACAGAAAAAAATTGGTGGCTTCGAATGACTGGTTCCTCGCTGTTTTCAGTGGGTAGAGTCGGGAGCCCCTCGCTGCCGAAACCGAAGGCAGAAACCGAAATGAGTTAACCGCTCAGGGGATTAATCAAGGGATGAATTCTTGGCCGTGTGACTGCGACTGATCGTCTCCGTCTGGTGGTTCCGGGGCGTCTGCTGATCGCAGGCGGTTGGAGTAATACTTGTAATGATTCGCTTTCGAATGACCGGTGGCTTGTACCGGCCGCGATTGCGCTCATTCGCGGCGTCTGCAAGACAGACGCCCTGCTAGGACTGGTCGGGTACACCGTGCAGCGCCGCAGTCCCAAGCCTAACCCGAGAGCTGATTCGGCGGAGGGGTGATCGCCAGTTTCATTTTTGGTCGAAACCGATTAGTGGTTAATTCCATGGAGGAAATTTTTCCACCCACTGAAAGCTGGGAGGAACCGCATTACTTGACCCCGAAATAATTCCGCCGCACCAGCCGCCAGGCGGTGACGAAAAACGCCGTGAGCGGCACCGCCATCATCATGCCGAGGATGCCGCCGAGCGCCTGACCCCAGAAAAACACCGCGACAATAATCGCGACCGGATGCAGTCCCGTTTGTTTTCCCATGATGCGAGGGGTGAGGAACCAGCCTTCGAACGCCTGCACTGCCAAGAAAATTCCCACGCAAAGGCCGACGAGGGGGAGTCCGCCCTCGGGTTGTAGAAACGCGAGCGGCAGGGCGACGCTCAGACCCAAAATCGAACCGAGGTAGGGGACGATATTCAGCAGCCCCGTGAGCAGGCCAATCGCGAGGCCGAATTTGAGACCCCCAAGGGAAAACCCGGTGGCCAGCAGCACGCCCATGATCAGACCGATGAGCAGTTGCCCACGGAAAAAAGCCACGAGTATGCCGAGAAATTCACGGATGAGAAACACCACGTCGTCGCGATATTCCTGTTTCAGAAAAGGCAGATGCGCTGGCAGCGCCTTGGTCGGATCATTATTCGAGAGCAGAAAGAAAAACAGATAGATGGGGATCACGGCCAGTGACGCGACGAGGCCGAACAATCCGAAAATTCCTGCACCGGCCGACTTCAACGTGGGCGCGAGGTGGCCGAGCAGATCCTGCGCCTGCTGGGTCAGACCATTGAGGGCGGACTTGACGGTGGGGTTGTCGAGGTAGGGCCGGATGATCGCCAGCCACTCGGGGAAATGCAGCTCACCCCACGCGATGGTTTTCTCCCAGAGTTTCGGCAGATAGGCGATGAACTCGATGATTTGGGAAATGAGAGCTGGCAGAAATGTGACCAGCAAACCAGCAACCAGCAGCACGAAGAGCGCGTACAGCAGCACCACCGCGAGTGGACGTTTCAATTTCAGGCGTCGCTCGAAGACGGTGACCACCGGGCGCATGACCAAGGCCATGATACCCGCGACGGCCAGCGGCCAGATGACGCCCGAGAATGTGCTGATGAATGTGGCCGTGCCGGAAAGCAGCACGAAGATCAGCCAGCCGATGACGCCGATGGCGGCGAACCCGAGGGCAAAGCCCACAAGCTTGCGTTGGACGGGTGTCAGGAGCGGGGTGGACTCGGTGGACATGCGGCGAGCGAAACGATGCCCCGCCCGGCAGGCAAGCCCGCAGCGAGGCAGTACACCGTAAGCGCAGTTCGGTTGGGTCCGATGGAGGCGGGGTGCCCTCACCCCGCAGTATTCAGTCTCGCGCAATCGACGGGCGGGATCGCAGTAGAGCGGTGACGGTGACGCTGGGAGAAAATGAGGGCGAGGAGCAGAACGAGAAAGAGGAAGAATCGAAATTGTACTGTGATGATGCTCTCAAGGGTTGATCAGGGGTGGATGTTCCGCCTAGAGTGGGTCGAATGAACGCTCGGACTACGATCAAGCTTCTCGCCTTTGTCTGCCTCGCCGAGGCGGTGTTCATTGGTTTTTTGTCGTGGCGTAAAGTGGCTGGGGCGGTCGAGTCGTTGTCGGCAAAATCCGTGGCGGTCGCGCCCGCGCTTGAGCAGCCGTCAACGCCCAAACCGGTTACTGCACCCGTGGCGGCGACCGCAAAGACACCTGCAGATCTCGCGAAAGAAAACGTGGCATTGGCCACCGAGCTGGCGGAAGTGAAGAAGGAATTGGATGCCCGGAAATCGGAAATATCCTTTTCCTATGGTTCCATTCGCGACTCGGGTCGGTTTGTCGGAATGACGTTTCGCAAGATGTTCGAGACGGCGGAGGCGAGGGAAGCCAGCGAGGCAGAGGCCCGCCGGGCGGATAATCAGATCAACGTGCTTTCACTCGGACCCTTTATTCAGGATGCCGAGGTGATGGAATCTGATCCGGGGGCTTTCGCGCAGTTCCAAGCGCCCTTGATCAGTGAAGTGCTCGGATTGCCGCGTGAACAGGAGTCAGCGGTGGAAACGTTGCTGGAGGATTATAAAATGAAGTCACTCAAGTTGGAGATGGATTCACCCGAGTGGGCGGAGTTGAACGAAGCCGCCTTGCAGAAAATTACCGCCCTGTTGGCGGATGACCAGAAGCCCGGACGTAAGGCGCAGTTGGATTTTCTGAAAAAGTACGGTGTGCTGCTGATTCCGGCGTATTCCATTTTGCGCGCGCCCACGCCCACGGTGGTGGAGCCGGCTCCCTCTGCGCACTGAGCCGCATTCTTTTATTGAGAAGGCGCGCATTCGTGGGCTCGGCGGAGACGCCTCGCCCCACCATGAGCCAATGCCTGTTCAATGAAGTTAGGCTTGTGTCGGGGTTTCATTGAGCCACGCACGCAACTCGTCCACGGTCGAAATTTCGCGGTAGAATTGATACTCCATCGCGAGCAGCGAACTGTAGGAAGTGTCGGCGAAACGGCGGCAGTGGAGCAGGACTTTTGCTTTTTGGCCGGGCGCGCGGACGAGTCGACCGAGGGCTTGATTTACTTTTTGCAGACCGGGAATCTGGTACACGCGACGGAAGGCGGCTTCCCGCCCGAGACCGGCATAGGTTTCGAGCCGGGCTTTCTGCACGGGATTCACTTCGGGCAAAGCGGGCCCGACGACCATGGCGTGCGTCACTCGTCCGCCGAGGAGATCGATGCCCTCGGCAAAACTGCTGCCGAGTACGAGAAAGAGGGCATCGGTGAGCGCGAGGCTTTCTTCGACCCACGCGTTTTGCGCGGCGAGATCGGGAAGCTTGGGTTGGAGTGCCACACGCAACACCGAGTTGCTGTTCTCCAATGCGCGCAGGACTGACTCGGCGTAGGCGTAGGAAGGGAAGAAGACGGCGATGGTAGGGGAGGCGGATGAAGTTGAGAGCTGAGAGCTGAGAGTTGAGAGTTCAGAGCCAGAAGGAGACGAACCTGAAAGTTGAGGGTTGAGGGTTGAAGGTTGAACGTTGGGCTTAGCGCGTTGCGCCGAAGCTGCGGCGTGCATGGCTTCGATGGTGGCAGCGGTGGTGCCGTAGTAGTTGGCGCGTTGCTTGTAGGTGGTTTCGACGCGCGTATCGACGGCGACGTCGTAGGCGTTTTCCCTCCACGGGGCGGGTGCGTGCAGGGTGGCGTAGGTGGTGGGGCGAGTCGTCCCGACGAGCCGGGACGCGCTTGCCGGAACAACGTCTGACTTCCCTACCGATGACGGTTCGGCAGGGACGCCTCGCCCTACCTGGATGATTCCACACGCGGCGGCCATCGTGGCGTAGGGCTGCAAGGTGGCGGACATTAAGATCGCGCCGCCGAATCGGTTCAGCGTTTCGCCGATCGCCGCTGTCGCATCCGTGCAGGTGAAGTTGAGTTCGCCTGCGCGCGGACACCACAGCAACCGACGCAGATTGGGATCGGCGAGAAATTCATCCAGGGCGGTGAATTGCCAGAGCGTTTCACTGTGCTTGGGTCCGAGTGCGGTGTAGTCGAGGGGCAGCGTGGCGGTGAGACGGACGAGGCGTTCGATGCAGTCGTGCAACTCTGATTCCAGGGCGGCGTCGATGGTGTCGGTGGGTTGCAAGGCCGCGAGTAGCATCGTCCATGCCTCGACTGCGAGCAGGAGCGGACCGGGGGCGCGCAGGTGATCGAGTTCGGCGAGCAACAGGCGGGCATCAGTGTCGTTGGCACGGTGCGAGTAGGCATCGGCTACGCGGGTGGGAAGATTGTGGGCCTCGTCGATCGCGAGGAGTGTCGTGCGCGGATCGAAACCGGGTTGGTCAAAGAAGAGTCCGCGATTGTCGGGAGCGAAGACGTAGTTGTAGTCGCCGATCCAGACATCATTGAACGCGAGGGCGGCGCGGGTGATTTCATACGGGCAGATGTGGGCGGCTTTACCCGCGGCGCGTAACGTATCGAGATCGTGGGGTTGAGTTTCGTCGAGATAGTAGCGGGAGAGTCCGCTCCCCGGCCAGCGTTCGGCGGCGCCATTGAGGTAGTCGCAGCCCTCGCGCACGCAGTGGTAGGTGTGGTTCACGCAGTGCTCGGACTTGCTGCGCACCTGCCAGAAGGCCAGCGGAGCCCCCGGCAACAAGTACCCCAATAGGGTACTTTGGTTTGGTTGGTTTCCGGCTGTCCACTGCCCCGAGTACCCTATCGGGTTACTTTGAGCGAGTGGCGTCCTCTGCGGAGAAGAATCAAAGTACCCTATTGGGGTACTTGTGCCTGGGGTCCTACCGAAACGAGAGGAATTAAAGTAACCTATTGGGTTACTTGTGGCTGGGGTGGGCGAGAGTGGTGTGGGCGGCGCAGGAGGTGACGCGGGCTGTGGGGGGCTGGGTGTGGGGGCGGGTTGCGTGGCTTCGCGCGGTTGGCCGGGCCGCGGGCCACTGCTCGCGACCGCCGTCATCTGCTCTAGCGTGCGGACGACTTGGAGTTGGCCAGTGGATTTTCCGGTGAGCCAGATCAAGCGGGTGAAACGGCCGGATTGTAGTTGGCTGAGCGCGAATTCCAATACGCAGCCGGTTTTGCCGTAACCGGTGGGGGCTTCGAAGAGGAGGATAGTTGCGGATTGAGAGTGGAGCGCTGCGAGCGGGGGAGCGGCAGTCGAGTGTCGAGCGTCGAGTGTTGGGGAATCTTCGCCGGAGAGCTGGACGCTTGACTCTGGACTCTCGACGCAGCCGAAGGCTGCCCGCAGATCCGCTTGAATTGTTTCCTGGCCGGGACGGAGATCGGTGAAGGGCGGGCGAAAGTGCAGCGTGCGACGGCGCTCGCGGGCGCGGAGTTGCTGGTCGAGAAACTGGACGAGCGCGTCGAGCTGGTGATGGACGAGCGCCTCGTCGAAGGGGGTGAGCGCGATGGTCTGGGCGAGACCGGAACTGGCTTCGACGAAGACGAGTTCGGAGCGGAGGGGTGAACAGTTGGGAGTTGAGCGTTGAGGGTTGAGCGCTGAGAGCGGAGGGTTGAGCGCTGAGGCCCTGAGCAAAATGACGTAAGTGGAGAGTTGGAGAAAATAGGCGGGGTAGTCGGCGCGCAGGGTGGATTCTTCCGTGGGCAGTGGTCGGGTGACGGTTTTTATTTCGCGGAGGGTCGGGCCGATGATCTGATCAATGCGGCCGGTGAGGGTGATTGACCAGCCGCGATGGGCGAGTCGGCCTTCGATGGGGACTTCGAACAATACGTCGGGGCGCAAAGTTCCGCCCACGGTGTGTTCGCGCACGATTTGGGTTTTGAGTTCGTTGTGCCAGTGTTGGCCGAGTTGGGCGCGCCATAAACCCTGTGGTCCGCCGAAAGAGTCGCGCGGGCCGAGGGCGAAATCGGAAAAATCGCCGACGCTCAGGCTGGCGGTTTTATGGTCGAGAGAGAACTGCATGGAGCGAGCCCACGGAACACCCGGAAGCCGAGGAAGGGAAGCCGGAAGAAAAACGGAATGACGGGTAGGGCGAGTCGTCCCGGATGAGCCGCGGCTCAGCGGGATGCTTCGCCCTGCCCTCAAGCCGCCACACATGCGGGAGGATTCGGCCGACCAACTAAAGCCGGATTTCCGTTTCGGCTTTGATCCATTCTTCCAGGCGGCGGGTGATCTTCGTGACGCTGGAGGTGTCGGCGGTCTGGGCGGCGAGGGTTTGGTTGAGGAGTTGCGCGGCGAGATCGCGATCGGGGGCGGAGAGTTGGGGCCACCATTGTTGTTTCACCGGATAACCTTCGTCGCGGAGAAAACGGTAGAGCGCTTTCAACCAGACGATATCGGGGCGACCGCCGGTACCGAGAGCGGTGAAGGTATGGCGCAGGAGGTCGGTGACGGGCTCGCGTGATTCATCGGGTACGGCGTTGCGATTGATGAGGGTGGCGAAAGTGGCGGCGATTTTGAGCGCCTCGTAGGAGCGGCCGATGCCGGCGTGGCGTTGGATAAGGCGGTGCTCCTTGATGAACCAGGTGCGGCCTTGGTTCGTGGATTCGAGCGAGAGTTCGGTTTCGTCGAAGAGATCGGTGGGCGAGGTCGTGCTCTTTGCTTTGGTGACCCGGCTCAGGCAATGGAGCAGACCGTGTTCACTGGAGAAAACCGCGAGCTGCTCAAACGAGTCGGAGCTGGATAGCTGCTTCGACAGAATGAAGGCGGTGGTCTGGAGCTGCTGGCCGGGCATGGGAGCGAGTGAAAGTGATCCTGCTTCGCTAAAGCTTCGCAGGACGGAAGTGAAAGGGAGAAGGAGATCAGGTCTGGGAGTTCAGGGTCGGGGCTCTGGGGAGGAATGAGGGTGAAGAATCGCCTGCCAGCAGGCTCCTACCAATAACCAGCGAAATAAATGGGGCTGGGTTCATCCACTTTCTCTCTCACTTTCCCCTTTCACTCATGAGCGCGGCTCTGGCGGCACTCGCGCTTGGCCACGTGGGCAGGACGGCACCACAGGAAATGACGGTCTTCATGCCGTCGCCGATGGACATGTTAAGCTCGATGATCTCTTCGCGTGGGGTGAAGATAAAGAAGCCGTTGACGGGGCTGGGGCAGGTGGGAATGAAGACGGCCCAGTGTTCGCCGGTCAACTGGCTGTGGGGTTCGCCTTGCGCCTTGTTGGTGAGGAAGCCGATGGCGTGGACGCCCGCGCGGGGAAATTGCACGAGGACAACCTTGCTGAACTGATTGCGGTCTTTGGCCCCAAAAGTTTCGATGAACTGCTTCACGCTGTTGTAGAAGACGCCGATGCCGGGAATGTTTTGAATGAAACGTTCGCCCATGGCCCCGATGAATTGTCCAAGGAAGAGGCGCGAGACATAGCCGAGTAAAGTAACCAACGACAAGGCGATGACCGTGGTGATGATATCCCAGAATATCGCCGGGAGCTGGTTAAGCGCGGCTGGAAGATAAGGTGCGAAGTGCGGCGTGATCGAACCGCCCACAAAGCTGATGATCAGGCGCAGGCCCCAAACTGTAACCCATAAGGGAGCGATGAGGAGCAGGCCGGTGAGGAAGGCATTGCGCAGGGAAGTGGAACGGGTTTCAGTCATGGAAAAACGCAGTGAAGCATGGATGAGAGCAGTTGCACTCAGATTTTTTCGGGAGGTGCATCGAGGTCGGGTGCGACCGCTGGGCGCGCCGTCAGGTCAATCGCGGGCGGCCCAGCGGTCCGCCCCTACCACAAGACTCAACGCAGCCGAAAGGCGGGCACGGCGTTGGCGTCGTGAAGGAGGATCATCGCGCGTTTTTCGGCGGAGCGCATGCGACGTTTCTTGGCGGGCTGGAGATCATCGTAGCCGGCGAGATGCAGCCAGCCGTGGACGACGTAGAGTGTGAGTTCGGTGGCGAAAGATTTTTGGAGGGCACGCGTCTCCGCGAGCCGTTTTTTGTCGTAGCTGCGCTTCAGGCGTCGTGCCGAAAGCGTGGCCACGTTGTCGCTTTGCTCCAACGCGGCTACAGGGAGCAGGCCTATATAACGCGCGGCGGTGTCGGCGGAGATGCAGATTTCTCCACCCAATTTTGCGACTGGGTCGCCTTCGAAGGTGATGACATCGGTGGCGGTGGGATCGGCCATGAAGTCGGCGTGGATTTTGGCGAGCGCTGGATCGGTGAGAAACACGAGGGAGAGTTCACCGGTGGGACAGCCGCCGAGAAAATCTTTGGCGTGCGCGTCCAGCGTCGTGATGATCTTGGCTACGCTGCTTCGGGGAATTTTCAGGTGCGGATGGGCGTTGCGGATGGCGATGGTGCGGGCGGGCATGGCTGAAGAAAAATGTGAAAGTGAGAGTGAATGGGGTAAACAAACTCCGACGGCATGTTTCCGATGTTTTTGGATTTTGTCGGGCTGTCGCTTGCGGCAGCATTGGCCGGCGCAAGCACCGGCCCTACCGTTCAATTCACCCTGCGATAGTTGTTAGGTTACATTGCCTTCGGCGCGCCGCTGATCTCGCGGGCTTTCGCTTGTTCGTAGGCGGCGATGATTTGCTGGACGAGCGGATGGCGGACGACGTCGGAGGCGGTGAATTGATGCACCTCGATGCCGGGAATATTTTTCAGGATTTGCGGCGCTTGGATGAGGCCGGAGGATTTGGCGCGGGGGAGATCGATCTGGGTAATATCGCCGGTGATGATCATGCGTGAGTCTTCGCCGAGCCGGGTGAGAAACATCATCATCTGCTCGGGCGTGGTGTTCTGTGCCTCGTCGAGGATGATGTAGGCGTTGGCCAAAGTGCGGCCGCGCATGTACGCGAGCGGGGCGATTTCGATGATGCCTTTTTCGGAGAGAGTCGAGACATCCTCGGGATCGAGCATGTCGTGCAACGCGTCGTAGAGTGGGCGGAGATAGGGGAGAATTTTCTCGCGCAGATCGCCCGGCAAAAAACCCAGCGCCTCGCCGGCTTCGACGGCGGGCCGGGTGAGGATGATGCGTTGCACTTGGTTTTTTAGCAGGGCACTGATGGCGGAGACCATCGCCAGGTACGTCTTGCCGGTGCCGGCGGGGCCGATGCCGAAGACAATGGGGTTTTTCTGAATGGCCTGGAGGTAAAGTTTTTGGCCGATCGTTTTGGGGACGATGCTCTTCTTCTTGGTGGCGATGACCAAGGCTTCGGTGAAGAGCGAGCGCAACTGCTCGGCACCGCCCTCGGCGGTGTAGGTGTCGAGCAAGCGGACGAAATCCGGCGTGCGCATCGCGAGGCCTTGATTGCGGCCGTGATTGAGCAGACTGAAGAACTCATCGGTGCGGGCCACGGCTTCGTCGGGGCCTTCGATTTTCAGCCAGTCATCACGAGTGATGAGCGTGGCGCCAAGTTTCCGTTCCGTGAGAGTGAGATTGGCCTCGTCGTTGCAAAACAACTGGCCGAGTTGGCGGGCGTTGGGGAAGTGAAGCGTTTTGGAAGCGGACACTTTGTGTGTGGGGGCTGGGATCTAGGATCTGGGGGCGGCACGGCCACGAGGGCCGGCCCTACGGGTTATTTTTTGGCGGAGAGTTCGATCGCGACGGTGGCCAGCCGCTGACGCATGGTTTCGAGTGCTTGGGGAAGGACGCGCGTCTGGCCGACGACAGGCATGAAATTGTTGTCGCCGTTCCAGCGGGGGACGATGTGGGCGTGCAGATGGGGAATACTGCCGCCGGCGGCGGAACCGAGATTGAAGCCAATATTGAATCCGTGGGGATTGATGGCGGCGCGCAAAACATTTTGGCCGAAAATGATTTCGTCCATCAGATCGATGCGCTCGGCGGCGGTCAGCTCGGCGATATCCGTCACGGGACGGAAGGGCACGGCGAGCAGGTGGCCGGCGTTGTAGGGGAATTTATTGAGGATCAGATACGAAAGTGTGCGGCGGTGGATGATGAGCGCCTTGGCGTCGTCGCCGAGTGCGGGCAGGTCGGTGAAGGGAACGGCTTCGGTGCGGCGGGGGGCCTCGATGTATTCCATGCGCCAGTAGGCGTGCAGTTGGTCCATAGGTTGCGGGCAGGTTTGGACGTCGGGGGAAGATTGTCAAAGCGTGGATTGCCGAGGGATCTGTTTGTGAATGAAAATGAAAAAGGCCGGCGAGGGCCGGCCTTGAATGGCGTGACTGATTTTGTCGGGAGACCGCACGATCTTATTCCAACATGAAGCGGCCTCGCGGATCTGTTTTGGCGTCGAAGGTCGGGATTTCGTAGCTCTTCCCGTTTACTTCGAGCCGGAGATTATGGCGGTTTTCGACGGTGATGCGGAGTTTTCCGGTCATGCGGAAGGGGCGGGTTTCACCTCGGGCCAAGGCGCCATCAAAAATAATCCGGTCATCAGAGACCTGCATAATTTTAAGGCGGGTGGTTTCCATCGCCGTGAAGGTGAGGATTTGCGCGGAATCCGCCGGAGGCTGGGCGAGGGGCGTCTGGGCGGTGGTGGCCGTGGGGGTGGTTTTGCTCGGAGTACTGGAGCTGAAAAAACTTATCACGAGAGCGATCAGACCGAGCACGAGGAGGGCGCCGCCACCCATGAGGCCGTATTTAAATAACATGGCTTGATCGACGGAGCTGCGTTTGCCGGCGGGGGCTTCATTGTTCTCGGCAAATTCTACGCGGCCGTAATTTTCGCGGGTCTCGACGCGCCGCGGGCCCCGGCCTTCGGCGGCGGCGACGGAGTCGTACTCGGCGATGAAGCGTTCCTGATCGAGATCGAGGAAGCGCGCGTAGTTGCGCATAAAGCCGCGGATGTAGAGCGGGGGCAGATCGAGATCAAACGAGTTGGCCTCGAATTTTTGCAGGTAGTCGCTGCGGATTTTTGTGGCCTCTGCCGCTTCGCGGACAGAAACACCTTTGCGCTTGCGCGCTTCTTCCAGTCGTTCGCCGATGGTCTGCATGTAACTTCCTCTTAAATGGATTTAGCCGGGGGTTGAAAGATTAAACGCTGCTCAGGGCTGGTAAGTATCAAGATCGATGAGGATTTCGCGTGGGCTGGAACCGTTTTCCGGGCCGATGATGCCTTTGTCTTCCATCACGTCCATGATGCGGGCGGCGCGGTTGTAGCCGACGCGGAGTCGGCGCTGGATCATCGAGGTGGAGGCGCGCTTGGTGGAGCGCAAGACGTCCAGCGCTTGGCGAAACAAAGCTTCGTCGTCGCCCAGATCGCCATCTTCGCCGCCGCCATCCTCGTCTTCGTCATCCTCGCGGGCTGCCCGATCGATGTGTTGCTGGACGGACACGGCGTATTGGGGCGGACCGTTGCGTTTGAGGAAATCAACGATGGCTTGGATCTCTTCGTCGGCGACGAAGGCGCCTTGGGCGCGCACCAAGCGCGAGGTGCCGGGCGGAGTGAAAAGCATATCGCCGCGACCGATGAGCGTTTCCGCGCCTTTGCCATCGAGAATGGTGCGGGAATCGATTTGCGAGGCGACTTGGAAGGCGATGCGCGCGGGAAGATTGGCTTTGATGACGCCGGTGATGACGTTCACCGACGGGCGTTGGGTCGCGATGATGAGGTGGATGCCGGCGGCGCGGGCGAGTTGGGCGAGACGGGCGATGCTGGTCTCGATTTCGGCCGGGGCGACCATCATGAGATCGGCGAGCTCGTCGATGATGGCGACGATGTAGGGCAGGCGTTCCGGAATCTCGATGTCGGGTTCCACGCCGGCGAGCTCGGCTTGAATTTCCGGTGGCGGTGGCTCGGGTTTCTCTTTCTTGCGATTATTAAACGTGGTGATGTTGCGGACGTTGGCTTTGGCGAAAATCTGGTAGCGTTGCTCCATCTCGCTCAACAACCACTTGAGAGCGCCCGGGACTTTCTTCGCCTCGGTGACGACCGGGATGAGCATGTGCGGGAGCGAATTAAAAATCTTCAATTCCACCACCTTGGGATCGACCATGATCAGCCGGACATCCTTGGGGCTCTTCGAGTAGAGAATGGACGCGACGATGGAATTAATGCAGACGGATTTGCCCGAGCCGGTGGCACCGGCGATGAGCAAGTGCGGCATCTTCGTGAGATCGGAGACGAGCGGTTTGCCGGAGACATCTTTGCCGAGGGCGATGGGGAGCTCGGCTTTGGCGTTGGCCCAGTCTTCGCTCTCAAGAATCTCGCGCATGCCGACCGGGGTGGGAATTTGATTCGGCACTTCGACGCCGACGGCGGCCTTGCCGGGAATCGGGGCGAGGATGCGGACGGATTGCGCCCGCATGCCCAGGGCGATGTTCTTATCGAGGCCGGAGATTTTTTCGACACGGACGCCGGCGGCGGGCACCACTTCGTAACGCGTGATGACGGGACCGACGTGGATCTCGCCCAAGGTGACTTCGACGCCGAATTCGCTGAGGATGCGGAGGAGATTCTCGGCGTTGGCGCGGTGTTCTTCCTCGCTGTCGGCGGCGGAAATTTTCGCCTGTTCCTTCATCAATGTCAGCGGGGGGAACTCATAAGTTTTATCGTCGCTTTGCGGGAGGACGACCTTGGCTTTCTTGGTTTCCTCGGGCTTGACGATGTTGAGTTCCATTTTGCCGGTGACGACGGCCAGTTGCTTTGCGTCGGTCGCGGTTTTGCCAAGGGCTGGTTCGGTCGCAGATTTGGTGGCAGGTTTTGGAACTGCGGGAAGCGGTGGGGCGGGGGGGGGCGATGCTTTGGCGGTGTTCGCTGCGGATAGAGCGATGGCGTTTTCTGCGGCGGTGGGTTTTTTAAAGGCGGCGGCGGCTTTCGCGGCAGCGGCGGCTTTGGCGTCGGTCGCTTCGGCGTCGGCTTTGTCCTTGGCGGCTTTCTCGGCATGTTTGCGGTGTTCGTCTTGGAGGAAGGCTTTTTGCTCGGCGCGTTGTTTCCGCCACGCATGGAACGACTGAACCATTTTGCTGAATTCAATCCCGATATCGTGGGTGAAGATGAACACCATGCCGACGCTGTAGATCGTGCCCATGATGAGCGCGGTGCCGAAGAGACCGAGGATGTTGTTGAAGGCTCCCTGGAAGAGGAGCTTGCCGAGTGCGCCACCGGGACCATCCGTGTAGATCATTTGATCGGTGAAGATCGTTGTCTGCATGGCGGTCATGGTGGACAACGCCGCGAGGCAACACACCATGGCGAGCAATCGCATGACCGTCAGCCGACGCGCCCGGCGCAGGTAAATATACGACATCCAATAAAAGAAGATGGGCACCAGCCACGTCGAACCGCCGATCAAGTGGTAGGACCACCAACTATATTCGGAGCCCAGCATACCGACCAGATTCTGGCTGCCAGGGGTCGAAGTGTTTTGGTAGCTTTGTTGGGGAATGAAATCCGCCAAAGCAACCGTGAGCAGTAGGGCCACGATGAACCAAAGGACCGCCGCGAGCCATTGGGGGCGATGTCGCGGTCCTTCGAACGATGGATTACTATCCTTTGAGTTTGAACTCTCCGCTTTGGGCATTTCAGTGAGGTCCCTTGAATAGCAAGTTTATCGGCGGAGGGGTCAATGTAAATTCCCCAAACCGAAATACACCCTAATCAAAGATCAATTTATGAAAACAGTTCTTCAATTTGCACCGCTCTATCAAGAAAGGGTCTGGGGCGGTCGTGGTTTGGAAAAATATCTTGGACGTACCTTGCCGGCCGGTGGCCCGATCGGCGAAAGCTGGGAAATTGTCGATCGGCCCGAGGCTCAGTCAGTCGTGGTCGCTGGCGAAACGGCGGGGCGGACGCTGCGCGACGTGATGGCGAAACATACGGCGGAGATCATGGGACCGCAGTGGCCCGCCGCGCGGCCTTTTCCGATTTTGGTGAAGTGGCTCGATTGCCGTGACCGTTTGAGTTTGCAAGTGCATCCCCCGGCGACGATCGCCCCGGGACTCAGCGGCGAGCCGAAAACGGAAAACTGGTACATCGCGCACGCGGAATCTGGCGCCGCAGTGTTGGCCGGACTCAAGCCCGGCGTGGATGCCGCCCGTTTTCGCGCGGCCTTGCAGGATGGCACGGCGGAATCACTGGTGGATCGTCTGCCCACCGTGGCAGGAGATTCACTCCTGATTCATAGTGGCGTCATGCATGCGATCGACGCGGGAAATCTCATTCTCGAAATCCAGCAAAACTCTGACACGACGTATCGGGTCTATGATTGGGGCCGCGTCGGGCTGGATGGCAAACCGCGCACGTTGCACATCGAGCAATCGCTCGCCTCGCTCGAAGCGAACACCGCCACCGCGCCGCGCCTCGTGCGCAACGTTGAAGCAACCGTGGTGCTGGCCGAGTGCCGGGAATTTCGCATCACGCGGCATCGGCTGGCGCGGGGCGGAACGGTGGCGTTTAAAGCCGGTGAGCAGGCGCGGATTCTTTCCGTGGTCGAGGGGCAGTTGACGGGCGCTGACGGCGTCGTGGTCGGACGCGGCGTCAATGCGGTGTTGCCATACGCCGGGGCATTTTCGTTTACCGCTTCGGCTGAGGCCATCGTGCTCGTGACCGATGGTTTCTCCGCCGTCTAAATTTCTATTCCCTGTTCACCATGACTGACTCGATTCCTTCATCTGCGCGTGGCGGTTGGCTTATCCGCACCATTCTGATCTTTGCGATGCTCGGAGTTATCCTGGTAGCTGGATGGATCGTGCTGTTGCCGGGCATCATCGTGTCGACGATTCAGGCGCGGACGGGTTTCATTGTGAAAGTCGATCAGCTCTCGATCAATCCATTCGGTGGGCACGTGGAAATAAGCGGCGCGGTCGTGGAAAATCCGGTTGGTTGGCCAACGCCTGACTTCCTGACGTTGCGCCATTTCAAGATCGATGCCGAGTTGCGGCCGCTCTTGAGCCATCGCTTCGTGGCGGATAAAGTGATCATCGACGTCGAAACCCTTTCGCTCGTGCGCAATCAGCAAAGTGTGCTGAACATGGACTCTTTCCGCTCGGGGATGGCGCAATCCAAGGAGGTGCCCGATCAGCCCAAAAAAGAAAATCAGAAAAGGGACTTTCTCATCCGGCATCTGGTGTTGAAATTTGACCGGTTGGTCATGGCTGATTACTCGAGCAAAAAACCGCAGATTAAGGAGTATAATCTGCAACTCCAACGGGAGATGCGCGGGGTGGATAGTGTCGCTAAACTCGTCGAACCCTTCCTTGGCGTGATGCTGAATGCCCCCCGTGGATTGAACGATGCGGCCCCTGGTGCGCTGGACCAAACCGTAAACTCCTTACAGCAAGCCGGAAGGAAAACCGGAGAATCTTTAAAGAAATTATTTCAATCGCTTGAAAAGAAGAAACCTTAAGGTAGCGTCCGCTCCTTTGCATGAACGAAAACACTCAGACTGAAACCAGCAACACCACTCCAGCGCCCGCTCCCGAACCGGCGGCGCCCGCACCCGCTCCGGTTGCTCCCACCGTGGAAGAACAATTGGTTGCCGCGAAAAAAGAAGCGCAGGCCGGCCAGGAACGTTACCTGCGCGCCGTGGCCGATCTGGAAAATTACCGCAAACGCATGCTGCGCGAGAAAGACGAACTGCGCCAGTACGCCGCCGCCAATGTGGTGGAGGACATCATTCCGATTCTCGATAATCTCGGTCTCGGCATGGCCGCCGCCAAGCAGCAGCAGGACGTGAAGGCCATCGTCGATGGCGTCAGCCTCGTGTTGGAACAATTCAAGAGCACGCTCGGTCGCCACGGTCTCAAGGAAGTGAATCCAGTCGACCAGCCCTTCGATCACAATTTGCACGAGAGCATCGCCCATCAACCGAGCCCCGCAGTGCCGGCGGAAAATGTCATGCAGGTCGTGCGGCTGGGCTACACGCTTAATGGTCGGCTTCTGCGTCCAGCTTCGGTCATCGTGTCCAGCGGCGCAGCCAAAGAAGAAACTAAAAGCTAACCATGGCCAGCAGTCACAAACAGGATTACTACGAATTGCTCGGGGTGGAGAAGGGTGTCTCCGACGAAGAGCTGAAGAAGGCCTATCGCAAGAAGGCCGTGCAATTTCACCCGGACAAAAATCCGGGGAACAAGGAAGCGGAGGAAACCTTCAAGAAAGTTTCCGAAGCTTACGAGGCGCTCAAGGATCCGGACAAGCGCGCCGCGTATGATCGCTACGGACACGCGGCCTTTCAGCAAGGAGGAGTCGGCGCGCGCGGTCCAGCGGGTGGGGGCTTTCACGATCCCTTTGATATTTTCCGCGAAGTATTCAGCCAGCGCGGCGGCGGCGGGGGGGCTGGCTTTGAGGATTTTTTCAGTGACGGCGGGAGTTCCGGCGGCAGTGGCGCGGGTCGCGGTGCTGACCTGCGCTACGATTTGGAGATTACCCTCGAGGATGCCGCGCATGGCGTGGAAAAAGAAGTTTCCTTCCGGCGGCTGGGTGCGTGCCATCATTGCAATGGTGCCGGCGCTGAGCCCGGTTCCAAGAGCAGCACGTGTCCGACCTGTCGCGGCGCGGGTCAAGTCACGACGTCGCGGGGCTTCTTTCACGTTCGCCAGGTTTGCCCCGGTTGTCACGGCTCGGGCTCACGCTATGAAAAAATCTGCATAAAATGCAAAGGCGAGTGCCGCATGCAGGAAACCGCCAAGATTAATATCCGCATCCCGGCGGGCGTTGATACCGGTTCGAAACTGCGTTCCACCGGTAATGGAGAAGCGGGCGTGCAGAACGGAACTGCGGGCGATCTCTACATCGTCATTCACGTCAAGGAACACGAAGTTTTCGAGCGGCAAGGCGACGATCTCTTCACGGAGATTCCCATCAAGTTCACGCTCGCGACGCTCGGTGGTACAATTCAAGTGCCGACCCTGCAAGGCAAGGCGACCCTGAAAGTCCCCACCGGCACGCAGTCGGGCACCACTTTCCGGCTCAAAGGCCGGGGCATGCCGCACCTGCGCGGCGGGGCCCACGGCGACCAACTCATCCGCGTGCACGTGGAAGTGCCGACCTCGCTCACCGCCGACCAACGGAAAACGCTGGAAGAATACGCCAAAGCCAGTGGCGATGCCGAAGAACCCGTCTCCAAGAGCTTTTTCGAGAAAGCCCGGAAATATTTCTAAGTGCAGGATCGGTTCACGAATCGCTGGCAGAAACGAACACTGTACGATAGTCGCCATCGCCGCTTCACCGTTCCATGAGCACTCAACTTCCACAAATCTCGGTCCTCGCCCTCGCGAAGATGATCGATCATGCGCTCCTCCATCCGACGATGACGGATGCCCAATTCGATGCCGGGTGCGCTCTCGCGGCTCGTTTTGCTGTCGCGACCGTCTGCGTGAAACCCTGCGATGTGCCGCGCGGAGTCGAACTGCTTGAAGGGACCAACGTGCTCGTTTGCTCCGTGATCGGGTTTCCCCACGGCAACAGCCACACCTCGATCAAGGTTGCGGAAACCCTGCTCGCCATCCGCGAAGGCGCGCGAGAAATTGATATGGTCGCCTCGGCCGGCAAGATTCTCGGCGGTGATCGGCGCGCGGTGGCCGCCGACATCAAAGCCGTGAATGACGCCTGTATGGCGCATGGTGCCATCCTTAAGGTGATTTTCGAAAACGATTATCTTCAAGACGCGCACATCATCGCGCTTTGCGAAATTTGCTCCGAGATCGGGGTGGCCTTTGTGAAAACCTCCACCGGCTACGGCTACGTCAAGCAGGCGAGTGGCGACTATAATTATCAAGGGGCGACCGAAGCTCACCTCAAGTTGATGCGCGCGCATTGTCCACCCACGGTCCAGATCAAGGCCGCTGGTGGCATTCGCACGCTCGACGAGTTGCTGCGCGCACGCGCGCTGGGGGCGACGCGGATTGGGGTGTCCGCGACTGAGGTGATCATCACTGAGGCGGTGAAGCGGGGATTTCCCGGAGCAGATATTTTCGGGTTCGATAAAGTGGGAAAATCCCCGGCAGCCGCAATCATGGGCTATTAATCCTTGCGGAAGGAAATCCGCATTCACTGCCGGGGTTCTGCCGTGGTAGCGGCGGTTGCCCCCAAGCGCCAAGCATGCCCTCGCCGTTGATTTACCGGCAAGTTGGTGGAAAACACCTCTCTCTCAGACGTCCGGCTTGGGTGGGAAGTGGCATGGGTCTCCTGACCCGTGAGGGAGGGGATCACAGGTCAGGAGACTCGTGCCACGACAGCGGTGATGAACGATGGTTGCCTGATGGGTTTGATCAAATGTCCCGGAGCTTGCTCTGGGAATCTTCATTTGAACCTGCAATGTCCCCATGCAGGAGGACGGAGTTTAAAATCGAGTGGAAGGCGGGGTCTATCGCCGGAGGTGGCGGGGTGCCGGTTCGATTCCGTGGAAATTCTTTGGCAAAAATGGACCCGACGGGCAGGCCGGTGGAGGGATGAAATATTTTCAACCGACCGAATTACTTTTTTGTTGCTAATGATTGGATGTAGATTCCTAGTCCCGCTGCGCTCCTCCCCCAGATTTTGTTCTTTTGGGGCGCTCACCTCTCAATCCCCCACTGTTACCTATGGAAACGCTTCCCCTGCGTCTTCGACGCTGCGCATTAGTTTTTTGCTGCCTGAGCCTTGGGCTTTCTCTGCCGGCACAGACTTATGATACGCTTTATAAGTCAAGCTACGAGAGCACCTCCACGAATTCACTGACAAGGCTGACGGAGCCGATCGTCACGACACCGGCAGCATCGCTGGTCGTCAGCACGGGGAATTTTTTGCAGAATCTGACTCCGGCGCGCGCTGATACCGTCTCGGCTCCACTTCCGGTCCCTGCGGGCTACGGTTCCAAAGCGGCGACCTTCATTATCGAGACCGCTGACCCCCAACTCAATTCCGGCCACCGCGCTGAATTGCGTTACGGGGGCAACCAAGCCGTAAATCAGACCTATTGGTACGTGCAGAGCTTTTTTGTGCCGACGGGCGTCCAGCTTTTCAACAAGGTCTCCGGGCAAGCCGCCGATTCCGTCGGCCATGAATCCGCCGCGATCTATGCCCAGATGCACCACGCGGACGTGTCGAATGCATCGGGCATGTCGCCCTGTTTTGCGTTCACGATTCAGCAAAAGCTGAACACTGACGGCTCGGTCAGCGCTCCCTTTTGGAAAATCGTGATGCGGGAATATTCCGAGATTACAACTGGTGGAAATCCACTGGGCACGATCAGCGGTTACCCTGCGCCCGAGTACAAGAGCACCTTCAGCCGCTGGCTTCAGTCCCGCACCCGGCCGCTCGACACCGAGTCTTCCATCAACGTGCAGTTGGGGGAATGGACTGATTTCATCGTCCAAGTAAAGTGGACCAGCAGCGAATCGACCGGTTTCATGCGCGCGTGGGTCGTGGACAGTGCCAATCCCAACGGTCGCATGTTCGAGGAAACGAATTTCAAGACCTATCCTTCGGACGTCGTCGTCGGGCCTTACCTCAAGTGGGGTATCTACAAATACCAGTGGAAGAACACCAGCAGTTATACCCCCTACCATATCACGGCCTGTCGTACGGAACAACAGGTGTGGATCGACATGGTCGCAGCCTATAGAGACACGGGAAATACGGCGACCCCGAGCGTCTATCAGGGGATTTTCGATTCCATCCGCCCGGCCCGTACCTTTGGAACCGTGCCGGCTGCACCTTCCTCGCTCGCAGCCAGCGGCACGACCTCCACCTCGACTAACCTGACTTGGACGGACAACGCCTCCAACGAGACCAGCTTCAAACTTGAGCGCAAACTAGGCTCCGGGTCCTACGGTTTGATCGCTTCCCCGGGAGCCAACGCGACCAGTTACGCTGACACCGGGCTCGCCACGGCCTCGACTTATACTTATCGTGTGACGGCGACCAATGGCACGGGAGATTCGGCGCCTTCCAACGAGGTAATTGTGAACACCTTGTTTGGCCTTCCCTCTGCTCCCACGGGCCTGACGGCGACGGCGGGCAATGCGACGGTTTCCTTGGATTGGGCTGATAGCACGGGCGCGACCACCTACACGATCAAATATGGCACGTCGCCCGGTTCCTATCCCAGCAGCGTGGCCGCTCTGACTTCCTCCAGCGGCAACATCAGCGGTCTCTCCAACGGCACCGCATATTATTTCGTGGTAACGGCGACCAATGCCAGCGGTACCAGCGCGAACTCGGTCGAGGTCACCGCCACGCCTTCGGCAGGTGGCAGCGGATCCGTCGTCCTCTATCCGGTGGAAGATAGCTACGCTTTCGGCGGGAGCACTGGCACCAATTACGGCACTGCGACCACTCTGATTGCCAAGGACGATGGCACCACTGCGGTCACGTTCGACCGGGTGGCTTACCTCAAGTTTGACCTGAGTAGTGTGATGTCCGCGCCCACGGCGGCATCCCTCGTGCTCACTTCCGACAGCACCACCGAGGCCGGCACGGCCACTGTCACCCAACTCACCATCGACAGTTGGACCGAGACCGGCCTGACGTGGACCAACCGTCCCACCCCGGGCACCGCCTTGGGCAACGCCGCCGTCGCCGCCGGCACGGTGGTTGACTCCACTTACGGGGTTACCAGCTACGTGCAGTCGCAGTATTCCGGTGATGCGACCAAGATCGTCTCGTTTGCGATCACCGGCAGCAACGCCCTGCTCAAGTTTGGTAGCCGTGAGGCCGCCGTCGGTGCCCGGCCGGAACTGATTATCACCACCAGCGGCGGCACGCCGCCTCGCCTCAGCGACGACTTCGCGTCGAGCAACAGCAACTGGACGAACGTCTCCGGCGGCACGTGGACCGTGACGGGCGGCAAGCTCCAACTGACCGCTCCGGCCACCCCGACGGGAAGCCAGCCCAACGGCAACATCCGCGTGCACAACACTGGCTTGAGTGGCAACTTCACTTACACAGTAGACGCGTCGGTCGCCGCCAATGCGGGCAGTGCATTCGATGATTTCTCGGTCATCTTCGGCCACGTCAGCCCGACCAACTATTACTTCGCCAGCTTCAACGAAAGTAACGATCCGGCGACCAACGGGCTGTTCTACTACAACGGCACCACGGCCACACAGGTGGTGGACTTCACCACGTTGATCACCCCCGGCACGACCTACACGGTTAAGGTCGAGTACATCGGTTCGACGCTGAAGGTTTACCGCGGCCCGGTCGGCGGCTCGCTCACCCTCTATGCCACCTACACGGTGTCGCTGCCTGCCAGCGGCAAGATCGGCGTAGGCTCCAAGAACGATTCCGCTACCTTCGACAACGCCCTCGTGCCTTAAACTCCTCAACGGTTCCAGCCCGGACGAAGTCCTCGCTTCAGGCTCGAACTTATCCCCTCAGTTGCGCGGCGACACGCCCTCCGTCGCCGTGCCCGATTTTTGTTAGTCAATCCATAACCCCCCAATCCAGATACCCATGATATCCTCCACTCGAACGTTACCTCTCGCCTGCGCCCAGGCCCCCGCCTCCCCGCGGACACTCTTCCGGGCGATCTTCGCGCTCCTGCTCGGCTGCATGTTTGCCGCCAGCGCGTCTGCCCAAGCCTTCAACCATCCCGGCGTACGTCACACCCGTGCCGACTTGGATCTAATGAAGTCCCGCATTCTCGCCAATCAAGCCCCATGGAAGGGTGCTTACAATAACATGCTGGCTTGGGGTGGAGCCAACCAACCTGGCCGCAATCCGAGCAGTCTAAGCTTCACTCCGAGGCCTGTCAGCACGATCAATGTCGGTTACTATGAGAACCCGGATACCGGAGTTTGGGAGGGCCTGACGGACTCGACCGCAGCCTACATCCATGCGATCCAGTTGTATGTGACCGGCAATGCCGCCCATGCCGAAAAGGTAATCCAAATCTGTAACGCGTGGGGGACCACGCTCAACACCATTACAGGTGATAATGCCAAACTCAATGGTTCTATGATTGGGCTGTTTTTCTGCGATGCCGCCGAGATCGTGAAGTCA
>JBBRBC010000029.1:0-46452 GCA_038206205.1 Opitutales bacterium
CGCTTTAGGGCGATTAACAATCCAGCGCAGTTCTTTGCGCTGCTCGGACGTAAGAGTAAGAATGCTGATCGGGCGGGCCATTTCGACAGATAAACAGACTAATCTCATTTTGTATAGCTATTTATCATCCAGTACACTAGCGAGCCGCCAAAACTCATTCAGGGCGGGCACCGCCCTGACAAACGCCCGCTCCCGCACCGGCGTCAGGCCCAGCAGATCGGCCTTAGCGCGGGTTTCCTTGATGACGTCCGTCGGAAACGGTTTCGTTCCGATGTCCCAGGAAAAATTGCGCAAAGCGGGCTGGCCTCCGAGGGCCTCGCGAACGACCAGCACCGATTCACAGGCCCGGTCGAAGCCCAGCCGCCGGAAATCCGCATTCACCAGTATTCTGGTACTGATGTCCTCCTGCTCCTTCACCAACGCCCGCAACTGCGCGGAATCATGATAGTCCTCAACCTTTTTATAGGGACCGAGGACCCGGACCACCATCGCCGCCCGGTCCTCCTGAAAAAAACCTCGTTCCCTGCGGACGTATAAAACCGCTGCGGCTTAGCCTACGGTCGCTTCTTTTCCTCTGTGGTCAACTCGGCGCAGGTCATCACCACCAGCCATTGATAAAAATCGTCGCCCTTCGTCAGGCTGACCAACGCTGTGAAAGAATCGCGCGGCAGAAGATTTTGCCGATCAACCGGAGCCGCAAACACCCCGCCGATAATTCCTCCTTTTCCCCCATCGCCTTGACGATCGGCAAGGTATCGGCCAATTGAATCGGGGGGGAGAATTGCGGCGGGCTTCGCCGCAAAGCCCGCCACTGCGGCCAGACAGGCCAACATGCCAGCACAGCAGAGACTCGGATAACGGCGCAAGCGCCGGGGACGTTGGGGCAAATTCAGTTTGGTGGTTTTGACCATGGGTAGAGAAACTCAGTGCAAAGCAATCTTCGACCCCATTTCACGCTTATCTTTTGTCTTCAGGCAGGGCGAATCCTCCGGATGAGCCGTTGACCGAGCGCGGTTCAGTCGCACTGCGCCTATAAATCAGCAACGTCTTTGGTAGGACGGTACCGAGCGAAGCGACAGTCGGCATCTTCCGGATGAGTCGTACATTTTCGGCTCGGCAGGGACGCCTCGCCCCACCTCGAACCATCAAGCATCTCCGCTCAACCTAATCTTTGTTCCGCGAATCCGTGGTTGATCCCCCCGCTGCTTTTGTGACTAAGTTTCGCCCACGAAATGCCGATCCGCCTCCACGACTCCCTCACCCGCCAGCCCAAAGAACTGAAGCCCGCCCAAGCGGATGGCATTTTCCGTTTCTACAACTGCGGACCGACCGTTTACGCTCCGGCCCACATCGGCAATTTCCGCACCTTCGTCGTCAACGACGTCATCCGCCGCCTGCTCGAACTCGAGTTCGGCGCGGACAAAGTGAAGCACGTCCGCAATCTCACCGACGTCGACGACAAGACCATCAAACGCGCCCGCGACGAAGGCCGCCCGCTTGCCGACGTCACCAAACAGTGGACCGAAAAATTTCACGCCGACTGCGCCGCCCTGAATTGTCTTCCGCCTCACGTCGAGCCCACCGCCACCGGCCACATCAAAGAGCAGGTCGATATGATCGACGTGCTCATGAAAAAAGGAAATGCCTACCGCGCCGCCGATGGTTCGGTTTATTTCAAAGTTTCCTCGTTCGATAACTACGGCTCGCTCTCCCGCGTGAAGGAACGCGAACTCCAAGTCGGCAGCGCGCTCTCCGGCAAATCCCAAGCCGCCGATGCCGACGAGAAGGAAGACGTCAGTGATTTCGCCCTCTGGAAAGCCTACAAGCCCGACGACGGCGCGAACGCCTGGGAAAGTCCGTGGGGCCGTGGCCGTCCCGGCTGGCACATCGAGTGCAGCGCGATGAGCAAAAAACATCTCGGCGACACTATCGACCTCCACACCGGCGGCGTGGATTTGCTTTTCCCCCACCACGAAAACGAACTCGCCCAAAGCCAATGCTGCAATGGCACGATCTTCGCCCACCACTGGTACCACAGCGAACACCTGCTCGTGGATGGAAAGAAAATGAGCAAGAGCCTCGGCAATCTCTACACGTTAGATGAACTCGTCGCGAAAGGTTTCAGCCCAATGGCGCTGCGCTACGCGCTACTGATGGGCCATCCGCGCAAGCAGCTAAACTTTTCGCTAGATTCGATGCACGCGGCGGAGAGCGCGTTAAAGAAACTCAAGAAGTTTGCAGAAGATCTTTGCAAGGTTGCTAAATTACCCGTGGCGGAACTCTACAACACTGAGAAAATCCGGTCGTGTTACGTAGAACATGAAAATCATTGGAAAGAATTTTGGGTAAACATTCTCGAAGATCTCAACACTCCGGGCGCACTCGGCGCATTCTTCAAAACCGTGGAACGAGCGTGGGTTAGCATTGAAGAGACTTTTACTGACCCAGCACCTCAGGAGGCCAACAAGAAGGCACGACAATCGGATGTCTATTGGGTCGGCGGGATACTATTCGCACTAGGCCTAGACTTCAGAAGTCTCGCAGAGAATATTGCTGTCGTTCCCACCGCCATCACCGCGCTCGCCGACAAACGCTGGGCCGTGAAACAGGCCAAGGACTGGCCCGGCGCCGACGCCCTCCGCAAAGAACTCACCGCCGCCGGCTGGAATATGAAAGACGGCAAAGACGGCTATTCGCTCGAGCCGCTGAAAAAATAATCACCCCCGCCCCATTTCTTTCCCAACATGTTCCGTTCACTCCTCATATTACCCGCTTTAATCGCTATCACCCCGCTGCTGCGCGCCGCTGACGTCGAGCTACAGGATGCTCGAACTGTCGATTATTCCCACTGGTCACTGGGCCACGCCTATGGTCGCACCGAGGCCACGAACGACTGGCCGACCCTCGTCTGGTTCGACGAACCCGGCGCGGGCTCCATCGCCGAATACCCCGCTGGCTCGGGGCGGCATTGGTTGCGGCAGAGTTTCCCAGCCGGCACATTCGGCGGCGGTCCCCATGGCAATAAATTCGCCGCCAACCTCGCTCCCCGTGACGCCTACACGGTTGAATACGAAGTTCATTTCCCCGCCGACTGGGAGTTCAGCAAAAACAACACCGGTAAATATGGAGGCGGCAAGCTCCCCGGTCTGAGCGGAGGCTCGCACCCCTCGGGTGGACACGGCAAACCCGACGGCATGAGTGCCCGGCCGATGTGGCGGCGCGACAGCCGCTTTTCCGCCAAGGCCCAGAGCTACCTTGAGCTCTACCTCTACCAGCCAAACCAGACCGAAAAATATGGCGACCGTTTCTTTGCCCAAGCCGTCGAAGCCGGACACACTTATCGCATCAAATTGCGCATCGAACTGGGTACGCCCGATACCGATGGCTGCGTCCGCCTCTGGATCGATAATACTCTGCGGGTTACTCAACCCTGCCGGTTACTTACCCCCGGGCAGAACTGGAAACTCAGCCAGTACATGCACAACACCTTTTATGGCGGCAATGACCCCACGTGGGCGCCCGGCCATGATACCTACCTCCTGCTCGGCCCCGTACGGATCGATACCAAGGAATTTTAAAAATCACCACGCGCTCTCTGGTGGTAGGGCGTGACCGCCGGGCGCGCCGAATAATTCACGCATGTTATTTGTCCTTCGCGGCACCTGCAAGACAGACGCCCGACAAACGCCCGCTGAGAAGACTGCCTTGCTCCGTGCCCTCTGTGCCACCTCTTCCACCTCTGTGACAATTTCCGTCACATTTATTCCCGGCCCACCGCGGCATTGACACCCGGGCAAACCCTGTGGCCAAATGCCATTTCGGCCCCGCATCGTAAGCAGGACCACAACCAACGCCCACCATGTCGATGTCTCCCCTCGAAGAACTCCGCCACTCGTGCTCCCACGTTCTGGCGACCGCCGTCCTCCGCGTCTTCCCAGATGCCAAACTCGACATCGGTCCACCCACCGACAGCGGTTTCTACTACGACATCGATCTCGATCAGAAACTCACGCTCGAAGACCTCGCGAAGCTCGAAGCCAAGATGAAGGAAGTCATCGACGAGAACCAACTCTTCACCCGCAAGGAAGTCCCGCGCGACGAAGCCGAACAGATCATCCGCGCCCGCGGTCAGGAACGCTACAAGCTCGGTCGTCTCGCCGACATTCCCGCCGGCGAAGCCATTTCTTTCTACACCAACGGCGAGTTCGCCGACCTCTGCGCCGGCTCCCACGTCCGCTACACCTCGAAGATCAAAGCCTTCAAGCTGCTCTCCATCGCCGGCGCGTATCACCGCGGCGACGAGACCAACAAACAGCTCCAGCGCATCTACGGCACCGCCTTCGCTTCGAAGGAAGAACTCGCGAACTACCTCACCCAACTCGAGCAGGCCCGACTCCGCGATCACCGCAAGCTCGGCAAGGAACTCAAACTTTTCCACATCGACGAAGAAGTCGGCCAAGGCCTCATCCTGTGGACACCCAACGGCTCGATCCTCCGCCAGCAATTGCAGGATTTCATTTCCGGCGAGTTGAAAAAACAGGGCTACTCCCAAGTTTTCACGCCGCACATCGGCAGCCTCGCCCTCTACAAAACCTCCGGCCACTTCCCTTACTACAAGGACTCGCAGTTCGCGCCCATCGTGGAAAAAGAGTTCCTCGACCAGCTCACCGCGTCAGGCTGCTCCTGCGCCGAGATGGCCAACCGCATCGAAGCTGTCTCGCAGAAATTCGCCAACGACATCAACACGCGCACCGGCAAGGAAACCATCACGAAAGAGCGCATTCTCCCCGAGGATCAGCTCATTGACGGCTTCATGTTGAAACCGATGAATTGCCCGCATCACATCAAGATCTTCGCCTCGCAGCCGCATTCTTACCGCGATCTTCCCGTGCGCCTCGCCGAGTTCGGCACCGTTTACCGCTGGGAACAATCCGGCGAACTCAACGGCATGACGCGCGTCCGCGGCTTCACGCAGGACGATGCCCACCTCTTCTGCACCGAGGAGCAAGTCGCCGCTGAAATCCTCGGCTGTCTCTCCTTGGTTAAAGTAGTTCTCTCCACCCTCGGCATGTCCGATTATCGGGTGCGCGTCGGTCTCCGCGATCCCGACAGCAGCAAGTTCACCGGCGATCCCGCCAAGTGGGACATCGCCGAAAACGCGTGCCGCGAAGCCGCCAAGACGCTCGGCGTCCCCTTCACCGAAGAACCCGGCGAGGCCGCTTTCTACGGCCCGAAGATCGACTTCGTCATCAAAGACGTCATCGGTCGCGAGTGGCAGCTCGGCACCGTGCAAGTGGACTACGTTCTCCCCGTGCGCTTCAACCTCTCCTACATCGGCGCCGACAACACCGCGCACCGTCCGGTGATGATCCACCGCGCCCCCTTCGGCTCAATGGAACGTTTTTGCGGCGTGCTCATCGAGCACTTCGGCGGTGACTTCCCGCTCTGGCTCGCGCCCGAGCAAATCCGCATCGTCACCATCAGCGACAAAGGCCTCGACTACGCCAAGGCTGTGCTCAACCAACTCCTCGGCGCCGGCCTCCGCGCGTCGATTGATTATCACACCGGAAAACTCGGCGCCAAGATCCGCACCGCCGAACTCGAAAAGATTCCCTACGCGCTCGTGCTCGGCGGCAAGGAAGAGGAAACCCAAAGCGCGTCCGTCCGTTCCCGTGCGAAGGGTGACGAAGGCGTCCACCAGATCACCGATCTCATCGCCCGCTTCGCCGCCGAAGTCGCAACGCGCGCCTTGCCGGAGAAGCGCGTAGTCCCCGCCGCGCCAAATCAGCCCAAGACCAACTGAGCATAAAACGCGGAAACCCAGAGATAAGATTTAGGTAGGGCGAACCCTCCGGGTGAACCGTTCAACTCACGGCTCGGCAGGGACGCCTCGCCCTACCTCAGACAACCACTTCTCTCCGCGACCTCCGCGCTCTCCGCGTTAAAAAATGAACTCCCCCTCTGATCTCCTTGCATGGAAAGACGAACTCGCCGCCATCGTCGGCGCGCTGGCACACGAGCAATCAGAGGGAATTTGTCACCCAGCACATCCCTCCACGCACTTGACCTTGGCATCTTTCCGGCGAATATTCCGGTCATGAACTACCGGGTGACACTCTTCCAATCCGATGAAGGCTGGGCCGTGAGTTGTCCCGATCTTCCCGGCTGCCACTCCCAAGGAGCCACGCGCGATGAGGCCCTTGCCAATATCAAGGAAGCGATTCGTCTCTGGTTGGAGGTCGAGGTCGAGGAAACAGGTCTGAAGCGGTTCGAGCAGGCCGAAGTCGTGGTCTGACATGCCGCGCCTTCCCGGCATAGGTCAGCAAGACGCCGTGCGGGTTTTCGAAAAACTCGGTTACCGCATCGTCCGCCAGAGCGGACATATCGTGATGAGCAACGGCCAGACCCGGCTCATCATCCCCCGGCACAGCCCGATCAATGCCATCACCATGGGCTCAATCGCCCGCGACGCCGGCCTCACCCCCGATCAATTCCGCGCCCAACTTTGAGTGCAGCTCCCTTGCCGCTGCCAAACCATTTCTCTCCGCGACCTCCGCGCTCTCCGCGTTAAAAAATGAACTCCCCCTCTGATCTCCCTGCATGGAAAGACGAACTCGCCGCCATCGTCGGCGCGCGCGCCCATGGCCAGTCGAAACAGATTCTTCCACGCTTGAAAGCGCTCGATGAGCGACACCCGAACGTCGCCGAGATCAACTACCAGCTCGCGTGGAGCTACGATGTGCTCGCGCACGGCGGCGAGGCCCTGCCTTATTACGAAAAAGCCATCGCGCTCGGTCTCGCGCCCAACGAACTCTCCGGCGCGTTGCTTGGCCTCGGCAATACCCTGCGCGCGCTCGGCGAGCATGCCCGCGCCGCCGAGGTGCTGCGCTCCGGCAAGGCCCAGTTCCCCGAGAACCGCGAGTTCGATGTCTTCCTCGCCCTCGCCTTGCATGATCTCGGCCAGCACACCGCCGCGCTCCAACTCCTGATCGGTACGCTCTGCGACACCACCGAAGACCCCGGCCTCACCGCCTACCAGCGCGCCATCCGCTACGCCGCGAGTCATCTTTGAATTATTTCGTAGGCTGCGAGCTCCCCTCGTTCTGCTGGCCGGCAGAATGGCGCGACAAACGCGCCACCTGCGGCGCTTTCGTCATCGAATTTCAGGCAGCTCACCACAAAGTGCTAACGATTCCGGAGTCCGTGATAGTGGCGTCTTTCGTGATCAACGTCAGTTTGTGCGTCTTGGCCGTGGCGGTGATGATGCGATCAAACTGATCCCCGTGCGGCAGCGGTAGTGACGGGGCCAACAGGCCGATCTCCAGGGTGATCGGTAGCACGGTGACAAATTCCAGCAGTTCCCTCACCGCCCTTTCCGGCTTTTCCGAAAAACCAATCCGATCCGCATCCACCAGCAGACCTATTTCCTGAAGGCTGATATCGGCGATAGCGAGTTGCTCATACGGGGTAATCGCCAAAATCCGTGCGGCTTTTGTTCCTAGCCGATCCTCATGGTACGCCGCCCACAGGAACGTGTGGGTATCGAGCAAATACTTCAGCCGGATTTTCAAAGAGACGGCTTCCACGCGCTGTTCTTTAGGGTGGGTCCCACGATATCCCCCTTGATGATCAACTTACCTCGACCGGCACCCAGCAGCGTCTTGCGGACACCCACTGCGGTAAAGTGAAACCGGCCCTCCCGATCCTCAATCATGACGGTCTCACCCCGGCGAGCCCGAGCTTTAAAAGTGGCGAACTCGCGCAGGAAGGTTCGGACATTTGTTTTCATGAAATCCACATGTCTGACACAATCGATTCTGACAAGCGACCCTCACTTCGCCCAGACGAGAGGCTGCGGCGCGGGAAACGTGCTTTGAGTTCATGGTGCGATTTTCGCGGAGGGATTGATGCACTGCGGCGATTACTTCGACGGCCTGAGTAGTGCGTGCGTCGCCGCGGAATTCCAGCGCGTCGCGATTTTCGGCCGGCTCGACCACATAAAAATTTGCGTGAGCCGCGCGTGCAGACCATACGCAAACTCAACCACCGATCGCGTCCAGTCCTCGGTCGTGAGATAAAAACATTTCATTGAGCCTGTCATGAAACTTCTGATCGAATCCGATCAACGAGGCGCGGACGAGAACACCCTATGATTGGGGTGGAAAAAAATCGGGCAACTATCCGAGTGACATCAACGTCCCTTGAAAATCGGCCTATTGAAACAGGATTCCGCGGGCAGGGCGTGACCGAGCGCAAGCGACACTCGGCAGCGTCCCACCGAGCCGCGGCTCACCCGGAGGATTCGCCCTACCTTGAGCCCAAATATTTTCAAGGACGTTGGTAGGATGTGAGCGAGTCGGAGTGGGCGTTTTGCGCGCCGTATCGGACGTTGCTGAGCGAGGAGGCCGCGCGCGGTCGTTCCGTGCCAGCAGCCTCGGTTTCGCATGGGCTCGGCCCTCCCACCGACAATCTATTATTGAGGCTCGCCTAGTAGCCTAACGAAGCAATGCAACCGCGGCGAGGGCGCTGCGGCTCCATTCTACTCCGGAGTAAGGGTATCTGGTTGGAGACGCGTCGCCCTCGGCGCGTAGGCTGTGGCGCGATCCTCACTATGTATTATTACGCATTGGACTTCAGCTTGCCGCGCACAACACCGCTTGCGCTTTTATTTTTCAGCTACTCACTACTGGCTTTTCCCGCCCATGCTCGCCGTCCTGCACAAATACCGCGCCGTCTTCTCCGTCGGCCTCCAGAGCAATCTGGTGTACCGGATGAACTTTGCGATCCGCGGCTTCTTTTCGTTTTTCCACCTCATCGTGGTCTTCATCCTCTGGGGTGCCGCCTACAGTGGCAACCCGCACATCGGCGGTTTCAATTTCTCGCAGACCTTCACCTACTTCGTCGCGTTGATCGTGGCCCAGTTCATGATCGGTGCCTTCAACGAGGATTACCAGATCAGCGAGGAAATCCGCAACGGGATGATCAACCAATTCCTGCTTAAACCGGTCAATTATTTCGCTTACCGCTTCAGCATCTATCTCTCCGCGCGCCTAGTCACCGGCCTGCTGATCATTTTGCCGATCATCGTGACCTTCCCTTTGCTCCATCCTTACCTCACGCTGCCTTGCGATGGCTGGCGCTTGGCGATCGGCATCCCGGCCTTGATCATGTCGGCGCTGATCCAATTCGGCATCGCCTATTGTTTCGGTCTCCTGAGTTTTTGGTTTCTCGAAATCCAAGGCTTCGTCGTGCTCTCCATGGCCTTTGAATCCATCCTCGGCGGACAAATTTTTCCGCTCGATCTGCTCCCCGGCTGGCTCTTCACCACCTCCACCGCGCTGCCCTATTATTATCAAATGTATTTCCCCGTGGCGATTTTCACGGGACGAATCAACGACCCGGCCATGGCCATCGCCATGCTGCAGATCCAAGCTTTCTGGGTGGTGGTCATCCTCATGATCGGCCGGGTACTCTGGCACCGCGGGCTGCGCCTTCACACCGCCGTGGGCGGCTGATCCATTGACACTGCCGCTATGTTACTCCCTCCGTCATCGTTCTCGCTCTCCTACTCATTCTCGTTCTCCCTCGGGAGAAACCGGCCTGAGCGAATGAGAACGCGTACGATTAGGAGAACGATCCATGTTTAACCTCCGACATTACCTCAACATCTGGCTCACGTCCGCCCGCTACTGCATAGCACGGATGCTGATGTTTCGTGGCGACTTTATCGTCTGGGCGCTCGTCGAACTTTTCTGGATGACCGTCAACGTCCTGATGGTCTCCGTCATCTACCAACACACGGATACCGTGGCGGGCTGGACCAAGTACCAGATGCTCCTGCTCGTCGGCACCTCAATGCTGATCCAACGTTTTCTCATGGGATTTTTCTGGAGCAGCATCTTCGAGATGGGCCGCAACATCCGCAGCGGCCACTTCGATTTCTTTCTCGCGCAGCCAGGCAACGTGATGTTCATGGCGACCACGCGCAAAATCGATCCCGACAGCATGCTCAACTCCATCGTGGCTCTGGCGGTCGTCATCTATTCCGCACGCGAACTCGGTTTGCATCCCGACTTTACCCAAATCGCCCTCTATGCGCTGCTGGTGGCCTGCGGAGTCGTCATCCATTACAGCATGCTGATCCTATGCATCGCGCCCGCCTTCTGGATCACGAGTGTCCAAGGCATCGAGGGCAGTTATTTCACGCTCAGCGAATTTTCCCGGCTACCCCGCCAAGCCTTCCACGGTCTGGCCAATATCGCCTTCGTGTGGATTTTGCCGATCGTCGTCGTGAGCAACGCCCCGGCCAGCACATTGCTGCACGGTTTCGATTTCAAAATTGTCGGTTGGCTTCTGGTCATCACCGTCATCTGGTTCACGCTCGCTGTGGTTGTTTTCCACCGCGGCATCCGCCGTTATTCCAGCGCCAGTTCGTGAGTGGTTTCACCTCTCCCCAAGCTGCCCCGCATTTAGAGCCGCCCCTATCGTCATAAAAAACCGCTCAGCCAAGACCGGGTTAGCCACAGAGGCACAAAATCCCGAGGGCCAACAAAAGTCTCAAGGCGCCTATCAGCCTTCGCCAAGCTACGGCCCGTCAAGTAGGCGCGCGGAACATATTACTTGCGGACAGAATTCTTCTCGTGCCTTTTCGTGGCTAAACTTCTGGAAAATCAGATCGCCTGCCGTGGTCCTCACTCCAGTTTAAATTCCGTCCCACTCCATGACTTCCGCCTCCGTTCTCATCGCCCTGCAAAAACGCCTCGGCTACAAATTCCGCCAGCCCTCGCGGCTGCTCGAAGCACTCACGCACCCGTCCTACTTGCAGGATCATCCCGCCACGAAAGCGCATAATCAACGGCTCGAGTTCCTCGGCGACTCCGTGCTGCACTTTGTCCTGACCAAGGCGCTCTACGCCGAATTCCCTTTAGAACGCGAAGGCGCGTTGAGCCGTCGCCGCGCCGTCCTCTCCAAAGGCGGTTTCCTCACGCAGCTCGCGCGCGATCTCGGCGTCGATGCCGGCCTGCTGCTCAGCAAAAGCGAAGCCCTCGCCGGCGGCCGCAACCGCGCCTCCATTCTCGAAGACGCCATCGAAGCCATCGTCGGCGCGATTTTCCAGGACAGCGATCTCCCCACCGCAGAGGCGGTCATTTTAAAATGGTACGGCTCGCTCACCGAGCGGCTCTCGTTGCTGGAAGACGCCGAGAACCCCAAAGGCCGGCTGCAAGAAATGATCCAGCCCGAGCACGGCAACACCGCGCTCCGCTACGAGGTCGTCAACGCCACCGGCCCGCGCCACGCCCGCGAATACGAAGTGGCCGTCCACCTCAACGAAAAGATTTTGGGCACCGGTCGCGGCACCTCGAAAAAAATCGCCGAGGAAGCCGCCGCTAAAGCCGCGCTAGATAGCTTCGTCGTGCAGGGCGGGATTTGATTCTTGCGGGGAGATTTGTAGGGCTGGCGCTTGTCGCCATGCCGTCTTCGCGTGATACGGCACGGCCACAAGGGCCGGCCCTACATCCGGAAGACACGACTTACGCGGAATATTTATCGCCTCCCTAAACTATTCGATGGATTCTTTGCCCCGCTCGGCATGACAATGGACTGCTGAGTTGATGGCTGCTGATCAAAAATTCGTTCGTACCAGGATAACCGGCGTTTGTCCGGCGGCCCAACCATACACGCTTGCCCAGCTCGTCCACCAACAGCCGGCTCCGGTGTGGCTCGTAATTCTCGAAGAAGCCAAGCACGCCGACTCCCTCGGCGAAGACATCGCACTCTTCCACGTGGCCTCGGGCCACAAGACATCGCTGGAGATTCTGAATTTTCCTGAGTCGCAAGCGGACAGCCGCGATATGCGCGAGGCGTTTAATGCCGCGAGCGATCGGCTGGCGGTGCTGAGCCGGTTACGGGGCAGACGGCAGCGCGGTTCCTCCCCCGGGGGTGGAACTCGGCCTCTGGACGAGTTTTGTTCCGCGAAGATCGAACAAACCTGTCCGGAGGCCGGTTTCCACCTTTCCGCCAACGCTCTCCTGATCATCGCCACGCCAGGCTCTCTGATCCAACCGGTGCCGCCGCCGGAAGATTTCTCTACGCGCGAAACAATCCTCGCGAAGGGCGCGGAGCAGCCCTTTCAAGCACTGCTCGAATTACTGAGTTCGTTTGGCTACGACAATGAAGCGGTGTGCGAAGCGCCCGGCCAGTACGCGGTGCGCGGCGGGATCGTGGATGTATATCCCATCACCGCGCATCAGCCGTACCGGCTGGATTTCTTTGGCGACACGCTGGAGGACATCCGAACGCTCGATCCGATCACTCAACGCTCGGGCGAATCGGTGGAGCGCATCACGCTGACCGCTGCTCCGCAGCTGCACACGACCGGAGCGTCGGCGTCGTTGTTCGATTACCTGAACCCGCTCACGCATGTCGCGTTGCTCGAACCGCGGGCGGTGGAGGAAGCGTTTGACTTGATCACACCCGAGGGAGGACAGCCTTTGCCCGCGCTGTTTCAAAATTGTGCGCGGCTGTTCGGCGTGGGCGATCTCGATCTGGCCTGCGAACTTTTCGACGGCACGACGGACGAACAAACGTGGGACACCGAATCGCTCGCGCATCATCGCTCGAACCCCGCACAGGATCAGCTGGCCCATGAACGCCTGATTGCCGAGGACGAGGCGCGGCAAATATTTTTCGAGAAAATTGCCGCGTGGAAATCGGAAGGCTACGCCGTGGACTTCATCGTTTCAAAGGAAGGTGAAGAGCAACGCATCCGCGAATTGCTGGAAGAAAATGCATCGCTGAAAAAGCTGAAGCCGCGCTTTGTGCGCGGGACGGTGAACGAAGGGTTCAAGGTGACGTGGCGGGATGGTGCGAGCCAACAAGCCAGCGCGCCCGGAGGTCACGCTCCACCTCAAGGCAAAGGCATTATTGTCGTCACGGAGACGGAGATATTCGGGCGAAAGCGGCAGCGGCGCAGCATGGGGAAACGCGCGGTGGTGACGCCTTCGGCGGTCGACCAGTTGCTGGATTTTTCCGAACTGGTGGAGGGCGACATGGTGGTGCACCTCTCGCACGGGGTGGCGATCTACCGGGGCTTGACGAAAATCGAAACCCGCGACGGTACGCGCGAAGTCATCTCGCTGGAGTTCGATGACAAGGTGACGCTGCACGTTCCGCTCCAGGAATCGCACCTGATCAGCCGCTATGTCGGGCTCTCGAAAGCGAAGCCGCAGCTCGGCCGCGTGGGCTCGGGTCGCTGGGAAAAAGCCCGCGCAGCAGCGGAGCGGGCGACGCTCGATCTCGCGGCGGAGTTGCTCCAAATCCAGGCGAGACGCGAGGCTCAACCCGGTCATGAATTCGGCATTGATACCACTTGGCAGAAAGAATTCGAGGCCGCGTTCCCTTTCACCGAGACGCGTGACCAGGCCAAGGCCATCGTCGAATCCAAGGCCGACATGGAGCGGACGCGCCCGATGGATCGGTTGATCTGCGGCGACGTGGGTTTCGGCAAGACGGAGGTGGCGATCCGCGCGGCGTTCAAAGCCGTGATGGGCGGCAAGCAGGTGGCGCTGCTCGTGCCGACGACGGTGCTGGCGCAGCAGCATCTGAATACGTTTCGCGAGCGCATGGCCGGTTATCCGGTGGCCGTGGAAATGGTCAGCCGGTTCCGCACGAAAAAAGAACAGGAGCAAATTCTCACGGCGCTCACTGCCGGCAAGGTGGACATCTTGATCGGCACGCACCGGCTGTTGCAGGCCGATGTACATTTCAAGGATCTCGGGTTGGTCGTGATCGACGAGGAGCAGCGCTTCGGCGTGAAGCACAAGGAAGTTTTCAAACGCTGGCGGGCCCACGTCGACATGCTGTCGATGAGCGCCACGCCGATTCCGCGCACGTTGTACCTCGCGCTCACGGGAGCGCGTGATCTGAGCACGATTGAAACCGCTCCAGTCAACCGGCTGCCGATCCAGACGATCGTCAAAAGCTACGACGAGAAGCTGGTCATCGAAGCGATCCGCCACGAGGTGAAGCGCGGCGGGCAGGTTTTCTATCTGCACAACCGGGTGACGACGATCGATCTCGTGACTTCGCGCTTGAGACAGTTGTTGCCCGACCTGAACATCGGCACGGGGCACGGCCAAATGAAAGAACACGAGTTGGAGCGCGTGATGACAGATTTCGTGGCGGGGAAACACGACGTGCTTGTCTGTACCACGATCATCGAAAGCGGGCTGGATATTCCGAATTGCAACACGATCATCATCGAGGGCGCAGATCGATTCGGATTGTCGCAGCTCTACCAATTGCGTGGGCGCGTCGGCCGGTTCAAGCATCAGGCTTACGCGTACCTGCTGCTCCACCGCCATGCGCGCGTGTTGGACATCGCCCGGCAACGTCTCGGCGCGATCCGCCAGCACAATCAGCTCGGCGCGGGATTCCGCATCGCGATGCGCGATCTCGAACTACGCGGCGCGGGCAACCTGCTCGGGGCGGAGCAAAGCGGCCATATCGTGGGCGTGGGCTTTGAGCTGTATTGCCAACTGCTGCGGCAAAGCGTGGCGCGGTTGAAGGGCGACAGCCACGCGGCGGCGGTCCGCGCCAATGTGAAACTGGATTTCGTGTTCGTGGGTGAAGGCGTGGCGACGGAACGCGCGACGGCCACGGACACTTTTTCCGCCATCCGCCAGGCGGAGCGCACCGAAGGGACCATCGACAAGGTTCAGGCCCGGTTGCCCGCCACTTATGTGGGCGAAACCAGGTTGAGAATCGATTTTTACCGTAAGCTGGCTTTGGCCGAGAATCCGGCGCAAATAAAAGCCTTGGAAGGGGAATTACGCGATCGTTTCGGGAAATTTGGCGATGAGGTCCGGGCGCTGCTCTTAGTCACCGAAATCCGGGTCCGCGCGGAACAAAAAAGCCTCCTGACCGTCGAAACGGACGGTGCCCGCCTCAAATGCCTGCGGAACTCCGGCCGCCATGACGATTATATCCAGCACAGCCACCGCTTTCCCCGCTTGACCGCAACCACCCCCCTTGCAAGGTTGCGGGAAATAACTATTTTTCTGCAGAATCTGCCCACTACATGAGCCACCACCGTTCCCTGTCCGCTGCCTTTTCCGCCCTGTTTTTTGCCTGCTCCGGCTGGCTATGTCTCCAAGCGGCGGATGCCCCGGTTTCGGCTAAAATTGATGATGGCCTTAATATGCGTTTCGCCAACGGCATCGCGGCCATCGCCGAGACAAAAATCATCACGGTAGACGATATTCGCCGGGAGATTGCACCGTTAATCGAGCAAGTACAAAAAGACAGTCATAACGAGCGGGAATTCAATGAAAAGGTCCAGCAACTGCAGGATAGCATTGTGCAGCAGTTGATCGATCGCGTCCTGATTGTGAAGGAATTCTACAAGGACGAAAAGCGCAAGATCCCGGCCTCCTTTATTGATAATCAAATCGCGGAAACCATCGCGACCCAGTTCGACGGCGATCGCAGCAAATATCTCGCTTACCTGCGCTCCCGCGGCATCTCCCAAAAAGACTACCGCAAAGAAACCGAAGAGGATATGGTGTATGGCTACATGAGACAGCAGAAGCGCAAGTCCGCCACCACCGTCAGCCCGGTCAAAATCGAAAATTTCTATCGGGAAAACAAAGACCGTTTCTATCAGGAAGATCAGGCCCACCTCCGTCTCATCCAAATCGCCCGGGAGAGCGGTGATACCGATGAAACTCTTCGAGCCAAAACCGAGGCAATCCACCAACAACTGAAATCGGGCGCCAGCTTCGCCGATCTGGCCCGTCAACACAGCAAAGATTCCCGTCGCACCAAGGGTGGCGATTGGGGTTGGCAGCGCAAAGCCGATCTTCGCGAGGAATTCAGCAACGTTATCTTTAAACTCGAAAAAGGCCAATACAGCGAACCCATCATTATGCCCGAAGGCGGGTTCCTCCTGTTTGTCGAAGAGCGCAAACATGCGGGATTGATCCCCATTGACGAAGTTCGCCCCCAAGTAGAACGCATGCTGATCCAGCAAGCCTCCAGTGAAGCCGAAGAGCGCTGGTTGGAAAAACTCCGCCGCACCGGTTACGTGAAGCACTTCTAAACCACCCTCTCTCGTGGGCCGCGGTTAAAATCCCAGCCCATGAGCGACGATACGTACCAGCCCCCGCGGTTAAAAGATCTCGCCGTCGGCGAACGCCCGCAAGAACGCCTCGAAAAACATGGGGCCGCCGCCCTCAGCGATACGGAATTGCTGGCCATGCTCCTGCGCAGCGGCAGCAAAGGACACAATGTCCTCATCGTGGCGCAGCGACTCATCACCGAAGCCGGTTCGCTCGCCCGCCTGATTGCGTGGACGCAGGAGGATTTTCGACGCTTGAAAGGAATTGGCCGAGTGAAAGCCCTGCAATTGGTCGCGGTGCTGGAAGTGGCCCGTCGCGTGTTGGAACAACAAGAGCCGGCCGAGGTTTCCTTCGAGAAACCCGTCCTGGTGTTCGCCCACTTCGCCGCCGAGCTGGCCGGGCTTGAGGTGGAGAAATTCTGGGTGCTCTGCCTGAATCGCAAAAATCGCCTGATCAAGCAGGTGGAGATCAGTTCCGGCACCGCGACGAACAGTCTCGCCCACCCGCGGGAAGTTTTCCGCGAAGCGATTCGCCACGGAGCCACCGCCGTCATCTGCGTGCACAACCATCCCAGTGGCGATCCCGCGCCAAGCAGCGCCGATATGCAAGTCACCCGTCAGCTCCGCGAGGCTGCCAAAGCAGTCGATATCTACCTGCACGACCATATCGTTCTGGGTCGCATCCAGTCCGATCCACGCGGTCTGGGTTTCTACAGTTTCCGGCAAAGCGGAATGCTTTAAGGAGAGGACCATGCAGTCGAGGGTCCAGAGTTGAGCGCCGAGAGCCCGATCCTCAGAGCTGGTGGCGGGATTTATGACGGAAGCGGGCGATCAACGTTTGGTTTGGCGCGCGAACCTCGCTGGTCTATCAACTCTCCGCTCTCGACGCCTCGAAACCAGTGCCTTTGTAGGGCCGGTGCTTGCGCCGGCCATGGATATCCGCCACAGGCCGCCGCAAGCAGCGGCCCTACATTAAAATTCCCAAACCATATTTCCTATCGTCCGGCGCAAAACGCGTTTTGCCGTTTGGGGCGGCATTAGTCCCGCTAGGGTGTTCTGGCAGATTTAAAAAAAACCGCTTGGCAAAGCCAGAAACGCCCCCATACCTTGACCCTTCATTTGGCTCGTGGTGGAATATCCAAGTGGCTAAAGGACGTTGACTGTAAATCAATTCTGCTCTGCAGTTCGCTGGTTCGAATCCGGCTTCCACCACCACTTTCAGCTCAGGAAAATCGGGGAGAAACGTCCCTCCCGGCCTTCAGTCTTCAAGCTACGGCTCGGCAAGTCCCGCAAGTCCCAAGTACCGGGGCTTCTCCCCTAAAACCATCAGTTGAAAAGTTAGAACGCGACCTCCGGTGCGTTTTTCCTTCTGCTCCCAAAAAAAACCGCCCGGAGGTCGGGTTCCACCTTTGAGACGGGTTTCAGTTGGCGAGGAACACTCTTTGGCGCGCAGGGACGAGCAAAGCGTGCAGGCTGGATTGAGTAGCCGCATTGGAGCGAAGCGACAACGCGGTGAATCCACCGCGCAAACCGCGTTTTCGCCGTTGGCTCAAACACGTATTGGCTACCAGACAATCACTCCACCTAACTGAAGCGTCTGCCCTCTGTTGATCTCAAATGAAATGGCCGCCCCGTCTGTGTTCTTGCTGTCGATTCCACGCAACCGGCAAAAAAACGCGACGAGGCGGCCAAAGTGATAAAATTATTCTTTCCAGAGCTGCAGAGTGCGCAGGTAGTTTCCTCTTTCGTAGGCTTCGGCATCCGGGCAATTTCGCATACTCAGCGCCCCACGGACCTCCTTCACCGTTTCGTATTCGTGCTCCTGCATCCAGCTTTCGAGTCCCTTCAACAAACTGGCCAAATAGCCCGGCCCTTTCTTGAGCAAGGCGGAAACCACTTGCACCGCATCCGCCCCAGCCAGCAACGCCCGCACCACATCTTCCGAGCTATGCACCCCGCCGCTGCAACCGAGACTGAGTTTTACCTGATCCCGCAACATGCCCAGCCAACGCAAGCGCACACGCAAATCCTCTTGATTCGACAAATCCAAACGCGGCGTCACCTCCAACGTTTCGACATCGATTTCAGGTTGGAAGAACCGGTTAAACAAAACCAAGCCATCAATCTTTTCCTCCTCCAACCGACCGGCGAGATGAGCCACGGAGGAGTAGAACGGCGATAATTTAACGGCGACCGGAATCTTCACCGACTTGCGCACCTCCTGCGCGATCTCCACCACCCGTTCCTCAATTTCCGCTCCGGACACATTCCGCAATGTCGCCATGAAGTACGTGTTCAATTCGAGCGCATCCGCCCCGGCCTGCTCAATATATTGCGCATGGCTGACCCACGAACCGATCTGCGTGCCGTTCAACGAGGCGATCACCGGCAATTGGGTCGCCGCCTTGATCCGGACGATGCGATCCAGATATTCCGAGGGAATCATACTGTACTCATCCTGCTCGGGGAAAAGCGTCGTGGCCTCGGCGAAATTATCATTCCACCGGGCGATATGCCGCGCGATCATCTGCTCGCGCCGTTCAATCTGCTCCGCAAACAAGGAGTGCAAACAAATCGCCGCAGCTCCGGCGTCCTCGAGCCGGCGGACATTATCCAGATTGTCAGCCAACGGTGAGGCGCCGGGCATCAGCGGATTTTTTAATTTCAGCCCAAGATAAGTGGTCGCGAGGTTCATGTGGTTTTCTCCGGTTTGGGTTGCTCAACCGTCGCCGCTGCGACGGCAATGACGGCGGCGGCCGCAGCCGCCGGTGGCGGAATCGGCGAGCCTTGAGTGGCCAGATAGCGATAGGTGATCTGCTTGGCGTCGATGGCTTCCTGCGCGCGTTTCGCCAGCATGGCCGCACGCTCGGGATCAGATTTATGCAGCACCTGAAAGCGCAGTTCATTACGCGTGTAGGCACTGAGCGGTTGTTTCGGTGGTGGAGAATCCAACACCGTCGCCGGCAAACCTTGGGCCAGCCGCGCGGGATTGTGCCGGAAGAGCGGCCAGTAGCCGGTTTCGACCGCCAATTTTTGCTGATCGAGTCCCTGCGAAAGTGCGTAGCCGTGAGCGATACAGTGCGAATACGCGATGATGAGCGATGGTCCCGGATGCGCTTCAGCCTCCATGAAGGCCTGCAACGTCTGGCTGTCCTTCGCCCCGAAGGCGACTTTGGCCACGTAGACTCCGGCGTACTGCATCGCGATCAGCGCCAGATCCTTTTTATCCGTGTCCTTGCCGGCGGCGCTGAATTTCGCGACCGCTCCGAGCGGCGTTGATTTTGATTTTTGCCCGCCGGTGTTGGAGTAAACTTCCGTGTCGAGCACGAGGATGTTCACCTTGCGCCCGGTCGCGAGCACATGGTCAAGACCGCCGAATCCGATGTCATAGGCCCAACCGTCACCACCGATAATCCAGACCGTTTTCTTCACCAGATAATCCGCGAGCTGCAGGAGCACCGCCGAGCGTTCATCCACCATGGCAGGCAGAAGTTTTTTCAATTCCACCACCCCTTGTCTGACGATCGCGATCCCGGCATCGCCGCTTTGGTCGGTCGTGTTGATCAACGCGACCAGTTCGGCCGGCAGTTGCGGGGCCAGTTCCCCCAGCAGACGTTTCGCCTGCATGTCGAGTTGATCCACACCGGCGCGCAAGCCCATGCCGTATTCGGCATTATCCTCGAAGAGGGAATTCGACCAAGCCGGACCGCGGCCATTGCGGTCGGTGCAATATGGCGTGGTCGGCAGATTGCCCCCGTAGATGGAGGAGCAACCCGTGGCATTCGCCATGATCAGGCGATCGCCGTAGAGCTGCGTGAGCAACTTCAGATAAGGCGTCTCGCCGCAACCGGAGCAGGCACCGGAGAATTCAAACAACGGCTCGCGGAACTGCGAACCCTTGACCGTATCTTGCAACAACGCGACCGGGGCCGGCGGGAGTTTCAGGAAGAAATCAAAGTTGACCGCTTCGGCGGCAATCAACGGCGCGGCGGGAGCCATCATGAGCGCCTTGCGTTTCAATTCGCTCTTGTCTCGCGCCGGGCAAACTTTCTGGCAGAGCGTGCAACCCGTGCAATCTTCGGCCGCCACTTGGATCGTGTAGGCGTGATTGGGCACTTCCTGACTGCGGAGCTTGCCATGCTTGAATGTCTCCGGCGCAGCACTCAGCGCCTCGAGCGGATAAGCCGCCACGCGGATCGCCGCGTGCGGACACACCAGCACGCATTTGTTGCACTGAATGCACAGCGTGGCGTCCCAGATCGGAATTTCCTGCGCGATATTGCGCTTCTCCCAACGAGTCGTCGCCACGGGCCATGTGCCATCAGGGATAAAGGCGCTCACCGGCAAATCATCGCCCTGCCCCGCCAGCATTCTCGCGGTCACACGCTGGACAAAATCCGGCGCGTTTACCGGGACAAACGGCGGTCGCCGCAGCGTCGTCGTGACCGCAGCCGGAATGGTAATTTCCTGCAACCCGGCCAAGGCCGCATCCACCGCCGCCTCGTTGCGCGCGACCACGGCCTCGCCTTTTTTGGCGTAGGTTTTGCGAATCGCTTCCTTGATGGCGACAATGGCCTCGGCGCGCGGCAGCACCTTCGCGAGCGCGAAGAAACAAGTCTGCATGATCGTGTTGATCTGCCCGCCCATGCCGGCGGCCCGCGCCACCACGACGGCATCGATCACGTGAACCTGGAGTTTCAACCCGATGATCCGCTCCTGAATCTCCACGGGCAATCGGTCCCACACCTTATCCGGAGGCAAAGCCACGTTCAGCAGCAACGTCGCACCCGGAGCCGCCTGCGCGAGCACGTCGAGGCGTTCCATGAAAGGGAAATGATGCACCGCCACGAACGCCGCCTTGGAAATCAGATAGGGGGCGCGAATATCCTTGGGCCCGAAACGCAGATGCGAGACGGTCATCGCCCCGCTCTTCTTCGAGTCGTACACGAAGTAGCCTTGCGCAAAAAGATCGGTGCCTTCGCCGATGATTTTGATCGAATTCTTGTTCGCTCCGACGGTGCCATCCGAACCCAGCCCAAAGAAAATGGCGCGGCGCGTCTCAGGACTCTCCAGATCGAAATCGGGCTCGAACTCGAGTGAGAGGTGCGTGAGGTCGTCGTTGATCCCCACGGTGAAGCGTTTCTTGGGTGTCGCTTTTTTCAGCTCGGCATAAACGGCCTTCACCATCGCCGGCGTGAATTCCTTTGAGCCCAAGCCGTAGCGTCCACCGATCAGTTTGATCTCCGCGCGTTCACCCTCGTACAAGGCGGTGGCGACATCGAGGAAGAGCGGCTCCGCCAGCGCGCCGGGTTCCTTCGTGCGATCCAACACGGCGATCTGTTTCACCGATGGGGGCAAAGCCGCGAGGAAGGCCTTCGCTTCCAGCGGACGATAGAGCCGCACCTTGAGCACACCGGTGCGCTCGCCCTGGGCATTCAACCACGCGGAAGTCTCCGCCACCGTCTCAGCACCCGAGCCCATGATCACCACCACGCGATCGGCTTCAGGGTGACCCTCATAGTCGAACAGATGATACTGGCGACCGGTGCGGGCGGCAAAATCATCAAACAAATCCTGCACGACTTCGGGCACCAGATCGTGGAAACGGTTGCTCGCTTCGCGCGCCTGAAAAAACACATCGGGATTCTGCGCCGTGCCGCGAATCGCAGGATGATCCGGCGTCAATCCATTGAGCCGGTGCGCGGCCACTTTGGATTCATCAATCATCGCCCGCAGATCGTCATCCTCCAACCGCGTGATTTTTTGCACCTCATGCGATGTCCGGAAACCATCGAAGAAATGCAGAAACGGCACGCGGGTCTCCAGCGTGGCCGCATGCGCGATAGCCGCAAAATCCTGTGCTTCCTGCACCGAATTCGAACAGAGCAGCGCCGCCCCCGTTTGCCGGCAGGCCATCACATCGGAGTGATCGCCGAAAATCGACAAGGCATGCGTCGCCAGCGTGCGCGCCGTCACATGCAAAACAAACGGATGCAGCTCACCCGCAATCTTGTAGAGGTTCGGAATCATCAACAGCAGGCCTTGCGACGCCGTGAAGGAGCACGCCTGACACCCCGCCTGCAACGCACCGTGTAACGAACCCGCCGCGCCGGCCTCCGACTGCATTTCGATCACTTCGGGAACGTGTCCCCTGAGATTCGGCTTACCCTTGACCGACCATTCATCCACCCATTCACCCATGGGCGATGAGGGAGTAATCGGGTAAATCACGAATAATTCGCTTACTCGATAGGCCACTGAGGCCACTGCCTCATTGGCATCGAGAGTGATCTGAACAGGCGCGTGGGACTTGATCATCCGGACAATATAGTTGGCGCGCGCTCACCTTGCTTCGCCGAACTTGCACAAGGGTATGCATATCTTGCCCATGATCGGCGCGGCCTGCTGCGAAGTAGCGGCAGGCGCTCGCCGGGCCGTAGCTATGTCGAAAGCTGGTCTCGGCCTGTCGTTGCTCGAACTCCGTCGCAGGTGGTGCGCTTGCCGCGCCACAGTCGTTCTGCTGGCCAGCAGAACGAGACAAGCTCGCAACCCTACGGCTGCATTTCCTCAGGCCGTGGATGCCTGGGGCTCCCCCCGCACCCCTCGCTTGCAATGCGCTTCGGTCCGGTAAAACTTCTGGGGTGAAAGAATGGATGCATAACGCTTATCAGTCGCTCTCGGAACACCCGTTCATGAATGGCGTGGTGCCGCACTTGCTCACGGTCGTGGGCTTTCTCCTGGCCCTATTCGCCATCGCCCGACTCATCAGCGACCGCCGCCAGCCGGGCAACACCTTTGCTTGGCTCCTGGCCATTGCCTTCATTCCCTATCTCGGCGTGCCCCTCTATCTGCTCCTCGGCGGCCGCAAAATCCGCCAACTCGCCGCCCGCAAGGCCCGCTTGTATCCCACCGTAGCCGGCACCACTCCTTCTGCCGCCGCCACCAGTGCGACGTCCCGCGTGCTCATGCTCAACGGCGCAAGTCCCCCGCTCGCCGGCAATCGCGTCCATTTTCTGGCCACCGGCGAAGAATCGTTTGCCCAACTCGAACAGGGTATCCGCCAGGCGAAACACACGATCCACCTCATGACATTCATCCTCGCCCGTGATGCGACGGGTCGGCGGATCATCAAACTCCTCGCGCAACGCGCCCGCGAAGGCGTAAAGGTACGCCTCCTGCTCGATGCCCTCGGTTGTTTCTCCAGCAGCCGCGGATTTTGCGATCCCTTGCGCAAAGCCGGCGGCGAAGTCGTGCGCTTCATGCCCGTCTTGCCGTTGCAAACGCGCGGCTCGGCCAATCTGCGCAATCATCGGAAAATCGCCATCTTCGATCATCACGTGGCAGCCTTGGGCGGCCGCAATCTCGCCCTCGAATACATGGGCCCCACCCCGCTCAAGCGACGCTGGCGCGATTTCGGCGCCATCGTCGAAGGCCCGGCCGCCGGCCTGCTCAACGAAATTTTCCTCGCCGATTGGGCTTTCGCCAGCGGCCAGTCCATCAAGGCACTCCACGCCGAATTGCCGTCCTCCCCTCCTCCGGCGGCGGGCGATAGCGAAGTCCAGATCGTCGCCAGCGGACCCGACGTGCAGGGCGATCCGCTCTACGAAGGCATTCTTTCCCTCGTGCAACAAGCCACGCGCAGCATCTGGATCGTGACGCCCTACTTCATTCCCGACGAAGTCTTGTTTCGCTCCCTGCTGATTCAAGCCCGGGCCGGCGTGGACGTCCGCATTGTGGTGCCCGCCCGCTCAAATCACCGGATCACCGATCTCGCCCGCCGATATTATTTGCGCGGCTTACATGCGGCCGGAGCGAAAATTCTCTTCTATGATCTGGGAATGAATCACGCCAAGATGCTTTTAGTCGACGAAGAGATCGGCCTCATGGGCTCCGCCAACATGGATCTGCGCAGCCTCTTCGTGAATTTCGAAGTCGGCATGGTGACTTATTCGCCCACAGAAGCGGCGGCCATGGCCCGCTGGGCGCACGAAATATTCGCCTCATCAAAACCAATGCCAGCCCCACCCGCCCACCGTCGTTTCTTCCCCGCCGTCGCCGAAGAAATCAGCCGGCTGCTCGCCCCGTTGTTGTAGAACGGGACGAAGACCTGAATGCGATAAGTTATGGAGGTTGGACGTCATTCTACCATACGGATCATGCCAACTATTTTGCATGAGGAATGTAGGCCGGCTCTTGTGGCCGCGCCGAAGGGCGCACCTGAAGCGGCACGCCCACAAGGGGCGGCCCTGCGAAATCCGCAGCAAATCATCGCAGACGAAACATCAGGCAGGCGACGATCATGCCGCTTAACTGAGCGCCATTCGACGCAGACCTCCTGATCCCTGCCCGTGGAGAGAGGTGGGACGAGGAAACGAGCTGAACCAGCAACGGCGATTGGCATCAGGTAGCGGCCGTTGCCCTCAACGGCCACGGGGAAACTGTGCCGCGAGCTACCCTGGCGCTTGTGGGCAAGCGCCGCTACCGGCCAGAGCCTCAGTCATTCTGAGAGTGAAAAGGAACGGGAAAACGAGCTGAGCCTGTAACCAAGCATTGTCTCGCGAAGGGAAAAAAGGAAACGAAGGGAGCAAAGCAGCTCACTCGAATTCCTCGGGATCAGAATGTCTGAGACGCAGCAATCCTGCCGCCGACTAAAACAAATCCCCCTGCTGCAGCGCGGCGCGTTTCTCCGGATTGAGCGTACTCATCTGGAGCAACCACGGAATCGTGGCCGACGCAAACTCCGGCCGACGGAGCAAGGCGAGCAACAGCACCGCACCGGCCAAGGCGTCGTACAACGCGGCGTGATAATGTCGCCGCGCCGCCGGACAATGCGCCGCCGCCAGCGTATCAAGTTCGTTCTGCAAACCGCAGGCCGCCACGAGCTGCACGAGTTTGCCCTCGCCGAACTGCGGAAAAAACTGCGGGTAAAGCCGACCGGTGTCGATCCACGGCCCCCACTCCGCCACGCTGCGGTTCATCTGCGCGAAATCCGGCGCCGTTCGCGGATAAGGCCAGACGGATTTGAGCAGGGAATTCTCCACCGACGCAAAATGCGCGGCGAGCGGTCCGCTCTCCCGCAAGCCCGCGAAGTATGCCCACTCATCCTTGAACGGTGCTTCCGCCGCCACCGTTGCCGCGTCGAGCCCGTGCACCGCCGTGTCCTCCGCGCTGACTCGTCCGATCGCCCGGCACAAGCGCGTGCGCGTGGCCGTGATGGTGCCGCGCTGAATCGTCACCACGCCAAACTCAAGAATTCCCGAGGTACGGTTGCCCTCGAAATCGATGAAGTGAATCGGTGTTTCAGCCAAAGACATGACCATCAAGAAACACACGAAATACACGAAAATCACGGCTATTCCGTGCAACAGGACTAGCGCTCGTAATTATTTCTCAACAAAAATTTTGCATGAACCAGTGGCGAAGGCACCCAACAAATGAGTTTGCCCGCGAATGACGCGAATCAGCACGAATGGAAACAATGCGCATGATTAGGCCAACTCGGACTAGGATCAGACAACCTGACCCCAGCCCGTGGAGTGAGAGACAACGATGAAACGAGCTGAGCCTGCCACGGCACAAGCCGGATGAACTGTATCGAGGTGGAGCGCGACCTTCCGACTTCGCCAAGGCTACGACGGACAAGCCGGGCGCGCTGGGTGCTGGCTCACGTTGCAAAACCCGCCCGAAGGTCGGGTTCCACCACGGCAGAGGCACGCGTGGTGAATCTTGTGACCCGTGCCACTTCTCCCTCACGTCTGGCTCCGCGCTCTCCGCGTCCTCCGCGTTAATTGTATTTCATCCCAGATCGCGGCGCAGTTGAGCTCACTCTCATTCCTTGGGATCAGGAGGTCTGAGGATTGGAATTCGTGGCTATTCGCGTGATTAGCGGGAGGAAATCAGATTTTTTATTCCGCACTCAATACTCGCTCTTCTGTCCCTTCCCGCGCGGGGTGAAGAGCGCCTGCGCCAGAAAACCCAGCCCGAGCGTGCCGGCCAGCATGCGGATATTCCGCAACGCCCCGACGACGTGTTCCACCGGCATGGAGCGCGGTTCTTTCACGCGGCGCAGCAACAACAGCGAGAGCACGGCGAACACCGGCATGAAGGCAAAGAAGACGTGGTAAACCGTATCGGCCGCCCAGCCTCCATCCAACGCCCACTGGAGCAATTGTCCGGCAGCGATCGGTGCAATCGCCGTGCCGAGCGCAGCGGCTGCGATATTGCAGCCCACGGCAAATCCCTTCGCCCCGGCGGGCAATAATTTCATCAACAGATTCAGTTGCGCGAGCACGATACCGGCATTGATCGCACCGACCAATGCCCACACGACATACAACAGCCAGTGAGTTTCGCGGGTGACAAAAACCCACGGCAAACCCGCGATCGCCCAAAACGGCACCGCCACCAACAACACCGGACGCGCGCCAAACCGCTCGATCAAACGGCCCCACGCCGGCAGGGCCAGCGCGCCGAAGAGCAGCGAAAGGGACAGCGGCAAACTCGCCTGCTGCGCGGACACCGTGAGTGAACTCAACATGAACACGGGTTGAAATGCGCCGAAGCCGTTCAGCACCGCGCCCCAGCACATCCCGAACAGCACCATGCGCCAGAACATCGTTTGCCCACGCAACCGCGCCCATTGTTCAGACCAGCGCACGCCGGTCGTCGGCACCGATTCTCCTTCCGCCGGGGTACGATGCGCGTACACCGCCGAGATGATGCGGAGAAGGCAACTGGCTCCGATCACCGCGCCAAACATCTCCAGCGAAGGCCGGCTCATGGCCGCGCCAGCGAGTAATAGAAAAGCGAGATTCGAAAACTGGCACCAGCGGTTCCGTTGCGAAAAATAAATCGCCCGGATGCGATCCGGCACCCAGGATTGCGTGTAGGTCGTCCACGCCACCGCCATGATCGCCGTCGTCTGGCCGGCAAAAAATATAAAACCACCGGCCACCCCGGTGGCATGCGCCCGCACATAGTCCGGAGCCAGCACCAGCACCCCCGCAAATCCCAGCCATCCCGCGATATTCAGCCAGATCGACATGAGAAAAATATCCCGCGCGCGGAACCGGCCGAACAACGCCGGCGCAATAAAAAGTTGGAGCAAATTGCACCAAAACGGAATCGAGACGAGCAGCCCGTACACAACGGGGGGCAAGCCCAGCCCTTCGCTGAGCAACGCGGCCACCACGAGGTTTGCCGGCAGGTTCAAGTAAACCAGCGGCATAGCGAAGATACCTTCAAACGTACTGCCCTTCATGCTACGACGCAGCAACTCCCGGCGCACCACGGGTGATCCGGCAGCAGGGGCGAGAGATGGAGCGGGCGAATTCAGAACGGCAAGTTAAGGCAACCGAGACGCGGACGTCGAGCGCACGATAGCTGACCAATCAAAATGGCCGCCCATCTGCGGTACCCGGTTCGCAAGATGCCATCCAACCAAGAAAAATTCCGGCTTGGCGTAGCCACAGACCTCTGTGCCTGTGGGTTCGATCCCCGTAGGTTGCGAGCTTGTCTCGTTCTGCTGGCCAGCAGAACGACCGTGGCGCGACAAGCGCACCACCTACGCAAAATCCAACCACGCACCACCTACGCAAAATCCAACCATAGTGGAGCCGCGCCGCCCTCGACGCGGAAAACACGGCACCACGCGGCGAGGGCGCCGCATCTCCACGGGCTGCCCAGCAAGACCCGGGTTCCAACAAGCCTTCAGCGCTTCTTTTTCTTCGCCGTCCAATCGGCCGTCACGACGGAGGAAAAACCACCGCGCGCTTTCCAGTGGGCGATGATGGTGAGGCTGCGCGGCTGGAGCGCCGTGCCGAGATCGTCGCAAATCTTGTTGGTCGCGGCCTCGAAAAAGATGCCCTCGTTGCGGTAAGCGTGGAAATAAAGCTTCAAGGACTTCAGTTCGACGCAGTTTTTGCCGGCCACGTAGCGCACGGTGATGTTGGCGAAGTCCGGGTGCCCGGTCATCGGGCAGACCGAGGTGAACTCGTGATGCGTGTGTTCGATCACATAGTCACGCTGCGGGGCGGGATTCGGGAAGGTTTCGAGAATTTTCGGGTCGGCCATGGCCAGAGAAAGACTGAAAGCCCCCTGAGCTGAAAGGCTGAAAACCGCGAAAAGCCGGATTTTTGTCCACAGAACACGTATGAGTTGATCACGAATGAGGAAAACGCCCGGAGGCGAGCGGCCTTCCTTTCGGGCTAATTCGTGATTCGTGATTCGTGAGCCACCGCTGAAAATGGAGCGGGGCGCGCCGCTCTTCGCTACGCGCCCCGCATATAGTCTAGTCTCGGAGCCGATAAGCCGGATTTTGTCCCCCTGACAAGTCAGGGTAACCTTCATTTCTCTAGGTGCGCCCGAAAGCGCGACCTTTCCCGACTGCCGACTTACGCCGACGCCTGGAATGCGACTAACCCGGGACTATCCGACGGGCCGCCGAGTCCCCTATTTAGTCTTGCACCGGATTGGGTTTTTCGTGCCGCCGTCGTTGCCTTCGGCGCGGTGGGCTCTTACCCCACCTTTTCACCCTTACCCCTCTGAAATCTCAAATCAGAGATCTGCGATTTCAAAAAGGCGGTATATTCTCTGTGACACTGTCCGTCGCGCCGCCTTGAAGCGTCGCTCCCGCGCTTTCGAACGGAATCCTGCCCTATGGTGTCCGGACTTTCCTCTCCTGGTTCAAAGAACTCGGAGCGAAGGTCTGGCTCCGAAACTAGGAGGACCAATACACGACCCGACCGCACTGGTCGCAAGTAGCAATTTCCGCCCCACCCCGCGCCATCACTTCAATATGCGTCGGCACCTTTAAATGGCAGCCGCCACAACGCCCCCCGCTCACGTTCACACAAACGGGCTGGCCGGGCTTGCGCGCGAGCCGGTCATAAATCCGCAATTGATCTTCCGCCACCTGCGGCCGCGCCGTATCCACGGCAACGATCGCCGCCTGATGATCGATCTGAGCCTGTTTCTCGCGCTCGCGCAGCGTACGGATCTTGCCCTCATAGCTGGTGATATTGGTCTTCAACACCCCTTCGGCCTCGGTAAAGCGTTTCTTCGCCTCGTCGATCAAATACATGATCTTCAACTCCTCTTCCTCGAATCCGCCGATCACTTTTTCGGTGTTCTCGATTTCGTGGGAAAGTGCGCGATACTCGTCGTTCTTGCGCACCTCGAGCTGTTGCGTGCGGTATTTGGCAATCTTGCCCTGCGCGCTTTGAATTTCGTTTTCGAGGGTTTTCTTTTTCGCCTCGAGTTCACGCCACTCGGTCTTGGCCGTGTCAATCGCCAGCTTTTCGGCGGCGATCCTCGCCTCAATACCGGCGATCTCTTGCGGTATTTCCTGCAATTGTTGCTCAAGCGCCAATCGCTTCATATCGCGGTCCTGCAGCACGAGCAGTTTGGTCAAATCGAAGGCAGCCATGCGGCGATATTGCGGCGGGCTGACACACCGTCAAACGAATCCTCGGTCATACCGGCCAAGAATGCGAAAAAATCGCCGCCCGACGGCCGTTATTTCACCCAGCCAACCCGAGGGAGTCCAAGCCCAACTCCAACGCATTTTCAGAGGGGAAATCAGCCTGTTTTCGGCTATTCACCCACGGCCTTTTGCGCTCGCAGTGAATCCTCAAAAAATAGTCCGAAAAAACACGAAAAAACCCTTGTGAGATGAGCTTATTTTCGCGAAGTTTTCCCATCCCATTTTGAACTGAATGTCCGACCACGACGAAGCCCTAGCCAACGCCAAAAGTAACGCAGCCGCCGACGCCTACGACGCCAATAAACTCGGCCAACTCAAAGGCCTGGAGGCCGTCCGCAAGAAGCCGGGCATGTACATCGGCGGCACCGACGAACGCGCCCTCCACCACTGCGTTTCCGAGGTTTTGGACAACTCCGTGGACGAACATCTCGCCGGCCACTGCTCGCGCATTGAGGTCGTCATCCACATCGACGGCTCCATCAGCATCCGCGACAACGGCCGCGGTATTCCGGTCGATATCAACAAGGATAGCGGCCTGCCCGGCGTCGAGTTGGTGCTCACCACCCTCCACACCGGCGGTAAATACGGCCAAGGCGGCTATAAATTCTCCGGCGGCACCCACGGCGTCGGCGCCAAGTGCGTGAACGCCGTCTCCGAGTGGTTCGAGGTCGAGGTTTCCCGCGGCGGGCAGATCCACCACATGACCTTCGCACGCGGCCAGACCACGAAGAAACTCGAAGTCATCGGCAAAGCTCGCGGCACCGGCACGCTCATTTCCTTCAAGCCCGACCCTGAAATCTTCAAGGAAACCACGATTTACCAGGCAGACCGCATCAGCCAGCGCCTACGCGAACTGGCCTTCCTCAACTCCGGCCTCGAGATCGTCTTCACTGACGAACGCCCGGCCACCCCCAAAGTCGAAACCTTTCTCTATAAAGACGGCGTCGAGGAATTCGTGAAGCAGATCAACACCGGCAAGACCCCGCTGCACGCCAAGCCCATCCGCATCGTCAAAGAAACCACTCTGACCCTCGACGACAAACCGGCGGAAATCCACGCCGAGATCGTGCTGCAATATAACGACAGCTATAACGACCTCGTCCTCTGTTATACTAACACGATTCATAATCCCGACGGCGGCACGCATCTTTCCGGTTTCCGCAGCGCCCTCACCCGCGCCATCAACCAATTCTCCAAGGCCAACAATCTCCTCAAAGAAAAGGACCCGCAGATCACCGGCGACGACGTACGCGAAGGTCTGGCCGCCGTCATCTCGATCAAGCACAGCGACCCGAAGTTTGAATCGCAGACCAAGGTCAAACTCCTCTCGCCCGAAGTGGAAAGCATCGTCGGCTCCGTTTCGTACGAGGGCCTGATGTTTCATTTCGAGGCAAATCCCACGGTCGCCAAACGCATCGTCGAGAAAGCCCTCACCGCCGCCCGCGCCCGCGAGGCCGCCCGCAAAGCCCGCGAAACCATCCGCAAAGGCGCCCTCTCCGGCGGCGGCCTCCCCGGCAAACTCGCCGACTGCTCCGAAAAAGATCCCGCCGTCTGCGAAATCTACATCGTCGAGGGTGACTCCGCCGGTGGTTCCGCCAAACAGGGCCGCGACCGCCGTTACCAGGCGATTCTCCCTCTGCGCGGCAAGCTCATCAACTCCGAGAAAGCCCAGCTCGACAAGGTGCTCAACAACGAGGAAATCAGAACGCTCATCACCGCCATCGGCACCGGCATCGGCACCGGCGAGGATGAGTCCGCCTTCAATGCCGACAAGGCCCGTTACCACAAGATCATCATCATGACGGACGCCGACGTGGACGGCTCACACATCCGCACCCTGCTCCTCACTTTCCTTTATCGGCAGATGAAAGGTATCATCGAGCGCGGCTTCGTCTACATCGCCCAGCCCCCGCTCTACAAAATCAAACGCAAGAAGCGCGAGCAATACGTCGACAACGACGAACAGCTCAACCGCATCCTCCTCGAACTCGGCTCCGAAGACATCATTCTCGCCCGCACCGCTGATGCCCACATTTTCGCCCCCGCCATCATCGACCAGATCGTCGAAATGCTCGGTGCCCTCGAAAAACTCGGCGGCGGCATCACCCGATACGGCGCTTCTCTCCCCGAATATCTCGACGCTCACGACAAGGAAACCCACGAACTCCCCCGCTACATCGCCCGCATCCGCGAAGGCAACAAAGAGTCCCACCGCTTGCTCGCCGACGAGAAAGCGCGCACGGCCTTCGTTGGCAGCATGGGATCAGAAGACACCGTTTCGCCTTTCCCCCCCACCGGCACCGCCGCACCACAGATCGTCCGTCGTGTCACGGTCCACGAAATTTTCGAATCGAACGAGATGACGAAGCTCCTCAAGGCCCTCGCCAATGTCGGCCTCGACACCGCCCAATTCTCTCCCACCCCAGCCGCCCGCTACACGATCACGGAGAACCTCGGCACCAAGAACGAGACTAAAACCGAACTCTTCTCCCCGCTCGACATCATCACCCAGATCCGCGGCAACGGCCGCAAAGGTCTCTCGATCCAGCGATACAAAGGTCTCGGTGAAATGAATCCCAAGCAGCTCTACGAAACCACGATGGACCCCGACCACCGCCGGCTCCTCAAGGTGAACATCAACGACGCCGCCAAAGCCGACGCCCTCTTCACCCTCCTCATGGGCGACGAAGTCCCCCCCCGCCGCCAGTTCATCGAAGACAACGCGCTCAACGTCCAGTTCCTGGATGTTTGAGCAATTCCATGCCGCCAGCCTACAAGACATGCAACACCAAGCAATCATCCACAAAGCGCCAGACGGTGACTATTGGGCTGAGGTTCCTTCGTTACCCGGCTGCGCGACACAAGGCGCAACTCTCAAGGAACTGCGGCGCAATCTGCGCGAAGCCATTGGTGGCTGCCTTGACGCTCTAGATCACACCACCGTGTTGCAAGCCCGAGTAAACAACGCCGACAAGCGTCTCTACTCCTCTATCACAGTCCGTTCCCGCCTCGGCCTGATTAAAAAGAAATGAGCATCTTTCGCCGCCATTTCATCGAAAACAACGCCCAGTCCTTGGATGCCTAAGATCCGCTCAGCCAAGTTACCCAAAGCACCTGCACGCCGCTCTCCGAGACGCGCGCCGAAAGATTTTGTCGTTCAAGAAAGCCAAGCTCCCTACGCTCGCGCCAAGGAGCCTGCATTCTTCTTTGGAGAAGCAATACAGCGGGGCAAATTCATAAAAAACGGGACAGTGATTTCGAGTACGCCTCATCTATTTTATACTCATCCTCACGGTGAATTGTGGGTCGGTGACTCCATTCGCTGGCTGCAATCCCTGCCGGACAACTCAGTTGACCTGATTTTCGCCGACCCGCCCTATAATATTAAAAAGGCCGAATGGGACACCTTCGACTCACAGGAAGCTTACATCAAATGGTCGCTTAGTTGGATCGAGCAAGCGGCCCGAACGCTCAAACCAACCGGCACACTCTACATCTGCGGTTTTTCCGAAGTGCTCGCAGATTTACGTCACCCTGCCTCAAAGTTTTTTGCCGGCTGCCGGTGGATCATCTGGCACTACATGAATAAGGCCAACCTCGGAAATGACTGGGGGCGATCCCACGAAAGTATTCTTCATTTCCGCAAGAGCCGGAGCTTCACTTTCAACACCGATGCCGTCCGCATTCCGTACGGTAACCACACGCTTAAGTATCCTGTCCATCCGCAGGCCGAGACCAGCCAATATGGCGGCGAACAAAATAAGCATAAGACATGGGAACCCCATCCCCTTGGCGCGAAGCCCAAGGACGTAATCGAGGTGCCCACCACCTGCAATGGCATGCACGAAAAGACGCCGCATCCCACCCAGAAGCCGGAGGAACTCCTTCGGAAAATCATTCTCGCTTCATCGAACCTTGGCGATCTCGTGATTGATCCTTTCCTTGGCTCCGGAACCACACCCGTTGTATCCGAACAACTCGGTCGTCACTGGAAGGGATGTGACCTGTCTGCCGAATACGCCCGCTGGGCTGCTGGTCGCATCGAGTTGGTCGAGCCTTGGTCAGTGGCAAAGTGGATGGAATACGACCAACGCAACAATGACCGGAGAAAATCCATCCGATGAGCACGCCTTCCCTAAAAGATCTTCAAGCCAGCGTGCAGGACAAAACAGCCTTCAAGCAGCTCGCCGATTACGAAACCCTCGCGACGAACTATCTAGCGCACCTCGTCTCAACCAAGCCGACTTGCATCGTCTCGCCCTCCCATCACAATTACATCTTCTACCAGTATTCCAAGTCCGCCGGCCATAAGATCACCCGGCCGCTTAATACGAATTTGTTCATTGGCGACGAAGCGAAATTCAAACAGACATTTGCCCGATTTATTTCCGTCCTTGGCGACCTAAAACGTCTTCAACAACGAGGAGCCTCGTCGCGCGGTTTGCTCGCCTACAGCAAAACCGGCGAAATTAACCAGATCATCTACACGGCCCAGCAAGCGATTGGCTGTATTGGCGACTCCTTCGAAATCGAAAATCAGTCGCGCAAACGCATCGGTCAGCTGTTTGAGAATCTAGTCAAACTTGTCCTCCAGGAAGTCGGCTTGAAATGCGAACCCCGGACAGTTAACCTCCCGATTCCAGACTTCCCCGACCGCACCATGGCCTACGAACTGGACGTCGTGTTCTCCCACAACAAGGCTATCGTCACCTCCGAGACCAAGTTCATTCATCCGCAGGAAATCGTCGGATCAATCAAGACTACGAGCAAAGATCGGATCGATAAAGTCTTCCTCGATAAATTTCTGCTCACAAAATTACTTGGCCGTGATGTGCCGGTCATTGCCGTCTTCCTCCACGACGTCCAAAGGGCCAAACGCGGCAACAGCATCTTCAGCATCAACTCCACTTTTAAGACCAATCACTTCCTTGGGTACACTGTCGCATTGAATCGCCTCGACGGCGTTTACTATGTCGATCCGCGCCCCGAGATGTTGTCTAACGCGAAGCTCCGCGAACAGATCGCCGACTTTCAAACCTTGTTGTTGCGCGACCTCTGGCAACTTATATCCCGCTAATTTTAGCTCTCATTTCCCGCATGTATACTGCCAACGAAAAACTTTCGACCGCCAACATCACCGACATCATGCAGACGGCCTACATCGAGTATTCGATGTCGGTCATCATCTCGCGGGCCCTGCCCGACGCGCGCGACGGCCTGAAGCCCGTCCAACGCCGCATCCTCTACGCGATGTTGCGCGAAGGCCTCGTCCACAACCGCCCCTTCGATAAGTGCGCGGGCGTCGTCGGTGAAGTGCTAAAAAATTACCACCCGCACGGCGACTCGTCCGTGTACGACACCCTCGTCCGCCTCGCGCAGCCTTGGGTCATGCGTTACCCGCTCATCGATCCGCAAGGCAATTTCGGTTCCGTCGATGGCGATCCACCCGCCGCCTACCGTTATACTGAGGCCCGCCTCAACGCGATCGCCGAAGAACTCCTGAAGGACATCGAGGAAGACACCGTCGATTTCGTCCCCAATTACAAAGAGTCCACCACCGAGCCCACGGTTCTCCCCTCGGCTCTCCCGAATCTTTTGATGAACGGCTCGACCGGTATCGCGGTCGGCATGACGACCAATATCCCGCCGCATAATCTCTCCGAGATCATCGACGCCGCCTGCGCCATCATCGACCGTCCCGATATTTCCGTCGACGAGCTGATCACCTACATTCCCGGCCCGGATTTCCCCACCGGCGGGTTCATCAACGGCCGCGCCGGCATCAAATCCTATCTCACCACCGGGCGCGGCATCGTCCGCACCCGCGGCAAAGCCCACACCGAGGAACTCAAGGGCGGCGGCGAACAGATCATCATCACCGAGATTCCGTATAACGTGAACCGCAACACCCTCGTGTTGCGCATCGCCGAGCTCGTCCGCGAAAAACAAATCGACGGCATCCGCGATCTCCGTGACGAGTCCGACGAAAACACCCGCATCGTCATCGAGCTAAAACGCGGCGAGCAGTCCCAGATCGTCATCAACCAGCTTTATCAAAAGACCGCGCTCGAATCCTCCTTCGGCGTCATCTTGCTCGCCCTCGACAAGAAGCGGCCCAAGCAGATGAACATCAAGGAACTCCTTGAATGTTACATCGATCACCGCCGCGATGTCATCACGCGCCGCACCCAGTTCCGCCTCAACCAAGCCGAAGACCGCGCCCACATTCTCGAAGGCTACATCATCGCCCTCGATAACCTCGACGACTTCGTCAAAATCATCCGCGCCTCGAAGGACAAAGAGGAAGCCAAGCAGAAATTGATGGCCAAGTATCCGCTCTCCGAGCGCCAGACCAACGCCATTCTCGAACTCCGCCTCTATCAACTTACCGGTCTCGAACGCGGCAAGATCGAGGCCGAATACCTCGAGCTCATGAAAGTGATCGAGGAACTCCGCAGCATTCTCGCCTCCGAAGCCAAGCTGCTCGCGTTGATCAAAAAAGAACTGCTCGAGCTCCGCGATAAATACGCCTCGCCCCGCCGCACCCAGATCATCGACGCCGAGGGCGACCTCCGCATGGAAGACGTCATCCCGAACGAAGGCTGCGTCATCACCGTTTCCCATCTCGGCTTCATCAAGCGCACACCCGTCGCCGCCTACCGCGCCCAAAAGCGCGGCGGCAAAGGCGTCATGGGGGCCGAAACCTACGAGGAGGATTTCGTGGAGAATCTCTTCACCGCCTCCACCCACGACTACATTCTCTATCTCACCAGCACCGGCCAGTGCATGGCGAAAAAAGTGTACGACGTCCCCGAGGGTGCCCGCACCGCCAAGGGCAAATCCGTCGCCGGCTTTCTCCGTCTCAGTCCGGGCGAAGGCATCGCCGCGATGATCTGCGTGAAGGATTTCTCGCCCAACCAGCATCTCGTGATGGTCACGAAAAATGGCGTCACGAAGAAAACCAGCCTCACCGATTACGCCAGCGCCACCCGCGAAAGCGGCCTCCGCGGCATCAAGCTCGAGGAAGGCGATACGCTCGTCGGCTGCGTGCTCACCAATGGCGAAAACGAAATCATTCTCGTCTCGCACAAGGGCCAGGCCGTCCGCTTCACCGAGTCCGATCTCCGCGATCAGGGCCGCGACACCATCGGCGTCACCGGTATGCGCTTCAAGATCGAGGGCGACTACGTCCAAGCCATCGAAGTTTGCGATCCGGAGTCGCGCCTGCTCGTCGCCCGCGAGGACGGCATCGGCAAGCGCACCCCCTTTGAGGATTACCGCCTCACCAACCGCGGCGGCACCGGTGTGATCGCGATCGATCTCCCCGAGGATGGCTCCGTCAATGTCGCCGGCGCGCTCAGCGTCCACGACACCGACGAGGTCATGCTCCTCACCGCCAAGGGCCAGAGCGTCCGCACGCGGGTAAAGGAAATCCGCGAAACCGGCCGCGGCGCGAAAGGCGTCCGTCTCGTTAACCTCGATGCCGGCGACAAACTCCTCGCCATCGCCCGCGTCGTCGAGTCCGACGAAGAAGAAGCCGCGAACAGCGCGCCCCCGATGGAAATCCCGCCGCCAGAAACGACGTAAGGGAGAGGCCGTTGCCCCCCACGGCCATGGCGCTTGCGGGCAAGCGCCACTACCCGATACCGCGACCAAACCTCCAAGGCGCGCCACCCGGCGCGCCTTTTTTATTTCCCAAACCTGAAAAACAAAATGTCTCGCGAAGTATCCCCAGGGAACGAGCGCATCTCACTGCCCGGGGGTGGGCGTCGGTTTCCACCCCGACGCTTTTTGTCGCCGAATGCGGTGTGGCCTGGGTCTCAGGCCCATGTTCTGAAAATACGCCCAGGGGCTGGAGCCCCGTGTCACGAAAACCGCAACCGCGCCGCCTTGCCCCCGGTCGTTCCACGCCCAAATTTTTTCCCCTTCAGCTCCGCAGCGGTTGCGCCCACTATTTTATTACGTTTCCGGCCTTGCCAAGCGGTGGGGCGACGTTCTTTTTAAATATTTTTCTGTTCTGCATGTCCACTCGTCTCTCCAAGCTGCTCGATCCCGCCCGAATCACGCTCGCGCTCCAAAGCACGAAGCGCACTGCGGCCATTAACGAGGTGGCCAAGCTGCTGGCCGGTCATCCCGATGTGGTGAATCAAGACGGCTTTTATCAGGAACTCCTCGCGCGCGACCGCCTCGACACCACCTGCCTCGGCAATGGCATCGCCCTGCCCCACGCCCGCACGGAGCACGTGAAGAAGATCGTCGTCGCCGTGGGCCGCAGCGACTCCGGCGTGCTCTTCGAAAACAGCAACCAGAACGTCCGGCTGATGTTCGTGCTCGGCACCCCGAAGAACAACCCCACGGATTACCTCATTCTCGTCGGCACCCTCTGCCGGTTGATCAAAGACGAAGCCAACCGCACCGCCCTGCTCGCCGCCCCCACGCCCGAAGCCTTTATCGCGACCGTCGTCGAACTGGAAAACAAAATTCTCGGGACAGAGAAGTGAACGCAGCGCTGGCGCGCCCCTGACACACCGGGCTTGCCTCTGTTCCCGTGAGCTCCACCTTCCTTCGCAGCGCGCATGATTACTTCATTTATTTTCAGTGATGGCCGGCTCGTCGGCCGCGATCTCGAGGTCGAGGCCCTCCGGCTCGTCAGCGCCGACAAAGGCCTGCTCCTCTGGGTCAACCTCGACAATCCTTCCGATGAGGAAATCAAGGCCGTGCTCGAGGGCGTGTTCCAATTTCACCCGCTCGCCATCGAAGACTGCGTCACCCCCAGCAGCTTGCCGAAAATCGAAGACTACGAGGAGTATCTTTTTCTCGTGACCCACGCCGTTGATTATACTCGGCAGGACAAATTTGCCACGACTGAGCTCGATGTGTTTTTGGGCAAGGATTACATCGTCACCTTTCACCGCACACCGCTGCGCTCGGTGCAGGCGCTCACTGATCGCCTCGTGAAAAACGCCGGTCCCGGGCCGCGCGGCCCCGACCGCATCGCTCACTCCCTGCTCGACCTCCTCGTCGATAACTACGCCCCCGTCATCGCCATTCTCAGCGATGAACTGGAGGAACTGGAAGAAGCCGTGCTGGCCAAGAGCGCTCCGGAAAAACTGGTCGCGGACATCCTTCAGGTCCGCAGCGATTTTTCCCGGCTCCGCACCATCGTCCGCCCCCAGCGCGACGTGATCGACCGCCTCGCCCGCGGTGACAGCAAGTACATCCGGCCAAAGCTGCTCCCCTATTTCCGGGATCTGCGCGACAACCTCGCCCGATTGGAGGACACGGTCTCCAATTTTCACGAACGGTTGATGATGGCCTTCGACATCCATCTCAACAAAGCCGCCTACGAAGCCAACGAGGGCATCAAGTTCCTCACCGCACTCACCGCCATCACGCTACCTCCGGTGCTCGTGGGTAGTTGGTACGGCATGAATTTCGAGCACATGCCGGAACTCAAATCGCCGCACGGCTATCTCTTCGCTTGGATTATCACCATCGTCAGCACCATCCTGATGGCGGTGTATTTGAAAAAGAAAAAGTGGTTCTGAGCGCAGGCCGGAACGAGACCGTCCAGCGACGTGAGCGGAGAGCCCGATCCGCAGCGCAGGCCTGAGACATCCTGATCCCCGCCCGTGGAGAAAGGAGGCACGAGGAAACGAGCTGAACCTGTCAGGGCGATGGGTATCAGGCATCGCCCGTTGCCTTCAACGGCCACGGGGAAGCCGGAGTGTAGCCGCGTTTGAGCCGCAGGCGAAAGCGCGGTGTCTTGCGGCCCCGTTTTCGGGCTGCGCCCTCAAACGAGGCTACAGGCACACGGCAAAACCTCCCACACGGGTCGGGAGACCCGTGCCACTTCCGCCCAATCACGTCAGGCTCCGCGCTCTCCGCGTTAAATGTATTTTATCACGATTCACGACGGAGTTGAGCTCACTCACATTCCTCGGGATCAAGATGTCGTAGCCGAATGGCGCTAAGTTAAGGAGGTTGGTCGTCATGCTACCATGCGTGATCATACCAACTATTTTGCATGAGGAATGTAGGGCCGGCCCTTGTGGCCGTGCCGGAGGGCGCACCTGAAACAGCTCGCCCACAAGGGGCGGCCCTACGAAATTCCGCAGCAAATCATCGCAGACGAAACGGCAGGCAGTCGACGATCATGCCGCTTAACTTAGCGCCATTCATGTCAGAGCCTGAGTGATGAGATGACGGGCCACAGTCTTCACTGGATGGTCTGGCGCTCTCTCGACTCCCAGCGCAAGGCTTCGAGGAAATAATTCCTTTGCAAGGCCGGCGCTTGTCGCCGCGCCGCGACCGAAAAGACCCTATCGGTATGCCGTCAAGCAGCCGTCCTACAAAATCCGAACGAACATCACACCGATCTCACTCAAATCGCAGCGCCTCGATCGGATCGAGCGATGCGGCTTTCCACGCCGGATAAAAGCCGAAACCCACGCCGATCGCCGAGCAGACGCTGAAACCGATCATCGCCCACATCCACGGGAAGACCATCGACGCATTAAAGATGACGGCTACAACATTTCCCCCCACCACCCCCACCGTGATTCCCGCCAGTCCGCCCACCATGGAGAGCAACACCGCTTCGAGGAGAAATTGCACGAGGATGTTTCGCTTCTTGGCCCCGATACTCTTGCGGATGCCGATCTCCTTCGTGCGCTCGGTGACGCTGACCAACATGATATTCATCACCCCCACGCCCGAAGCGAGGAGCGCGATCGCGCTGATCACAAAGGCTCCGATGGCCACGATGCTCGCCACTTTGTTGAAGGATTCGATCAGCGTGTCATTGGAGAAAATCTCAAAATCATTCCCGTCCTCGGGATCGAGGGCGCGAACCAGACGCATCACTCCGATGGCCGCATCTTGGGTCGCCGCGAGTTCCGCTTGGCTAGGCGCCTGCACATTCACCTGGATCGAACGGCCGGCGCGTCCATAGGTTTCCAAATATTGGGTGATAGGCGTCAGCGCCGAGTTATCCTGACTCTGGCCAAACGAGGGGCCCTTCGGCGCGAGCAATCCGATCACGGTGTAGCTCTGGCCATCGATGCGGACCTGCTTGCCCAAGCCCTCCTCATGGTCGAACAACCGCTTCACAATATCCGCGCCAAGCACCACCACCGCCCGACCGAATTCCGCATCGTCCGAACCAATATTGCGGCCTGCGGCTATTACATAATTCCGACTGGCAATGAAATTTCCGTCCGTCCCGATCAATCCTATATTAGGATTGGTGCGCCGATCACCGAAACTCACGCGCCGGCCACCCCGGGAAAGTTGCAGGCTGACCTCGGCCGACTCAGCCATCAGCTCCTTAAACCGGGCCGCCTGAACATAAGTGATATCGCGCCGGTTGGCGAAACGCTGGCGCGGGTCGCGGAAATTAATCGCCGGATATTTCGAGAACTGAAAACTATTCGCCCCGAGCACATTCAGGCCCGACTCGATTTGACTGCGCAGCGCAGTGATCACCGTCATCACCCCGATCACCGAGAACACCCCGACCGTAATCCCCAACATGGTCAACCCGGAGCGGAGCTTGTTGGCGGACAGCGAGGAAAGCGCGAGACGAAGTGTTTCCGCGAAGTTCATTCGTAACGCAGGGCCACCACGGGATCGAGTTTACTGGCCGCCAGCGCGGGAAGAAATCCGCTGAGCACTCCGACTAATAACGAAGCCCCCAGCGCGAGCAGCACGAGCCCGATCGAGAAAACCAACGGAAAAGCCGGAGCCACCTGGGCAACCACCGCGGTTAATCCCACGGTAACCAGCAGGCCAATCACTCCACCGATGACACAAAGTGAAACCGCCTCGATCAGGAATTGCAGAAGAATCGTCCGCCGGCGGGCCCCGAGCGCTTTGCGGGTGCCAATCTCTTTCGTCCGCTCCTTCACACTCACGTAGGTGATGTTCATGATCCCGATGGCGCCGACGAAAAGCGCCAGCCCTGTAATAAAAAGTCCGGCAAGGGCGATGCCGTTTTTGATCGGATCGAGCTGGGCGCGGACGGTTCCTTGCTCATTGATTTCAAAGTCATCCGGTTTTTCCGGTCCGAGCTGGCGGAGGCTGCGCATGAGTCCGCGTAATTCATCTCGTGCCACCGCCATGCGCGCGATGTCCACCTGCACGCGAATCTCGCCATCATCATTCACCCGGTAATAGCGGCGGTACGTGGTGATCGGCATCGCCAGCATGGAATCCCAACTGAAGAGTCCGAGGAAACTGCCCTGCCGCGCCGCCACGCCGAGGATTTTAAAATTCTGATCGCGAATCCGCACCGTCTGCCCGAGCGCCGATTCTCCGGGGAACAGCGCATCAGCCACATCATAGCCAATGATGGCAACATTGGCGCCGGAGTGTGCCTCAAAATCGCTGAAGAACCGCCCTTCCTTCATTTCCGAACGCGTGATGCGCGAATAGTCGGCGGAAGTTCCCATCGTCCAGATATTGTTCAGCCGGTACTCGCCTCGGATGATGGTGGTGCCGCGATTGGCTGTGGGCACCGCGAGCTTGAGCGCGCCTGCAGGATGATCGGCGATCCACTCGTTCACCTGCCGCGCGTAGTCGTGCCGGATCGGCCGGCGGTTACGGTAATTCCACCAATCTTGGGAATTATCCTTCCACGGCCACTTGGTGACATAGAGCACGTCGTCCCCGAATCCGGAAAAACTCCGATCCACCCCGACATCGATCCCCTTGATCGCCGTGCCCATGAGGGTGACGGCCACGATCCCGATAATCACACCCAAGGCGGTCAGGGCCGAACGCAGCTTGTTCGCCCGGATCTGCGCAAAGGCAATCCGCAGCGACTCGGTGATTTCGTAGTACAGGCGTCTCATCGAAAATCACGAAGCCGCTGCGTCCGATTCAATCAAACCGTCGCGCAGCCGGACAATGCGGCGCGCGTGCCGGGCGATGTCTTCCTCGTGCGTCACGACGATGATGGTGTTGCCCTTCTCGTAGAGCTGCTCGAACAGCGCCATGATTTCCACGCCGGTTTTGGAGTCGAGGTTACCCGTCGGCTCATCGGCGAGAATGATCGAGGGGCGTGTGACAAGGGCGCGGGCAATGGCCACGCGCTGGCGCTGGCCGCCGGAAAGTTCATTGGGCCGATGATGCACGCGGTCGCCGAGGCCCACATCTTCGAGCGCCTGATGGGCGCGCTCCATCCGCTCTGCTTTGCCGAGGCCGGCGTAGATCAAGGGCAGTTCCACGTTGTGCAGCGCATCGGAGCGCGGCAGGAGATTGAATGTCTGAAAAACGAAACCAATCTCGCGGTTGCGGATATCGGCCAGTTCGTCGTCCACCATGGAAGCCACGTTTTTCCCGGAAAACTCATAGCGCCCGGCCGTCGGCGTATCGAGGCAGCCGAGCATGTTCATGAGCGTGGATTTTCCCGAACCGGACGGCCCCATGATGGCGAGATATTCATTGCGCCGGATGGTGAGCCTCACGCCACACAAGGCGTGAATGGTCTCCGAGCCCATTTGATAAAGCTTGGTGACGCCCTCGATCTCGATGACCAGCGCGCCGGGTGGGCGAACGGAGCGAGTCGCGGCAGGAGTAAAAGGTGTGATCATGGCGTACGCTGGCTCAGCCAGTGGATGGGACTGCCTTACTTTTTAACCTCCGGGGTGGTCTTGTCCTTGTCCTTGGGCTGATCAATCCGGACCTTCGTTCCGTCCTTGAGCGTGCGGGTGATAATACTGAACGGGCCGCTCACGACTTCATCGCCCTCCTTAATGCCGGATTTGATTTCCAAATGAGAAGTGTCGCCGATGCCGGTTTCCACCGTGATCATCTTCACGGTATCGCCGCTGCGCACGAAAACCACGCGCTGCAGGGATTCGCGATCCGTGCGTTCCCGTTCCCGCTGTTGTTTTTCACTCACGGCGGCCGCCGCTCCATCGCCTTGGGTTTCTTTTTCCTTCTTCTCGCGATCACCCTTCTGTTCATCGAGCGTCTTGCTGCCTTCACGACTGCGTACGGTCACGGACTGGATCGGGACCGCCACGACGTTTTCCACCGTCCTGGTCTCGATGTCCACGCTGGCGCTCATGCCCGGACGCAAACTGACCGCTTTATCCCGCACCCTGATTTTCACCAAAAAATTAGTCACTTCCTCCTGGGTATTCATCCCCTGGGTCTTGGCTGCCGAGGCGATTTCCTTCACTGCGCCGGTGAACTTGCGTCCTGGATACGCATCGATGGAGATACGGGTCTTGTCGCCCACCTTGACGTTGACCACGTCATTTTCGTTCACGTTCACCCGAACCTCCATGTTGGAAAGATTGGCCACCCGCATGACCTCCGTGCCGGCGAAGGACCCGGTACCGACCACGCGTTCACCCACCTCACTTGAAAGCGAGCTGACCGAGCCATCCATCGGGGCAAAGATCGAGGTCTTGGAAAGCAAGTCCCGCGATTGATTCAGCAGGCCCTCGGTGCGGCGGATTTGTGCGAGCGCGTTGTCGGTATTGGCCTGGGCCACCTCGAGGTTGGTTTTCGAGGCGGAATAATCGGAATCGGATACCAGTTGTTTGCCGAAAAGTTCGTGCACCCGCTTAAAATCATCCTGTGCCTTCAACAACTGGGCATTGCTTTGGACGGCCGTAGCCTTGGCGGCGGTCAGATTGGCTTCCTGTTGTTCAACTTGGTAGCGATAGTTGTCGGCCTTGATCCGCACCAGCAAAACACCCTTGGTCACCACCGCGCCTTCGCGCAGCGGCAGCTCCAAAATTTCCCCGGAGACTTCGGGGGAAATCTTCACCTCGACCTCGGGCTGAATTTTTCCCGTGGCGGTGACCAGTTGGGTGATGGTTTTGATGACGGCCTTCTCCGTCGTGACCAGGTGAAGCGGCTCCTTCCCCTTGTTCTTCGCGATGGCTCCGACCACGAGTGCGATCAAGACAATGAGTGATCCGATGATCCCATAAAGGCCTTTGCGGGATTTCTTTTTCGGTGCATCTGGCTTAGCCGTGATCGGCCGGGTAAACGCTGGGGACATAGTGGACAGAGGTTAGAAGCAAGTGGTGGGATTACACGCGAGAACTTGGGTAGGTCGCAGTTTGTTTAGCGATAAACGGATTGGGGTCGGGATGGATGGTAGCGTCGATCCAGAACGAGAACGATTCAGTCGAGAGTCCAGAGTCGAGAGCTGAGAGCCAAATCCCCCAAGCGGACAGGCGAATTGGCAGGGGAATGGATATTCACTGTATGGTCTGGTTCTGGTCTCTCGACTCTCAGCTCCCGACTTCCTTTGTCAGTCCAAGGCCTACTCACCCGCGAGGGCCGCCCCCACAATACCGGCATCATTATGGAGGTGGGCAGGCATGATCTTCGCGTTCGCTTTCAAATAGCTAAACCACTTCTCCGACTTCTTGCTCACGCCACCTCCGATGATGATCAGCTCAGGCGATAACAACCGCTCCACCACGCCCAGATAAACGTTCACGCGCACGGCCCACTCACGCCACTCCAGGTGCGCGCGCTTGCGCACCGCCGCCGAAGCGTAGCGCTCCATCGGCTTGCCCCGCCAAGGAATGTGCCCCAGCTCGGCATTCGGGAAAAGCTGACCATGATGAAACAGCGCCGAGCCAATCCCCGTACCGAACGTCAGCAACAGCACGGTGTCCTGCCGCCCACGACCGACCCCAAATTTCATTTCCGCCAAACCGGCCGCATCGGCGTCATTGATTATTTTGACGGGGCCTTTTGTCGCCCGGCGGAAAAGCGTCACGCCGTTTTGCTGTTCCCAAACTTGGCCAAGATTGCCCACCGCTCCGATTTTTCCGTCGCGAATAATCGCCGGAAAACCAATCCCCACCGGGCCCTGCCAATCGAAGTGCCGCACAATCTCACGCACCGCCGCCACGCCGGTCGCGAGCGCGCAAGGCGATTCGATCTCCACGCGATGACGCTCCGCGAGCAAGCGCCCCGTCTTGGTATCCACCGGTGCCCCCTTGAACGCCGAGCCCCCAATATCAATGCCGAGTACTTTCATGCCGCGAAACGCTAGAAAGCCCGCAGCGCATGGCAATCACATCAATTCGTCCACCGACCGGATTGCAAAATATCCCCCGGAATAGCCACCACGAAACCCACCAAACCCAGGAAAGAGGAAAAGCATCGCCCAGAGTCCGCCATCATTCTTTCACCTCCTCGTTCTCGTTCTCATAAAGTAAACCCAGCAAACCGAGAACGATTAAGAGTAAGAGAACGAGAATGATTACGCCGAACAGTAGTCGCGCCACGTCCATCCCGTAGCCGCGCTGCCTTTCGATTCTACTCAAGGCCCTGAGCTTGTCGAACGGGGAGCGCAGCGATAACGCGGTTTAGTAACAACGCGCGCTCCCCAATTCCCACGCCAAGCTTGCGATCACCGTCACTCTCCCTCTCACTATCACTCTCCCCGCTCACTCCATCCCCGATGCCCCGCTCCGCCATCCACCGCCTGCTGATTCTGATACCGGTGCTCGCCGTCCTCTGCTTCCTCGTCGGCTTGCTCACGTCGGAGTCGGTAGGGCGTGTTGCCCCCAACGCGCCGTCTGTGATCGACCCTCAGTCCAGCCACACTCAACTCACCCCGGCCAGTCACGCCACCTACAGCTATGAAGCAAGCAGGCCGACTCACCTCCACCGCTACGCCATTTTGTTGCTCGGCGGTCTGCCACTCGGAATTTTTCTCCCGTCGAAGACCAAATCCACGCGTACGATCTCACCCACCCGACGACGCGCCAGACGAGCCCAACGCCGCACGACTCAACGAATTGCATCCCGCAAATCAAACTGCCCGCATCATACCCACATCCAACCAAGCACTACGACGACACTCGGT
>JBBRBC010000030.1:0-46290 GCA_038206205.1 Opitutales bacterium
GTGTTTGAGCGTCGAGGATTTTCAGGAAATCCGGCTCAGCGTGCCGCGAAAACCCGCCGACTTGACAAAAGCGCCTGCGAGAAAATGCCAAAATCACCCGCGACTTTCAAAACAGGCAGTTTCCGGGCAGACACTATGTAGTCGAATCGCCCTCTTGCGGGCGGACCGAGCCACGGTGCGGCCACCAAGGCCGACCCGACAGAGGAGTTGTTTCCTCGGAGCGGTGGGCGTCGGTTTCCATGCACGCGGATGCACGCGCGGGCGTGTGCATAGGTGGGATTGGCCGCTGTATAGTTAACCTACAATTGCTTCGCTGCTGTCGTCGCCAGAAATTCATATTTCAGCCGTGACTGCTCCGTTGACGATGGCGCAACAACACATATTCTAATTTGCATGCAAACGCTGAGCTCCGCCCCCGGTCCGAGAAGAGTTATTATCCTGCGCATGCAAAACCTCAGGGTGCTCTTGGCCGGTACGGTGTTGGCGTTGACCGGCTGCCACGCTTTCTTCCCGGCCACTCCGACGCCGATTCCCACTCAGGAGAGTCGCCTTTCATCCACCGAACGGACGGCTACTCTCGTCGTTTTCCTGCCGGGACGCAGTAACACCATGGCGGATTTTGAACGGGAAGGATTTCTCGCAATTTTGCGCGAGGCCGGGGTGAAGGCCGACACCCTCGCAGTGAATGCCCACTTCGGTTATTATGCCAAGCGGACCGTGATCGAGCGCCTGCGCGCCGACGTGATTCGGCCCGCCCGGGAACACGGTTACCGCCGGATCGTCTTAGTCGGGGTGTCGCTCGGCGGTGTCGGCGCTCTGCTGTACGAGCGGGAACATCCCGGGGAGGTGGAGGCGATCGTGGTGCTCGCACCGTATCTGGGCGACAAGGCAGCCCTGTTCGAACAAATCAAAATGGCCGGCGGGCCCACCACTTGGGCGACAGGACGGAATCCGAAATCGGGTGACGTCGCCGAGCAGCTCTGGACTTTTCTCGGCACCCGCTCTGCCGCCCTGCCACCGACGTGGCTGCTCTTCGGGTCGGACGATTCACTCGCTCCCGGCCACCGGCTATTCGCCACCCTCTTGCCACCTGAGCGCGTGCGCAAACTGCCTGGCGCGCACAACTGGAAAACATGGCGCGCTTTGTGGCAAGAGCTGTGCCGAAATTCCAGTTTGTTTGCCTTGGAAAAAACGGGTGAGCCGGAAGCCGACCGACGCCTTGAATCTCCTCGATGAAGGGAAACTGATTTATGAGAACATATTTCTTTCAGGGTTTGGGATTATTATTTCTGGGGCTCAGTCTGACTCCGACTGTTCGTGCCGTTAGCTGGACTCCCGGTTGGACCACTCAACCGGCAGCCTCCGGCCGTTCAATTTCGATGGAGGAACGCGAACGTGCCCGCCAGTTAGGCGACGTGATTGATTCCGGGCAGACGGCTGAAACCGCCATTCAGGCGTGGGAAGCGATTGCGTCGGCGAATCCGGACGACACCGAGGCATGGACCCAAATCGCCATCCTTTACCTGCTGAAAGGGGCCGCGTACCGCGAGCGTGCGAAGGAACGGTTGGGGTGTTACCGGGCCTCACTACAAGCCTGCGAAAGGGCGATGGCGACCAACCCGGATTTTCTTCATCGCGTACAGACCGGCCAAACCATGGCGGAGGCGAGCAAGGTGCTCGGAGCGCGAGAAATGACCGCGATGCAATTCTGGACTACCGGGATCTTCTATATTTTCCGCGACTGTCTCGGCACGTTCGGTCGTATCACCAACGTCAGGTTGTTAAACAGAGCGAAGACGATGCTGGAGCAAATGGATGCGGTGGAGCCTGACTGGGATGAAGGAGCGAGTACGTTCACGTGGGGGATCTACTACTTCGCGATGCCGAAGTCACGCGGCGGCGACCGGGTGAAGGCCCGCGCCTACTTTGATCGCGCGGTGGCGCTGGGCCAACACCACCTGCTGCCTCGCTGGGGACGGGGTAAATATTTCTATACAGCGACGGGTGAAACGGCGGCGGCACGGGAAGATTTTTCCGCCGTAGTGTCGCAGCAACTGGACGGGTTGAGGGGCAATCGCTCGTGGAACCGATATTTCCAAACCGAAGCCGCCCGCTTACTCGCCCAGTGAATTGAAGCCATGATCCGGCGCGTGGCCTGGGAATGGCAACCGATGCCCCATCCCGAACCGACACCGCTAGATTTTTCAGCGGGCAACGATGGGGCTCACGATTCCTTGGGGTTGAGCACGAGCATGCTGGTGGCGCCGGCGAAGAATTCGTAGTTTACCGGCACGACCGCGCTCGTGATGCCCAGCGAGGCGAGTTCGGATCTCAAACGGTCGAGCTCTGCGTAGAGTTTTCCGTCTGGACCGCACACGGGATGGATGCGCACTTCCCCGCTGCTCACGCGCGCGAGCTCAGCGCACGCGGCGACGTGCCAGTCGAAATCGAACCGCGCGGCGTAGATGAAAAGCAGGTGCGCGCAGAGCACGAGATCGAAGGCCCCGTCGAGAAACGGCAACAGCGGGAGCGAGGCCCGCACGTAGCGGCCATGCCGGGTGTTGCCCTCGTAGTCGGCAAGAAACCGCGAAGCCGCTGCGCGCCGAGCAGCCTCGGCCTCGTCGAAGGAGGCGAAGGACTTCATCTTGAACAGCCGGGGCTTGGCGCGCATCTGGAAAAACATCCGTTCATAATCGGCCTTGATCTGGGCCGAGAGCGCGTCGGGCGATTGATCGTAGAGCGGATCCACCGCCACCGCATCGATGCCGCGCTTAGATGCCTCAACCGTGAACGACGATGGACCGGCAGCCACATCGAGCACCGCTTTGCCGCGTAGCGCGGTCGCATCGAGCGTGAAGAAGCGGGTGTATTCCTCGAGCGTGCGTCCGAAGAAGGAGACGGTGGGCAATTCCAGATGCCGGAGCGAAAACCGGGTGGTTATCATGGGCGGTGGTGGGGGAACGAGCGTGGGCCTGGCCTGTGGTGGGTTGGGATTTCGGAAAATAAAAAACCCGACTCGGGGAAGAGTCGGGCTCGGCAGTGATTGGATTTTGTTTGGGCGATTGGGAGCGTTTAGGCGCTAGTCGCGTCAGTCCATCTTGGCCGAGCCGGTGCTTGGCACCAGGCACGTTTACCGCCTGCCTTAATGGCAGTCGGCATAACGGAGCGAAGATTGACGGAAAGATTCACGAGTGGGTTTGATGAGGAAATGTTTTCGGCGCGCAAGCGAAATTTATTTAGGCGCGCCGCGCAGGCGTGGTCTTTGGGAGATGCGGTGCCCACGCCGCGTGAGGCAGCCTGCTCCGCGCCGAGGGCGGCGCGGCTCCAATTCGATCAACGCCGAATCTCTCTCACCCAAGAAAAAGCCCGGGCCATTGCTGGTCCGGGCCGGAGTAACGAGAGAGAAGGGGAAAGCTTAGGAAGCGCGGCGCAGACCGAAGAGATTTTTCGCCGCGACGAAGGGAGAGCTGCTGGTCGGTTTGGGCGGAGGCGGCTCATCATCCGGCTTCGCATTCTGCTCGCGAATCGCCATCTGGGCCTCGCGCACCTTCAAGGTTTCTTCGCGCTGTTTCAGCATTTCTTCGCGTTGCTTCATGATGTCGCGCTCTTCGCGCAACAAGAGGCGTTCATCCGTCAAGCCGCGACGTTCAGCCTCAAGCAAAGCCCGGGAACGTTGAAATTTTTCCCATTCCGCATCGAGGCTAGGCGGATTGCTATTGGAGCGAACTTCAAAGGAAGGACGCGAGCCGCCCGTTTCAAAAGAAGGGCGTGATCCATACTCGAAAGAGGGACGTGAACCGGCGGACGGGTGCGGCGGCATGGAATCGCGAATCCGCGCCTCGAAAGCCTTGAGGTTATTTTCCTGTGCGCGCATCGACTCCATATCGCTCATGATTTGAGAGCGCATTTTTTCGAGCTGGGATAATTCAAAACGGACCTGATCGGAGTTGGGACTTTTTTCGTCGTTGGAGCTCATGGGGAACTTGGGTTATTGCTTACTAACACCTATCATATCGTATAATGCACGCTCTCCGCCAGAGGCGGCACCGGCATTTACCCGGGCTTTACAGGGCCTTTCAGATTTAACAAACAATGCACAATGATCCTAGGGTGCCCCCCCTAGAAAATACCTCGCATTGAAACCGCGAGCCGCTCCATCACCCCGATTCAGCGGGCTTGGTGAAAAAATCCGCACTTCACTCAGGCACGGAACATCACGCTTTCGCGATTAAACATCTTCACGCAGAGCGCGACGGCGATCGCCGCATAAAGTCCCGTCGAAACGAAAATCAGCGCGATGTAATTCCAATGCCAGACGCCCGAGAGCATTTCCTTGCACGCGAGGCACACATTCAGAATGGGAATAAACGCGGTCTTCATGGTGAGTTCAACACCGGGCAGTGTCCCGATCACCGCTGGCATGAAAACCATAACCAGCAGAGGAGAAATGTAACTTTGGGCTTCCTTGTGGCTCTTCGCTGCGAGTGAAATCGTAAGCAATAGTGCCGCGAAAAATAATGCGATTGGCGCGATCATCGCAAATACCCCGGCAATTCCCGCAGGATCGATCTGGGGGATTAAGCCGTTGGTTGCGCCGGCCAGCATCGCTCCGCCAGTGATAAGGCTGACTGACATCGAGCCGAGACTCAGCATGATGGTGGAGATGGAAGCCGTCAGCACCATGAGCAGTTTGCCGATCACAATGTTTACCCGATTCACGGGACTGCAAAGCAGAGTTTCCATTGTGCCGCGCTCCTTCTCCCCCGCAGTCAGATCGATGGCCGGATACATCGCACCCGTAAAACAAAGAATGATTATGAGGTAGGGAACGAAGCCCCCAAACTTATTCCCATCCACCTTCTCAGGCGGAGCCACATTCTGGCGTTTGATTTGAAAGGGCTTGATCAAATCTGCGGACAAGCCGCGATCAGTCAGGCGGGTTTCCACCGTTTTATCCCGCAAAGAACGGAAGAACCGATCAACTTCGCTCACCCCCATCCCCGATTTCATTTCTCCTTCGTAATGATAAAAGGTAACGGTCTTAGGTTCGCCGGTCTTCAATGCCGCCTCAAACCCCGCAGGAATCTCGACCGCCAGACGGATTCGTTTCTCCATGATCATTTTTTTGAAGTCAGTGATCGGCTCGATGATCTTGAATTTCTTCTCGGCTTTGATGGCGGCAACCACCCCTGGTGAATCGGTACCTCCGACAATCACCATCGAAGTTGCTTCATCCTGGGCTTTCTTAATCACCGTCGAGAAAACCGTAACAAAACCTAACATAAGGATGGGCATCAGCAACGTCGGCACCACGACCATGGAGATTAGCGTCCGGCGATCCCGCAGCGAATCCTTCAGTTCCTTAAGATAGATCGTTCGGATAAAAAACCAATTCATAGTGAAAGTTCCAGTCAGAGTTTTGTCACCGCGTCAGCAATGGCCGCCTCGCCGCCGACGGCTTTGACGAAGATTTCTTCCATATCCTTTTCCCCAAAGCGCGTCTGTAATTCCACCAATGTCCCCTCGGCCACCAATCGGCCGTCGTGGATGATGCCAATCACGTCGCAGAGTTTTTCCACCTCAGCCATCACGTGGGTGGAATAGATCACCGTCTTGTCTTGGTTCCGGCACTCGCGCACGAAGCGCACGATGGCGCGCGCGGTCATCACGTCGAGCCCGAGCGTCGGCTCATCAAAAATCATCACGGCGGGATCGTGGATCAGTGTCCGGGCGATGGACGTTTTTTGTTTCATGCCGGTGGAAAATTTGTCGCAACGCCGGTCGAGAAATTCGTGCATCACCAGTTCATCCGCGAGCCGCTGCGTGCGCGTCGCGATCTCGGGGAGCGGCAGGCCGTTGAGCTGGCCGAAGTAGGCGATCATCTCGCGCGCCGTCAACCGGCCGTAGAGCGCGGTGCTGGCGGCGAGGAACCCGACGTTGGCGCGGACTTTTTCCGCAGCGGTCACGACATCGAAACCCGCGACGGAAGCGGAGCCGGAAGTGGGTTGCAGCAAGGTGGCCAGCATCCGCAGTGCGGTGGTCTTGCCCGCACCATTCGCTCCGAGCAGACCGTAGATTTGTCCCGGCCGGCAGGTGAAGGTGACGTCGTCGACGGCTTTGATCACGCCGCGCTTCTTGTCCTTGAAAGTCTTGGTGAGATGGCGGGCTTCAATCATTTTAATCAAGAGGGTTGGCTCACGGAACACACAGAATACACGGAAGAAATGAAAGGCAATTCAGTGGATTCGGTATCCGGTCATTTGTTTTGCTGAGTCGCACATGGAGACGTGGCGCCCTTGCCGCGTAACGCGGCCGTCTCCGCGCCGAGGGCGGCGCGGCTCCAGTTCGGACAAAACTAACGAGCATGCCGTTCACTTCACAGACTCATTTTTTCGCGGAAATCCTGGGCTTGGCGGCGGGACAACTCGACCTTGAGGCCGCCTTTCAGTTTCACGAGCAGACCGCCACTGAACCACGGTTCGATGGCCTCGACGCAGGCGAGGGCGATCACCTGCTGGCGATTGGCCCGGAAAAAATGCCGGGAATCGAGCCGTTCTACCATCGCGGTGAGTGACCGAAAAAGCGGCGGCTTGCAGTCGTCAAAGGACACGCGCGCGTAATTCCCCTCGGATTCCAGCAGCCGGATGTTTTTCACCAGGACAAACCAGCAGCGATCACTCTCTCGGACGAAAACCTTGTCCTCCAGCGTGCGGCGATGCGGCGATTGAGTACGGCCCTCGGGCAGAGACGTCGCGCGGCGATGGCTGCGGAGTTGCTCGAGCAAACTGAAGCCATCGGCTCCGGGCATTGGGATGTCGAGGAACAAGCGCGCGGGTTTAAGCGCGGCTATTTTTTCCAAAGCATCTTCCACGTCGACGGCTTCGCCCACAATTTCGATGTCGGGATGAGCGACGAGCATGCGCCGGAGTTCATTGTGCGCCCGACGCTCGTCATCGATGAGGAGAGCTTTCATGAGTTGGCTGGCTTGAGGGGAATGCACACATTTGCGGTCACGAGATCGGGGCCGCCGGACACCAGTTGCAACGTCGCCCGCTCACCAAAGAGCAGTTTCAGGCGCTCGGAGGCGTTGCGCAGCCCGACGCCCGTTGACGAACCGGCGCGAGCAGCGGAGGAGCTCGACGGCGCATTTAAATCCCCGGGATTCGTCACGCGGATGTGAATGCAGTTCGCCGCCACGCGGTGCTGAGGAGGAGTTTGCCGCCGTCGCGTCGGACAGGCGGTCAGACCGGCAGGTTAAACGGCGCCAGCAGGCCTGATTGTTAATTCGCGCAAAAAGGATTACAGGTAGGGACGGACCGCTGGGCCGTGCGGTTTGGCGAATTTTACTCGTGAATTGCGGCGAGCCCAGCCGCCGAGGCGGTGTACTCATCGCGGTCCCGCCCGACCAACTATCGTCACTGCCTTTTGCGAGCCTCCGTAATGGCGTATCGCTGTTGTGAAAATTTATTCCCCGAAGAAAAACCCTTTACCCCTGCGCGCGCACCAGCACGATACGCCTCACGTCAGGCCTGAGCGTCTGGCTATCTCCACCCCTTGAGCATGAAAGCACGCGTCGTCATCGTCGGCAGTTTTATCCAGGATCTGGCTTTCTACACCAAACAGTTTCCTCAACCCGGTGAATCCGTGATCGGTGATTTCCGGGCCGGGCCCGGCGGCAAGGGTTTCAATCAGGCGGTGGCCGCCACGCGCGCGGGGGCCGCTACGCTATTTATCGGTGCCGTCGGTCATGATGTGTTTGGCGCCGGCGCGAAGAAATTTGCCCACGCAGAAGGCGTCCCCGTCCATTTCGTGGAAAAAAAGAAAGAACCGACCGGAACGGCCGTCGTCAGCATCAACGCCGCCGGCCAGAACCAAATCATCGTCGCCCTCGGAGCAAATCTCACCCTGCACAAACAGGATATTCCTATCGCTCCGCTGCAATCCGCCCAAGTCGTGGTCTGCCAAGGCGAGAATGATTTCAAGACGGTGGCTCACGTCCTCCGCATCGCGCGCAAAGCCGGCGCCATCACCGTGCTGAATCCGGCGCCGATGCGCGCCGACTTCGATTTCGCTTTGCTGCGCCACACCGAAGTGCTCGTCCCGAACGAAGTGGAATTCGCCGGCCTCATCCGCGCTCTCCCGCGCAGCGGCCTGCGCAATCTCGCGACCGAAGAAGTCAGCCGTTTACCCGGTGATCAACTGCACGGACTCTGCCGGATGTTTAATGTGCCCATCGTGATCGTCACCCTCGGTGCCCGCGGCTGTTTTGTTTCCCAGCCCGAGGTTTATACCCGCATTTCTCCGCACGAAGTCGATGCCGTCGATACAACCGGTGCGGGCGACGCCTTCGTCGGCGGATTTGCCGCCGGATTGGTGAAGCTCAATCGCAACGTGCTCGAGGCCGCGCATTTTGCCAACGCCGTCGCGGCGCTCGCCGTCACCCAGCACGGTACCGCCGCCGCCATGCCCACTTCGCGGGAGCTCGCCCGCTTCCTGCGCAAGCGCGATCACAAGTGATTTTTCGGTAACCGTGATTTTTCGAGCGCTGCTTGAAAATTATTGAAACCAACCTCCCGGAATTTTTGGCCACCAAGAGGCACCAGAACCCGAAGGCAAACGAAACTCGCCAGGCTCCTCGAGGAGCGCGGAATATCTCCGACCGCACGACCCCATAATCTTTGTGCCTTTTCGTGGTAAAACTCCGTCTCCTCCGCCCTCCTTTTTTCATCCTGAACTAAAAAACAATTTCTCGTGAAGCCCGCCGCCCGCACCAAACAAGTTCACCTGAAGGCCAGGCTCTACCGCATTTCGCTGGTGCGCTGGGTGGATATTCCCAAAAGCAAACTCGCCACCCTCGCGCTGCCGCCCGCCGAAACGAAAGGCGCGGCCAAAGGCTGGTATGCGATTCTGCATTTCAACGACGATCTCGACCGCGTCACGCTGCTGCCCGGCAAGCGCGGGCAACTCAAACTGGCGATCAAGGTCGAGTTGCTGCGTACAGCCGGCGTCGAGGCGGGTGATACGATTGAATTCACCCTTTCGCCCGACTCCGCATCGCGCGAACCCGAGTTGCCCGCAGAAATGGCCCGCGAATTTCAGGCTCGGCCACAGTTGGCCAAACGCTGGGCCGCGCATAGCGTGGCCATGCGCCGACAGCTCGTGCGCTACATTGTGCAGGCCAAAAGTCCCGAAGCCCAAGCCCGCCGCTGCTGGATTTTCATCGAACGCCTCGCCGAGACCGGGCGGTTGCAAGGTCAGTGAAACGTTTACCGTAGGTTGCGAGCTCGCCTCGTTCTGCTGGCCAGCAGAATAGCGCGGTAAGCGCGCTACCTATCCTGACCGTTCCCACCTCATTTCAATTATTTGGGATGAACCCCGAGCCCTTCGGCTCGATGTAGTTCTTCGCGAAGATCGGGATAAATTGAAACACCCCGAACACTCCGAACAAAAACAGCATCTCCCGATACGGCCCGCCGAGAAAAATTCCGAGCACGCCACCCGCTTCCGCCAACGTGAGCCCAATGATGAACATCGCGAAGGCCCGGTTCATCTCGGTATAACGCGGCAACACCAGCCAGCGAATGACCACGCTGACAAATAACGGCACCACTCCGATCAACCCCGTGAGCATTTTCTCCGACGACAGTTCTGTGGCCACCAGCGGAGCGCGCCCAAGAATAAAATACAGGAGCGTCAGCCCCAGCAGCACCGCCCCCCAGACAATCCACCAGATGATAATTTTTGCGCGATTACGCTGGGCGTCGGGTCCGAGAATCATTTCACGAATCTACGAGATCCAATACCGCCGTCAAACTTCGCCTTCCTCGCCGAAAGAAATCCCGTGATCCACCCTTGCCGCTTTCCGCCCGATCCCATTCCCTCACGTTACCGTATCCCGCCAGCACTGTGGACTCTCTGCCCCCGCCCGCTTCTTCCTCCCACCAATCAATCCTCTGGCCGCTGCTGACGTCGCTGGGTTTCGGCCTGCTGATCGCCTTGATTCTGCCCTACGGGGTCGCGGTATTGAATGACGACTTCGGTCACCTGCGTTCCGTGAGGGAAACACTGCAACACGGAAGACCTTGGACGAACGACTGGCTCGCGCCCTGAGCAGCTTCATTTTCATTGCTCGCGGCCTCGCTCTACCGGATCACGGGCAATTTCCCATGTGCGACGCAAGGGCTGCTCGCTTTGCTTGCGGCGGTTTCATTTTGGACGAGTGGCTCCCTGCTCAAGGCTCGTGGCTCGTGGCTATTCTCCGCGCTCTGCGGCCGCGCTCTCCGCTTTGTTACTGACGTTTCCCACCCTCCTCTGGAAAAGCGTGGAAATTACCAGCGTCGCCCTTTACTTGCCCTGCCTGTTGTTGGCCATCAAGGCCGCCGAAGAAAAACCTGGGGCAAATTTTGCCTCTGGTGGGTCGTAGCCATCGCGGCCCGGCAAACTGCTCTAACCTGGGCGGTCTTCCCCGCCATCGAACTAATCCGGCTCACCCGAAAATCCTCCCGCGAAGCACGGAGCCTGTGGACCCTTGGTCTCACCTTGTTGATCGGTCTCGGCCTGTTCGGCACCCTCAACTGGATGAGGAACAAAACCCACGCGCAATCCGTCGTGACCGATCATTTGCTAGAACGGCTCCCAGGACTGGAAGCGCTCCGTGTCGCCGGACTCGGTCTGCTGGTGTATCTTTGGGCGGCAGGTCTGAGTGGTTTTCTGTCCAGCCACCGCCATCAGGTGGGAGGCTCCCGGCTCGGGTAAATGCTACCGGCTGCCGGTGTCCTCCTGTTGTTCGTTGTGGATCGCCTGCACTGGATAAATTTAGAACACGAACTCTTCACCCAATATGGCGGCGGCGTTTATTGCGGCAGCGTAATTTCGCTAGACTCGGTTGGCTGGCTGCTCGGTGGATTTCGTTTGCGAGCGACGCCGGTGATCGCCGACTTGGGCAGCATCGCCTTGCTCAGCCTGCGCCAAGGAATCTGGGATTAATATCTGCTGGATGTCGCCTTGTTGGGTTTCTTCGGCACCGAGGCACAGCCCAACATCGGGATCGCGAAACCTCATTGGCCGATGCGTCGAATCTGGACTTGGACACTCGGAGTTCTGGCCGGTTTTCATCTGCTCTTCGTGTTGCACCTGAAATGCACGGTGGATCGCGCGTATGCCCTGTGTTCATTGGCCGAAACGGCGTTGCGCGAAAATCGGCTCCAATCCACCGAGCGCTCCTTCGCGCCCTTCGATTTCACCGGCTGGCAACGGCATCGCCACTTCATCGCGCATGAAGGAGCCACCGATCCCGCGCTGGATGGTTTCTACGGTTATACGATTCCGGGGGCCGTCGAGATTGGCTCGGGCTATTCACGGCCGCTGCATATCTTCCGGCGTTTCCAGCACGTGCCTCCCAGTGACCGGCATAATCTCATCCTCAGCGGACGCTACCGCTTTGTCTGGTTTTTCCACGCCGAACATTTCCTGCTGCGCTTCAAGACCGAGAAAGAATCCCCACCCGCGCGGCCACTCCGCGCCCACGACTACCACCGCGAACGTTTCCCGCTCAACGACGCCGAGTGGCGCGCGTTGATCGAGGCACACGAAGAAAAGCCGGGGGTTTAAGCTCAGCGCGGTACGGCAACGTTAAGTGGAGGACATTGCCGCGTCCTGCAGATAGGTTTTCTCCCGGTAGCGGAGCGCGAAAATCACGAAGACCGCCGCCGTCCCGATCGAGAACCACGCGTAGAAATTATAGTAGGCGGCTCCGGTCAGGCTCGTGGTGCCGTCCGGCTTCGCGATGATCCAATGCACGGCAGCGGCGAACAAATTTCCCAGCGATATCGACAGCAGGTAGAGCGACATGATGACGGACTTGAGCCGCTTGGGGGCCTGCGTGTAGGCGAACTCCAACGCCGTGATGGACGCCATCACCTCACCGGCTGAGAGCAGGGCGTAAGCCGGCATCTGCCAGCCGATGCTGAGCTTGATGCCTAGCGCGAGCTGCGACTCGATCCAGGCACTGACAAAGAAAGACAGGCTGATCGTAATCATCCCCAGCCCAATCTTGCGCAGCGGAGTCAGTGGCCAAAACCGATTGATGGCCGGATAGAGTCCATACTGGAACAAGGGAATAAAAGTCACCACGAGCAGCCCGTTGACCACTTGGATTTGCGAAGACAGCAGTTCGAAACTGAACCCGAAGAGCGAAACCTTGAGATCCATTTTGTCCGCCTGCCCCACCCACTCGCTCCCACTCTGGTCCCACAGCGCCCAGAAAGTAATCATAAAAAAGAAAATGATCGCGAGCCGGCCAATGGCGGCAAATCCCTCGCGGTTGAAAGTGTCGCGCAGGAAGGTTTTCCCTCCGGGCGGGATGTGCGCGAACTTGTGGCGGCCCAGCCAGAAAATCCACGCCGCGACCAGCATGAGCGCCGCCGGCAAGCCGAACGCCGAGCCCGCACCATATTTGGCGAGTAATAACGGTACAATATACATGGAGACAGACGAACCAGCGTTGACGGAAAAATAAAACCATCCGAAAGCCCGCGCCAGCAGGTGCTGGTTGTCGGCGCAGAACTGATCGCCGACATGCGCGGACACACAGGGCTTGATGCCGCCCGATCCGAGGGCGATCAACGACAGGCCCAATGTCAGACCGGTGCGCGTGTGGTCCAAGGCGAGCACGATGCTGCCCAGACAATAGACGAGCGAGAGCCAGAAAATCGTTTTGTATTTCCCCCAAAACGCATCGGCCACCAGTGCGCCGATGACCGGGACAAAATAGTTCATCGACAAAAACAGATGATACCACCGGTTGGCCTCGTTTTCGCCCATCGGGGCCAGGGTCCCCGTACTGTCCACGAGATATTTCGTCATGAAGACAAACAGCACCGCGCGCATCCCGTAGAAATTGAAGCGCTCGGCGGCTTCGTTGCCGACGATGTACGGAATGCCGGGTGGCATCGTGGTCAATTTCTGCGGGGCGGTGAGGTACGGTCGGGGTTCAGCCATGATAGTATTTTCGTTCTCGGGCTCTTAATCATTCTCGTTTTCTCGATCCACTGGGACGCGTGCTCACGAAACAAAGAGGAGAACGATTAGGATTACGAGAAGGAGAACGAGAACGAGAACGATTCATCAGCGAAACAGCAAGCCGAGGACGAAGAGAATAAGGAGAGCAATCCCCACTGAAATCCAGAGCCATGACCGGCTCGCAGCAGGCTGATTCGACTCCGGGGATTCTTCGGGCAAATCGAGGCCATCGTATCGCGTAGCTTCCTCATCCCAACCGGAACGCTCATCCGCTCCGCAACCCGGACATGCTTTCGCTCGACGTGGCACAGTGGCTCCACAAATCGGGCAGCTCTCCGGCGGGTTAATATCGTCTGACATTTTTGGTGGTCACTATCGCTTCAACCGTAGTGAAAACCAACGAAAAACTGGCGAACTCTCCGCCGTGAAATCGGCGGCGAAGCCACAGGCGTTTTCGTTTCGGCGGATCTGGAATACTGGCTGCGCCCGCGCTTTGATCGGTTTTTCACCGCACTGGACTAATTCTAATGGCCCGTAAGATTTGAACATTAAAGTAGGGCGAGTTCTCCGAACGAGCCGGAACTCGTTCGCGAAAACGGCTCGTTCGGAGAACTCGCCCTACCTCAAGACGTCGGCTCCATACTGAGACTTGCGCAGGAGAATGCGCCGTGCATCGTTCGTGACAACCCCATGAGCCACGCGTCCACCCGACCCTCAACTCAACCTGCCGCGCCCCAGGGCGAATTGGTCATTCGCACCATCGCGATGCCGAAGGATACAAATTCGAATGGCGATATCTTCGGCGGCTGGCTCCTTTCCCAGATGGATCTCGGGGGGGCGATTTTGGCGCGCAATCTCGCGCATAGTCGCGTGGCCACGGTGGCGATCGATGCGATGTCGTTTCTCAATCCGGTGTTCGTGGGCGACATTGTGAGTTGCCACGCGTTGCACCAGAAAACCGGCCGCACCTCGATGCGGATCGAAGTCGCCGCGTGGGCCCAACGCCACAAAAGCGGCGAACACCTCCGCGTCACCTGCGGAGTTTTCACCTATGTCGCCATCGACGACGACGGCAAACCCCAACCCGTCCAACGCAGTTAACTTCCACGCCACTTCCATGAAATTAATACTACCCCGACTTGTCCTGCTTTTCCTCAGTGCGGTTGCCTGCACCCGCGCCAATGACACCGAGGTCATCGCCGCAGCTCGTGCGGCCGATGACGAACGTGTCGCCGCCACCATCGCCGCCGACGCAACTCGGCTGAACGCCATTTTTTCCGATCAACTCCACTACGCGCACTCCAACGGAAATATCGACACCAAGGCTTCCTATGCCGATGCATTAGTGGGCCACCGCCTTGTTTATCTTTCGTTTGAATATCTGCAGCGCGAATTTATCCCCATCGCCCCCGGAGCCGTGTTGATGAAAGGCCGCGTGCTGATCAAAGCCGGGTCGCCGGGCCAAGCGTCGCTCAGCGAGCTGAGCTTTCTGGCCGTCTGGCGCGAAGAAGGCGGCCGCTGGCGGTTTCTCGCTTGGCAGTCTTGCAAAAATCCCCCGGCTGCCCCCGCTCCACCGACCGAAGCCAAGGTCAACCGGACGGACAAGTAAGGAAATCTTCTCGGCCATTAATTTGGGATGACTGTGTCGGGCAAGTTTACTTGGCGCTGTCGAGCGCCCCAGTTGACGCAACAATAGCGGCAGGCCAACGTCGCTGCTTGCCTACGAGCGATAAAAATCCAACTGATCCTCGCGGCGCGCTTTCCGCCGCCGCGGGTTTTTTGCTATGGGGCGGCTTTCCTCTTTATTGGAAGCAGATGCCGGGCGTGCCGGCCTTCGAACTGATCGCGCACCGGATCACTTGGTCACTCCGGTTTCTCCACGGGGTGCTGGCGTGGCAGAAAAACTTCGCCGCCTTGCAGCCGGCGTTTGCCAGTACCCGTGTGATCGGCCTCAATTTATTGAGCAGTGTGCTGCTGGCCACCAACTGGAGCATCTATGTATGGGCGGTGAATCGCGGGCAGGTGATCGAGACGAGCTTGGGCTATTTTCTCGTCCCGTTAGTCAACGTCGCCCTGGGTTCCATGTTGTTGCATGAACGGCTGCGCCCGCTGCAATGGCTGTCCATTGGGTGCGCCGCCTTGGGGGTGGGCTTGGTGCTTTTTCGCGTGGGCCATGTGCCGTGGATCGCGCTCTGGCTGGCCGGCACATGGAGCAGTTATGGTTTGTTGAAGAAAAAATCCACGCTGGGTTCCGTTGTCGGACTGACTGTGGAGACGGTGCTGTTATTCCCGATCGCGGTAGCTCTGCTGGTGTGGTGGCATCACACGGGCGTCGGGGCGCTGGGCCGCGTGGATGCCCGCACGCAGGGCTTCATGCTGGCTGCGGGCATCGTGACCGCAGTGCCGTTACTCCTCTTTGCTTTCGGCGCGCAACGCCTCCGGCTGACCACGCTCGGGCTGCTCCAATATCTGGCTCCTTCGGTGCAATTTTTCATCGGCCTCTGCCTGTATCATGAGCCCTTTGAGGCGGCCCGAATGCAGGCCTTCGCTTTTATTTGGTGCGGACTGGCGCTCTACAGTACAGATAGTCTTTGGGCGCAGCGGCGGAGGTTCACGAGCAGGGCTTGAAATATTCTGCGGCCTGATCGAGTAGCCGTGCTTGAGCCCGCGGCGAAAGTGCGGTGAGCGCGGCACCGCATTGTCGCTTCGCTCCAATGCGGCCACCCAACAAATCGCGGGCGCATCGGGACATTACTCATCCCGGCAAAGCGTAAAGCTTCAATCCTGACTGAAATCGAGCAGCTCGATTTCGAAAACCAGCGTCGCGTTGCGCGGAATTGACGGCGGCTTGCCTCTGGCCCCGTAACCCAATTCGGAGGGCACGATGAGCAGCCATTTTTCGCCGCGGTGCATTTTCTTCAAGGCCTCATCCCAACCGGGAATAAGATTTCCGCGGCCCACCCGGATCTTCAGGGGGTTCTTGGGATCGAGCAATGAATCGAAAAGGGTATCATCAAGCAGCATGCCCTTGTAGAGAGTAGAGACCATCATCCCGGCCTCGGGAGTCCCGCCCGTTTTATCGCCTTCCTTCAGGACAATATAGCGGAGAGTCGTGAAGGTGCGTTTGGCTTGGGGCCAGCGTTTCTCGACGATCACCAGATCTTCGGGAGTCAATTTCTCGCGCTGCGCATGGAGCGGCACAGCACCGACAGCGAGCAACACGAACAAGCAAAGAGTAAGAAAACGAACAGGGCTCATGGTTTTATGGGGAAGGAGTGAGATTCAACTTAAACATCGGCTCTTTCGCCGTCGAGGATTGATCGTTGGGCTTGGGCGTCGACTTCTCGGTGGTGATCGTCGGCACATTTTCCAATTCGGCGGCGGTTGCGGGATTACGCCCTTTTTCGGTTGCGGGCACCGGGGTGGTGACCGTTTTTACGCTCGGCAACGCCGGCAAGGCAGCGAAACCTTGTTCGATCAATTCCACGGCCTTGAGATCGCGGGCACGTCCCTTGTCGATGGTCTTACCCGGACCAAAGGAGCCCATGATAACGGAGATCACGCGACGGCCATTGCGCTCCGCCGTGGCACTGAGGCAGTAGCCGGCGCTTTGCGTGTAGCCAGTCTTCAATCCATCGACGCCGGAAATTTTACCCAGAAGATTATTGTGATTGTGCATGTGCTGGGGCCCTTTTGCGCGATTGGGTCCGAAATCCCGCTCCTTCACCGAAGTGTATTTGAGCACATCGGTGTTTTGCAGGAGGTAACGGCAAAGCAGCGCAAAATCGCGGGGCGTGGTGAGATCACCATCGGCTACGCGGCGACTCGGCGGCGGCAAACCGTGCGGGGTGCGAAACGTGGTGTGCGTCATCCCCAAGGCGCGTGCTTTGGCATTCATCAGTTCGACAAAAGCGGGCGTCGAACCGGCCGCGGCATGGGAGAGCGCATGAGCGGCATCATTGGCCGACTGAATCATCATCGCATAGAGCAGTTCCTCCACCGGGAAAATTTCGCGCGGATCGAGGTAAACTTGCGTGCCGCCCATAGCCGCATCTTCGGCGGTGATCGGCACCGGCGTCTGCAACGTCAAATTCCCGGCCTTCAATTTGTCGTGCACCACCGCGAAAGTCATGAGCTTCGTCATGCTGGCTGGCGGATTCGATTCGTCGGCATTTGACTCAAAGAGAACCGTCCCAGTGTCGGCATCCAACGTGATGGCTCCAGTATATACGCCCTCCACCGGTTTTGCATGCCGGACTTTGGCGGCTGTAAGCACGGAAATCAGGATGAGGCTGCAGGTAACGACGGCAGCCCGTCGGATAAAATTCATGCGCGCAAGGGAGCAGAGCTGCGCCCCTTCGTGCAATCCCAAATCGCTCCATTCCTCGGCAGAAAGAAAATCGATCCCCCCCCCACGAAAGCGTTTCGTCACCCCGCCCGAACCGCAGATTCACTGAAGCGACTTCACCGCCGGATGAGCCGCCACGAGAGCCAGCGCCTGACGCAGCAACGTCCTGCCCGGCTCCATCCGGTGCCAAGTCGATGCGCCCGAGGGATGCGGCAGCGGGATGCAATCCAGTGCGTGGCCCCGGTAGGTGACCGCGAGTTTTTTCCCGATGATCTCATTGAGCGGCGCGGATGGAATGAACTGGGTGATCGCCAGCTTGCCGACCGGGAGGACCAGTTGTGGTTTGAGTAACTCAATTTCTGCCGCGAGCCAACGGGAGCAATTCGCAATCTCAGCTTCCTCCGGCACGCGGTCGCCGCCGCTTTCTTTTTTTCCCGGAAAACACCGGCACACCGCTGCGAAGTAGACGCGATCACGGGTTTGCTCTTCCGTCCAGCCGAGAGCTTCATTGAACCACTTGAAAAGTGTCTTGCCAGCGGTCCAGGCGAAGGGCCGCCCGAGCACCGGTTCCTTGTCGCCGGGAGCCTGCCCGACCAGAAGAATACGCGACGTAACCGCCCGACCCACCACCACCGGCTTATGCATACGCGGACAAAGCGTGCATGCGCCCAAGCGGGCGAGATGTTGTTGGACTTCATCTGCGGTAGGCATGAAAAGCGCGCGTTGAATACAACGTGCGCTGAGCAGCTTAAGGTCAAGTCGCTCCAGAATTTTTGCGCATGAACGTGTCAGCAGGGTCATGCCGTTGGTGGGCGTGGGTTTCTCCGTTCGACGGATTCGACGCACTCACCGCAGGCATGCTCAGGACCCAGAGCCAGTCGAGGGGCACACCGACGCTTTATCGCCGAGGTGGAAATCGGCGACCACCGCAGTACGAGACGGCTCAACGCCGACCGCGAAATTGATAACCGACCTTGCCACCTCCGCCTCCGCCTCCACCGCCGCCGCGACCACCACCACCGCCGTATTGCTGACGTTGACCGCCTTGCGAGCGACCGCCACCGCCACGCTGACCTTGAGGGGGCTTGGGCGGACCGGCGACAATGGGCAGGTAATCAAAACCTTCGAGCCGGAGCTCGGGAATTTTTTGGCCAATGAAACGCTGAATGTCGCGGATATCATCGGCGTTTTCCGGGGTGACGAGCGTGAAGGCGTCACCGACCGCCTGCGCGCGTCCGGTCCGGCCGATGCGATGGACATAATCCTCAGGATTTTCCGGCACGTCGTAGTTGATCACGTGGGAGACGCCGGCGACGTCGATGCCGCGAGCGGCAATATCAGTGGCAACCATCACTTCGTATTTACCGGATTTGAAACCGGCGAGCGCTTCGATGCGTTGATTCTGCGAGCGGTTGGCGTGCAGAACCGCGACAGCGTGGTTCGCTTGGACGAGCTTGCGGGCAATCTTGTCGGCGCCGTGCTTGGTGCGAGAGAAGACGAGCACGCTATCGTAATCGATCTTGGCCAGAAGAGCTGCGAGCAGCTCAAATTTCTGAATTCCAGCCACTGGGTAAAGTGCGTGGGTGATCGAACTGTTCACGGAGCGAGCCGCACCGATCTCGACCTTAGCCGGATTGCGGAGGGCGAATGATGCCACGGCGGCAATCTCGGGCGGAACGGTCGCGGAGAAAAAGAGTGTCTGGCGCTCACGGGGACAACGGGCGATGATATCTTTCACGACCGGTAGAAAGCCCATGTCGAGCATGCGATCCACTTCGTCGAGGACCAGAATGGTGATATCACGGAGATTAATGGAGCCGTCTTTGACATAGTCCATCAAACGGCCAGGAGTGGCGACGATGATATCGACGCCGCGATGCAGTTCATTGCGCTGATGGCCATAACCGACGCCGCCAAAAACAGCGATCGTGCGAAGATCCGTGTGGCGAGCGAAATCGCGAAAGGCTGTCTCGACTTGGGCGGCGAGCTCCCGGGTGGGCTCGAGCACGAGCACGCGCGGACGTGACGCGTGTTTGCCAAGGCGAGTGAGAATGGGCAGCGCGAAGGCCGCAGTTTTGCCCGTGCCAGTCTGTGCGGACGCAATGAGATCGCCCCCACTGAGGACGGCGGGAATCGCGCGAAGCTGAATGGGTGTGGGATCCTTGTAACCGGCAGACAAGACGCCGCGCAGGACAGGTTCGGAAAGTTGAAGAGCTTTAAAAGACATAGAATCGGGGGCGCCAAGCGGCGCGGTCTGAATTTAGAAAATAAAAAGGGACGAAGCCCGGAGAGGCTCCGTCCCTTGGTTAAATATTATCTGCGCAGACAAGCTGCGGAGAAATTTTAGTAACGGTCGCGACCGCCGCCGCCGCCGCCGCCGCCGAAGCCGCCGCGATCACCGCCGCGACCACCACGACCGCCGCCGAAGCCGCCACGGCCACCGCCGCCGCCGCCACCGAAGCCACGACGCTCGCCGCCGCCGCCGCCGAAGCCGCCGCCGCCGCCAGTGCGCTCTTCCTTCGGACGAGCCTCATTGACTTGGAGGTTACGGCCACCGAGATCGGCACCGTTGGTCTTTTCGATGGCGATGCGCGCCTCATCGGCCGTGCCCATCGTAACAAAGGCGAAGCCACGTGGGCGGCCAGTGAATTTGTCCATCGCGATGAAAACATCGGCGACTGAACCAAATTGAGCGAAGTGCGAGCGGAGCTCGTCTTCGGAGGTTTGGAAGGACATGTTGCCGACGTATAGTTTAGTATTGCTCATGTGATAATTCGTAGAGTCACGATCCGCTGCCAGTCCGTTCCCACTATGGGTTTCGAAATCATCACTTAAGCCAAACGCTCAGCCAACGACTCACCAGATCCTGTCACCAAAAAACGCTATCTCTAACGAGGCCGGTAAGAAGGCATCGGTCGTTCGCGAACGCAAGGGAATTTTTACCAACCCCTGTACCGCAGGAAGTTAAATGCTGTATTTGGCGCGAATCCATTCCGGGATTCTCACTGGCCGGCTGCTTTCCAACGAGATCATCACGTAATCAAACCAACCATCACAGCAACGCCGGGCATCAGCAGATCGATCGATTTCGAATCTCACTCGAAGGCCGATCAGTGTGAAATATTCAATCCAGCAACGGACCAAGAAACGATCCCCGAGATTAAGCGGTCGTGGGAAATTCATCTGCGTGGAAGAAATAAACCAGCCGTAGCCCTGCGCATGAAACTCCGCCATGGGCATACCATAACAGCGCTCCATTTGCTCAAACCGCGCGGCCAGTACGTAATCCAAGTAACGGCTGCTATGCACATGCCGGTGCATGTCAATATCGTCGGGCCGGACGACCAGTTGGGTTTCAAACTTAGAGTACACCAACGCGAAATCCTCACCATCGCCTGAAGTTGGGGTATCGTCGATCACACGGCTTAGTCGGGCAGAGATGAGCCCAGCGTCAAAATAAAAGGGCTCAACTCAGCAAATCTGCCGCAACCGCGCCGGCCGCCTAACAGATTCAACCGAGCTGATTATGTTTTCTTTTTCTTGAACTCCGCCCTCAGCCAATCGCTTAACAATTCCTTGTCATGCCGATATTCCGAATCACCCATGGCTGGCCTTATGATCATATTGTAATTCATATCCGTGAGCATGCGTTCACCCTCCAGTCGCACTTGTCCCTCTGCGCCAAGCAGTCGAAACGAGAATTTCATCCGCGGAAAAGTGATGTCGCGGTAGATCCGAATATCCTGCCAATTCGGCCCATGTTCCGGCTCATACTGTCCCGCGAGATCGATGTCATTGAAAACAACCTCCAGTCTCTCATCCGCCGCCAAGTACTGCTTGGCCTGCTTCTCCACGTGCTCAGAGAACAATTCGGTGAGATACTTTAACTCCTTCTCCGAGGCAGCTCCAAATCCTGAACTGGTGAAATCAGTGAATTTTTCAGGAGCATCATACGTCACCGTCGTGCGGTGAGGCTCCTTGGCTTTCTCTTCAGTCGCGGCCAAGACTGCGGTGACCACACTGAAACCAATCGTGAATGCTAGAAGTGTTTTCATAGAAAAATGGGGTGATGGACCTAATCTAGCCACGAATCGGTTTCCGACAAGAGAACATTTTCGCCCATCTCCTGCGGAGAAAGATTGAAATCATTGGAACGCGTCATGCCTTCGTTTTATTAAATTTCGGAATCCCTCCGCCTCTCGCGCCCGCATGCTTGACGCCGCCGAGCAACTCTTTGCCGAGCACACCTTTCATGGGGTTTCTCTCCGCGATATCACCCACACAGCCAATGCAAAACTAGCGGCGGTTAACTGCCATTTCAGCGACAAATAAAATTTGTATAGAGAAGTCTTTCTTCGCCGGATCCGACCCCTAAATAACCTGCGGTTAGCATTACTCGATGAAGCCTGTAACCATTCAGGGAATGAGCTTCCTTCACTCGAAAATGTCATCGAGACCATAGCTCAGCCGCGTATCGATTTACCTCGTTCGTCCAAAGACAGGCGCTCGTGTAGCCAAATCTTATCGCGTGGCCTAACCGATTCCCTCGATCCAGACCTCGAGCTTGCTGGGAGAAGAATAGAATCCCGTGCTGACACGTATCGGCCAATTGATCAGGCGGCAGGCACCACACCCTCGCCACGATCCGCGCTAACCCGCAGGAATTCCCGCAGTGACGATTAACGATGGGGCGCTCGCTCATTTTTTTGCACATTTGCTCACGATTTTTCGCGCCCCACCGAGCGCGATAAATATTTCAAATTCCTAACATCCATCGGTATAAGAATTTAATTTCCTTCAAGGTTGGCGCAAAAGTCGGATTTCTCCTTGCGAGACGGAAAATTTTGAGTGCAATTGGCAATTCGATTGGCACTGACCCTGCAAATCGAGCGTCTCACCTAGTCCAAACGGCCTCCGCCGTAGGGCCTAATGAGCAGCGGAACAATTTTTTCATTTTAGGCCCACTGACCTGGTGCCGTCTATACCAAGCAATGATCGCATGCGTAGTCATTCTCTCTCTTTTATCCCTGCTCGTCGCCACCGAGCCGGATGCGTGAGCGTACCTGAATGCACGCCGCCAACGCCACCTCCAAGGGCGGCTTTCGTATTTAGAAATAAAGCAACCGGGCATCCCTAGACTACTCGCAGACGTATTTCCTAGCCAGTCGCCCCGACTCATCCCGTTATATCTCCGCCCACCTCCACCCGTGTTCCGGTAACCATTCAACCAGCACCCACTCCCTTGGCCTCTTTCCTTCACTCTCTCCGCCGCTTTGGCGGCTCACTCATCCAATGGATCGACTCTGATTACTCCCTTGAATCACCCGAGGTCATTCGCGCCCAACCCGATGGCGTCAATCTCGTGCGCTGCATTCCATTTATCATCCTCCATCTCGGTTGCCTGGGCGTGATCTGGGTCGGCTGGAGCTGGTTCGTCGTCTGGGTGGCGCTCACCCTCTACGTCGTCCGCATGTTCGCCGTCACCGGAATTCTGCACCGCTATTTTTCCCACAAAACCTACAGCACTTCCCGCTTCGGCCAGTTCCTCCTCGCCCTCTGGGCGGGAACCGCTGTCCAACGCGGCCCGCTTTGGTGGGCCTCCCACCATCGCCACCATCACCAACACTCCGACGAGCCCGTCGACGCCCACTCGCCCCGCGTCCACGGTTTTCTCTGGGCGCACATCGGCTGGATCACGAGCAAACGCAATTTCCCCACCGATTATTCCAAGGTCAAGGACCTCACCAAATATCCCGAGATTGTCTGGCTCAGTCGTTTTGATATCGTCGTTCCCGTATTGTTCGCGATCGGCCTCTTCACGCTCGGCAACTTCCTCGCCCACGCCGCGCCTGCGCTTCAAACCAACGGCGCGCAACTTCTCGTCTGGGGATTCTTCGTCAGCACCACCGCCCTCTTCCACGGCACGGCTACGATCAATTCCTTCACGCACCTCTGGGGCAACCGCCGCTTTGATACCACCGACGATTCCCGCAACAGTTTCATTCTCGCCCTCATCACGCTCGGCGAAGGCTGGCACAACAACCACCACCGCTACCAAAGCGCCACTCGCAACGGCTTTTATTGGTGGGAAATCGACATCACCTACTACGGCCTGAAACTTCTCTCCTACACCGGTTTCATCTGGGGCCTGAAACCCGTCCCAAAATCCATCTACGAAGAGGCCGCCCAACGCGCCCACCACGACACCATTCGCCGCTTCTCCATCTCTACCGTCCAAGACGAGATCAACACGCTCAAGCGCGTCGTGCCCACCGCCGCCGCCATCGCCATCGCCACGGTCAACTCCCCGGAAGTCGCCGCCCAATTAAAAATAAAAGACGATCCTGCGATCCACCAAGACCTCACCGAGCAGACGCAACACCCCGGCACCGCCTCGCGCCCTGCGACCGGCACGAGCTGATTCCGTTCCCATAGCTCTCCCGCGCCACCCCTTCGCCCCGCGCGCCCTCCAGCCCCGGGGCTTTTTGTTGAGACTCGCCTTTAGCAATGCCGGCCTGATCGCCTATACGATAATCACCTTGGCAAACCAAGGCGCTGCTGTTTGATGAAATTTCTCCTGACCGCGCCTCAATGAATCTCTCTCATGTTTGAACAGTTGCTGGAATATTTCCAAACGTCACCCCTGACGATCTGGGGGCCGTTTCTTGTTTTGCTGCTCTGCGGGATCGGCCTCCCCATTCCAGAAGACATCGTTCTGATGGCGGCGGGTGCACTGGGTGTGATGGAAGGCCGTTCTTGGATAGAGGTCACCGTCTTGATGTATGTCGGAGTCATGTTGGGCGACTCTACGATTTTTATAGCCGGCCGTTACCTCGGCGGTCGCTTGCGCGCCGCCCGCTGGTTTCAGCGTTATTTCTCCGAACTGAAACAAGCCAAAGTCGAAGTGATGTTTGAGCGCTATCACTCGATGGTGCTTTTCGTCGGACGTTTTTTGCCCGGACTGCGTGCGCCCATTTTTTTCACGGCCGGCTCCATGAAAGTCCCTTTCTTAAAGTTTCTAGCTTTCGACGGATTTGCTGCGCTGATCAGCGTCCCTCTGTTTGTCTGGTTGGGTCACTGGCTCTGGGGAACTTTCGGCGAGGATTTGGCTAAGTTGGAAAAAGCGCTTTCCCGCACCCATGCCTATTCCTTGTGGGTGGCAATTATACTGGGTAGTGTACTGGTCGGATATTTGTTCTTTCGGTGGCGGCGTCATGGCTCGAAGGATCAACCAGCGCCGTAATACGACAAACCGCGCCGCGCCCTGTTTGTTCTGTCACGGCTAGTCTGAGCCCACGCGCGACGACCCTACGGTAGCGCGTTAAGCCGCGAGCCACTCGAATCGGTAGAATTAAACCAGCACGAGCACGATCGCGCCAAGCATACAGGCGGCGCCGATGAACCGGGCCCGCAACACCCGCGGCGAGAGATGCTGCTCAGCACTGGAGAACCAGTGCCCGATGGTCCACACCAGCACCACGCTCAGCAAACCGCGGATGCTATAAATGATATTCACCGAAGTCGCCGTCCGCCACACCGCGATGGCAAGAGCGATGCCCCCATTAGTCACCGCCAAGAGCGCCGCGCCTCCACCCACCCACAGCCAGGCCCGTCGGTCCATTGTCCGCAAGGGTGCACGAAAAAGGGGAATGAAAACAAAAGTATACAGCGCACTGCACAAAAACATCGGCGGCAGGTAGGAGCCGCTGCCCCACGCGACCACCCACTTTTGCAGCACCACATCGCACAAACTGAAGGACAACGCACTCATCCCCGCCAACCCCACCGTGCGTCCTACATGCGCTCGCCGCAAAGGATGTTCTCCAAAATGCAAGAGAGCGACCGCCGCTGTGCTGAGCACCGCCCCCGCCCACCATTGCCCCGGGACATCACCCGCACGCAGAAGATGACTGAGCAGAGCGACCAGCAGAACTTTCGCCCCCATGACCGGAGTGGTCACCGACACATCCCCTTCTTGCAGGGCGAAAAAAATAAAAACCTGCCCACCGAGAAAGAGCAGCGCATTAAACGCCGGTTGCCAGTAATCCACCCAACCGTGACCGCTGGCCGGCTGTATTAACCACCACGGCAGGAAAACCAGAAACAAAACCCCATTGGCCACAAAGCTGATCCGCCAGACATCGACTCCGAGCGCACTCGCCCGTTTCAACATCAACGCCGACACCACATAGGTGAAGGCGCAGACCACAGGGATGAGCAACGGGAGCGGCAGGTTCAAGCGGCGCAATCAACCCACCGCGCGCCCACGGAGCAACGCTGGATTCCTATCCGTGGTCACCCCGTTGCACTCGTTCTTCCGCAACGAGCTGAACCTGTAAAGGCGATTGGTATCAGGTAGCGGCTGTTGCCCCCAACGGCCACGGGGAAGCTGTGCCGCGAGCCGCACTGGCGCTTGGGGGCAAGCGCCGTTACCGGCCACAGCCTCAGGCATCATGAGCCCAGCCCATGGAGAAAAAAGGCACGGGGAAACGAGCTGAGCCTGTGACCAAGCATTGTCTCGCGAAGGGAAAAAAGGAAACGAAGGCAAAAAAGCCGCTCACCCGAATTCCTCGGGGTCATGATGCCTGAGGCTGATCCCCCTCGACGATAGAGCGTCGGTGTGGAAACCGACGCCCACCCACAGCAACATCCCGCAACGGTTCTTCTTAACGCCCATCGCCACTCATAAAACAGGCTCGCACCTCCCGCGAAGAACCAGTGCAATCAGCCCGTCACGCATGATCCCCCCGAGTGAGACCACCCAGCCTCCGTATAAATTGCAAATGTGGCCGACTCATTTGCTGGTCATCGCAGCAGTTGGCGTGGCTGCGCTGACGTCCGCGTATCCTTCCGCCACCCGCCAATACACCTGGCCATGGGCTCCGCTGCTGGCCATGGCTTGGTTGACTCCCCTCGCCGCGATTATTGGTCGACTATCGTTTCGAGAACAATGGACCCGACCGAACAGCCTGCTCAGCGCCGGCCTCGTTCTATTGAGTGGGGTCACCGTTTTATCAGCCGCGCTCAGTCCCTTCGTCGAACACAGCCTGCTGCGGATCTGGCCGACCTTGTCCGGTGTAGCGCTATTTTTCTGGCTCTACGACTGGCTCGGAGAATCTGCGGGGCATACCCAAGTCCGCTCCCAATTTCTGGCGACCAATCTGTCCCGCTTCGGCGCCTTGCTCGCCGTGCTCAGCGCCCTCGGTTGGATTTGGAATAATCCCACTTTCTCCTGGTCGACGCGGAATGATTTTCCTTTCGGCCACTCCATTTATACCGCCGGCGCGATGCTGCTGGTGTTACCGTGGTTGCTCTATGCCACGGTAAACGCGAAAGGTATCCCCCGCGCCGGTTGGCTCGTCGTGAGTGCCCTCGGATTTATTGCGCTGTTCACCACCAGCAGTCGCGGCGGAGTAATCGCCGCCGGGGTGGTTTGTGTCCCGGCGGTGGTGTTCGTGATTTTCCGCGCCACGTGGTCGCGCCAGCTCAAGACCGGAGTAATCGCCGCCGCGACCTTTATTTTGGTGTTCGCCGTGTGGACCAATCCTCGCATGCGCGAATTGACGCTAGGTCAGGGCTGGAGTGCCGCGTCGCAAGAAAGCAACGTACAGCGCAACGCCATGCTCGAAGCCGGCGCGAAGTTAGGTGCCACTCGACCTTTGCTCGGCTGGGGGCCAGGCACCGTCCCGCTCACCTACCCGCAAATCCGCCATCGCCTCAATGGCGGCGTCGACAGCGTCCTCCAACTCCACAACACCCCCGCGCAACTCTGGGCCACGCTCGGCAGCGGCGGAATAATCGCGCTGGTGATCTTGCTCGCCGCCGTAGCGCGCCGCCTCTGGCAAATCGCCCGATCTTCCTCCCTCGCCCCCATCACCCTCACCGCCACCGCGAGCCTGTTGGGTTATGGCTTGTTCACTCTGACTGATCATCAGCTCGATGTCCCGGCGATGAATACATTGCTCGTGCTCAACCTCGCTTTAATTTTCGCGGATGAAAAAAACACCCAAGCCACCGCGGTTTCTCGAGCGACCAAGTGGGGCTTCAGTTTGGCTGCGGGGATTATTCTTTTAGGACCACTCTTTTTAACCGGGCGTGATTTGCTGGCGCGTTTCGCCTACGATCAATCGCTGATTTTGTTTGAAGACGAGCGCCCGGTGGAAGCCCTGGAGTATCTCGAAACCGCCGCGCAGCGTGCGCCCTACGATCCCTACTACCGCCACCAACTCGCCGGCCGTTTGCTTGAGCAACGCACCCACGCGAAAGACAATGCCGAGCTCGCAAAACTGACGGCCGCCGCCACCGCCCAGCTCGAGCAATCCCTCCGCGCCGGCTGCCTGCAGGAATACGCCCACTTCAATCTCGGCTGGCTCGCACTCGAATCCACCGAGCCCGCACGCGCCATTCCGCACTTTCTTGCCACGGTACAAGAAGCACCCCACCGCGGTGGCGCGTATTTCGGACTCGGCGTGGCCTTGCGCGCCTCTGGCAACGAAGCCGCCGCCATCCGCGCCTTCGCCCTCGAATGGATCGCCGATCCCGTCGCGTTCACCGCCCCATTCTGGGAATCACCGAATATTGCCCCGCTTCGGCCGAAAATCTCCCTCGAAGCTGATACCATCATCGCCGAACTCGCCGCCACCTATCCGCCAGCCCAGTATGTGCGCGAACTTTGGCAATGGTGGGAACACGGGACCACTCCGCCCGCCAAAGGTTTCAATCCAGAAACCAACGCCTTCACCCAAACGCTCACGGCTCTCGCCCTGCATCAACCCATTCCGGCCAACGCGGAACCCTACCGCTGGGCGGCGCTGCTCCGTGCGTGGCGCGCGCTGCCGAGCGAAAATGCCTTTGCGACCCTCATCAAAAACGATCCCTCCTTCGCCGCCGCCCTCGCCCGCCGCACCGTGCGACACGCCCCGCCGAACTGGCACGGATTTCTCACCGCGGGATTGGAAAACGAACCGCACTTATTAGTGAATACGAAATTTTCCCGCACCGGCTACGGCGTCCTCGCGTTGCACCCCGACGGCCCTGTGCTGTCCAATCTCTACGTCCAACAGCAGAACCGCCTCGTCGCCACGTTCACTGCCGGCCTTTTCCCGGTCAAAGGCTGGCTTCCCGCGAAAGAGTTGCTCACGCGCCTGCCCGTTCTCCCGCGCACACCATGAACGCAGCCAATCCCCTCCGTCTGCGCAAAATTATTTTGCCCGGCACCCTCGTGCTCGGCGACACCCTCTTCGCCTTCGCCAGCCTCGGTCTGGGCTATTGGCTCCGCTATCACTCGCCGATCGGCTGGCTCGGACTGGAAGTACCCGGAGCCAACTTTCGCGCTTATCTGCCGCTCCTCCTCGTCGGTGTGGCGTTTCTCATCGCCGCCTATGCCCAGCTCAATCTCTACGAAGAACGCCTGCTGCTCCGAAAATTTCAAAGCATCAGTCTCATTTTCAAAGGCACCACGTTCTGGCTCATCGCCTACCTCAGCCTCTCGCTCGTCCTGAAATTCGATCCACCCATCTCGCGCCTGTTCGTTGTGATCTCGTTTTTCTGCGTGCTCGCGGTCATGTTTGTCTGGCGCTCCACCTTTTATTTTCTGCTCACCCGCCCGGCCTGGCGCGAAAAACTCCGCCAACGCGTCGCCGTGCTCGGCTGGAACGATGAAGCCCGTGCCCTCGCCGACGAACTGGCGGCGCAGCCGGCCCACCCCTATCGCTTCTGCGGCGCGATACTCCTACCCGGTGATACCCCCGCCGAGTGCGGTCTCGGCTCACTCGACCAACTCGAACCACTCCTCCGCCAACACCAAATCGATGTGCTCATCGCCGCCCGCACTGATACGCCCCGCGAGTTGATGATTCGCGCCGTGGAAATCTGCGAGCGCACTTATGTCGAATGGAAAATCATTCCCTCGTCTTTCCAAATTCTACTGAGCGGCCTGCGCCTCCAAAACATTGGCCGCCTCCCCGTGCTCGGCGTGGAAGAACTCGCCATCAACAAACTTTTTAACCGCGTCCTGAAGCGGGCCGTTGACATCCTCGGCTCAGTGATCGGGTTGCTCCTCAGTGCGCCGATTGTCGCCCTCCTCGCACTCATCATCAAACGCGAATCCCCCAGCGGTCCGGTGTTTTTCAGCCAGACGCGGATTGGCGCCGACCACCGGCCCTTCACGCTCTGGAAACTCCGCAGCATGCTGCCCGATGCTGCGACCACCGACAGCGTCAACGTCAGCACCCCATGCAATGACCCGCGCTTACTCCGCATCGGAGCCTTCATGCGCCGTTGGAATCTCGACGAACTCCCCCAATACTGGAACGTACTCTGCGGCGACATGAGTCTCGTCGGTCCCCGCCCCGAGCGCCCGCACCACGTCGATCAACTCTCCGCCGTGATTCCGCATTATCTCCCGCGCCACCTCGTGAAACCCGGCATGACCGGTTGGGCACAGATCAACGGCCTGCGCGGTGAAAGCTCCATCGCCCGCCGCATCCAGCACGACATTTATTACATCGAAAACTGGTCCCACTGGCTCGACCTCCAAATCCTCGCCCTGACTTTTGTGCGTTGGAAAAATGAAAGCTGATCGCACGACCATCGCCCCGGAGAAAGAGATCAATTCAAAGAGGGCGGCACTCGCGCTCTTTGCTTTCATCTTCTTTGCCCGCGCCTGGCTCATCAAAGTCTGGGGTTCACCCGTCCCTTTTTTGGATCAGTGGGATGCCGAGGCTCTCGGGTTGTTTCGTCCTTGGCTTGATGGAACTTTACGCTGGTCCGATCTCTTCGCGCCGCACAATGAACATCGCATCGTACTCACCCGGCTGGCGGATCTTGCACTGTTCATCGTTGACGGAAATTGGAATCCTTGGTGGCAGCTCCTCCTCAACGCCACCCTGCACGCCGCGACCGCCTCTATCCTGCTTTGTGTATTCTGGAAAGACCCCCCCCCGCCACTTTCGCCCACTCTGGTTGCTCGGCTTAGCGCTGCTCTTCATCGCCCTGGCCGGCTAGCAGAATGCCTTGTGGGGCTTTCAATCACAGGTGTATTTCTGTTCGCTGCTCTCCGTACTCGCGCTCGCCGGCCTGCTGCTCGGACAACCCTTTAAACGCAACTGGTGGCTCGGCTGGACCGCCGCGCTGCTGGCGCTCTTCACCGTCGGTTCTGGCCTGCTGGCCGCGGCCACTGCGCTCCTCATCAGTGCACATGTCCTGATCACCACCCTCATCGCTCAGCGCTCGTCCCATTCGCCGAAAAGAGAACAGGAGCGGCGCACTATTACTCCCATCACTTTCACGTTGTTCGCCATCTTCGCCTTGGTCGTGGCAGGTTGGGCACTGCGCGTCGAGGCACCCCACCACGCCACTTTGCGCGCGCACTCCGTGACGCAATTCAGCGCCGTTTTCTTTCGTTGCTTAAGCTGGCCCTGGGTGGATTCCGATTGGCTCTGGCTGGTCTTACAGGCCCCACTGCTTTGGTTCACGGCCAAAATAATTTGGCGCCGTTCACCCCCACAAACCGTCGAGAAGTTCATGCTCGGACTCGGTCTTCTCGCCATGCTACACGCAGCAGCCGTGGCTTACAGTCGCGGCGCAGGACTCCTCGATGCCCGGCCACTTTCTCGCTATCAAGATCCTCTCCTGCTCGGCGTGGCCGCCAATTTTTTTCTGCTGCTGAAATTTGCGGCCCAACACCGCACCGGCAGAATCGCCGCCCTATGCTGGACCGGTATTTTTCTCGCCGGGCTCCTCACTCTCACCACAACCAATCTCTCGTTGCACCTCCCATATAAGCGAATGCAAGACGCAGCCAGCTTCACTCAAATTCGCGCCTATCTCACCACTCACGATCCCGCCGTTTTCCATCAGCTACAAGTCTTACCTTTTGTTCATCCCAATACCACCGTGGTGCAACGCATCCTCGACGACCCCCAATTGCAGCCACGACTACCCCGAGAATTTTCCGATGCCGCCATCCGCCCGCCTTGGCTAATCGAATTCAGCCCGTGGTTCACACTACTCAGTGGCATCGGACTACTCCTTACCGCCATCAACTGTAGCCGAACAGCCAAAACTTAAAAAACGCCGCAATCATCTCACACCGGACGAACGTGCCGATGCCCGCGCCATCGCGCACGCCAGAGAGAAATAGTTTTCCAGAGACCAAAGGTGATCTGCCATTTCCAACGGATCAGCGGGGAGTTTCCCGGATTGAAATGCTTCAGATAGACATCGCGATTCGCGTCAAAAATCGCCTCTGACATCGCCTCGTAGTTCTTCGCCACGCTCAGACCCTTGAGATGAGTGATCTGAATGCGACCATCATAAATGATTTTAAAACCGGCACGTGAAACCCGAATGCAAAGATCGAGGTCGTCGCCATACATGAAAAATGTTTCATCAAACACCGCACCACCCATCTCCGCCACCTGCTCCAGCACCGCCCGCCGCGCCAACATGAAAGCACCATTGATTGCACCGACTTCGTATGTACCATCAACTGGAAGGTGCGAGAGATTGTAGCCGGACAATAACGCCGTGCGGGAAAACAACGCCGCCAGTCCCGACGCCCGACAAAACCCATCCCACAACGTTGGAATCGAGCGTCGACAGGCCAGATCCATCGCTCCGTCGGCCTGCACCAGTTTGGGCGAAATGAGTCCCATGTTTGGCTCAGCCAAAATCCGACGCAAGCAGTGTTCCAGCGCCGGCCCGTTGCACACCGTATCAGGATTCAGAAAGAGCACGCACTCGCCCGAAGTAGCTCGGTAGCCAAGATTGTTGGCCCGCCCAAAACCTAAATTCTGTTCGGTTTCGATGAGCCGCATCATCGGAAATTCCTGCGCCATCCATCCCGCCACGCCATCTCCCGGAGAATTATTTACGACACACACTTCAACCGGCCGGCCCAGCAACTCCTGTGGTAACGACGCAAGACAAGCCGACAGTTCATCGCGCGATTTGTAGGCGACGATGATGATCGAAAGGATTGGTGAGACACCGGACATTCAATCCAGCCTTGTCGATCCAGCGTCGGACCGCAACGCTGCGTATGCCCAATGCCCTCCCCGCTTATCAGCGTCATCATCGTCTGCCGGAATCCCGGCCCACGGCTCCACACGGCTCTTGCCAGTGTGTGTGAGCAACAAGGCCGAGACTACGAGTGCGTGGTTATTGATGGCGCCTCCACCGACGGAACACGCGAATGGCTTGCAACCCAACACTTCCGGCTCGGCGCTCTCGTCAGTGAACCTGACCACGGTGTCTACGATGCGATGAACAAAGGCGTGGCCCATGCGAGCGGCGAGTGGGTTATCTTTCTTGGCGCGGATGATCGGTTTTCAGCCGATGACCTTCTGTCCCAAGCGAGCCCCATACTCCGTGAAACCGCCGCCGCCGCATGCATCGGGCAAGCACGGTTCGACGACGGGAGGCTCTACGATTTCATCATGAAACCCGCACCCGTTCACCGCAATTTCGTCCATCATCAAGCGGCATTTTATCGCCGAAGGTTGTTCACCGCACACGGCGGCTTTGATGCCAGTCTACATATGCAGGCTGATTATGATTTCAACCTGCGGATCTTTCAGGCCGGAGTGTCCTTTACACCTCTCGGATTGAATGTGGCCGAATGCAGCAGCGGCGGCCTGAGCGATGCCGGCCGGTGGGCCAACTACCGTGAAGAAATCGTCGTCCGCCATCGTCATTTCACCGCTTGGCGTTGTTGGTTTTGGGATGTTGGCTCGGTCGTGCGCTATTTGCGCAAACGCATTTTGCGCAGTGCGGCCAGACAGCGCCCGGAGTAACGGCCCAGACCGAGCCGGCCAGAAACAAAGAAATTCCCCAGGCGCAGCCAGTCAGAGCCAAACAGCGCACGCAATGGTAGCATGCGCCAGAATTCGCGACTAAGCCGCGCCGACCGAACCGTCGGGTTCCATTCGGGAGCCACAGCGCGAATAGCTTCAACCGCCGCTTGCAGCGCCCGCCAATAGGCACCGTAAATCGCGTTGCGTATTCCCCAAGGCATCACGCCGTAATCGAACTGGCCTGACTGCCACCACCAATCGCCGCGTAACGCGCGGAAGCGCGCAAAATGAAACACCACGAGCGGCTTGCCGTCCACCCGCACGCAATCGGCGAGCGATTCGTACCGGTCGTTCAGCCAGTTCCACGGCGCGAGATTCACTCCTGGGTGCTGACACTCGATCACTCCGACGAAATGCCGCTGCCACTCTTCGAGATATTTCTGATCGGCATAACGCCCCGGTTCCAATTTATCGTAACACCACTCTAGGCACTGTTCGCGCCACCAATCGAGGCACGCAACCCCGTTCGCGTCACGCCGCCATCCTAGCACGCCCACATTAAATTTCCCGTGACGTTCATAGTGCCGCAGAAAATCTGGAAACCGGTGTGCGCATAGCAGAATGCTCCCTCGCGCCAGATCATTCCACACCGCCTGCGGATTGGAAAAAAAAAGCATGTCAGCATCGACGTACACAAGCTGTTCAATTTCCGGCTGGGTGCGCAGCAAATGGCGCGGCCAGCAGGGCGAAAGCGTGAAATAGTATTCCACCCGCGTGCGGTTAGCCTTGGCTGCGACTAGCTCTTCATCGGCTGCTTCGAGTATTCCAAGTGTAACCACCCGCAACTGCGGTTCATCAAACGCGCGCAAAACCGACGCCGCCTCATCATCCAATGCCAGCACCCACAGAATCGAATCAGGATCGTTTGACTTCAGCGAACGCCAAAGCGCCACCCCCTGCACAAGAAAGCCCCGATCAAAATAAGTGCAGTAATGATTCACAGTGAGTTCAACTCCGCGTCAACCGACGCCAGCACCAACCTGGTAGTTGGCGCAGCATGGCCCAATGCAGTTTTCGACGGCTGGCCTTCATCATCTCGAGGAACAGCAAATCACCAAAGCGCCGGCGTCCTTCCTCCGCCACAGTCATCGCATAGCCTGGTTGACCGGCCACCATGGCAAAGACCCAACCCAACAGCCAGCCACGCCGATTGGGAATATCAGGCGCACAGGACACATCCCGCATAAACTGCAGCCCGGCCCAAGCTGGGGCAGACGGAGCCAGTCTTCTGATCCAAGGACCAAAACTAGCCGGCAAACCGGCGTTCATCAGGACGGTTCGCCCTCGCGGCGTCATCCCGGGAGAAAATCCGGTCAACCAGAATGGTTCGCGCTTAAGCGCGGTGAGAACATCGGCGACATGGTCCTCGCCTTGGTAGGAGTCGATGAATCCGGGTTCAAACTCGACTACCAGCAACTGGTTTCTCCAGTCATCCGGCAAGCTTCGATAGAGTTTCAGATCCATACCTTGGGTATCGCATTTCAGCCAGTCGACGCGCTCGAGCCCGGCCTGTTGGAGTGCAAGGGTCAGACTCGTGGCCGGCACCGGTTCCGTGCGCAACACCTCGAATTGATTGGCAAAAAACCACTCGCCCAGCCGCGCCTGATCCGGCGGTAGCATGCTCGAGCATTGTGGCGAACGCGTGAGATGAAACGGCAACCAACCTTCCGCCGGCGCGACGGCAGCCGCGAGTGTCGGACAAAAAACCCAACGCCGGAATTTTCGCTGCGCCCCGGATAGGGCCGCTGTCTCCCGCGCATCCGGTTCAAAACCGACGCCAATCGAGTATCGCGCGATTTGGCGCCATGCGCGATGTACCCCGCCCGCCGCACCGACATCGACCAACACGGGCGGATCCGCCCGCAACTCAGGTTCATTCAGAATTCGCTCGATCAGATTCATGGCGAAGATTCCGGTTTTTGTGCGCAGCCGTTCTTTGATTGCCCGGCTAAAACCGCCGGCTTTCGCGCGAGGATGATGTTGTCCAGAAAGAAATCCTCATTTGAGGGCAGAATCAGGGCGAACAATCCCCCCATAATATTTACTGGGGCGATCAGCAAAAACTGACCCAACCAATTCATTATGCGGTGCCGGCCATGCACCACTTTATAGAGATACGCCGTCACAAGCTGCACCAAGGCCCGGCCATCGGCACAAGTCTTTCGCTGGGCTATGACTTCAAACCCTGCCTCGGTTAGCAGATGATTGAGTCCGAAGGAGGAGTATCGGCCAAAATCATAGGGCTGGGAATGCTCATCCCATGCGAAAGGAACCGCCAGCAGCAAGGATCCCCCCGGACGCAATACGCGGCGGATTTCTTGGAGAAATTCCATCGGAGTGAAGATATGCTCCAACACTTGGGAACAGATCACTGCGTCAAAGCTCTCTGCCGCCACCGGCAAATCACCGCCCGAATAGTAAATATCCGCCGCACCCAAATCACGTAATTCTGGCGTATCAAGCTCAAGGCCGACGTATTTTTCGGCTGGGACCAAATGACGATACGGTTTCCGGCCACATCCGACATCGAGCACTTCCCTGCTGAGGGTTGGGAAAAACTCCTCCAGCCCCTGGCACAAGCCGCGCCGGGCGTAATAAAACGGGTTTACGATCAGGCCCCAGAAACCGGGTGTGAATTGTTGATGCCACCACCAGCGCCGCCAACGGCTATATCGTTGCACACTCATCAGGTTATCCGGATAAAATGAATTGAACGGAACTCCAACCCGGCGGGTGTTTCAACTGGATCACGATATTCTTGGGCGAGCCGGTAAGCACTCCCGATTGTCGACATAAATTCCGTCCGGTTCAAGAACCAGCACGGATAACTGGCGGGATAAATTGATCGGGGAACCCGTTGGACAGTTAGTCGGGATCTTCCCTCGGTCACAAATCCAGTGCGATCAACTAGCACATGGCGCGCACCAATCCCGAGCAAGTCCTGCATTATATTTTCTTGGTTGGTCAGATAGGGCAGCACGCTAGACAATAGAATCACATCCGGCTGGCCATCTTTGCAGGCTTCCGCAATCGATTGGTGAAAACTCAGCTCCTCCGTTTGAAACTCGTCCCGGCCAGGCTTCAACAAGGCCGCCTGCTCGACTATCCGCCATCGCAGCGGACCGGATAACTTTAATTGCGCGCGACTCTGAAAGTACAAACTGCCCAACGAACCGCCAAAATCCAATACCGTCAGGGCTCCGCCGCGGGACTGAGCTGCGTCCTGCAGTATCGCGAGACCGGGCCACCAAGGTGGTGGCTGATAAAAAGCGACTCCGTCGCGCTCATAGGTTGCCCGGCCGTCGCGAACGAGCCGGGCTGCCGCCAATACCTTGGCTGTGATTGCCGGGGCATCGTAGCCGGAGCATTCGGCGCATGCGGCGGCCCAGTCGGAATAGTTTCCTTCCCACCGGACGCGAAAAAACCTCCGGACCCAGTATTCAAACAGCGATTTCGGCACCAACCCGCGGGCTAGGCGTTTGCCTGCGACCCAGATCTTCATGGAGCAGCCTCCAATATGTCCGCTGGATCTTCGGTGGTGCGCACACGTTGATTGCCGTCAAAATAAGCGTGCAAGACCGAACGGGCATCAGCCGTGCTATAACTGCCGCGACGAACTTGCGGCCAACGCAACAAGTCGGTCTCCCGCACAGTTTTTATTGGCAGCATAGAAACGGTAACCGTCTGCTCGCCCAATGCCGATAGCGCCGCCACCCGATGGTTGCCATCTTCCAGTAGATAGCGGCACTCGCCATCAGCCCTCACCAATTTTCGCGCGCACAGCTGACTGCCAAATTTCCGCGGCTGATAGCCGTGTTCGCAGATTGAGTCTAGTGACCGTTCCAGCCAGCCAAATTCTTCCTCGATGCGATGGAGCAATACACCACGGGACGAAAAGTTAGTTAGAATATCGGGGCATGACGCCGGATCGTCGTGCCATCCTGATGGCGGCATTCGCCGCGTCCAAGGGTAACACCACAAATTATAGTGACGCTCCAAATCAACTCCCAGCGCCTCACCCAAATCTTTTGGGCGATAATATCGCAGGAAATCAACAAAGCGACGGCGGGCTGCTTCGCGATCGCCGGTAAAAGTTATATCGTGCAAGTAGGTTTCGTATGGATTGTATTCCCCCATGCCATAGCGGAATCCGCAAAAATGCACACAGTTCGACAAGGGAACAACCTCCGCACGCTTCAACCATCGGTTAGCCAGCCGCTGCAAAACAGTGCTCATACTCCCGCCGGCGGGGCAGCAACCGGTTCGAGAAAATAAACTCGATTGGCCAGACCACCCTGCATGGATAGAGTGCGGGCTTCGCGCAGTACCAGCCCAGCCTGCACAAACGCGGCCAATAAATCCTCTTCATAATGGGAGTAACTGGTGATGTGAGCCCAAGGCTCTGTCGGCGCACTGCGGCGAAATAGACGGATTTTCCACCAGAATGGTCGCATCCAATCCTTCAGCGTTTGCCATGGAGTGTGATGTCGTACGGCGAACACTTGCACCACCACCGTGTCGAGGCAAACCCGTCGAAATTCGCACAATACGCGATTTAGCACCGGTGCCGGGATTAAATGAAAAAACCTCCAGCTAATGATATAATTCACCGCGCCATTCGACAGGTCCAAAGATTCGGCATCTGCTTGGCGCACGTCCCAACCGGCAGGCAACGGAGCGAAACGGCGGTGAATCTCCTCCAGCATGTCCTTCGAAATGTCCCATGCGTGCACTTTCACGCACTGGTTTTTAAACAACTCCAGAAAGCGTCCGGTTCCCGTTGGGATATCGAGCACGGTCCGACCCGGTGGGATGGCACCAATCCATTCACCCACGAAGGCCTGCTCTTGCGTCCAAAGCGGTTCCCTTATGCGATGTTCATCGTACAGCGAAGCAATATCGCCCCGGTATGCCTCTTTCGCTGCGTATTTTGCTTCGGTCATGTTCCTTCAATTTCACACGTGGCTAAATTCTCGCAATGTCAAATTAGCCGACCCGGTCGCGGTCATAGTTCTCCGCGACATTGTCATAATAGGCAGTCTTACCGATGTAGGTGTTGTCTTTCGTCATCACGAGAGTTTCATAGGCAGAAAACTACGCCAGACGACCCAGGCCGCGAGTCTTGTTTTTCGAAACGCCAGCGGTGCAACCAAGGCCATCAAGGCCTGCGCCGCGCAAAACGACATCGCGGCACCCAGCGGCCCAAAACTTGGGGCCAGCAGCCAGACGCCGGCTAGATGCGCCACTGCCCCGGCAGCGAAATATGCCAGCGAGTGTAGCTGCCATCCTTCAGCCAAGAACCATTTCCCGCGCACACTGATTTGCGCCGCAAACACGTTCGCCCACGCAAAGGCCACCATGATGGCTGCGGAGCCTTCGAACTTAGGTCCAAGTAGACCCCGGGTGATCCAAGGAGCGGCAAACGTCACACCCACGGCCACCGCGATCGCGAGCCACGTCATGCGCCGAAAGAACTGTTCCCTCAACACGGCAAACTTTACGGGGTCCTCAGCATGGGCCGCCACAAATCTTGGAAAATAGGAATTGATATAGGTCAAAGTCACAAGTTGCGTGGCATCGCCTAAACGGGCTGCGGCGGCGTATAGCCCCAGCGCCCCCACACCCGCCACCTGACCGAGCAGCAGTTGATCGAGCCGGAGGTAACCCGCCATCGCCAACCTGCCCAGCAGCAAAGGCCAGGACGCTCGCAACAGCCCGACCGCCTCACGCCAGTCCCAATCGATTCTTGGCCGTATCCGCTCCGCTCCAGTGGCCCGGTAGGCCGCGAGCAGGCTCAAGCCGGTGACAAACGTTTCGAACACGAACGTCCACGCAAACCAGTGCAGCTCTGCTCCGCGCCACACTAGGCAGAGGCGGAAGACATTGACCGCCACATTGGAGCTCACGCGCGCCACCACGGCGTATCGTGCTGCGACGCGGCTCTGGAAATAAAAATCGATCAGCTGAAACGGCTGGCCCAAAAGACTGAAAACCGTAATCCAAATCAATGGGCGAGCGGGATTTCCGGCCGGTAGCAAGCCCGTCACCATCGCGGCGAAGCCAAGGCTGAGAAGAGCTGCGCCCGTCAGCAAAACTGAGGCCGTGGCAAGAATCCCAGCACGTTGCTTCGGCCGGCGAACCAATTCCTGCACCACCACATAATCGAGTCCCAGCATTGCCAGCGGCAGGAAAAGCGCGGGGAATGCCGCCGCATAGGCTAGGATGCCGTATTGCTCTGGACCGAGAAACCGCGTGACTGCGCTGAATACCACGAGCGTGACCACCGCTCGCAATCCCTGGTCGGCGTAGAGCCAGATCGCGTTTGCCAGCACCGGGCCATTGTCGCTGCCGGATAAATATTTCTGTATGCGCTGCATGCTGTCGCAGCAAACTGAACAGGCTGCTTACAGGGGTCAACAACAGCGGCACCGTCCGGCGAGTTGAATATCCTTTCCCCTCCCCCCGGTCGGCGCTAACTACAACGGTCAGCCATGAAGCTCTCCATCGTCATCCCCTGCTATAACGAGCAACATACCATCCGCTCCATCGTGGAAGCCGTGCGGGCCGCCCCGGTGGCGGACAAGGAGATCATCATCGTGGACGATTGCTCGAATGACGGTACACGCGAAATCCTGAAACGAGAGATCGAGTCGTTGGTCAGCCAAATCATTTATCACCCGATGAACTGCGGGAAGGGCGCGGCATTGCGTACGGGATTCGCCGCCGCGACCGGCGACGTGGTGATCGTGCAAGACGCGGATCTTGAGTACGATCCCCAGGAATATCCCCGGCTGCTCAAGCCCATTTTGGATGGCAAGGCGGACGTCGTCTTTGGCTCGAGGTTCATGGGTGCTGAAGCCCATCGCGTCGTCTATTTCTGGCACATGGTGGGCAATCGCGTGCTCACTTTGCTCTCCAACATGGGCACCAATCTCAATCTGCCGGATATGGAAACGTGTTATAAAGTTTTTCGTCGTGAAATACTCCAGCAAATCAAGATCAAGGAAAACCGTTTCGGCTTCGAACCGGAGATCACCGCCAAGGTATCTCAAATAAAGAACTGCCGGATCTACGAGGTGGGCATTTCCTACTACGGCCGGACGTACGCCGAGGGAAAGAAGATCGGCTGGCGCGACGGCTTCCGGGCGCTCTACGCCATCTTGAAATACAATTTGTTTCGCTAATCTCGCCCACCTTCTTGACTCGCCCCATCACGGTTGCTCTGCCCCAATGCCAACAACTCATGATCATTGGACTTATCAGGTAGGGGCCGTTGCCTTCAACGGCCTTGATTGACATAATCCACCGTGCATGGCGGTTGAGGGCAACCGCCTCTACCATTCAGATCCGGCAATGTCTAAAATACAACAAACGTTGGGCTAACACCACTTCTTCATGCGCCAATACGGCATCCTCCTCATTCTCGGCTTCGTTCTCGCTTTCATCGCGTTTCAAGCGCGCACGGGCATTTTTCGCCGCGCCAATCCGGGTGAGCCAGCCAACAAATACACCCGCGCCATGATGGAAGAACAGCGTCTCTCCGAAACAGAGCAGGCGCTCATCAAACAAAACTACGCTGACGCCATCATCACCACCAGTGGACTGCGTTATGTGGTGCGCGTCGCCGGGGCCGGTGATCCGCCCGCACACGGCGCCCAAGTCACCGCCCACTACGAAGGCCGCCTGCTTGATGGTGGCGAGAAGTTCGACAGCAGTCGCGACCGGGGCAAACCCTATAGTTTTCGCGTTAGTACCGGGGTGGTGATCAAAGGCTGGGATGAAGCTTTTGCCTCCATGCGCACCGGAGAAAAGCGCACCCTCATCATTCCTTGGTGGCTAGCGTACGGCCAACAAGGCAAAGGCATGATTCCGCCACGCGCCACGCTCGTGTTCGAAGTCGAGCTGTTGAGCATCCAATAACACGCAGTCGACCCACCGCTACAGTCCGAGCAGGCTGCCGTTGCGCTTGAGCCATTTCTCGGCGTCGCGCCACCACGGGCAGACCTCTTCCACGCGCGTCCAGAAACGCGTGGAGTGATTCATTTCCCGCAGATGCATCAGCTCATGATAAATAATATAATCGCGCACATTATCGGGTGCCTGGATGAGCCGCCAATTCAACGAAATCGTCCCGCTGGCCGAACAGGAGCCCCAACGCGAACGCTGGTTGCGCACCGTCACCTGTTTCACCTCCACGCCCGTCTCCGCCGCCAATTCCCATGCACGGGCCGGCAACTCAATGCGCGCCCGTCGGGCAAAATGAGCCTCCAGCGTCGGCCGCAAATCTCCCTCAAGCGCTGCCACACGAAAAACATCCGCCGCGATGCTGACCTGCGGTTTGGGCGAAGAGGCGGCTAGCCGCACCTCATGCATTTCACCGCGCCAAAGCAGTTGCGACCCCACGGTCCATATTTCGGCGGCGCGTGGCTTGAGTGCTTGTCTGGCGCGAGCGCGTTCCAACCAGTCGCGATGCTCCTCGACAAATTTGACCGCTTCCCGCTCCGCCCCGCGCACGGGAATCGTCGCCACTGCGGTGCCATCCCGCCGCAATGTCAGTCGATAGCGCCGCGCCAGCGGGCTGCGCACGAAGACAATCTCTGGCTTCGGTGCCGCCGTCAGTTCCGCAAAAAATTCCTGCTGCCCGCTGTTCACATTCTGTAATTAAAAGCAGTCTGGGCGTTTTTCACTTAAATTCTTCATTCCTTGATAAATTTTGTTCTCTGAGGATTTCACCCTGCCTGTAAATAGCAGGCCGGATTTTTTCCTGTGAATTCTTTCCCTGAGCTTGACCAACAACTCACATCGCAAGTGACTATTGTCTTTCCTGTTTGAGAAACCTGCCGCCTACCATCATGAAAACGTCCCCAGTGATTCTATGGAAAACTTGCGTGTCAGCAAAAGACCTACATAGCTGCATCTGACAATGTCCCGTACGCCACATAGCCACTCTTGGCCCGCCAGACCTCAACGCGCTTTCACGCTCGTTGAGATTGCCGTGGTGGTGTTGATTATCGGCATCCTCGCGGCACTCGCGATCCCGAGTTATCGCCGGGTTGTCATTAAGTCGAAAGCGACTGCCACGGTTAATAATCTGCGTACTTTCTCGGCTGCTTTTTCAAGTTTTAATCTGGCGAATGGTCGTTATCCGACCCCCGGAGCCGTCCCCGGTGATCCTGGTGAACTTGGCATCGCCGTAACCGACACGTTCAAGACGCCAAGCCCCATTGGCGGCAAATATATGTGGCATGTCGCTCCCACAGGCGATCCTTTTTATGGTAAGGCCGCACTCGGCATCGCAACAGTCAGCGAATCCACTTTGAGTAATGACATGGAGCTTCTCGAGTTAGTCGATCAAATGATCGACGACGGAAATCTTTACGACGGGAACATTCAATTAGGCGCAGCCGAACTCGTCTACGTCATCGAAAAATGATTTCGCCCTACAAAGTCACTTTGCTTCAGCTGAAGGCTGATCTCTCTGGTACCGGGACTCCGACCGATAAAATCGAACTCGGCCCGCAATTCCCGGAAGAAATTTATGCCCTCGCCGGCAAGCTGCTTAAAATCATTCCCACCGGACAACCCACTCCGGAGCCGGCCATCATTGTCCGCCGCGGCGAAAAAGGCTGGCGGATCGCCGTCCACAACGGGCTGCTCCGGATGCACAAGAGCGCCTCCTCCTTCGACGATTATTGGACGGTGCACACTCCGGAAGGGTTGGGTGAACTTCCGCCGTTCCGCAATAGTAACTCCACCCCGCCGATCAGCACCAAGGCCCGTCCCGGGTCCGCGAGATCTTCCTCTTCCCAACGTAGCACCTTGCGCACCGTCATGGAGGTAACAGGTCTCATCGGTACCGGAGTAATCTTGTTGGCCGTCGGCCTATGGTATGGCGTACCGCACCGGCACCTAGGCGACGTACCCTCCGATGTCGTGATTCTCACCTCAACAGACGAACGCGAAAGTCTTTTCAAAACGGTAGCGGGCACTTATTCCTCCGGGAAAAAACCCGGTGACAGTATCATCGTGATCACCGCAGAAGGACAGATCACCCTTGCCTCATTTGGCCGCAATGGCCAACCGATCACTCCGCCCCGGATCGCGGAAGCCGCGCGGGCTGCCCGACGCAAAAGTTCCGCCTGCGTCGTCACCTCATTTGGGGTGATCTCCGCCCCGGAGCCCGATGCGCTCGTCATGGGGAATTTTAAGCTCAGGCGCACCACAGTAAACTGAAGGTGCCGCTACGGTCGCCCGCGATCGCGTGCGTGGGAATTTCACAGCAATTCCAATCGCCACTCAGGCGGTTGATCGTGGCGAATCGTTAACCAGCCAAAGCTCGCCGCTGCCCCGCCCCTGGGATGAGAGATGCAGCCGGGATTCAGCCAACGCACCCCAGCCAGGTCGCGCTCATCGCGCGGCACATGCGTATGACCATGCAAAACAATCTGCGCCCCACTTGGTACGTGGCGTGGCGGAATATGCACCAAAAAGAAACGCCACCCTTCTCTCTCCAAGATCAACGAAAGTGGCCAGAGATTATGCGCCTCGTTGTTGCCTAAGATCACCTGCAGCGGCTTACCCAGCCGCTCGAATGCGAGCAGCACCTCCGGTTCGCACACGTCGCCCAAGTGCCAGATCTCGTCCGCCGCCGCCAAACGACCGGGCAAGTCCGGTGGATAAGAATCATGAGTGTCGGCGATGACGGCGATTTTCAGCACGATGCCAGCAAGCAAAACATTTTCCCGTCTGCCAAGTCAGATGCCGTTTACTCTCACGAAATAACTACAGTCCACCTTCGCCAAGGCTTCCTCCGTCGCATGAAGCGATGGAGGATTAGTCGGCGGACACATTTCTTTCCACTTTGGAAAGAAATGTGGTGGGCCCACACGGATTTGAACCGTGAACCAAGGGATTATGAGCTCGCATTTTGGGTGTCCACAACCACCCATCGATGTCCACAACTCAGCCCCCTCTGTCCACTACTTCTCCTTTGAAAAGCAAAGACTTGCACCGATATTCCGGTGCAATGATTCACGAAAACGAAAATCCTAGAAATGCGGTTGAGGACACAAAAAGTGTCCAAGAAGTGTCCAGTGCCGTTCGCGGGAAAACTCACTCCGACTATTGGTTGAAGAAGGTTTTCCGGCCGACATATCAAGCCGAAGGGGAGAAAAGGGAAGCCGGCTTATTCACGGTAAAGATTCAATTTGCAGCACGGCGCGAGTCGTTTCCGCTCAACACATCGAACCGGGTGGAGGCGGCGCGCAAAGCGAAGCAAATCTGGATATCGCTTGCCGCAAATGGCTGGGACAAAACTTTAATTCAATTCAAACCCCAGGCGATCTATGTTCCGCCAACCTTCGTCACCGTGGGTAACTATCTGGACTATCTTGAGCAGCAGAAGCTCTATTCGCCCCAAGCGCTCTACCGCAATGTGACCAAGTTCTTCACCGCATTGGGCTCCATGTTCGAAACGGACAAGCCACGAACGAGATTTGATGCGCGCCGGGACGGCCTGAAGAAATGGCGCGAGAAACTACGCGCCATAAAACTCGTGGACCTGACCCCGGCACGGATCGAAATTTGGAAAAACATTTATTTGGCGCTTCGTGCAGAGAATCCGATGCGAGCGCTGAACGCCAAGCACACTCTCGACGGTTACATTCGGGCCTCGAAAGCCATGTTCGGGCCAAGAATCAGGAAGCGGCTGGCCGATTTTGGTATCACTTTCCCGGAACCGATTCCTTTCACCAATACATCCTTTGTCACTCGCGGACGCAGCGCGTTTCGGTATCGCTCCAGAATCGACCCCTATCGGCTGACGAATCTGGCATTTCAGGAACTCCAGCAGAGCCAGCCCGAACAGCTGAAGATATTTCTGCTCGGGTTGCACCTTGGGCTTCGTCGCAACGAAATCGACAAGCTGCTCTGGTCCCAGTTCGACTTCGAAAACCGGATACTGCGTATCGAGGTGACAGAGTATGCCCAATTGAAAACAGAGGGCTCCGGTGATGACATCGGTCTGGAAACTGAGTTGGCTAATTTCTTCCAACGTGAATTCAAGAAAGCCACAGGCATCTTTGTCATCGATGGGACCAACATGCCCCGCAAGACCAACGGTTGGGATCACTATCGCGCCCAGCCGCACTTTGGTGAACTTTGCGCCTGGCTTCGCGGCAAAGGCGTCACGGCGCAAAAGCCCCTGCATACGCTCCGCAAGGAATTCGGCAAACTCATCACTGAAAAGCTCGGGTTATTCGCCGCGAGTCTGGCGCTTCGCCACACCAGCCCGACCGTTACCGCCACCTACTACGCCGACGACACTCGGCCAAAACATACTGGTTTGGGTAAGCTGATTCCGCTGAGCAAAGCGTCCGGCATACCCGCAGACGACGAAGAAGTGGCGCAGACGCATTCGATTTACTAACTGGGTAGATCGAACTTGCCGCAGTCGTTTTACCCGGTAGCCATGAAGGCTGTTCTTTGGATGTTCAGTGGGCCTATAGCTCAACGGTTAGAGCAGAGGACTTGATATATCGGGTCGGCGACGGGGAAACCTGTCGCTTGTAAGGTGTAAATTCGGTGAACGGCCTGTTTGATGGACGTCAATTTAATGAATTGATTGCCGTTGAACGACCCAACGCCGAGCCAAGCCTGCGTGAAAACGCGGGAAGGTGTAGAGGCCATAATCACCCACCTAAGCCGACGGCGGTATGGTGAAGGCATGGTCCAGACCACGCACGGTTTCCAGCCGGCGGCGAAAGCCGAAGTGGTAAGCATAATCCTTTGGTTCTCGGTTCAAATCCGAGTGGGCCCACCATCCAAACGCTTTTCCCAATCGGGCTAGCGCAGCCTTTATACGGCTCCGATCATACGAACCAACGCGCGCAACGTCTCCCCTCTTTCAGGATGTTGCCACAACTCAAGGAAGCGTCCCGGTGGTCGTTAAAAGATAGCTGGGTGGATGGTGGTTCCGCTGCCAATAAAGGCAGAGGGAAGTCTAAAACCCAAAGAACCACCACCCATGAAAAAGAAAACCAAGTCCGTTGCGTCGGCGCAAGCCGT